>JAAWSO010000031.1 GCA_022801595.1 Clostridiales bacterium | reverse complement strand
ATTTACTACTTTTGGTTGCATTTTCATGCTGGTAAATGCCAGCTTATGCGAGGTATCTTCCAAAAGGAAAATGCCCATACAGCCCGAAAATACGGGATATATCGGGATTTACCAACTTATGAAAAAATAATCAGAAATTTAGTAAGTTTTTATCGCCAAAAAAGAAACAATTTCGAAACAAATAAAAAAACCTTCTGCCAAAATAAAAGCAGAAAGGTTTTTTTACATTAATGGGGCAAAAGCTCGGAGGAATGCACGCAAGAGGCGGCGATACCAAGGGACGCGGCGGCAGTCCTCCAGTGTAATTTCCTGACTTTTCCGCATAGTACGGATAAAATCGTATTTGATGTCAGCGATACTGTCTGTACCATACATCCAGACGCCGCACTCCATGTGCAAATACAGGCTGCGGTAATCCAGGTTGATGGTGCCAACCACTCCGAATTGGTCGTCACAGCAGAAGGTTTTGGCATGGATAAACCCCGGGGTATACTCATAAATTCGTACCCCATTTTCCAAAAGCAGGGAGTAGTGAGCGCGGCTGACTTCGTGTACATACCACTTATCCGGGATGTGGGGGGTAATGATGCGAATATCCACGCCGGATTTTGCCGCATTGGAAAGAGCGGTAAGCATCTCATGGTCAATCACCAGGTAGGGGGTGGTAATGTATACATACCGATTCGCGCGAGTAATCATGTTGAGGTAAACATTTTCCCCAACCGATTCCTGATCCCAAGGGCTGTCATTGAATGGTTGTACATAACCTTTTGCGACTGGAAGTTCTTCCGGCGGAAAGTAGGGACGGAAATCATCAAAATTCTCTTCCACTCCCCGCAGATATCCCCACATAGATAAAAACATGACGGCTAAATTCCAGACGCCGCTGCCCTCTAGGATGACTGCGGTGTCTTTCCAGTGGCCGAACCGCTCCCGAGCATTGATGTATTCATCGGCTAGATTAATCCCGCCCGTAAAGCCCACTTTGCCGTCAATCACCGCAATTTTTCGGTGATCCCGGTTGTTGAAACGGCCGGAAAGGATGGGAAGGAAGGGGTTGAAGACACAGCATTTGATGCCCATCGCCTCCAATTGGTGGTGATACTTGTGAGGTAAGGTGCGGATACAGCCAATATCGTCGTAAATAACCCGGACTTCTACGCCGTTTTTCACTTTATATTGGAGGATTTCCAAAATGGAATCCCACATGATCCCAGGTTCAATAATAAAATATTCTAAAAAAATATAGTGTTTTGCCTTGCGTAGCTCTTCTTTAAGCCGCTCAAATTTGATTTCTCCAATTGGCAAATATTCGGTATCCGTGTTTTCATAAGGTGGACAAAGGGCATATTCTGTAATATAGGTAGATTGGTTTGCCGCAGAGATGCTATAGCCAGCCATATGGCGTAGCAATTCACCCGTTTGGTCGGAAGGTGGCAAAGCTTGATCCATTTTCCGCTGGATCCGTTGTAGTTTGCGCCGGGTTCGTTTACTCAGCTTATTTCCCCCAAGTAAACCGTAAAAGACTCCGCCAAAGATTGGGAACAACAGAATAGGAACAATCCAAGCGATTTTGTAGGCGGGATTGATTCGATTATTAATCAAATGGAGGACGGCGATTCCACTAATGATAACACAAAAGGTATGAAAATAGCCGGCATATTTTGGAAAACAATAAGGAACAACAATCAGTAAAACAGCCTGTACCAACATGGCGAATCCAACTAATGTTGTGCGGTGCAGCAGGAATTGGACTAACTTTTTCAAACGGTTTCCTCCATAAAACATCCCTGACCAAACAAATCGGACCAGTTTTTTCATTATTCTACCACAGTTAACTGAAGGAATCAATGCAAATCCTCCCCATTGCTTTTCCTCCGGTTTGTATTTAATATATCCCCAATTTCTCAAGATAAAATCAAGGAAGATTCATTGCGGACGGAAAAAATATATGTTATGATATCAATGGAAGAGAGCCAGTTCGGAAAATCCGGCGTCCTTGGCTCGGACTGGAGATAAGAATGATGGGATTTAGGAGGGGAAATCCAAGTGAGTGTGTTAGAGAAGGAATTTGAAGAGGAATTGATTCAAATGGCAGAGCAGCAGCGGTTGGTTTGTGGATGGAATCCAACCCGTTTTCTTCAAACCGTAGCGAAACAAGGAGGGGTAAAAACCGTGAAAGGGATGCTGGCCAAGCGGCAGCAGTCAGAGGCTTTTGACCGGCTGGCGGAGCAGAATCGTTTGGATCTTTCCCAGGAGGCCTTGGTGGTGAAAGGGAAGTATGCAGCGCTGTTTACCGACGACGAAGTCAATGCTTGTTTTGATATGTTATGCAGCTTTGGGTACTATGGTTAAATGGATCAAATTCGTTTTTCACAAGGGAGCTTTGACCGGTGTGTGGTCAAGGCTTTTTTTGCTGGGTTTTGATTGTAAACTTAAATATATAAAATAGTTGACAATTTGCATTTTTTCGATTATACTAGCCATATCAAAGAAATGAGGTGTTCCTATATGTCATCGAAAAGTAATGTCTTGCGAGTTTTGGAAGAAAAAAAGGGAGAGAGCATATCCGGCGAGGAACTGGCCAAAGCTTTGCAGATTTCCCGTTCAGCCGTTTGGAAAGCGATCAACGAACTAAAAAAGGATGGATATCAAATTACAGCGGTAACAAACCGGGGATATTGTTTGGATCCATCCACGGATTTGCTGTCTGTGGAAGGAATGGAGCCTTATTTGCGCCATCCAGAATGGAAATCAAATCTTCATGTTTATCAGATTTTGGAGTCCACAAATATCACTGCTAAAAAGATGGCCTTGGACAATGCGCCTCATGGAACGGTGGTGTTCGCCGAGGAACAAACTGGTGGACGAGGCAGAATGGGGCGTAGCTTCGTATCACCGAAACACAGAGGGATTTATATGAGCCTTTTGCTGCGTCCTCATTTATCTTCCCAGGATTCTCTGTTGGTTACGACAGCGGCTTCTGTGGCGGTTTGCCGTGCGATTGAAAAGGTGACAGGGGTACAGGCGGAAATTAAGTGGGTCAACGATGTTTATGTGAATCAGCGCAAGATCTGCGGAATTCTCACAGAGGCTGTGACCGACTTTGAAAGTGGGGGTGTTGAGAGCATTATTTTAGGAATTGGCGTGAATTTTAGCACAGCGAAAGAGGAATTTCCAGAGGAGATTCAAGAAAAAGCTGGCGCTTTGTTTGAAATTGTGCCGGAGCGCTTAGATCGAAATCAATTGGCGGCGGAAATCGTGAATCAAGTTTTAGCACTATGCGATGGTCTTAGGGATCGCTCCTTCCTGGAAGAGTACCGTTCCCGCTCTCTAGTTCTGGGAAAAAATGTGCAGGTTGTTCGTTTTTCCCAAGAGCCTTATCCAGCCAAAGCGGTGGACATTGATGGAGATGGCGGACTGGTTTTGGAGCGTGAAGATGGGCAAGTGGAAGTGTTGCAGTCGGGAGAAGTGAGCATTCGGGGGTTGTTTGATCATGAGTAGAGAAAAAGCGAACCAGGATATGGTTCAAAAAAATAAATTTTGGAAAATTCGTACTGTGGACTTGATTCTATGCGCATTGTTTGCGGCTTTGATCGCAGTGGGAGCCTTTATTAAAATTCCCATTCCAGGGGTTCCCTTTACGCTACAAGTCCTGTTTACCACGTTGGCAGGCCTATTGCTGGGATCGCGGATGGGTGCTGTTTCAGTGGCGATCTATATCATTTTAGGCCTAGTTGGAGTGCCAATTTTTACTGGCGGCGGCGGAATTGGATATGTGCTTTATCCAACCTTTGGCTACCTCATCGGATTTTTAGTGGGAACCTTTGTGACTGGATGGATTGTCGAGCGGGGCAAGACGATTACATATCCAAGGCTGTTTGCGGCAACCGGAGCAGGGCTGGCCATCGTTTATTTTTGCGGTATCGTGTATTTTTATCTGATCTCAAATTTTTATACCAATAATCCAATTGGAATTTGGGCTGTTATCGTACAATGCTTCCTGGTGGTGGCTCCGGGGAACATTGCCTGCTGTATAGGAGGGATTTTCTTAGCGAAACGGCTGATCCCTATTTTGCGAAAAGGACAGTTTTAAGTCAATTCAAACGAAATGTTACAACCGGTAATGGAATTTCCATTGCCGGTTTTGTAGAAACTGGGAAGTTTTTATAGAAAATAAGCCAAATGTATTGCAAACATTCCGTATGGGTATTATAATAAAATATTAGAATATAAAGATTTTATACAAATACCGGAAAGGACGAATCTTATCATGGCAGTTATTACAAAAGATACTATTATTGGCGATATTTTGGATATGGATCAAACCACCGCTCCTTATTTTTTGGAAATGGGTATGCACTGCTTGGGGTGTCCAGCATCCCGCGGCGAAACGGTTGAGCAAGCTTGCATGGTACACGGAGTAGATCCAGAAGGCTTACTTGCGAAATTGAATGCTCATTTGGCAGATAAATAAGAATTTTTGGATTTCGTGCCGCCCGGCAAACACTTTGCCGGGCGGTTCTTGAATCTTGATGCTTTTTAAAGGAGAGAAACGGATTGTTTGGGCGGAAAAGATTGTTTCAGTTGGATCAGCGTTTGCAGTTGTGTGCTTCCATGGTGCGGGAAGGCTGTAAAATGGCTGATGTTGGAACTGACCACGCGTATTTGCCCATTTGGCTGGTCAAGCAAGCCAAAGTGGAAAAAGCCATTGCTTCAGACGTGAACCTGGGCCCCTTGCAAAAAGCCGCCATGCATGTGAAGCGGTATTTGGTACAAGGGCAGGTGGATACCCGCTTGTCGGACGGCCTGGAACTGATATTCCCCCATGAAGTGGACGATGTGGTCATTGCCGGCATGGGCGGGGAATTGATCGCTGGGATCCTTGCCAAAGCCCCTTGGCTCAAAAGCAATGAAAAGCGTTTGATTTTGCAGCCGATGAGTTCGGCGGAGGAGCTTCGCTGTTTTCTGGCAAAGGAAGGCTATGCGGTTCGGGAGGAAAAAGCAGTGATTGCAGACGGCCGGGTGTATTCGGTCATGAGAGCGGAATATCTGCCGCAACAAGTGCCCAAACATCCTCTTTATCCATACATCGGTTTATTGGACGGCTCCACAGAGGAAAGCAGGGCTTATATTCAGCGGGAGCGGAACCACTTGAACAAGAAGGCGGAAGGATTGCAGGCAGCGGGAAGGGTTTCGGAAGCTAAGCCGATAATCGCGCTGATACAGGAATTGGATGATTTATTAGCGAAACCGCCTTGTGAAAAAACAGAAGGAGAATCGGTATGACAACAGCAAAACAGATTAGCCAATTTCTTAACCAAATCGCTCCCTTTGACACGGCAATGGATTTTGACAATGTGGGGTTATTGGTAGGAAATCCAGAGGTGGAAGTTACTTCCGTATTGGTTTCTTTGGATATTACCAGTCAAGTGGTAGCGGAAGCGAACCAAATGGGAGTGCAGTTAATTATCAGTCATCATCCGGTGATTTTTACACCAATCAAAAAACTTCGTCCTCAGGATATTCCAACCCAACTCATCCAAAATAACCTGACCGCTATCTGCGCCCACACCAACTTAGATTTAGCGCCTTGCGGAGTCAATGCCAGTTTAGCAGCCGCCCTGGAACTTCAGGATTGCACGCCGTTTAAAAAGTACCGGGATACTGACTTGGCGGAAGGTTTATTGGGAATTTTGCCATCCCCATTATCGCCTCAGGCTTTTGCGGCCTATGTCAAGGAGCATTTGCATTGTGGCGGGGTCAAGTATACCGTTGGAAATCGGGAGATTAAAACCGTTGGGGTTTCCTGTGGGGCTGGTTCCGGTTTATTGTTTGATGCGGCGGGCTGCGGGGTGGACGCGTTTGTGACCGGGGACAGCAAGCACCATGAACTGTTGGCTGCCCAGGAAATGGGGATCACTATGGTAGACGCAGGGCATTTTAATACGGAAGATGTGGTAATCCATCCGCTGATTCAACTTTTAGAACAGGAGTTCCCCAATATCTTGTTTCAAAAATCGGCTCAGACGGATCCAGTTTGTTATTTGGCGGAATAAATTCCGATACGGAAAAGGAGGTACGCTATGGCGTTGGACGGCGCTTTTCTGCGGCACGTAAAAAAAGAAATCGAAGAGGTGGCGCTGGGGGCTCGGGTGGATAAGATTTATCAGCCAAACCGGGAAGAAATGGTGTTGTCTCTGCGCACCCGGACGGAGCCATTGAAACTATTGTTGTCCGCCAGGGCGAACAGCGCTCGCGTTCATTTTACCCAGCGTTCCATTGAAAATCCAAAACAGCCTCCAATGCTTTGTATGCTGTTGCGCAAACGACTGGGAGGCGCCCGCTTGGCCGCCATCCGGCAAGTGGAGCTGGAACGGGTTTTGCAGTTGGATTTTGACGCCTTCAATGAATTGGGCGATCCGGTCCGTTTCACCTTAGTGATAGAAATTATGGGGCGGTACAGCAATATTATTTTTGTTGATCAAAACGGAGTGATCATCGATGCTCTGAAACGGGTGGATGAAGAAATGAGTTCGGAGCGTTTGGTCTTGCCGGGGCTGCGGTATCGTTCCCCACCGCCTCAGCATAAGCTTTGCATGCTGGAAACAATCCCAGATCAAGCGGTGGAGCAGGTGGTTCGTACTTCTCAAAATGGAGAGTTAAGCAATACGCTTTTAGGGGTATTACAGGGCGTATCTCCGGTAGTATGCCGGGAAATCCAGCATCGGATGGGCGACGGGGATACATCAACGGCTTTGAACCAGCAGAAACTGACGCAAGAGTTGGAATGTGTGTTTGAGATGGTGCGCAATCAAGCAGGGAAGCCTTGCATGGCCCTCCATCCCAATGGAAAGCCGTTGGATTTTTCTTTTTTAGAAATTACCCAATATGGGAATGAGGCGCAGATCCATCGTCCAGAATCTTTTTCTCAGCTTTTGGATACTTTTTATGGAGAGCGGGATCGGATAGAACGGATGAAGGCCAAATCTCAGGATATCCATCGTGTTTTGACCACTGCTATGGAGCGGTTGAGCAGGAAAATGAATGTGCAGACGGAAGAATTGAAGCAGTGTACGCAGCGAGAGAGGCTAAAGGTATTCGGTGATTTGATCAACGCCAATTTGTACCAGATCCAAAAAGGAGATACTGTGGTGGCCTTGCAGAATTTTTATGACGAATCCCTTCCTATGGTTCGTATTTCCCTCAATCCTCTGCTGACTCCTTCCCAGAATGCCCAGAAGTATTACAAAGAATACCGCAAGGCAAAGACCGCAGAGGAAAAATTGACCCAGCAAATTGCCCAGGCCCGGCAGGAGTTAGAATATGTGGATACGGTGCTGGATGAATTGAGCCGGGCCACAACGGAACGGGATCTCAATGAAATCCGACAGGAACTGGTAGAGCAGGAGTACATAAAGCCTTCCCGTAGTAAACAGCAAAAAGGGAAGGAAAGCGTTCCTCATGCACCGATAGAGTTTCGCACCAGCGATGGATTTTTGGTTTTGGTAGGACGGAATAACCGGCAAAATGACCGCCTGACCATGAAGGAGGCCAAGAACCATGATATCTGGTTCCATGTCAAGAACCATCCTGGTTCCCATACCATTTTGGTTACAGAGCGAAAAGAGCCTACGGATTTGGCGATGACCGAAGCTGCGCAGATCGCGGCTTATTTCAGCCGATGCCGGGATTCCTCCCAGGTGCCGGTGGATTACACCCAGGTACGCCATGTCAACAAACCCCAAGGGGCAAAGCCCGGTATGGTAATCTATGTAAACTATCAGACTACCTATGTAACCCCAGCCCTTCCCGCTGGAGAGGAAAGGGAAGGGTAGAGGTAGAAAATCCCAAGAGATTTTAAATCTGGAGGAATGAATTTTGAGTAAAATTTTATCGTATTTAACTTTGGTCAGCACATTTACCGGTGCTGTTTTGATGGGCATTGCCGCAGGAATCTTCCCAGGTCAAATGAACAATCTGTACCTTTGTTTGGCTGCTGTTGGTATTTTTCTATTGACCCTGCGATTTAATGTATTTGCCATTCGGAATAACAGAACCCATATGCTGATTGTGGAAAACAACGCGTTTATTTTAGTTTCCCTTTATATGATGCTGCATTTTATCAATTTGTTGGTGGAGATGCCTCCCGCTTTGTACTTCAGTTTGTTAGGCGTATTGGGCGCATACTTTATCTTTATTATTGTTCTGTTTATACGAAGAAGAGTGCTTCGTGGCGGCTACCGTGGGTAAGGGGGGATGATATGAAACCAATTCACCAGATGCATCTGATGGAAAATCAAGGGGTATCCTATTTGGTTTTTCCAGAACTTTCTAAATTTCCCTGGCTGAACCATGCTTTTTCCACCCGTCTGGGCGGCGTGAGTCAAGGGGAGTTTTCCTCTATGAACTTGAATTTTAACCGGGGGGATCCAGATGAAACCGTTCTGGAAAATTACCGTCGGTTTTGCCGCGGAGCTGGATTTGATTATGACGGCCTAGTGGCTTCTGCTCAGGACCACCACACGGAAATCCGCCGGGTAACAGCAAAGGAAGCGGGGATTGGTATTTGGAAGCCCAGAGATCGAAAAAGTGTGGATGGATTGATTACCAATGAGCCAGGCGTTACCTTGGTCACTTACTATGCCGACTGCGTACCGCTTTATTTTGTGGACACAGAAAAGAAAGCGATTGGACTTGCTCATGCAGGCTGGCGTGGGACGGTTGCGGAGATGGGAGCAAAAATGGTGGAAGCGATGCGAAAAGAGTTTGGCAGTGACCCAAGTCAGCTTTTGGTCGCGATTGGCCCATCCATTGGAAGCTGTTGCTATGAAGTGGATCTTCCGGTTTATGAGCAGGTTATGGCATTAGAGGGCATTGATCCAGCATCCTGCTTACAGGAATTAGATAAAGGAAAATATATGCTGGATCTTTGGGAGGTTAACCGCCGGGTGATTCACCGGGCAGGGGTTCCGGAGCCGCAAATTTTCGTCGGTGGAGTTTGTACCAAATGCCACTTGGAGTTGTTGTTTTCCCACCGTGTGATGGGTGCTAAGCGAGGCGGAATGGCGGCTATGATGGCGATCCGGTGAGTGGCTGGTTGACCAGAGAAAAAAGATCAGTAAGTAGGCATAACGGGTGTTGTGCTTACTTTTTATTTTTATGTGGCATGGAAACAGGATTTTGAATTGGTTACAACGTAGTTTCTAGTTTTTATCCCATAATACAGAAGCAGCAGAGCTATATTCTACTGCTTTTTTATTTAGAAAGAATCCAACTGTAAAAATGTGTCATAGGCCAGGCTGGAAGTGGACTATAATGATAAGAAATCAAAGATGGGGGCGGAACAATCATGTTTGTAACCATGAAGCTGACAAAACGATTGGCGGTATTCGGGGTGATCTTCGGTGTTTGCATTTCCATCCTGGGATTTGCGGGGGCAAAAGCAGGAATGTCCATTGCGGCTAGTGCCCAAGCAGAGGAAGGAGTTACCCTGCCGATTATTATGTATCACAGCATCCTGAAAGATCCGGCTATGCAGGGCGACTATGTGATTTCCCCGGAGTTATTTGAACAGGATTTGCAGTATTTGCAGGCCAATGGCTACACAGGGATTTCCATGCAGGATTTGCTGGACTATGTCAATCAGGGAACCCCGCTGCCAGAAAAACCGGTTCTGTTGACCTTTGACGACGGATATTACAACAATTACTTTTATGCTTATCCCTTAGCAAAACAATATGATTTTAAAATGATCATTTCTCCTGTGGGAATGCTCACGGAAAAGTTCAGCAATACTGAGGACGTTAGTCCCTATTATTCCCATATCACCTGGGATAACATCCAGGAAATGCTGGCGTCTGGAATCGTAGAATTCCAAAATCACACGTATAATCTTCATACCAACGATGGAGGACGAAAAGGAGCGAAGAAAAAGAGTGGGGAGAGTGTAGAGCAGTATCAGCAAATGCTGCGGGAGGATGTGGGGAAGATGCAAGACGTTATGAAGGAACACACAGGAATTGCCCCGACTACTTTTGTGTATCCGTTTGGAGCGGTTAGCAAGGAGGCCATGCCGGTATTAAAAGAATTGGGATTTCAGGCAACCTTGATTTGTGAGAGTAAGATGAACACCATTACCCAAGATCCAGAATGTCTGTTTGGATTAGGACGGTATCTGCGTCCTGCTCATATCTCCAGTGAATCCTATTTCGCAAAGCTGGGAATGTAGAAAGGAAAACTTGGTTGCGGCGCTTCCTTTTTTGCATATCATAATAGAAAAAGGAGGATTTTATTATGCCAAGCATTTATTTAAGTCCCTCGCTTCAGCCATACAACAAGTATGTCAATGGGGGCGACGAGCAATATTATATGAACCTGATTGCTGACGCGATGGAACCCTATTTACGGGCTAGCGGAATCACGTTTTCCCGTAATACGCCAGGGACTTCCTTGGGGCAAGCGATCCGAGATTCCAATGAGGGGTATTATGACCTCCACTTAGCCTTGCATTCCAATGCGGCTCCGCCAGCTCTAGCAGGCAAAATCCAGGGTACGGATGTATATTACTATCCGTCCAGCAGCCGGGGAAAACGGGCGGCGGAGATTCTTGCGGAAAATTTCAAAAAGATTTATCCCGATCCCAGTAAGGTAAAAACGGTTCCAACGACAACATTAGTGGAGATTACCAAAACCAATGCTCCAGCAGTGTTGATGGAAATTGCCTACCATGATAACGTGGAAGATGCGGAGTGGATCCGTCAAAATATTAATCCGATTGCCAGAAATATTGTCCAGTCCTTGACGCAATATTTTGGTATTCCGTTTGTGGAGCCGCAACCAGTACGCAGGGGAACCGTTGTGACGGAGGGGGGCAATCTCAATATTCGAAATAAGCCAGGATTGGAAGGGGATATCATTGGAAAGATACCAAATGGAGCAACCGTTTCCATTTTGGGCGAAACCGGAAATTGGTATGTGGTCAATTACAATGGGATCGAAGGATATTCCAGCAAGGATTTTATTCGGGTATAGAAAAATATGAATGGAGTTTAAATTTTTCCATTCTATATGCAAGGGAGATTGCGGAAAAAATTAATTGGGTCTATAATAGAAACAAATGGAACTGATTATAAATCCCTGCCGGGAGATTCGGCTGGGAGAGAAGGGAAGATCCAGGATGTTAAAAATTTGCAGCGCGATTATTCCAGCTGCGGGCAACTCGACCCGGATGGCATTAGGGGGGCGGTCCAAACAATTTCTTGATTTGTTAGGAATGCCTGCCTTGGTCCATACTCTGCATGCATTTGAACAGGCGCACCGGATTCATGAAATCATTGTCGTTGGACGGGAAGAGGATATTCCTCATATGGAGTCGTGTATTCGCGCCCAAGGACTGCAAAAAGTGAAAGCAGTGGTTCCTGGCGGCGTAACCCGTCAGGAATCCGTAGCTGCGGGTATTGCAAAGGTATCCCCAGAGGCGGTATATTTGGCGATCCATGATGGCGCCCGTCCTCTGATTTCTCCAGCTTTGATCGACTTTGTCGTGGAAGATGCGGAAACCTACCGGGCTTCTGCGTTGGGAGTTCCTGTCAAAGATACGATCAAGGTAGTGGATGGACAAGGCTTCGTGGTGGATACGCCGAAGCGGGACACGCTGTGGGCGGTGCAGACACCCCAAGTATTTGAGCGGGCTTTATATCAGGAAGCCATGGATGCGGCCCGAAAACAGCAGGCGGATTATACGGATGACTGTCAGCTCATTGAGCGGTTTGGGGTTCCGGTCCACCTTTGTTTGGGCAACTACCATAATTTGAAATTGACAACTCCAGAAGATATTGTGTTGGCAGAAGCGATTTTACAAGGGCTGCAAAAGAAAAGGGAGGAAAACCCATGAGAATTGGACATGGATATGACGTACATCGTTTGGTAGAGGGACGACGTTTGATTTTAGGCGGGGTGGAGGTTCCATATGAAAAAGGCTTGTTGGGACATTCGGATGCGGACGTCTTGGCTCATGCAATTGCGGATTCCCTATTAGGCGCCGCAGCGTTGGGGGATATTGGCGGTTTGTTTCCAGACCATGATCCAGCCTACCGAGATGCGGACAGTATGGCTCTGCTTCAGGAGGTTTGGAAAAAAGTACAGAGAAAAGGTTTTCTGATTAGCAATATTGACGCGACCATTTTAGCGCAAAAACCAAAGCTCAAGCCTTTTATCTTAGAAATGCGAAAAAAAATCGCGGAAGTCTGCGAAATCTCCATTGACCAAGTCAATGTGAAAGCAACCACAGAAGAACACTTGGGGTTTACTGGAGCGGAAGAAGGGATGGCTGCCCATGCGGTGTGTCTCTTGATTTATACCCACAAAGGAAAATCATAAAGAAGATAAGCAAAAGGCTGGCTCACTGCATATGCTGTTAGAAAAAACAAAGAGGTGATTTTTATGGGCAAGCCTTTTATTTTGGTTAGCTCAATCACATATGCGATGAAAAGCCGTGATCTTTTGTTTTCTCATGGGATCAAAGCTTATGTGGAACGTACCACTCGTCTGAAGGAACAGCAGGGGTGTGGCTATGGCGTATATGTGCCGAATAACACGGATCAAGCAGAGCAGATTTTAGCAGAGGCTGGAATTCGGATCATAGGTCGGGCAGAGCGGGATGACTTCCAATGATTTATTTGGACAATGCAGCTACGACTTATCCCAAACCGCAGGTGGTGCTTGCGGCGGTTAATTACGCATCAAAAACTTTGGGGGCGAATCCCGGGCGCAGCGGACACACCATGTCCATTGCAGCAGCAGAAGAAATATACCGTTCGCGAAAAGCGTTAGCAGATTTTTTTCATTGTGATGGGCCAGAATGTGTGGCGTTTACTTTAAATTGTACGTATGCAATTAATATGGTGCTCAAAGGCGTTTTAAAAAGTGGGGATCATGTGGTTATCTCTTGCTTGGAACACAATGCGGTTACTAGACCTCTTCAAGCTATGACTGCAAAGGGAATTAGCTTTACGGAAGTGGAGGTTGTTCCTGGCGATAATAATGCTACAGTAAATGCTTTTCGCAGCGCATTGCGCCCCAATACACGGCTGATTGTTTGCACACAGGCTTCCAATGTAATTGGAGTTCGCTTGCCAGTGGAGCGTTTGGCTGCTTTGGGACATGAATATGGGATTCCGATTCTAGTGGATTGTGCGCAAAGCGCGGGTGTCGTTCCGATTGATATGCAGGATATCGGGATTGATTATCTGTGTTTGCCCGGTCACAAAGGGCTCTACGGTCCTATGGGAACCGGTGTGTTGCTAACGTGTAAAGGGGAGTCCTTGAATACCTTGATCGAAGGTGGAACTGGGACTTCGTCGATTTCTTATGAGCAACCTCTGGAAATGCCGGAGCATTTAGAAAGTGGTACGCCGAATGTAGCGGGTATTATCGGATTACGGGCTGGCGTACAATTTGTATCCAAACGAGGCATCGCGAATATTTTCCGGCATGAATTATCGCTGGTGCAAATGCTTTATGACAAGCTTTCAGCGGACAAACGGATACAATTATATACGGAGCGTCCCAATGAAAAGTATTTTGTTCCCGTATTGTCTTTTAATATTCAAGGAGCAAATAGTGAAGAAGTGGGAAAGAAACTGAGCGAATTAGGATTTGCGGTGAGGGCTGGTTTACACTGCGCCCCAGCTGCGCATCGCTATTTAGGAACATTGGAGCAGGGGACGGTACGGGTTTGCCCATCAGTCTTTACGCGGCCGGAAGAGATCCACCGTTTGGTTGCTGCGGTAAAAAAACTAGCGGATACCTGCGAAAAAAAGCGGACAGAAACGCCAAGAAACAGTTTGATTCTGAAAGAATCTATGGTACAATAATCACACGGAGGAAGCAATGCGTACCATGCTTTTTGATAAAGGAGGGGGATGGACGCAACGTGCTCGCTGCAAGTGTGGTACAAGAGAAAAGACGGAAAATATGGAATGTAGGAAATTGGAAGGACGAAAGCAATGGATTTTATACAAAATGTATGGAGCGCTTTTGTCAGCCTGATCAAGTCCTTTCAGGTGGCGGATGCGCTGGATGTCATTTTAGTTTCCTTTATTATTTATAAAGGGATTAAATTAGTCCGGGAAACCAGGGCAGAGCAGCTGGTAAAAGGAATCCTGATTTTGGTCGGGGTATGGATCGTTTCCTTCTACCTGCAGCTTCATATGATGATGTATATTTTAAATGCCTTCTTGCAATTTGGAGTCATTGCGTTGGTCATTTTATTTCAGCCAGAACTCAGGCGCGTATTGGAACAGCTAGGCCGAAGTCGGGTGGGAGGAAAGTATCTATCCATTCCCCTCTTGAGCAAAGAGCCAGAAGACATTGAGAAAATGGTGAAAACGGGAATTCGAGCGGTAGCAGATGCGTGCATCAATCTGCAAAAACAAAAGATGGGCGCTTTGGTTGTGTTTGAGATGCAGACAAAGCTAGGAGATATTATTGATACGGGAACCGTTGTGAATGCGGAGCCATCAGCTGCGTTGATTGGCAATATCTTTTTTAATAAAGCGCCGCTGCATGATGGAGCGATGGTAATCCGGCACGGAATGGTTTGCGCTGCCGGATGTATCTTGCCGCTGACAAAAAATGACAGTATCAGCATTGATTTGGGAACCCGCCACCGGGCGGCCTTGGGAATGAGTGAAAATTCTGACGCCATTATTGTGGTCGTGTCGGAAGAAACCGGACAAATTTCCATTGCGGTCAATGGAGTGTTAACCCGCAACTATACGCGGGAGAGTTTAATCAGTCAACTGGAATCCTTGATTCTTCCAGAGCCGAAAAGCAATGAAAAACGGCAGAGTAAAATTCCTTCCATAAGGAGGAAAAAGAAAAAATGAAGAAAAAACGAAGAGGATTCAGCATAGGCAAACTGTTTAATAATGACCGTTTTGTTTTGGTTTTTTCGGTATTTGTAGCGATTATTCTTTGGTTTGCGATGGCAACCGTCAATACGGAGGAGCGCCCTCGTGTGATTTACGATGTACCGATTTCCGTGGAGCTTTCTAAGGAGGCCAAAGAACAAGGATACCAGATCTTTGAGCAAAGCGATATGACCGCAAAGGTGTCTGTGACGGGAAACAGCTTGGTCGTCAATCAGTTGACGAAGGATGATGTAAAAGTGGAAGCCCAAGTTAGCAATAATGGAGTTGGGAAATTTACCGTGAATTTGGTAGCCACGAAACAGAGTCAACTGATTGATTATGAAATTTCATCGGTAGACCCTGGTTCTGTAATTGTCAATGTGGATAAGTACAAAGAAGTGACCATGGATATTTTAGATGAAATCAAGTATACCGTAAATGATGATTATTTTGTGAATTCTCCGGTTCTTTCTTCGGATACAGTAACATTAAGCGGACCGGAGACGGAAGTAACGAAAGTGGCTAAGGTCAGCGTGGCATATACGGTGCGGGAACCATTGACGGAAACGGTAAAATTTACCACAAAGCTAGTGTTGCAGGATGCCAGTGGAAATGAAATTCCAAATAGTGATGGATTAATCCATTTTTCTAATGATGTCAATGAAGTAGAGGTTACGATTCCAGTACTCAGTCGAGCAACGGTACCCATTGATGTCACTTACACCAATAAACCAGAAAAACTAGATCTCACGAATATTATGCGGATGGATTATCAGAGCATTGAAGTAGGCGGATCGAAACAAGATTTGGCAAACCTCAAATCCATTAGTTTATTGCCAATTGATTTTTCGAATATCAGTCCTGAGCGAAATAGCGTTGTCATGAGCGTAGATCTACCTGCTAATTTTACTAATCTGAGCAATCTTTATACCGTAAATGTTTCCTTTGATTTAACAGAGTTTACAACGAAAACGATGAATGTGGAACAGTTTGTGACCAAAAATTTAGGATCTGGGCAAACAGCTGATATTACAACCAAAAATTTAGCGGTTACAATTGTAGGCCCAAAAGATGTCATTGATAACATTTCACCAAGCGATTTGTATGGGGAGATTGATATGACTGGAAAAGAGGACTTTACAGGTAGTACGGAGATGCCAATAAAGATTTCGGTTAAGAATCCAGAATATAGGGCTTGGGCATATGGCAACTATAAGGTAAATGTAACTGTTACCCCAACAACCAACAGTAAAACCGAATAAAGAAAAATATCCCTTTCTCCATCCATCAGAGAAAGGGATATTTTTTGTAAAAAAGCAAAGCTAACTTTGAGGTGAGGATAATGGCCAAAGATAGTCAGCCAGATAATCAAACAGCCCGTATGAAAAAATGTCATGGACAGACGCCCATTACGAGAGAAAATCAAAATCAGAATAAAAATGCCAAAAAGCAGTCTATCAAAAATAATGATGTGTAAAACGAGAAAGAAGGGTTGATATGGCAAAAGCAGGGATGAAACGGCCAGAATACACAAAATTTCCTAAAAATGAGGTTCCTCCTGTCCCGGAAATTCAGGGGAAAGCCAAAACAACTAAAACCAAAGCAAAACCAATTCAAGAAAAATAAGTTATGTTGATATGATTTACCTTGCAAAAAATAGAATTCCCCCGTATACTTAGAAGTTATGCGGGGGAATTTTCTTTGGAAAAATTTACTCTGGACGGGATTTGCTATTTTGGATCGCCTCATTTAGTGATTTTCCAATTCCAAAACCAACTATCTCCGAGCTTTTCTGTGGATACAGATGATATGTCACTTCGATATAGTTACCTTTATGAATATCATTTTTTACAACCATATTTACTTGAACGATAAAGGCATCTTCCTTGTCTTGCGCAGAAGCTTCGATGTTTTGGATATCATCCACGATATAACAGCTTAAGCTGACGGGATCATCTTGAATGGAGCGAAATGCTTCCATGTCATTTTCATGCTGCTGTAAATATGCAACAGCGGCCTCTAACACCAACTGACGATTTCCTCGCCATTTGGTTCCTTTTCCTTTCGTTCCAAAATGTTTATCTCCATGTCTTTCATATATATAAGAAAATAACATGATAAAACGCATCCTTTCTGTTTGATTAGTTCCATTTTTATGGTAAACAGGCAGCAGGATTGATTAATTAACTTCCAACAATTTTTGATAATACGTTGCTTTTCGATTTTTCCCTATTTTTTGATAATGAGAAATGAGATGTTCCAACATTTCAAAATATTTCATATCATATTCACCATCATACCGAAAAGCCCAGGAATATCCTTCTTCATAGTAAAGCATTCCCTGATAAAGACTGACAGCATGCTCCCAATTTTGAGTCGTTTTGGTATGGTACAATTCATTAAATTCCCATAGATCACAGAAAATCTCATTTTGGTTCAATGAGATTTTACCTCGAGTTGATTCAATCATGGAGACAATCTCTTGAACCGGAAAGGTTCGAATCCATTCCATGACTTTATACAGGCTATTCAATGAATTACGATTGGATGAATTGGGCCACAATGTAGAGGCAATGATATGTTTATTCATCATCATATCTTTGGAACATACCAAATAGGCGATGAGCTCTTCCGCTTTCTTATTTTTAAATAGAATAGGCATTTCCTGCACTTGGATCGAAAATCTCTGAAAGCATGAAATTTGAATAGGTTTCTTTTTTTTTATTTACTGGATCGTATAACATACAAAACCTCCGTGATAGTTGTAAGGTTTAGGAATCTTCATCATTTCTCCGCAGTCCTAGAGTATTATCTCTTCGCAAAACTCCGATCATTCGTAGAATGGGAAATCGTAATTTGAGTGAGTTCGTTTCATTAAACTCAGTGATGGGAGCTCCCACTTCAAATTTGTTCCCAAATGTCAAATAATAATCGACAACCGGGCGAAAGAGATGGCACAAATGGCTTTGCGCTTCAAAAATAATCGAAACGATTTGCTGAGTGCTTCCAGATTTCATAACTGGCATTCCAAATCCAACAAAAGCTTCTCTCGGAACTAAGGAGTCATCGTCCTGAATAAAGAAACGGTTTGTTCTTTGTTGCTTGGGGAGAGGTTCCATTAGAAACCCGTTATTTTTTCGGATTAACTGCATTGCGTTGGTGTTGTGCTCAGCAGGGTCAAAAATTGTGTAGTCCGTATATATGGGGCTTTTATTCCTTTGTCTTATCTTCCATTTTCCGCATGCCATGAGAGGAATATCAGACCAGTTAAAAATCGTGGATGTTCCAGGCTCACAGTGGCTGCATACCCAGATCAGAGATTTTGAAGGAGTAATGGAATCGACTGGAAATCGAAATTTTTGATAGATACCGAAATCCACGGCATTTATGGATCGATTGATACAAGTTAATTGATAGTCACTCATATGTTACCTTTTCCTAGTATAATAATTTTGTGGAATAGAATCAAAGGCCCAGAATTACTTCATTTATATTCATCGTGTTCATTTTTGCACTACGTAATACAAAATGGCTATCACGGGGATCGAGATAAGCAAGTTCCTTTCGATCGTCATCATACCCAATCACAATCATATCATGAAAATTAGCATAGCCAATGATGACAGGATATCCGGCATCGAGATTGCGTTTGATTGCTTCAAATTTTTCATTATCATCAATAAAATTTTCTATGTGGTAAGTCGTGGAAGCGGATTGCGGAATTTCATTTAAATAACAGCATACCAAGTCGGAACTAGCGCCATTCTGCATAGGATCTGGAATATCTAGCTTTGCCTCCAAATAAAATTCAGCATACTTTTGATAAGACTTTGTCTGATAAAAAGCTTGTTTTTCCATATCATATTCGAGCGCTAATCCTGGGGTACGTAGTTTACATAGCATACAACAACACGCAAACCAGCATTCCCGAGCACCTCTTTGATGCACAAAAATCTCATCGAAATCTTCAATATTCTTATTTTGAATGTATTGCATTTACCTATCTTCCTTTCATAATAAAAGCTGCTGAGAGGAAATATCAGATTCCATCCCAACAGCTCAAAAAGTCAATCGTTCACTGGTCGTCCGTTATTCGATTTCCCACTTATTATCTCTACCCAATATTGCAGTAAGTTCATAGCAGTTTGGCTCAAAAGCAATTTCTTGGATATGGTTCATACGACTGAGATCCATCACCTGACCTTGTTCGTATTTTCCGAAACCAAGCCAATATTTTACCTTTGGGATAAAGGTAAAATCTGTGTTCATAAGAGCTTGGGTAGCGAACGCCGGTTTTCCACCCATACCAATGCCGATGGAAGCTTTCAAGTTCGGAATGGTATCATCACAGAAAATTCCAATGCATCCTTTTTGGGCGGTCTGATCTGCTTTAACAAATTGATAGGCGCCATTGTACATAGTGAGGAGATAAGAATTGTTGTTTGGATCGCTTGGATCCACAACTTTTTCTTGAGAGGCGTCATAAAATACACCTGGTTTTAGTGTGCCTGTTTGGGACCAGGATGCGCAGAATTCCAAGGACCAGGTAAATGTGACCCTTGTTTCGGGATTCGCATTTTTGGTAAACCATGCAAGAGAAAAGATGTCATCATCTTGATCCGGCATGGTTTGGTAGAGACAAATAGTACCGCTAACTAAAGAATTATTTACTACGTTAAGTTTGTATTTGGTTGACATAATAAAACCTCCGATTGTTGTAATATATTTATTTGCTCGCATTTATAAAACTGAGACCGATAGATGTTTCTAAGTCATAATGATCACTCCTTATTGTTTGATTGGATATAATTATAACACAAGATATCTGAAAGTTTTTTGAATTTTACCATGGTTTTCAGTGAAAAAAGTAAAATTTTCACGTAATAGTAGGAATATATAGTGATAAAAAATGTATTTTTCTAAAGAATAAAAGAAAACCGATTATTTGATTTATTTTCTAGATAGTTAAAAAATGTACCCCTATCTTGAATGCTTTTGATATGGACCAGCGTTTTTAACGAAAAACAAAAGCTGCTGAGGGGAAATTTCAGATTGCATCTCAACAGCATTCTATTTTTCACTTATTATCTCTACCAAATATTACAGTTTGGTTCAAAATAAGTTATATCAATCAATGACAGAGTATTTTGATCAAGTTTCAGGCGGATGCCACGGCTTTCGTAATAAACTGGTCGGTTAGCCCCATCCTCCACAGCCTTCTTCATATCGTAGACATCAATATAGTCACCAAAGACCTCCCGGGTATTGCAGGCTTTGACCGAAACAGGCATCCCAGTAAAATCAACAAAGGTAGCGTTCGGCAGGGCATCGCGGATAATACAGGCGTTGCCGATTACCATACAGGCTTCCTGTTTAAATAATACTAAAAATCCGCTATTAAATTTAGGAACAGACTTTTTCCATCTATAAGTAATCCAACAATGGTACGATTCTTTGATAACGCTTGTGGTGTTGGACTTAGAAAGGAGAATTATTTTCTCCTGAAAAAATTTCTATGAAAGATTTTTGTAAGGTTTTGAAAAAGGCTGGTCAACGGTTGATTCAGAAATAAAAGCTTTGCAAATAAAAGGATTTCCAATTACGAAGACAAAACACCAAAGAAAAAATATTTTTTCT
>JAAWSO010000030.1 GCA_022801595.1 Clostridiales bacterium | reverse complement strand
ACGACCTTTCCCACAATGCTGCCGCATTTATCGTCTGGGATGCAGTCGTCTATGGTAAACGGGGTCATGTCGAACTTGAACTGTTCCTGTTCGGCCCGCACAAGCCCTATCTGTTCCTGCACCCTGTCTGTGAAAATCTGCATGGCTTCCAGATAATCGTCCGAGCCGACCGCATCCTCCACCCATTCCGCAGATAAGGGATTATCATAAGTGCAGTAGCAGACTAAATAGGGGTATTCCTCTTTCTCGTCTATGCCGAACACCACTTCCTTTTTCCCGACGTGGATGCTCTGCGTGACCTCGTAGGAGCTAATCATCCGCTTTTCCTCATTCTCCATCCTGCTTCTCCTTTCCCTGTTTTTTCTCCCTCTGCCAGTCTAAAATCTTGCGGATGCAGACGTCGCAGAAGATGACACGGCTGTCCTTATATCGGGGATAAGGGCAGTCCGTACAGTCATATTTCTTTTCGTTACCGCTCACGCCCATCGTGATGCTTCGCCTTTCTGTCGGACGGCTGGTTATACGGCATATCACATTCCGACTGGTAGCGTTCGTTCAGCTTTTCCCTTGCGGCTTAAAGGGTATTGCAGTAGCAGCCCCAATAATAATTGTCGCCACCCTTGCAGTACCAGCACACATAAGGGTTGGGTGCCGTCGGATGATGCCCGATGACAAGCTCTGTATTCCCGATAGTACAGCTCTCTATGATTTCGTAGCCCTGATTGGAGTGTTTTGTTCCCTCCATAAATACCTCCTTACGTCTTTGCATACTTACGGTATGCCTTTTCGCCTGCGGCTCTGATTCTCTGCCGCCGCACATTCCCTAAAAGCTCTGGGTGTCTTTCCTGCAATTTGCGGCGTGTCCTGCCCACGCTCTCAAAGCCCGGCAAGCCAAGCTCCTTATGATTCGTCAATATCTGGGCAAGCGGCATATTTCCCGCATCTTCCAGATAAAGGTTGCAGAGGGCAAGGTATAATACCATGTCATCGTTTCTGGCGTCCTCATTTTCTTGCAGGACGCTTCTGACTTTGCCCTCAATGGTTTTCAGACTGTCCATGACTTCCTCCTCTCTGTGCATTTTTTGATATAACAGTCTTTATAAATGGAAAGAGAGCGGTATCTCTCAACCGCCCCAATCCACGCCAATCCTGTTTTATTTTATTTCTTCCTGCGGGTATGCAGCCACGCCATAGCAGCGACTACAAATACCGCAAGAACGGCTGTTACAACTGTTTTCATTCTCATCCTGCTTAGTCCTCCTTTTTCTTTTTTCCGCACTGGTAGCCCGCAAACCCGAAGATTCCCGCACCGATGGTAAACGCAGCCGCAAGGCTCACCCACAAGCCTAAGCTGAAATCATCGCCTGTTTTCGGGGTGTCACGGAGTTCGTTGTGCATGGTGACAGTCGCCGTTTCGTCCGTCTTGACGGTCACTTTCTGGTCGGCGGGCAGGATATAGCCAGAGGATGCCTTGTCGCTGACCTCGGACACGGTATATTCTCCGATACGCAGCCCCTCAATGGTAATCTCGCCTTTCTTGTCCGTCGTGAATGTCTGGTCGTAATCCTTGCCGGTGACACGGAACGAAAAGCCCTCCACTTTGCCGTCGGATGATGTTTTTACGATTTTAAGGCTTCCTTTCTGTGCTTCGTTTAAGAATCCCTTGCCCGCTTCATTTTCCACGTTGTAGGTCTTGCCGTTTTCCTCAATGGATACGGGATAGACATTCTCATCCAAAACGAAGCCTGTCGGGGCAGTTTTCTCACGGACAAGGTACTTGCCGTAACGCAGGTCATCCATCTGGTAAATGCCTTTTTCTACCTCGCCCATCTCGTCGAGCAGCTCATCTTTCTTATCCAGTTTGCCATCTCCATTTGTGTCGGAGTAAACCTCAAATACCGCACCTGTCAGCTTGTTCTCTGGGTAGTCCTTGTTTACTTTTGTCAGAGCGATATTGCCCGTAATGAAGTAATTGACAAGCTCAACCTCCACAACCTCATCCACTTCGCCGATTGTCACGCTGATTTCTTCCTCGGAGAGTACATATCCTTTCGGGCTTTCGATTTCACGGATTACCCATGTGCCATACGGTACGTTTTCAAAAGAAAAGCTGCCGTCATCCTCGGATGTGGCAGTCGCAATCGCATTTTCCTTTGTGTATTCTGTTGTCCCGACTTTAAAGATGCCGATAACCGCACCGCCTAAATCTTCCCCGTCCTCATTGGATTTCTTACCGCTGACAGAGCCGTAAATCAGTTCGTTTTCAATGGCTTCGCCCTCATTTACTGTGATGTTTACAACGGCGGTTTCCTGCCCTGCATACGCAAAATCAACAGGGTATTTCTCGTCGCTTACAAGATAAGCGGAGCTTGTGCTGATTTCCTGCACATAATAGCTGCCCATCGGCAGGTCGCTGATTGCCTTTCCGTGACCGTTTTCGTCAAGGAAGATAACCTCAATCAGCCCGTCCGCAGGGATTGTCGTGCCGTCTGCGGCGGTCAGTTCCTCGGCGGCATACAGCCCAAACGTGACGTCCTTGATTTCGCCGTTATTGCCCACGCCGTATGCTTCATCTGTTTCAAGTATTTTATTAAGGTCGATTTCCACACGCTGACGCTCATTATAAAAATCCGTGCCTGTTTCCGTCACGTCAATTTCCTGCCCTGCATACACAAGCTCCACGGCATGGGTTTCCTCATTCAGCACCATGCCATACGGGGCGGTCACTTCCTTAACCTCATACTTGCCGAGATAAAGCTCCTTGCTTTCCGCCGTTCCATCTTCGCCCGTGGTGAGGGTATCTACAACCTCGCCCTTTTCGGCTCTTACCGTTCCGTCAGTCGTAATGATGTCCTCGGCTGCGGTAATCTCGTAGACCGCACCCTCTAAATCACCCACGGCAAAAATCGGCTGGTATAAGCCCTTGTTTCCCGATACCCTGCTGAATATTTCGCCAGACTTGGATACCGTGATTTTCCCTTTCTGTGCCATATTGGAGCGTTCCACCTTGATTAAGGTGATGCCGCTTTCTTCCTCGGAGTTTTCCTGCTCCACGTCAAAATAGACTGGCTCGGAGTCCAGAACATAGCCATACGGAGCCTGCACCTCAACAAGAGAGTAGTCCTTGCCGTATTCAAGGGTCTGCGGCGTGATAAGCTCGCCGTCTGCGGTAGTGTAGAACGTGTCAATCTCCGTCACTTCGGGATAAGTGAATGTCATGGTTACAAGATTTCCCTCTGGGTCGTAAATCTGGAATTCCGCACCCGCATAGGGGATAACTTTGCCTGTTTCCACGTCTTTCTTGACGATTTTGATATAGCTCTCAAAGTTTGCGTTGTTGATAAGGTAGCGGTAGGTGTGGCTGTCCTTGCAGATGAACACGTCAAAGTCTTTCATCAGCTCACGCCCATCCCATCCAGAGGTCTGATGCACGGTATAGATGCCGTAAGGCATGTCCTTTGTCTGGGCGAAGCCGTTCTCGTCGCATATCAATGTGTCACGCTCGGTTTCCTCCGCTGCGTCAAAGCTGCCTGCGGATTTTAGGAACACTTCAAAAACCGCTCCCTCCTCTGCGGTGGCTTCTACCACACGGATGGAATGGGAAATCTGGGAATCAAATACCTTTATCCTCTGCCCGTAGGCACTCTTTACCGTGGCGGTTATCTCTTTTGAAATGTTCGTGCGTGGCATTACCATCGTCATTAAGATGCCGTCTATCCGCAGCTTCGGGTTTATCTGCCGTTTGACTTTTGACACGGAGCGAAGCAATAACTCTAATCCTTTTGCGGAAAGATAGTGGGGCTGTGTCGGGATAACCACGCTGTCAGCCGCCGCAAGTGCGTTGATGGTCAGCATACCCAGACTCGGCATACAGTCAATAAGCACTGTGTCGTAATTCTTCTTTACTTCATGGATGCAGGTTTTCAGCACGCTTTCACGGCTTATGGCGTTTATCAACCGCACTTCCAATCCCGACAGCTCAATGTTGGACGGGAGCAGGTCAACGCCCTCGTCATGGTGCAGGATGCTTTTGGAAACATCGACGGGCTTATCATCAATGATGTCCTGCATGATAGTAGAGAGCGTATTTGGTAAATCGTCTGGTCAGCTGTAACCGAGCGACATGGTAAGATTTGCCTGTGCATCGGCGTCAATCAGCAGTACCTTTTCGCCCTGCTGTGCCAGACTGACACCCAGATTGACCGCCGTAGTGGTCTTGCCGACACCGCCTTTCTGGTTCGTCAGAGCGATTACTTTGCAATTTGACATAGGGTGCATCCTCCTTTCGCTTAGATTTAGCCACTTTGTCAATGTGGCTATGTAAAGGATTCTGGCAATAAAAAAGCCGACTGGCTGTTTTGTCAATAAACTACACCAATCGGCTATGTAAAAATCTATCCTGTTTTCTTATCTGTTCTTTTGTGATAAGACTTCTTTTATTCTGTCTGTATCCCATTTTTCGGGAAATAAAACCGCCATAATATGAAACGCATCCATCAGTCCCGCAATATACGCATGAGTTCCGTATTCAAAGTCCTGCTTGTCCCTGCAATCTAAAAGATGCTGGCAGACCGTCCTCTGCTTTTCTGTCAAATCAAGCTGGTGAAAAGCATCCTCTGCTTCTCCCTCATTCTTACTGTCTTTTTGATAACTGGCATCATTCTGTAACAATTCCAATACGGATTCATCTTTCAGCTTCTCTACGGCTATCTTCACCAGTTCTTTAAATTCCTTATCGTGCATCACTTCCCCCTGCCAGTTCTACCCTTAACTTTTTTATAGGTGCATGGATAACCTTAAAAATAAGCTCGTCAACACAATCCGTATATCTGCCCTGCTGGATAAGCTGATTTTTTAATTCTACAAGGCTTTGTAACAAAATGCTCCTTTCTGTGCTGTCCACATACAAATGATTTTTCTTTTCTCTCATAAATGTCACCGTCCTTTTTTGCTTTCATTATATAGATAAATAATAAAGCGTTCAAAGGTACAAATTAGGTCAAAAAAATAAGCGTACCACTATTTCTAATGATACGCTCATAATTTCAGATAACCTCAAAATGTTTTAAAGCATCTTTGATGGCATCCACTTTCTCCGCTGTCGGATGTTTCCTCGGCTGTTTTAATTCCTCTACCGCATTAGGAGCATCATACATTGGCAAGCCTAACTCCCTCTTTACCTCTGCGATATATGCGGTATGTACCTTGAAGCCATACTTCGCTTCTATTTATTCCTTAATCAGCTTGTATGTAACCCGCTCTTTCGGCTTGTACGCTGCGGCTCTCTTAGCGATATTATCAAGCGGAACTTTGCCCTCACCCTCGCCAAACTCGACTTTTACGTTGATTACGCTGTCGGGTTTTTTGTGGGAAAGCTGTACAACCGTCTCCACATGGGCGGTATGGGGAAACATATCGACGGGTTGAATCATCTGTACTTGATAGCCATGAGCAGTCAAATACACTAAATCCCGCTCCTGGGTATCGGGATTACAGGAAACATACACCACCCGGTCTGGCGCCAACACAACCAAAGACGAGAGGAAATCTTCATCGCTGCCGGAACGAGGCGGATCCATGAACACAACATCTACTTTTTCTCCATCTGCAGCCATAGCTGTCATCCATTCTCCAGCGTCAGCATGGTGAAAATAAATATTTTTAATCTGATTCCGTTTCGCATTGACAATCGCGTCTCGTACCGCGTCGCGATTCACTTCCACTCCGATCACCTGCTTGGCATGGGGGCTGGCAATTAAACCAATCGTACCAATACCGCAGTAGGCATCCAAAACCGTTTCCTTGCCAGTTAGGCCAGCCAACTCAATCGCCTTTTGATACAGTGCTTCGGTTTGAATTGGATTCACCTGATAGAAAGATTTCGCGGAAATCCGAAACCGACAGCCACACAAGGTTTCCTCAATGCTCCCTGGGCCAAACAGTACTTTTTCCTGCTCTCCCAACACCAGGTTCACGTCCCCTTTGCTGACGTTCATTAAAATCGTGGTAATTTCTGGATGCTCCTTACGCAGCGCCTTCACAAAGTTATGCTTTGCTGGAAAAATCGGGGAAGTCGTTACCAACACAACCATAATTTCTCCACTGGCAAATCCCCGTTTCACCAAGACATGACGCAAAAATCCCACCCCTTTGTCCGCTTGATATGGGGTGATACGAAAACTTTTCATCAGCTTGCGGATCGATACCACAATTTGGTCAGCCTTTTGATCCTCAATCAGACAGGTATCCACCGGGACAATCCGTCCAGTGGCGGATTGATAAACACCGGATATGATCTGTCCGCTCCGGTTCATCCCAAACGCCGCCTGCACCTTATTTCGGTAATGATCAGGGTTCTCCATACCAAGAATTGGCGCCACCGTATGGAATCGTCCCAGCCGCTGTTCTACTTTTTTCTGTTTCCACCGGAGCTGCTGATCATAGGTCATATTCCGCAACTGACAGCCGCTGCATTTTTTATACAACGGACATTGTCCTTCCCGGTTTTTCTCAGCCGTTTCCTCCACTGCCCGCTTTTCTTTTCTCTGGAGATATGGATGTTCCGGCTGATGGCTCCGTTTCATTTTCTTACTCTGTTCCATAACATTTCCTTTCCGCTTTCCTTTGATCCATTTCGTTTGTATCAGTATACCGTATTCAGAAGGAAATCGAAAGGTCTCTTTGCAAATCCCCAATCATTTAGGGATTTTTCCCCATAATATCTTGCTTTCCTTGGTTGGTTGTGTTACACTTAAACAGTCGATTTCAGACGAAACCAGACACAAAAATTTTGAGGAAACTCCTATACGAAAGGAAGAATTCATCATGGCAGTGAAAGAAATCAAAATGTCTGAAGCAATTGCAGAAGTTGCCGCGAATTTTAACGAAAATAACAATTGGGTTCGTGTATACTTCAACGAGGATAATGGCTTTATCTGGTGGGAAGACCAATTTACTTGCCCAAAAGCCAACCATATTACTTACAACAATAATCCAAACATTGTGGTACTGTTTGAAAAAGGAAACCCTGAGAAACCTGGCAATCCTAGTGCCATCACCGGCGATGATATTGTGAAGGAAGCAAATGCACGCCTTGCATAAACATACCAACCAGGAGCGGTTCTCCGTACCCTTCCTAGTCAGCAAATGGGGATACGAAAGCGGTTCTGTATCCAATTGCGGTATAGTCTTCGTGACTATGCCGCTTTTTCTTCTTTTTTGAATGTGTTGGTTTCCAAACGTTCTTAGAAGCATAACTTCTATATCTTCAGTAGACGAAGTATGGATAATACTGACAACCTAATAGCGGATATCATGCCTGCGTTTATGACTTCTACGTTGTGCACAAGTTCTCAAGTTTCGCTGTCAATGATGGCTTTCACAAAAAGTTGAGGATTCTGAAATCTGTGATCCTTTGCGTATTTGCTGCCAATAGATTTTTGAGAAGTACGGCATAAAGGGTGGTTTGTCCACCAAAATACATTACCATTGACTAGCGGCTCATTTATGGTGAATGAAAGCGGCCGAAAGGCGCGGTGCCAGAGGCAAAGAATCGCGGCGCAGCCAGCGCCTGTCAAGGTTGAAAGGAACGGGCGTTGTCCATTCTGCTGGTATACAGGCAAGAGGTGCGACACACGAAAGCGCGGTCACACCCCTTTTCTCATCATCTGCCCGAGAAACCGGAATTTATAACTGCTTAAAGTAGGCCTTCAGATCTGCTTTGCAATCATCTTCCAGTTGTTTAATTTCACACCCACGAATCGCAGCTTCTAAGTGATAAAGAATGACAACGCAAGTATTTGGATATTGTTCTTTGAGCCGAAAAGCCGCTTGCTTGCTGCCAATTTTTGTTAATTCCTCAGCTGAATGAATACCAACTGAATGGAGTTTCTTTTCCATCGTTTTGCCTAATCCTAAAGCAGTAACTGACGCCATTTTTACACTCCTTTTTGTTGATTGCCACTAATTGATTGCTTTCGATTTATCGTTCTATCTACAATTACTATGATTATAACAGAAGAAAACCCAAATGACAAGCACCGCGTTCGATCCGTCTTCAACCTTAAAGGGCACACATACCCATCACCAGCAAGTGGTGTCAGGTATATACCGGCGCATTGCTTTCCGGCACTATCCACCATTTGGAGGCGGGGTAACAAGATTGGCACAACAGAAATGCCCGTTTCCGGCAAAGAATATTCAACGCGAGGCGGTATCTCGTCATATGACTTCCGCGCTACGATTCGTTGGGCGATCGATTCTTTCAAATCCGCTGCCAACACTGCATCCGTAATATTTCCCGTTTCTTTACGCAATTCACTATACCGCAAAACCGTTTTGCAGCCAGGACACAAATAATTGGGGATTTCCATTTCCTTGCAAACACCTCCAACCCATATTCCAGCGGACAACGAATATCTTTTTCCACCTTTGGTTTATACATGACGCTCAACTCAACGCCAAATATACCATATCCGCTCGCCACTTACAAGCTGCTATAAAAATAACTAGCGGCTTATAAATTTGCTTCTATCTTCCTTTCCCCGTGTTTATGCGCTATGATATCAGCAAGCTCAATAAACGGAACAAACACGAACAGGAGGAATTGATTATGAAAGTATCCGCTTATCTGGGGATCACCATGAAGATCGACGAGGCCAACCGTTCCGCCGCCAAGATCTACCCGGATTACCGTAGCCTGTTCCTGGAAAAAATCCCTGGTGCGCTCACCAAGGGATCCTGGTCAGAGACGAGGATGCACAGGTGCTCCACGGCTTTGACAATGCCGCAAGGAACGCTTCCTGATGGAAAGTGTTCCTTGCGCCCCTTGTTTTTTTGCGCGGAAATCCGTATAATAAAAAGAATCCTAACAACTATGGATCGAAAGAAGGATCTTGCTTTGAAAACCGTATTGGTAGCCATCAACGCCAAATATATCCATACCAATCTGGCCGTCCGTTATCTCTATGAATTGGCCAAGCAAGCGGGCAATACCCAGGTATCCTTTGTGGAGTATACCATTAACCAGCGGCCAGCTCAGTTGTTACGGGAGCTTTATCTCCTACAGGCGGACTGTCTGGTTTTTTCCTGCTATATTTGGAACATTAACCTGATACTAGAGCTTTGTGAAGAGCTAAAAAAGGTTTCCCCCCATACCCGCCTTGTGTTGGCTGGGCCGGAAGTCAGTTACGACAGCAAGACCCTGCTGGAGAGGAATCCCTTTTTGGATCAAATTATCCGGGGCGAGGGGGAAGCGATGTGGCTCCCTTTCTTGAAATCGCTGGAGTATCCCGATTCCCTTCCAAATGTTCCCTCCTTGACCTTTTCCGCTTGGAATCACACCATCCAGGAAAACCCGCTTGCTCCAGCCTTTGACCTGACTGGGCTTCCTTTCCCCTATGGGGATTTGGAGGAGCTGGATGGACGTATTCTGTACTTTGAGGCCAGCCGTGGCTGCCCGTTTCAGTGCGGCTACTGCCTTTCTTCCATTGAGCAAGGGGTGCGGTTCCTTCCGCTCCCTCAGGTATTCGCCGCCCTGGATCGTTTTCTTGCCCAGCGGGTGAGGCAGGTAAAATTTGTGGACCGCACCTTTAACTGTAAAAAGTCTTATGCCCTTGCTATTTGGCGGTATTTGGCAGAGCATGACAACGGCGTTACCAATTTCCATTTTGAAATCGCTGGGGAATTATTGGACGAAGAATGCCTGGAATTTTTGAAAACCGTGCGCAAAGGGCAGTTTCAATTCGAGGTGGGGGTGCAGTCCACCAACGAAACCACATTGGCCAGTATTACCCGAAAAACAAACAGCGAAAAACTTCTGGAAATCTGCCGACGTGTGGATCAAATGGGTAACATTCACCTTCACCTGGATTTGATCGCTGGACTTCCCTGGGAAGACGCTTCTTCTTTTGCCTGCTCTTTTAACCAAGTGTTCGCTATCCGGCCTCAGCAATTACAGCTTGGGTTTTTAAAAGTCCTAAAGGGATCGGCCATCCATCGCCAAGCGGCCCAATGGGACATCACGGCTTCTTCCCGAGCTCCTTATGAGGTATTGTCCACTCGCTGGCTTTCCTTCCGTGATCTGCTTTCTCTAAAAGAAGTGGAGGAAATGGTGGAAATTTTCTACAACAGCGGCCGCTTTTCCAATCTTTTGGAGGCCATTCTCCCCTGCTATGATTCTCCGTTCTCCTTGTTCGCCCAGTTGGGCGCTTATTATACCAAACAGGGCCATCATCTGGCGAACCATTCCAAGGAACGCCACTATGAAATCCTCCGGGATTTTTGCTTGGAGATGGGGCTCGGTTTTCCAGCAGAATGGGAACAACTGGCGCTGCTGGATCTTTGCCTGCACGAAAAACCAAAGAAGCTTCCCAACTTCTTGCCCTTGGAGCAGCTTTCTTCTCACAAGGATTGGAACTGCGGCTTTTATGAAGCTTCCGAAAATATCCAGACCTATCTGCCGGATTATCTGGGAGAACATCCACGCCGTCTGGCAAAAATCACTCATCTCCAATGGTTCCCTTTCGCTCTGGTTCCCTCCGGGAGCAATGGACGAACCTATTCTGCCCATCCGGGAGAAACCGCTGTTTTATTTGACTACAAAGCCAATCTGCGGAACCTGGCCGGGCGTGCCCACATGCAAATTTTATTCACTGTAACAGGAAAGGAATCTACATAATGTTAAAGATCGGATGCCATCTCTCCTCCTCCAAAGGATTTCGCCATATGGGCAAGGAAGCCCTGAAGCTTCACGCCAACACCTTTCAATTTTTTACCCGGAACCCACGGGGAAGCAAGGCCAAGCAATGGGACCCGGCTGACGTTGCCGGACTGCTGGAGCTCATGGAGCAAAACGGCTTTGCCAAACTGGTTGCCCATGCTCCCTATACCTTAAATCCCTGTTCTGCGGACCCGAGCGTCCGGGACTTCGCCCACACCGTCATGGCGGACGACCTGGAAAACATGGAGCTTTTACCCTATCAATTTTATAATTTTCATCCAGGCAGCCATGTTGGGCAGGGAGTGGAAGCCGGAATCCAGTGGATCGTTTCTCTCCTGAATAAGATCTTGCGCCCAGATCAAACAACCCAGTTCCTCCTGGAAACCATGTCGGGAAAAGGCAGCGAGGTTGGCCGCAGTTTTGAGGAATTGAAAGCTATTTTGGACGGGGTTCATCTTCCGGAAAAAATGGGCGTATGTTTGGATACCTGTCACGTATATTCCGCAGGCTACGACATTGTCAACGATCTGGACGGCGTATTGGAGCAATTTGATCAAATCATTGGCTTGAGCTATTTGAAGGCCATCCATCTCAATGACAGCCTCACGCCCTTTCACAGCAACAAAGATCGCCATGCCAAAATTGGGGAAGGCTCAATCGGGCTGGAAGCCACCATCCGCTTGATCAATCATCCTAAACTTCGCCATCTGCCTTTCCTTCTGGAAACCCCCAACGAATTGCCTGGATATGCCCAGGAAATCCAGCTCTTACAGGATGCCTACCAAGGATAATTGGTTCTTCTATTGGTTCCAAACAATCAAATTTCCATCAGCTTTCTTGTGGTAAATAGCCATAAACAACCGTAGAATTTGAAATTATCTTTTTATCAATGGAACGACCGCGACAAAGGAATGAAAAAATTTTTTAAATTCCTATGGATTAATTTTGCAAAATCCTTTATAATGTTAACTGGAAAGGTTTTGTTGTTTTGAACAAAAAAGCGGCGGATTGCCATTGGGAAAGGATGTTCCGCCTGATAAAAGAAAACATGCAAAAGAAATTGGATTCTTGAAAACGAGTTTTATTGAAAGAAGGATGTGATTCATTGAGAAGTAAAATTAAACGCTTTGATGAAACTGTACTATTCTCCGTTCAACGAAACCAAACCCGTAAGCTGAGCATCACCATGTTAGCGTTCTCTCTCATTGGAAACGGCGGCCTGCTTTGGGCGTTTATCGGCGGCTTGCTTTTGCTGGATTCCTCAACCAGCCGATATGGCGCTTATCTCATTGTCTCCCTGAGTCTTTGTGCATTGGTGAATAATATTTTCTTCAAATCCCTGTGTGACCGAGAACGCCCTTGTGATACTTATCAGAATATTCCACTGCTGATCAAACGCCCCATCGGCTCCTCCTTCCCCTCCGGGCATACGGCCACTTCCTTTGCCAGCGCCACCGCCCTATTCTTTATGGATCCTCGGATTGGCGTGATCGCCCTGTTTATTGCGTTTCTCATTGCGTTTTCTCGACTCTATCTATTTGTGCATTACCCAACTGATATTTTATTCGGCATGGTTTCCGGCGTGGCGCTCTCTCTAGTTGGGGTACAGATCGTAAAAATCTTTTTCCATTTTGTCCCCATCGCCTATTTTGCTCTTCCGTAAACCAACGTAAAAACAGGCCCTTGGCGCTTTGCCATAGAGCCTGTTTTTTTATGCTTCAAAATCCAGGGGAATTTCTTTGATGTATCCGGTTACTGACATGGTAGCCACTAAGGTTCCGAGTTCATCCGTAACCGTTACCTCATAAAAACAGATACGCTGGGAAGCAGAAATCCGTTTGGCTGTTGCGACTAGCTCCTTCCCTTTCGCTGGTTTTAGAAAAGAAATGGTATTATTCACCGAAACCGTCAGCTTGCCCTGGGCATTAGCAGCCACCGCAAAGGCAAAATCGGCCAAGGTAAAAATCGCGCCTCCCTGCACTGCGTTTCCGGCATTTTTATGTCCTGGGCCAATCGAAAAACCACAGCGCGCTTCTCCATCGCCCACATCAAAAATTTCGATCCCTGTATGCATCGCGTACCGATCTTGTTCAAAAAATGTCCGTATTTTTTCCAAATTCACCATATTGGTACCTCCTATCCAAATATCCAGCGTCCATGTCCGTAAGAAAAAATCAATCCGTCGTTTTAGAAACAGCCCTGCCTCATTTTTCCCTCTGACACTGGGAAAATCAAGTGCGACATAAAGGTTTCTCTTTCTATCAAACAGGGAAAGGAAAATCCCACCAGCAAAACCGGACGCTTGCCATTTATCTTAAAATAATATAAGCGGTATACGCCGCATACAAAGCTACCATGATGCCGCCTTCAATCCGGTTGATGCTTTTTCGCGCCAAAATAAACAGATAAACCAATACGCTGACGCCGATCAGGATAATGGAGTCGATCACCGATTCCATAGAAAACGCAATAGGATGGATGGCAGCCGAAGCCGCCAGCACAAAGAAAATATTAAACAGGTTGGAGCCGACCACGTTGCCGATGGCAATGTCGCTCTCTCCCTTGCGGGCCGCTACAATGCTGGTCACCAGCTCCGGCAGAGACGTGCCTATGGCCACAATGGTCAGGCCTACCAGGGTTTCGCTAATCCCGAAGGACAATGCGATATCGCTGGCACTGTTGACCACCAATTGGCCGCCGCCAACCACACCGCCTAAACCCAAAGCTGCAAATAGGATGCTTTTCGGCAGGGAAATTTTCTTCGGCTTTTTTCCATCCTCCTGATGCTCCTCAGCCGTTGCTTTGATTTCATGCTCTTGGATCTCCGACCGGGAAAATAAGGCGGTACGAATGGTCATAAATAGAAATACACAGAAGAACAGCAGCAGAATGATGCCGTCGCCACGGGAAATCAAATTGGAACCGGAGTCTCCCAAAAAGGTATCCGCTCCCAAAGCCAGCAATGCCGCTCCAGACAAAATCATGAAAGGATACTCCTTGAAAATGACACCTTTGTCCACATTCACCGGTTTGATCAAAGCGCAAACACCGACGACCATCAATAAATTAAACAAGTTGGAACCCAATACATTTCCAACGGCAATGCCATTTTGTCCCTTGATGGCTGCCGTGATACTGACAGCCGCTTCCGGTGCGCTGGTGCCGAACGCCACAATGGTCAAACCAATCACCAAAGCTGGCACTCGGAAATAGCGGGCGATTTCCGAGCTGCCGCTCACGAAGAAGTCCGCGCCCTTGACCAACAGGATCAAGCCCACAACCAACAATACATATGACACAAAATCTCTCCTTTTGTTTCTATATTTAAGAAGAACCGCTGACAAACGGAATCTAGGCAAAGAAAAAAGACTTTTATTGCAAACCATACGCTGCAATAAAAGTCTTGCTCTAATACCGAAATATTATGTACGATACGGATGAAAACATCGGGGATGACGACATCGTACTGCACCGATTGTGTGCCAGCTACTCCCTTTTATCTTTTCCATTATAGGAAATTCCTAGAATTTTGTCAAGTTATGGGCACAAAATCCCCTCGCTGGGTCACCAATTCATAACCGATGGACTCCATCCGGTGCTGCAAACACATCCGACACTCCGCAGCCTCGTCACCCGTACAGATTTTATTGTCATACAACGCATAATTTTTCCGTACGGATACCGGCGACAAGTTTGGCATGACCACATTGGCGCCTGCCTCAATACCTCGCTCCCGGCCCATCGGGTCAATGGTGCCCAGAGCCGTAGTAGACGGCAACAGCACATTGGGCAGCAAAAGGCGAACCATCGCCAACAGGAAAGTGGTTAATTCCACGGTTCCGCTGGATTCCTGGGCGTATTTCGTATCCTGATGGGGGATGAATGGTCCAAGCCCTACCATTTGCGGCTGGAACTGCTGAATAAACATTAAATCTTCCGCTAAATGCTCTAGGGTTTGCCCCGGCGATCCCACCATAAAACCCGTGCCCACCTGAAAGCCAATCTCTTTTAAGGCATACAAACATTCCTTCCGTTTCTCCAAGGTCAAATTTTTGGGATGCAGAGAGGCGTAATGTGTGGGGGTGGCAGTCTCGTGGCGCAGCAAATACCGGTTGGCTCCAGCATCAAAAAAACGCTGATAGGAATCCCGCTCCCGCTCCCCTAACGACAGCGTAATGGCGCAATCGGGATAACCTTCCCGAATTTCATGAATAATATTCACCATTTTGTCATCGGTAAAAAAGCCGTCTTCCCCACCTTGCAGCACAAAAGTACGAAACCCCAAACCATATCCTAATTCACAGCATTCTAAAATCTGTTCCTTGGTCAACCGGTACCGCACCGCCTTGGCATTGCTCCGACGAATCCCACAGTAGTAGCAGTCGTTTTTGCAATAGTTGCTGAATTCAATCAGCCCACGGACATACACCGTATTGCCGAAATATTGTTTCCGTACTGCCACGGCTTTTTCCTTTAGATAGGCGGTGGTATCTTCGTCCCGGTGCCGCAGCAAAGCCAAGCAGTCCTCCCTAGTCAAACGATGGGTTTCGGCGAGCTGATCAATCCGGTGTTTCATGACGTTTCCTCCTCTCCAGTGTTTTGAGTCTCATTCATACTTCCTGTCCGATATCCCTGCAAATCCAGCGCAGCATAAGCGAAGCCAAGACTGTGTAAACGGCTGGATACCTGCTCCCGCATCTCCAGCTTCAAGAACTGGGCAAAATCCACTTCTGAAATTTCAATCCGTGCGATTTTTCCATGACTGCGTACCCGGACTTGGGCAAAGCCCCGTTCCCACAGAAACTGTTCCGCCTGCTCAATCCTGGAAAGCTTTCCAAGGGAAAGCGGCTCTCCATAAGGAATCCGAGTTGCCAAACAAGCCAAAGATGGCTTCTCCCAGGTAGGCAAGCCCAATTCTCGAGACAGCTCTCGGACATCCCGTTTGGTAAACCCAGCATCCCGGAGAGGGCTTTGGACTGTGGACTCAGCCAATGCCTGCAATCCAGGACGATCATCCCCCAAGTCATCTAGATTGGAGCCTTCCAGGACTTCCGTGACTCCATTCTCCCAAGCCGCTTGGCAAAACCGCCGCAATAGCTCTCGCTTACACCGATAACATCGGTTTTCTGGGTTCTCCATCACGCCAGGCACCTGTAAGAGATCCACATCAACGGCCTGGTGAAATACCCCCAGCCATTTGGCAAAGTTGGCGGCCTCTTCCCATTCCCGCTTAGGAAACACACAGGAGCGTGCTGTTAAGGCAATCACCTTTTTCCCCAGGATTTCCTGGGCAAGCGCCAAAAGTAAGGAGGAATCCACCCCACCGGAAAACGCCACAGCCGCACTCTCCATTGTTCCGAGATGCTCTTTGATACGCTGATATTTTTTCTGCAATTCTGACTGCATGGCGGATCTCCCCTGATTCCTACTATTTTTGTATAGTATCAATATAAGGGATATGGGCAAATTTGTCAATGGGCAATTCTGCCGTTTTTCAAAGGAATACAGGAACTCTCTCCTTGATTTCTATGCTGGATTCCGTGACTAGGCAGTCTACCGCCAAAATCTTCACCCCGGATTCTTGCGCCCGCCGCAATGCCTGGGCGAAGGCTGGATCCGTCGCCTCATTGGGAGAAAAAGAAGCAACGTCCTTCATCTGCACCACAAAAATTACATAGGCGTCATAACCTTGTGTCCGGCATTCCGCCAATTCCCGCAAATGCTTGACGCCACGCTGGGTTGGCGCGTCAGGAAACCGCACCACATTATTTTCCTCCAAGGTTACCCCTTTTACTTCTGCAAAAATCTGTTTTCCATCCGCCTCAATATAAAAATCAAATCGGGAATTCCCATAGGTAGATTCCCGTTGGATTTTTGTAATTTCCGCAAACAATCCACTGACAGGCAGCCATTCCTCCACCACTTGATTGGGCGCCTGGGAATCCATATTGATCAGCCGCTCCCCTTTTCGCACCCCAATGAGAGAAAATTTGGTTTTCCGCTTGGGGTCGTCGTGTTCCCGCACATAAACCCTCGTTCCCGGGATTAACAGCTCCCGGCATCGTCCTGTATTTTTCACATGGCAGCTTTCCACCGTGCCGTCGATTTCCACCTGAGCAATGAACCGGTTCGGTCGGGCTAAAAAAACACCTGCCCGGATATTGGGATATTGCATAGGATACGCCTCGTTTCCAATCCGAAAAAAGCGACGCCCTCCGGCATCGCCCTTTCCATTCTTTATAATAAGGTGGCACGCAATTCCTCCACCGGCTTGGCCGACAGATACGCCGGCGCAACATCAAAGATGGTTTTAGCGCCGGTCGCTTGCTCCTGCGCCAGCCGATAAGCCGCACGGGCATAGGCCACCAACACGCTGGCTGTAAATTCCGGGTTGGAGTCCAGACGGATAGAATATTCCATCACATGGGTATGCTCCCCGTTCACTCCGGTTTTTCCAGTATGGATCACTCGGCCGCCATGAGGAATTCCGCTGTGATTTTTCTTCAGTTCCTCTTGGGAAATAAAATGTACGGTGGTATCATAATCGGAAAAATATTTGGGCATGTTCTTGATTTGCTGCTCAATACGCGCCTGATCCGCTCCCTCCGCAGCCACCACAAAGCATTCACGGCGATGCTTTTGCCGGGTGGTCAATTCCGGGTTGCTGCCGCCGCGTACAGCTTCCAGGGCTGCCTCCACCGGAATGGTGTACTGTTTGCCATCCAGCACCCCTTCAATCCGGCGAATCGCATCCGAATGCCCTTGGCTGACCCCTTTTCCCCAGAACGTATAGTTTTTGCCCTGAGGCAAAACGGCTTCCGCCATCATTCGGTTCAGGGAAAACAAACCAGGATCCCAGCCAATGGAAATCATGGCTACCTTGCCGCCTTCTTTGGCTGATTGATCTACCTTGGCAAAATGCTCTGGAATATTGGCGTGCGTGTCAAAGCTGTCCACCACATGAAACAGCTTGGCATATTTCGGTGTTTGCACTGGCAAGTCTGTTGCGCTTCCACCACACATGATGACAACATCGATCTCGTTGGTCATCGTTTCCAGCTTGTCCAGCAGGTATACAGGAACCGCAGAATCTACCAAAGCCACCTGGGACGGATCCCGGCGAGTAAAGACTCCCACCAGCTCCATATCTGGATTTTGCCGGACTGAAAGCTCCACCCCTCTCCCCAGATTGCCATAACCTAATATACCGATTCGAATTGGTTTCATATTCATAACCCCTTACTTGCTTGTCTCTGACAGACACAATTTCCACGGCGCCTCATGTTGCAAAAAAGAAATTTTGGCTCCGTTTTTTCATTATACCACTTGAAAGGAGCCGCGTTAATACAATTTTTAAAAAAATTTCCAAACACCAAAAAATTCTTTACAGATTATCCATCTTTTTCCACGGAAAACAGAATATAATGAAGTAAGAAATGGTAATTTTTTAGAACTTTTTGTCTTTTTGTAAAATCCCTCTTTACAAATTTCTTCTTTCGTGTTAGACTTATAAAAGTAAGAACAGGAATTATTCTTAAAAATATTATAATACAAAGGAGGAGAATCCCTTGCATCTTCACCAAGGAACCAATACCCCCTTGAAAAAAAAGCAGAACTTTAGCAAGAAGCGGCAAGCGATTCTGGAAGTAATTCGTGGGACTGATATCCATCCCACTGCCGAGTGGGTGTATCAAACGCTCAAACCGAAATATCCAGATTTGAGCCTCGGCACTGTTTATCGCAACATTGCTTTTTTCAAAGAAGAAGGCTTGGTACTGGGCGTAGGAACCATCAATGGTCAGGAACGGCTGGATGGCAAAATTACTCCCCACGCTCATTTTATCTGTAAACACTGTGGTGCCGTCATCGACATTATGGATGATTTCACCAATGCTTCTGCAAACCAACAGGTCGAACAAACCTATGGTTTGCAGGTAGAACAGCAAGAAGTGGTGTTCTACGGCAAGTGCTCGCAATGTATTGCCGGTCACTCCGGCTTACAATAAAATTCTATGAAAGAAATCGAGGTAAAGTCCAATGAAAAAGTTTGTATGTACTGTATGTGGTTATATCTATGAAGGCGAGACTGCTCCAGCAGAGTGCCCACTTTGTAAAGCTCCAAAAGAGAAATTTATTGAGCAAACCACTGATGCTGCTTTTGCTTGCGAGCATGAGATCGGCGTAGGCAAAAAAGAAAATATTGAGCAAGATGTTTATGAGGGCTTGGTTGCTAACTTCAACGGCGAGTGCTGCGAAGTTGGTATGTACCTGGCAATGTCCCGTCAAGCAGACCGCGAAGGCTACCCAGAAATTGCAGAGGCTTTCAAAAAGTATGCATTTGAAGAAGCAGAGCATGCTGCAAAATTCGCGGAGCTGTTGGGCGAAGTAGTAACCAACAGCACCAAAAAGAATCTGCAGCTCCGCGCTGAGGCTGAGGCTGGCGCATGCGCAGGCAAATTTGAGTTGGCAAAGCGTGCAAAGCAACTCAATTACGACGCAATCCATGACACCGTTCATGAGATGGCAAAAGATGAAGCCCGCCACGGCGCTGGTTTCGCAGGCTTGCTGAAAAGATATTTCGGTTAAGAGTTTTTAAGAAATAAAAATACATAAGGGCTGTCAGACTTGTAAAGCTTGACAGCCCTTTTCAGAAAAAGGAAGGAGCGGAGCGGATGTCAAAATATACTGGAACCAAGACAGAAAAAAACTTAATGGAAGCTTTCTCAGGGGAATCTCAGGCTAGAAATAAATATACCTACTGGGCAAGCGCAGCCAGAAAGGCTGGCTTTGTTCAAATGGCAAATATTTTTGAAGAGACTGCCAATCAGGAAAAGGAACATGCCAAAATGTGGTTTAAGGAGCTTTATGGCATAGGCTCTGTGGAGCAAAATCTGAAGGACGCTGCTGCCGGAGAAAATGAAGAGTGGACCAGTATGTATAAAAGAATGGCTGAGGAAGCAGAAAAAGAAGGATTCCCGGAGCTGGCCGCTAAGTTCCGTCTGGTTGCCAATGTGGAGGAAACTCATGAGAAGCGTTACTTAAAGCTTTTGGAAAGCCTCCAAACCAACACCACCTTTCAGGGGAACGCTCCTCTTGGCTGGAAGTGTGGCAACTGTGGCTACATCCATTACGGAGAGGAAGCTCCTGAGATCTGTCCATGCTGTAACCATCCTAAGGCTTACTTTGAGCGAAAAGCAGAAAACTATTAATTAGGAACCAATTGAATCGTTAGCCTGATGTCCCTCTAACTCCTGTTTCAACGAGATCATTCTAATTTCACTTACGAGATTTACATAATCTTTCCATAAAATTCACCGGGAAGTTCCCGGAAATAAGACGGCGTTAAATTCTTTGTGATTTGACGCCGTTTTATTTTTGTTGAGAAATCCACCCTTTTTTGCTATAATCAAAGGAAAATGAATTGGAAAGAGGCAGAATTCATGGAGCGAACACAACAGCACACTTCTCTTTTTGAAACGCTATTAATTGGAATTCTTTTGGCCATAGCAGGCGGATTTTTAGACTCCTATACCTATCAACTCCATGGCCATGTATTCGCTAATGCTCAAACCGGCAATCTTGTCCTGCTAGGAATTCAAATGGCCAACGGTCATTTCCTCTCTGCATTGTATTACTTAATCCCCATGATCGCGTTTATGGCTGGGATTTTGCTGACCGAGCTGATGAAACGACACGGAAATTTCCGCTGGATTCTCTGGCAACATTTAGCTCTTTGTCTGGAAACCACGTTGTTATTTGGGATCGGGTTCCTCCCCCTCTCCCTTCCAGACAGCATCGTCAATATAACGGTGTCCTTTGTCTGTGCTGTCCAGGTCAATAGCTTCGCAACGCTTCACGGCGGTTCTTATGCCACTACCATGTGTACCGGCAACCTGCGTTCCGGCGCCCGGTGTTTCTTTCATTTTCTAGTTGAAAAGGATCAGGAATCCGGGAAGCAAAGTTTGCGTTATTTTACGATCATCGCCTGTTTTTGCGGAGGCGCCGCACTGGGCGTTTTCCTTTCTGCTCTTTGGCTGGAGAAAGCTGTCTGGGTTTGCTGTGGAATTTTCCTTGTGGTACTAATCAGCTCCTTCGCAGCTCGCCACCCTAACCAGCCAGTTGGCCCCCAATGACCCGCTCCTGATCCCCTCAAGCTTTTGTGAAAATTAATCATTATTATAACTTATATAATATGTGAAAAAGGACACTCCCAATCAGCAGTGTCCTTTTTTGCGTGATTATTTTGGAAAGCTATGTTAGTTGATAAAGTAAGAGGTATTTCTCACAGCAGAGCCGTCTTGCTTGAAGCCGTTTTTCACGCCGACCCGCACAGAGGCATGGGTGCTGCCAATTTCATACAGAATGTAGCAGGTGCCCTCATTCTTTCCAATCACTGGGAAACACCCGGTAGAGAGGGGAACCAAGTCTATCAATTGAGCCAATTCGGGAATCTTGCACCACTAATTTACCAGACGCTACCAGCTCCTTCATCTCTGTCGTGCCGGCTGCCTTGGCATTAACCTGGTATTTCGCGCCCCTGGAATCCGCTGTGTCCACCAGCGTCACAGCAGCTACGTTTGGATTGGACGCTTCCACCTTGATGTTGGCTGTGTCGTTTGCTTTGTCAAGGAGATTATCCTATTTTTTCCATACAAATCTAATTTTTTGTATATTAACCAATAAATAGACGGATAAACCGAGATAGTCTATGTGATTTCTCTATTTATATTTATATTCTATCAGTCAAAAATTACAAATATCTTTTCGAATTTTTCCCTATTTTGTTCTTTGCTCTCGTCCTATTCTTTATGTCCTGGCGCAAAGAATAAGGAACAAAAGTATTTCCTCTTTTAATATATACTATTTTGATATGATTAAAAAGAAATTCTTCAAAAACAGAAAAGACACCCGAAAAAAGAGGGCGAAACAGAAAGCCCCTCCGCTTCACATTTCACCCTCAATTCCTATTAACCTTTCGACATAAGGCTGGCAATCATCTGTTCCAGCCGTTGTCTCTCTGGGGAGCCTTCTGGCATCGACATTGCCCTTTGCTCCAATGCCAACACCATCGGCGGTTTGACTACTGGCTTTGGCACCGCCTGCTCCGCTTGCTCTGCTGCTTCTGCTTCTCTGCGTGCCTGCTCCGCTTGCTCTGCCGCTTCTGCTTCTCTGCGTGCCTGCTCCGCTTGCTCTGCCGCTTCTGCTTCTCTGCGTGCC
>JAAWSO010000008.1 GCA_022801595.1 Clostridiales bacterium | reverse complement strand
GCTCCAATTCTGCCTGAGCCTTTTCCAGATCAATGGTGCGCTGGCGTTCATCGTTAGCATCTGGCAGGGCATTAATCTGTTGATCGATAGCATCTGTTTGATCTTCAATCAGTATTTAGACGCTCTAACTCTTCAGTATCTGCATCTGTTTTTATCGGCTTACCATTTAGCTCGGAAATTTTATTTTGAAAATCCTGAACGGTTTTAGTGGCGACAACCATAGCATCGCCCATATTGTCAAAAGATTCGTCTTGCCAATCAAAATTAAAATTGTATTCTTCCAGTTCGCCCAAAATGGCTCTTGCCATTTCGGGAGTAATTTTTAGTTGCTCTACAAAGTCGGAGATTTTTTATTTGCCGCAATAGCAACCTGGCCGTTTGAATCTTCCGTCATCAAACCTTTTGTAATAGCATCTTCTAAGAAGTTATCAACACCTCATTTTCTTCCGCCAAATAGCTGTTAAGTAACTGCATATAGCTTTGAACTGCTTGTTCGCCCTTTTGACTAACTTCATCTGGCACCAAGAACTCTACTGCGGCTTTGTATTTTTTGGTTCCCACCTTGCCAGAGTTTAACCCTTCTTCTATTTCCTGTAGTGCAGATTGAGCATCTGTATACATATCGCCACTTTCTGGAGTGTTTTGTGCATACAGCCAAGAACGATATGCTCCTGTAGCCTCTTGGATGTGAGACTTTAAAAGATCATATTGATTAATATTTTGCTCCAAAGCCTCCATTTCCAAACGCTTCATGTCGATCTGCTCTTGTTCTGCATTGGTTAGCTGATCGATTTCTCTGGCAAGTTGCAGATATCTCACCTTGTCATGAGCGGCAGAAGCTTCTAGGGTGGCTAATGCTTCTTCGGATTGGGCATCGGCCAGTTCTTTAGTCTTTTCTGCATTAAGCTGAATTGTACCATTGTTGTACTCCAAGCAGGAAGCGTAATCCTGATTGATTGCCAGTAGGTTGGAAAGACTATCGACAGACAAGCTTGCTCCGGTTGATTGGTTAACCAAAGCTTCGTTCAAAGCGGAATATTCATCTGCTTGACGAACTTGAATGGATATCCAAAAGGATATTGTTCGGTGGAGCATAGCAAAGGGTAGGAGTGCTATTTTTGCTGATTGCGGCCTTGGGAAAACGCTTATGCAACTAGAGTGGGCGAAGCAGATTTATAAAAATACGAATAAAAATGTATTGATCCTGGCTCCTTTGACAGTTACATTTCAAACCAAAGAAGAAGGTGGAAAATTTGGTTTTGACATAAATATTTGTGAAAATCAGAATGATGTAAAACCGGAATTAACATCACTAATTACGAAAAGATGACGCATTTTGACTTTGCTGATTTCTCAGGAATTGTGTTAGATGAAAGTAGTATTCTAAAGTCTTTTACTGGTAAAATTAGAAGTCAACTAATCGATTTGTTTAAAAATACTCCTTATAAATTGGCCTGTACTGCAACACCTGCTCCAAATGATTATATGAATTGGGGAACCATGCGGAGTTTTTAGGCATTATGAGCCGTTCCGAAATGCTATCTATGTATTTTGTTCATGATGGTGGCGAAACTTCAAAGTGGAGATTAAAAAAATACGCTGAAAATATGTTTTGGCAATGGGTTTCATCTTGGGCGGTATTCATTGATAATCCTGAAAGCTTAGGGTATCAACTTCTAGAACTCAATATTCGAGAAGTTATTGTGGATGGCAATGCACCAGAAATACATTCTCTCACATTAACCGAACGAAGAAATGCGAGAAAAGAAACATTAGAATTGAGATGTCAGACAGCGGCAGATATCGTGAATCAATCCGATGAACAATTTTTGGTCTGGTGCGACCTCAATGATGAGTCCAAATTGCTTCACTCTCTGATCAACGATTCTGTAGAGGTAAAAGGTTCTGATAAGGCTAACCACAAGTCAAAAGCTATGCTTGATTTTGCGGATAGTAAAGTTAAGTGCTTAGTTACAAAACCATCCATTGCCGAATGCGGAATGAATTGGCAGAATTGTCATAATATGGTTTTTACTGGTTTATCAGATAGTTATGAAAAATTTTATCAAGTTATTCGTAGATGTTATCGTTTTGGTCAAGAAAAGCCTGTGAATGTCTGGATTGTGATTTCTGAAAAAGAAGGATGTGTAAAACAAAATATCGAAAGAAAGCAAATGGACTTTATCAAAATGAGAGATGCCCTAATCGAGTATACAAAAGACATCACAAAAGAAGAATTAAAGAAAACCTGTACAATTAAAAGTGAATACTGCCCGAAAATTAAAATGGAATTTCCAATCTGGAAGGAGTTTAACGTATGAATGTAATTAATCAAAGTGTAACCGAAAAATATTCTATGTATCATGGAGATAGTTGTGAAGTTTTGAAGCAATTCCCAGATAATAGTATTCCATATACGATTTTTTCACCACCTTTTTCTTCTTTATATACATATTCTAATAGCGACAGAGATATGGGGAATAGTAAAAATGATGCAGAGTTTTACGAACATTTCAAGTTCTTAGTCAATGAGCTGTACAGAGTGACTATGCCCGGTAGGCTGCTATCTTTCCACTGTATGAATTTGCTGGTAACGTGGTGGCGTGATTGGATTAAAAGATTTCCGAAGGAAACTTATTCAGTTATTGGTAGAGGCAGGATTTATTTTTCACAGTGAGGTTTACGTTTGGAAAAATCCAGTTGTAGAAATGCAGAGAACAAAGGCTTTAGAATTGCTACATAAACAACTAAAAAAGATAGTGTTATGTCACGTCAAGGAATTCCTGATTACGTGATTACAATGAAAAAACCGGGCGAAAATCCCAATCCAGTAACACACACAAATGAATTATTTCCGGTGGATGTTTGGCAGAACTATGCAAGCCCTGTATGGATAGACATTCGACAGTCTGATACCTTGCAGAAAAAATCCGCAAGAGCAGAAAAAGAAGAAAAACATATTTGTCCTTCAGAATTGGAAATTATTAAACGTTTCATTGAATTATGGACAAATCCAGATGATATTGTCCTTGATCCATTCGCTGGAATTGGAAGCACAAACTATGTTGCGTTAAGAATGGGAAGAAGAACTATTGGTATTGAACTTAAAGATACGTATTATGCTCAAGGAGTTGCCAACTGCCAAAACGCTCTTACAGAGCCAAGAATTGAAGATTTACAGGACGAAAGAGAGGCGGTTTCATGAATGTTATACTTACCAGAATGATGGAAAATCCAATGATGGCAATTGAAGAAGCTGCCGCTAATTGTTACGATAGCAAACCTTCTGAAGATGGACTCATAGCAATGGACTGTTATGAGTCTGGGCACCACTCTGTGTTGGAGTTTGTAAATTTCACATTTTATATTGAGGGAGTAAGCCGTGCTTTATTGGCTCAATTAACCAGGCATAGACACGCTGGTTATGCGGTTCGCAGCCAACGATACTGTAAAGAAAATAGCTTTCCTTTTGTGATCTCACCCTCCATTGAGGCAAATACACGATTAAAATCTCAATATTTAGAGATTGTTTATAAAGTTAATTCGCTTTACACTGATTTAATTGCAGACGGAATTCCAGTGGAGAATGCGAGATATCTTCTGCCCAACGCCTGCGAAACACGATTGGAGATGACGATTAACTTACGCTCTTTGATCCATCTTATGAATGAAAGGTTGTGCTCTCGAACACAATGGGAGTTTCGAAAACTAGCTAATAAAATGAGGGAGTTGGTTGTTGAAAAGTGCCCAAAGCTAGGTGCGATGCTGGTTTCGAAGTGTAAAGTGAATGAGATTTACCGATATTGCACTGAACATAAAAGCTGTGGTAGACATCCTAAACTAGTTGAAGTCTATTCGCATAAAGTTAAAAAGGAAGGAGATTAAAAATGAATAAGATCGAATTGCATCAGGCGATTTGCAAAGGTTTGCATACGCTGTATGAGAATAAAAATCAGGATTATGGCGATTCATTTGGTGAAACATTTGGAAAACTAGGTATGATTTCAGCGGTTACAAGAATTTCAGATAAGTACAATCGCTTGGTAAGCCTTGCAAGAAAACCAGAGAAAGAACGTCAACTAAAAAGTGAGAGTATCGAAGATACTCTTTTAGTACTGTATTATGACGGTTATGGAGTTAAGAAATGAAGGGAGAATGTGAATGGTAACAATCGTAAAGAAAGATGGTAGTTTTGAAATTTTTCAACCGGATAAAATTAAGGCTGCGATTCAAAAGTCAGCCAATCGAGTAATGGTTTCACTCACGGAAAATGATTTTTCTTCCTTTTTGAATTTCATTACCGATAAGCTGAAAGAAGAAGCAACCATCGATATCTCCAATATGCACCTTTTGGTCGAAAATGCGCTGGATCAGGTAAATCCTGCTGTGGCAAAAAGCTACCGAGATTACAGAAACTACACACAACGCAGTTTGATTTATGGGGAGCTAAATAGCGAACTGTACAAGAAGTTTTTTCTCAATAAAGAAGAGCGTACTGCTATGAAAGAAGGATATATTTATATCCACGGCAGAAGTGCAAGATTGGATACAATCAATTGTTGCCTTTGGGATATGTCTGCTGTATTAAACGGCAGTTTTGAGATGGGTAATATATGGTATAATGAACCAAAAACATTAGATGTTGCTTTTGATGTCATCAGTGACATTACCATGAGTGCGGCAGCCATACAATATGATGGTTTTACTATCCCAGAAGTGGATTCTGTATTAGCTCTATATGCAGAAAAAAGCTATCAAAAATATAAGCAGGAATATATCGAGATTACCGGAAATTTGAATCCTGACCAAAAAGCAGAAAACTATGCTTACCATAAGATTTATCATGATTTTGAACAGGGTTTTCAGTCGTGGGAATATCGTTTTAATACCGTTGAAAGTAGCCAGGGTGACTATCCCTTTATTGCTGTAAGTTTTGGCATTGATACTTCTATATGGAGTCAAATGGCAACCCAAGTTATTCTAAAGGTAAGAGAGGGTGGACAGGGTAAAACTAGATATAAAAAACCAGTTCTATTTCCGAAGTTAACCTTTTTATACGATGAAATCCTACACGGAAAAGGTCAGCCAATGGAGCATCTTTTTAACCTCTCTATTGATTGCAGTAGTAAAGCTATGTATCCTGATTTTCTTAGTTTGACGGGGGAAGGGTATATTCCTTCCATATACAAAAAGTATGGCAAAGTAGTTTCGCTTATGGGATGCAGAGTAAGTTTAGCTCCATGGTACGAAAAAGGTGGAATGAAACCTGTTGATAAAAACGATATTCCTGTTTTTACAGGCCGTTTTAATATGGGAGCGATCTCGTTGCATTTGCCGATGATTTTGGCAAAATCCCGCCAGGAAAATAAAGATTTTTATGAGGTATTAAGTTACTATTTAGAGTTAATTCGAAATCTACATAAAAAACTTATGATTTCCTAGGAGAAAAGAAAGCATCGACAAATCCGCTTGGTTTCTGTTAGGGTGGATTCTATGGCGGGCACTTAAGTCCCAATGATAAAATTCGTTCGCTGTTGGCTCCTATGACCATGAGTTTTGGAATTACTGCCTTAAACGAACTGCAATATCTTTACAATAAAAAGACAATCATAGAAGATGGTGAGTTCGCTCTTGAAATAATGAATTATATCAATCAAAAAGTGAATGGTTTTAAGGAAAAAGATAAAATTCTTTATGCAATTTATGCGACACCAGCAGAGTCACGTGCAGGATTGCAAGTTGAGCAGTTTCGCAAAAAGTACGGTATTATTCTGGGCGTTTCTGATCGGCCATATGTATCCAATAGCTTTCATTGCAGTGTATGGGAAGATATCACACCAGTGCAGAAACAAGATTTAGAAAAACGTTACTGGGATTTGTTTAATGGCGGTAAAATCCAATACTGCAAATATCCGATTGACTACAATAAAAAAGCAATTGCAGCTCTGATTCGTCGTGCTATGAAAATGGAATTCTACGAAGGAATCAATCTTTCTTTGTCTTATTGCGAGGATTGCGGATTTGAGCAGCTTGATATGGATGTTTGCCCAGAGTGCGGTAGCGAGATGATTACAAAGATTGACCGTATGAACGGATATCTTGGATACACCAAAATTCACGGGCAAACTCGATACAACAATGCAAAAAATTAGGAAATCAAAGATCGGGTATCCATGTAATACATACGAAAATTAACAAGGAGGATGTGATGAACTATCATAATATTACACACAATGACATGCTGAACGGGGATGGATTGCGAGTTGTTTTATGGGTGGCTGGATGCGATCACCGCTGTCACAACTGCCACAATCAAATGACTTGGGATATTCATGGTGGCTTACCATTTGATGTAGAGGCGAAAGAAGAAATTTTTCAAGCTCTGGAGCAAGAGCATATCAGCGGAGTCACATTTAGCGGTGGCGATCCGCTCAACGAGTGATTGACGTACAAGCTTCCCTTCAAAATAACAAAATTGTATTGTGGGAATAAAGGAGATGTAAAACTTTTTTAGAGAATATAAAGAAATATCAGGCGCTTGCCTATGGCCTTTCGGCCACGGGCAGGCGCTTTTTGTATATCCTCTGGAAATTTTGCTAAGTGGACTTTCAAAATCGGCTATTCGTGAGTAAACAGGTGGAATTACATTCCTCTTTTGAAAACTGAATAGCAGCCGTCAGAGAGATACCTGCCGCAGCAGATAGTGTGCCATGATAGGAGCGCGCCTGCTACTTAATCCGCGCACAGCGCCGGCAGAGAAAACCCGGCCAGAGTTGGGCGGGGAACCGTATGGCGGTCTGTGCTACATATCCCGCTTACTCGGGGTGTGAATTTTCAAAGGAGGAAACCGCTTATGTATCATACCAGGAAAAAACGCTGGGGGAGGTGCCGCCATGAAAAAACTGCAAACAGTGGATGCGGATACGCTGCTTTACCAGCTGCTTGAAAAGCCCTGCTTTGTAGTGGACGGCCTGATCCCCACTCGCCTTAGCCTGTTCTGCGGGGCGCAGAAGATCGGCAAAAGTTGGCTCATGCTGAAGCTGTGCCTGTACGTGTCGGAGGGCAGGCCCCTGTGGGAACTGCCGACCACGCCGGGGGATGTGCTGTACCTGTGTCTGGAAGATACCTTTTACCGCATCCAGGACAGGCTGTTCCGGCTGACCGATGAAGCCAGCGAACACCTGCGCTTTGCCGTGGCAAGCTGCAAGCTGACGGACGGGCTGGTGGGCCAGCTTGAGGACTATCTCCAGGAGCGCCCCAACACCCGGCTCATTGTTATCGACACGCTGCAAAAGGTACGCACCGCGTCCAAGGACAACGCCTACGCCAACGACTACGGGGACATATCGTTGCTCAAGAACTTTGCGGACAGGCACTCGCTGGCGGTGGTGGTTGTCCACCACATCCGCAAGCAGGGCGACAGCGACATTTTCAACCGGGTGTCCGGCACCACCGGGCTGACCGGCAGCGCGGACGCCACCTTTGTTCTGGAAAAGGAACACCGGGCGTCGGACACCGCCGCCCTCTATGCCATTGGCAGGGACATCGAGTACCAGGAGTTTACCCTCCGCTTCCGTGATTGCAGTTGGGAGTTGGTGGAGCGGAAGTCCCAGGAGCAGCTTGCGGCGCTGGAAGTTCCGCCCGTCCTTTTTCGACTGGTGGCCTTTCTGGAGGGCAGGCGGGAGTGGGCAGGGACAGCCACCGAACTGCTGGCGCAGATGGGGGAAACCGATACCGCACCCACGGTCATCACAAAGCTGCTGAACGAGTACCATGGGACTGTCCTGCGGGAAAACAACATCCGCTATTCTTACCGCCGTACAAAGACCGGGCGGCGCATAGTTCTCTCGCGGGGTGACGGTGGTGACAGCGGGTAGACGCACCTCCGTCTGCACACATTTTGATTGGAGGGATGGCTCGATGCCCTATGAGATACTGCGCTTCCAGAAGTGCAAGGCCGGTTCCGTCGCGGCCTGTGAGCGCGTCACAACGAACGCAAAAAAGACGCCTATAAAGAGCAACCCGGATATTGATATAGGACGCTCCAAGGACAATTACCACCTCGTCGCCCCGCCCCAGTACACCTACAAAAAGGAGATCAACCACAAAATTGCGGCGGCGGGGTAACGGGTACGCCGGGACAGCGTGATGCTGGTGGAAACCCTCATCACAGCATCCCCGGAGTTCATGCACAGTCTATCACCAGAGGAACAGAAAGCGTATTTTACAACCGCCCGGGACTTTGTGGCGGGGCGGGTCAGCAAACAGAATATTATCTCCGCTGTGGTGCATATGGACGAGAAAACGCCCCATATGCACCTTTCCTTTGTCCCCCTCACCCTGGAGGGCAAGCTGTCGGCCAAGGCCCTGCTGGGCAACCAGCGCAGCCTGTCCGAGTGGCAGACCGCCTACCATGCCTGTATGTCAGCCAGGTGGAATGAGTTGCAGCGTGGGGAGTCCTCCATGATTACCAAGCGAAAGCACATCCCCACATGGCTCTTTAAGCTGGGCGACAGGCTGGATAAGTAGCATGACGAGATCGTAAAGGCCCTGTCTGACATCAACGCCTTTAACGCCGGGAAAAAGCAGGATAAGGCGCTGGCCCTGCTCTCCGCATGGCTCCCCGACATGGAGAAGTTTTCACGGGAAATCAAAAAGCAGAGTGATTATATTGACAGCTTGAAGCAGAAAGTCGGACAGACGGAAAAGTATGCCGACCGCTTGCGGGAGGGGTGCTATGCGGAGGAATTAAAAGTGCAGGAGGGCAACCAGCGGATTTTTGAGTTACAGCGCACCAACCAGCAGTTGGAACGGCTCTTGAAGCTGATACCGCCCGAAGTGCTGGAAGAAATTCAGAAAAGCGGCAGGGACAGGCCAAGGGGGAGGTAAAAATTATGGAACAACAGGAATTAACTGTGCTGAAAATAGCGGATTTATGCCCGTTTCCGGGCAATCCCTTTCATTTGGTAGAGGATGGACAGCTTATGGAGTTATCGGAAAGTATCAAGGAATTTGGCATGGCCGCGCCTATTATCACCCGCCCTGGGTCGGACGGGAACGGGTACGAGGTCATAGCGGGACAGCGGCGCGTCCGGGCGTCTGAACTGGCGGGGATTGATAATGTCCCCGCCTTTGTTCTGCCCTTAGACCTTGACCGGGCGATCATCACCCTTGTGGACAGCAACATCTAGCGGGAGAGTATTCTCCCATCGGAGCGGGCCTTTGCCTACAAGATGAAACTGGACGCCATGAAACGGCAGGGCTACCGCACCGATCTAACATTGTCCCAAGTTGGTACGAAGTCCCGGACGGATGAAATCGTGGCAAAGGGCTTTGGTGTCAGCAAGTCCACGGGGCAGCGGTTTATCCGTTTGACGGAGTTGATACCGCCTATTTTGCAGATGGTGGACGAGGGCAGGATTGCCCTCACCCCTGGGGCCGAACTGTCCTTTTTGACGCGGGAGGAACAGGAAAATCTTCTGACCACCATGGAGAGCGAGGACGCCACGCCTTCACTGGCCCAGGCCCAGCGCATGAAGAAGCTGAGCCAGGACGGGCAGCTTGACATAGACGCTATTTTTGCCATTATGACCGAGGAAAAGGGCAATCAGAAGGAAACCGTCAAAATCGGCATGGACAGGCTGAAAAAGTATTTTTCCCGAGGGACAACGCCCCAGCAGATGGTGGAAACCATCATCCGCCTGTTGGAACGGGAGTTGCAAAAGAAACGAAACCGGGAGAGCCGGTAGCAGAAAAGGACAGGTCTGAAAATGAAATCTATTGATATGAAAATCACAGAAGAAATCGCTGTGCTGTCCAACCGCGGCAGCGGTTACACCAAGGAGATCAACCTGGTATCGTGGAACGGCGCGGAGCCGAAGTACGATATTCGCAGTTGGTCGCCGGGGAGGGAAAAGTGCGGCAAGGGCATTACGTTGACGAAAGAGGAAGTGAAAGCACTTTTTCTTGCCCTGCAAGATATTTTTTCAGTATGATATTTTACGAGGGCGAACATCTGCGGGCGCTCCCCCTCTCCGTTTGATGGGAGGAACGGCTATGGCGAAAAGGGTCACACGCCCCAAAATCAGGGTGCAGGCGGTCTATTCCGGGGACAGGGATATGCGGGAGGTATTTGTGTCCCTGCTGGTGGATGCGGTACGGCGGGGACGCTGTTCCATTCGCACCTTTGAGAATGTGAAAGATACGAAATACAATGAGAGCGGAAATCAGACAAAGGAGGTCATCTGAATGGGCGTTTTACGGACAAGCCCTCTACTGCCGCCTGTCAAAAGACGATATGGCGCAAGGGGACAGCGAGAGTATCAAGACGCAAAAGGCCATGTTGACCCAATACGCTAAGGAGCATGGTTTTCTGGTGGTGGAGGTCTACGTTGACGACGGATGGAGCGGTCTTAATTTCGACCGTCCAGATTTTATCAGGAATTGACCGCCGAAAACCTCAATCTTCTTGTGGAGCGCATTGAGGTTTTTGACCGGGCGGCGACAGAGGACGGAGTGGAGCAGACCATCCGTATCTGTTACCGCTTCGGCGGTTACATAGGAGAGCGACGCTTTAGGGCAAAACTGCTGCAACATGGAGGGTGCAGACGATGAAAAAACACTATTTGTACCTTGATGAACAGGAATGGCGGCGGCTTATTTTCTACTTGAACGAGTTCCGCAATAAGCTGATCGCCCAGGGTCGCCATACAGACTGCATGGACGAACTGCTGGTAAAGACTGCCAAAGCCAAAACGGTAAAAATATAATGATGGGAGTATTTACAATAGAAAAATCTATCTTTGAGCAAATGGGCGGTACATATGAAACGCAAGGCCCTTTATACCGCCCTCTGGCTGGACGGTGAACTGGATACCTACCTTGCCAACATCGACCGGCAGGCACAAAAAATGTTTTTTCAGCTGGTAAAAGAATACGCCGACCGCCAGGGCATAACGGAGCGGTTAAAGGCGGAAAATCAAATGGAGTGGGTAGGGCGTATGAACAACTGCAAGGCCCAGGCGGAAGAAGTCATCATGGCAGAATTGATTTATGTTTAAGGGGGGGCATACCATGTTGACATTTGAAAAGGTATTGGATGTTTTCAAAGATTATCTCCAACAAGACCCACTGTACGAAGTCGTTTTGACCCGCCACGGCTATACGCTCATGGCCTGGGAACCGGCGCGGAGTGCTTGGTACAGCGCCGAATATATGGCTACGCCGGAAATTTTGATGGACAGCTTACTGGACGCCTACGCAAATTTCATGGAAGATCAGATAACCGACAATGAACGGGATTTGACCCAGCAGGAGGTCAACGAGATAGAGAAACAGTGTGATTTGCTCCGAGCCAAATGTTTGGATAAGTAGCGGCAGAGTTAAAACAGGGAGGGCGCGGTCATGCGTCCTCCTGTTCGTTATGTTTTACGGAATTAGGGTGTCAATTTTGGTATTGACTATATTCCACTTGTAGAATATAATGGAACTGTAAAATGGTGGTGGTAAGGAGGATTCGGTAAATGCTAAAACGTGGGATTTTAGGTTTGCTCAATTATCAGGAAATGACCGGGTATGAAATTATGGAGGTTTTTAGAGATTCTCTGAATTACTTTTGGGACGCGAAAACCAGTCAGATATATAGGGAATTGCAGGGGCTGGAACAAAAAGGCTGGGTCAGCAAAACGGTTGTCCCACAGAATGGAAAGCCAGACAAAAATGTTTATGCCATAAGCACAGCGGGACAGACGGAGCTGCTACGTTGGCTTAGCGATGAAGATTTAGGACTTAGAATTAAAACGCCAATTTTGATGAAAGTCTTTTTCTTGGGAGAAAGAAACGTTGAGGACAATATTCATTATTTTGAAAGTGTCATAAAAAGCAGTGAGGTATTTCTAAAAGGCTTAGAATCTGTTCCGCAATATATTGACACGTACAGCAACATAATTGAGCAAAAAGAGAAAACACTTTATTGGCAAATGACAGTGGAATACGGACGGCAAAGTATGCAGATGAAAATTAAGTGGGCGCAGGACTGTATTCGTCGATTGGAGGGAAAATGACACGATGAATATTTTAGTGATAAATGGCAGTCCAAAGGGTGACAGCAGCAATACATACAGACTGACATCCGCATTTCTGGATGGTATGAAGCAGGGGCTTCAAAATATTCAGACAAAGGAACTCTCAGTCAGCCGTATGGATATTAAGCCCTGTCTTGGCTGTTTTTCATGTTGGAGCCGCACACCCGGACAATGCTGCATACAAGACGATATGCAGCACGTTATTCAAAAGCTGCTTTGGGCAGATGTGACGATATGGAGCTTTCCACTTTATTATTACTCGGTTCCCGGCCCTTTGAAAAATCTGATTGATCGGCAGCTTCCTATGCTTCTTCCCTTTATGGTAGAAAAAGATGGACAGGTTGGAAGCGGAAATCACCCGTCCCGATACGATATGAGCGGGAAAAGAACGGTAATAATTTCCACCTGCGGCTTCTATACTGCCAAAGGAAATTATGATGGTATTTACAGCCTGTTCGATCATCTCTGCGGCAAAGAGAACTACACAACTATTTTCTGTGGTCAAGGCGAACTGTTTCGAGTGCCGGAGCTATCTTCACGCACGAACGAATATCTCTCATGCGTGAAACAGGCGGGGCAAGAGTATATAACCGGAAACATTTCTGCTAAAATACAGGAAGCACTGAATCAACTGTTGTTGCCACGAGAAACCTTTGAAGCCTGTGCAGATGCAAGCTGGGGGATTGAACAGAGCGGCGAGAAAAACAATGCCGTTGCAAAAAAGGAATCCGACACGCTAATCTTTACCAGACAGATGGCCGCGCTTTATCGAAAGGAAAATTATCCCGGCAAAGATATTGTATTGGAAATGAATTACACAGATGTGGGCGAATCTTATCAAATCCTGTTAGGAAAAGACGGAAGCCATGTGTATACGAATGGCGATTTAACTGCTACCACAAGGATTGAAACGCCGGTTACTGTGTGGCGCTCGATTGCAGCCGGAGAAATTCGGGGTGACGAAGCCATGATGCAGGGGCTTTATAAGGTAAAAGGTGATTTTACCTTGATGCTGAAATGGGACAACTATTTTGGCGGTTCGCGTCCACAGGCCAAACAAGCAGAAACGGCTCCCCCGCAGAAAAACACCAATATGAACATTATGTTGATTCCATGGATTGTTTTGTGGGTAGCCCCGGCAATCCACAAACAATGGGGATGCCTTATCACTCTTGGCGTATGTGCGCTGGTTTCTCTTTTCTACTATCGAAACAGAAAGACGTTCTATGATGTTCTGTCGAATGCCTTGGTAGCGGGAGCTTCTATTATTATGCTGGCCGGGGGTTCAGAAAAGTGGTTGCTACCGTTATCATATCTCGCCTTTGGCTGTATGTGGGCGGTATCTTGTTTTGTGAAAGTACCACTTACAGCTAATTACTCCATGAACAATTACGGCGGAGAGGACGCTTTGCAAAACGGGCTTTTTCTAAAAACAAACCGTATTTTGACCATGCTTTGGGGTGTTCTGTATTTATTTACATCTATTTTTACGTGGTTCCTGATGCGAACCTCTATCAGCAGCTTTGTGGGACTAATCAATTCTGTACTGCCCATCTTTATGGGAGTTTTTACAGTATGGTTTCAGAAATGGTATCCGGCAAAAGTGGCCGGAGGAAAGTAAAATCGCTGAATTGCGGAAAAAAGAGGTTGTGAGGGGGTGAAAGAACTTGCCCAAAATGGATTGGGTATTATGCCCTGTTTGCGGCAACAAAACGCGGATAAGGATTCGATCTGATACGGTGCTTGAAAATTTTCCATTGTTTTGTCCCAAATGCAAACATGAAAGTTTGATTGATGTAAAAAGGTTGCATATAACAGTTGCAAAAGACAATTTGAATACATAAAAAGAGCCAGACGCATAGACGCAGAGCCGACAAACTTGTGAGAAATCACAGTTTGTCGGCTCTGTTTCATTTTAGCGGTGGCTTTAAGAACTAAAGCTGCCGTTCTTTTACCCTCTGAAAGAATGACGCGGTATCATTGATAATCAACGGCGGCTAAAGGAGGTACCGTCATGAAGTATACAGTCACTCGACACAATCAGACAGTATTCGCTCCATCAAAAAAAGTCTGTTCACCGCCAGGGAGTATGCTACCCATAAATATGAACTATCTAATCATCTAAATAGAACTTTTACTTCTTGGACAGGTGCATTTTTTATTGGAAAACAACTACCCTGTCCTCGCTGCCGCAGTCCTCCCCTCCTATCTGAATTTCAAAAATTCAGATAGGAGGACACGGCTATGCCGTACAACCATGGCAAGGAAGAACGCAAATGGCAGCGTTGGAAACTGGCTGAAGAAAAGGTACTGCGGGCCTGTGGTGTTGATGAAAGCACCATTGAGCAGCTTCGCACTTGGGATAGAGTCATGTTCAATTCGGACAGGCGCTTTTATGAGAAGTTGCAGGAAACAGGTACATATCTTGATTGTGTTGCTGCCAATGCAACGCCAACCGATATTTATACTGTGGAAGATCTGCTGAACGATATTGAAAATGTAGAATTGCTAAAATCCCTGCTGACGGTGGACAAGCTCACCCTGCAAATCTCTGTACTGAAAATGAATGGATACTCTACCAATGAGATTGCTGTGCTTGTCCACCTGTCCACGGACGCCATCTATAAGCGAATCGCAGCTTTGAAAAAGAAATTGAAGAAATTTCAAGGGTAACTCCAAAATCGCACGTTCCCACGGGCTGCTGGGTGAGAGGTCAAGTCCTCTCACCCAGCTTTTTCGTAGGAAGACGGGCAAGTGACGTTCATGGATAAGGTCTATACACTTCGGACGGAGGTTCGGGCCAATGTTGAAACATCGTATTTTATCAGCTTCGCAGATGGTCAGGGGGAGTTTTACGATTTAGAGGTGTCCGAGGAATTTTATGTGGAGTTCCGGAAGTTGGAGCACAAAAACCGCAACCTCCAACAATCTGATTGGCGGCACCAGGAAGCGTCCGATCTGTGGGATGAAACACTGTATAGACGGGCGTTCCGAGTACCCAAAAGCGTGGAAGAATTGATTTTTGATGCAGAGCAAAGGGAGGTACTTCGTAAAGCGATTGACGCACTCCCGGAAATCCAGCGGCGGCGGTTCCTGCTCCCCCATGAGTATGGCTTCAACTATACCAAAATTGGGAGGATGGAGCATTGTAGGCCGCAATCCATCAGACAATCCGTCATCCGGGCAAGGGAGAAGATAAAGGCAGAGATAGAGAAGTATCGAAACTCTTAATCTGTCTTGTGTTTTCTAATGGAATTTTGCTGATTTGAAATGGAAAGAGGATTTGAAGCGGTACACGATGGATTCCGCAAACATGAAGGAGATATTAAACTGCCACAGCGGGCGACCAGATATTCGGTTGCGTATGATTTCTTTTCTCCGGTAGACGTTACGATTCCACCGGGAGAGTCGGAAATGACCTGGACAGATGTAAAAGCGTTTTTTCAGCCAGAAGAAGCGTTGATCCTAAATGTGAGAAGTTCCATGGGAAAGCATCCTGTGATGATTGCTAACTGCCAAATCAGATCAAAAAGGAGATAAGATTGGACAGGGAATGTTTATTTACTATCTGACTTCATATGATGGAAATTCTGATGTCATGAAATGTGGTGGATTCGGTAGCACTGGCCGATAAAATATAATTTAAAGTGGTGGGTGGGGCTGCTTCTGTAGCATGGGTATTACATGGAAAGGAAATGATTATGATAGGAGAACTTATTCATTTACAAAATATAAAAATGTTTTCTGACTACCCGGATGTGGTTAGTGTGAAACAGGCTTGTGAAATGCTTGGTGGCAAAACCAGTCCTACTTTAGTACGTCGCTTATGTAAAGAAGGAAAGTTTGTATTTCGAAGGTTGGGAAGAGAATTCCGTATCACAAAACTCAGTATCATCAAGTATTTTTACTCATCTTCTCAGGAGGGTGAAATTTGCGAATAATAAAACCATATGATAAAATAAACAGTATGATATCTTCTTGCTATACATCGTGGAGGTATAACGATGAGAAGTAAAGTAACAGGATCATTACATTTAAAGAACGGAATTTGGCAAGTTGTATTGAATTTTAGAGGGGATAGTGAAAGAAAACAAAAGTGGATCAGCACCCATTTACCGAAGAGGGGGAATAAGCGAAAAGCGGAAGCCTTTATGCGGCAGGCAATTTTAGAGCAAGAAGAAAAATTCGAACTGATGTCTTGTGATATATTATTTATCTGTCTTGCTATTACGGTTTTTGTCGTAGTGAAGTATTAGCATTAAAATGGGATCACATATTAATTTTGAAAATAAAACGATATCGGTTAAAAACAAAGTGGTTCAAATATATGATGGAAATAGAAAAAAGAGTCACCTTGAAGATATTGCTAAAATGAAAAACGCTTCCAGTAATCGTACATTGCCAACGTCAAGAGAAAGATCGAAAATTCTTTGGCAATACGTATCGTATGGAATTTGATGCCTATATTTGTCGCAAGTCAAACGGAGAACTGATTACTCCCGATTATCTCACTTGCAACTTCCCTAAATTTATCAAGAGAATGGATTACCCCCGATTACATTTCATGGATTGCGGCATAGTTGTGCAACGGTACTATATGATTTGGGGTCTGAAATAAAAGATATTCAATCCTGGCTGGGACACTCCACATATTCTATCACAGCTTTGACTTATAAAAATAAAATTTTAGTGGGGAACAGGCTGAAGCAATCTCTCCTAGTAAATTCGAGCATAAAAACATCCGGTTAGATGTTGGTTAGATGCAACGGGTTATTTTGTGGTAAAAACAAAATTTACAAAACAAAAAAGCCCAGGAAACGGCTTGTTTCCTAGACTTTCTTTGGTGCTGGTGACCGGACTTGAACCGGTACGGTATTGCTACCGAGGGATTTTAAGTCCCTTGTGTCTGCCGATTCCACCACACCAGCATGTGGAACAGGCCTTATTATAACATAAAAAATTGGTAAAATCAAGATGTAATTTCGATATTATACTTTCGATAATACTCTTTTGTTTCATCTACGCGATAGACTTCGGATTTGTGTTTCTCAAGCAAAAGAGTGAGAGGATATAAATTCACCCAAATTTCATTATCGCTTTCTTTTTGCGACTCATCAAAGATTAATTGTAAACCTAAGTGCAGATGGCTGACTTCAATATTATTGACATTTTCTTCTGTACTGTATCCGGTATGACCAACATATCCAATTACGTCACCAGCTTTGACCTCCTGGCCTTCCTGCAAGCCTTCCGCAAATGGGCGGTTCTGACGCAAATGAGCATAATAATAGTATCGTTTTTGATCGTGGCTCCGAATACCGATTCGCCAGCCGCCATACTGATTCCAGCCCATTACCTCTACGGTGCCTGATTCAATGGCGATCACAGGAGTTCCTGTTGCAGCCATCAGATCATGGCCTAGATGACGGCGTTTGTAACCATAAGTACGCTGGGCACCAAAATCATCGTAATGTTCAAAGGGGAATTTTTTAGCAATGGGGGAGAAGCCGATCAATCCGTAGCGTTCCTCCCAAACCGGTTCTTCCCCCTCGCCGCTGACCTGAATCTGGTATTCCCCCACCAATCCACCCAAAACAGCCGTATACGCCTCCAGGTAGTAGGGATAATATTTCATGGATTCCGTCAATTCATCCATCGTGACGCCTTCCTCCAGTTTGGCCGACAATTCTTCTAGGTCTTTATTTTTATACTTGGAGAAATCTCCGCCATATTTTGCACCCAAATAGGCCAATAACTCCACCCAGTTTTTGGTCTTGCCCTGATTATGAGCCTCCACATCCAGATTCAGAGCTTTTTCTAAGGCTGGATACGTGACGTTAAATTCTACATATTTTATGTAATCAGTTTTCGAGGGGGCACTTTCCGTATTGCTTTGAGGTTCCGTACCAACCTCTAACGCAGGAAACCATCCCGCCTGAAAACCAACCACTGAAGTCACGGCAATGGCCGCTATACCCAAGGAAATTCCCAGGATGGCAGCCTTCCATTTCCATTTTTTCTTGATCCAATTCCCGATATGGTTCTTCAAATCATCACCCTATTTATCCGCGGTTTCTCTCAATCTTATGAGGGCGCTTTGGAAAATATGGCAGATTTTTCGTTTTAAAGATCATCCGCATCCTGTTCTGGTTTTTCATGGTCCTGAGGGGTTCCGGTATAACTCCCCAAAATATCGGATGAAATTTCAGCTTGGTTCATTTTTCGCAAGGTTGCGGCAATATTTTTAATCCGGTGTATTTTCATATTGCTATGCAGCCGGTTATTTTTATGGTTCCGTTCTCTCCGATCCATGGTTATGTTCCTCCCAAATCATCTGGATTGGAATTTTTCCGAATTCCTATTGCTTAGTATAGACAATACAAACCATTTCATACATTCTTTCCCATTAAAATTTTTGTTGAAACCAGCCTTGTTCATTCACCCAGGCCTCTTGCATTTTTTGATCATTTCCGGTATCATAAATTTATCTGATTTAAAGGATTAAAGCGAAAGAGTAGAGGGATGCCCTGTGGAAACTGATAAAATCAATCGAAGAAAACGCTTTTTCCTTTACATTTAGGACAAAGAGGAGTAAAATAAAAAATAAGGCTGTTTGACAAATTCCCGAATTAGGAATCGTTTTTCTGGGAAAACGGCAAACAGAAAGGGTGGAAGTAACGATGACAAATGGAATTTGGAATCCGGAAATAGAATGTATGGAACGGGCAGAGCTGGAGCAGCTGCAATTGGAAAGGCTGCGAGCATTGGTAGATTATTGTGACCGGAATGTGGAGTTTTACCACAAACGTCTGCAAGAAGCAGGGGTGACTGCAGAGAAAATCAAAACACTCTCCGATATCCAGTATATCCCGTACACAACCAAAGCAGATCTGCGGGATACCTATCCCTTTGGCATGTTCAGTGTACCACGTAAGGAACTGGTACGAATCCATGCTTCTTCCGGTACTACCGGCAACCCAACGGTAGTTGGTTATACCCGGGAGGATCTGTCCAACTGGGCGGAACAGGTTGCCCGTCTGGTGGTTGCTGCCGGAGCAAGCGATGAAAGCATGGTACAAATCTGTTTTGGCTACGGTATGTTTACCGGTGCGCTGGGCCTGCACTATGGCTTGGAAAAAATTGGGGCAACGGTGGTTCCAACTTCAGCAGGAAATACCGAAAAACAACTGAAATTTATGCGAGATTTCGGAACGGATACCATTGTCGCTACGCCATCCTATGCTTTATACCTAGCGGAAGCGGCCAGAGAGCTGGAATTCCCCATGGATGCTTACTCTTTGAAGCTGGGACTTTTGGGCAGTGAAGGCTGCACGCCAGAAATGCGGGAGGAAATTGAACAGCGGTGGGGCAATGGCTTCTTTGCTACGGATAACTATGGCATGTCGGAGCTCAATGGTCCCGGTATGTCCGGAGAATGCCGGGAGCGCAATGGATTACATATCAACGAAGATCATTTCTTATGTGAAGTAATCGACTCCGCCAGCGGCGATGTGCTGAAAAAAGGGGCGACAGGGGAACTTGTCGTGACAGCGTTGACCAAGCGGGGGATCCCTATGCTCCGCTACCGCACGAAAGATATCACCCGGATTGACTACGAGCCTTGTGCATGTGAACGCACGACCGCCCGGATGCATAAAATTTTAGGCCGCAGCGATGATATGCTGAAAATCCGCGGTGTGAATGTGTTTCCTTCCCAAGTGGAAAGTGCATTGATTGGTTTCCACGAAATTGGGCCCCACTATCAATTGGTTGTGCGGCGGAAGAATTTTGCGGATCATCTAGAGGTCCGGGTTGAGCTGATTGACGGCTCCCTGCTGAATACCTATGGTGCTCTGGAAACTTTGCAAAAGCGGATCCATGACCGAATTAAAACCATTTTGGGCATTGAAATTAAGGTCAGCTTAGTGGAACCAAAATCTCTAGAACGCTTTACTGGCAAAGCCCAACGGGTCGTTGACCTTCGCCAAGCAGAAGAATAATCGTTTTTTCTGTGTGAACATTGTCTCTTTCCAGGATCCTTGTTTTAAAAAATTGCATCTAGTGATAAATTTATGATAAAAAATAAAAGAGGAGAGGAACCTTTCATGCCCATTTATCAACCAGAAATGGAATGTGCATCCCGGGATTACCTCCATGCGGTGCAGTCCCAACGTTTATTAAAAGCGGTAAAAATTGCCTATGAAAATATCCCATTTTATCGAAACAAATTCGATGAAATGGGACTCCAACCACAGGATATCCATTCCATCGACGATATCCATAAGCTTCCCTTCACAGTGAAAACTGATTTGCGCGACCATTATCCTTTCGGCCTCTTTGCTGTACCTCAGTCAGAATTGGTGCGGATTCATGCCTCCTCGGGTACCACAGGAAAGCCTACTGTTGTAGGCTATACTGCCCACGATATTCAGGTTTGGGCAGATGGTGCGGCACGCGCCATTGCAGCAGCAGGTGGCACTCGAGATGATATCATCCACGTTTCCTATGGATATGGCCTGTTTACCGGAGGCCTGGGTCTCCATTATGGTGCAGAACGGTTGGGCGCAACAGCATTGCCAGTATCCTCTGGAAATACCAAACGGCAAATTCAACTTTTGCAGGATTTTGGCTCCAATATTTTGTGTTGTACGCCATCCTATGCCATGTTTATTGGAGAAACGGTACGCAATATGGGGATCGATCCGAAAACCTTACAGGTGCGCGCTGGTATTTTTGGAGCGGAACCATGGACTGAACCAATGCGCCGGGAAGTCGAGCGTTTGCTAGATATTAAAGCCCACGATATTTATGGTCTCTCCGAAATTGCCGGTCCAGGCGTGGCTTATGACTGCGAAATGCAAAGTGGGATGCATATCAACGAGGATTATTTCTACCCGGAGGTTATCGACCCGGATACCCTGCAACCGGTTCCAGATGGAGAATATGGCGAGCTGGTATTTACCTGCATTGGCAAGGAAGCGCTGCCTCTGCTGCGCTATCGTACTCGAGATATCTGTGCGTTGATGAGGACGCCTTGCTCTTGTGGGCGGACGACGATCCGCATGACAAAACCCCGTGGGCGCAGCGACGATATGTTGATTATCCGTGGCGTGAATGTGTTTCCTTCCCAAGTGGAGCATGTGTTATTGGAGTTGGGCATGGATCCCAACTATCAGATTCTGGTCAACCGGAAAAATAATTTGGATGATATGGAAGTTCAGGTAGAAATGGGTGAGCAGATGTTCTCCGATACCGTGAAAAATTTAGAGGCCGTAGAAAAGAAAATGGAAAGCGCCCTGCAAAGCACCTTGAATATCCACGCCCGGGTACGTCTGGTTGAGCCAGGTAGCCTACCACGTTCGGAAGGCAAAGCCAAACGGGTGATTGATCAACGTGGATTGGTATAAGGTTTGTGTTTTGGGAAACGTTGATACCGAATATTATGTTTTAGAAAAAGGAGGAACTTTTTATGAGCATCAAACAGCTTTCGATTTTTGTGGAAAATAAAGCCGGGCGTCTGGCGGAAATTACCTCAGCAATTGCAGCGGCAGGTGTAGACATCCATGCCCTATCCATTGCGGATACCACGAATTTTGGCATTCTTCGTCTCATTGTGAATCAGCCAGATAAAGCAGAACAAGCCCTGAAAGCGGCTGGTTTAACCGTATCCCTTACCGATGTAATCGCCATTGAGATTGAAGATAAGCCAGGTGGTTTTGCGAAGGCTGCCCGCGTAATGTCGGATGCCTCCCTTGATATCGAATACATGTATGCATTTATTTCTCAGGACAGCGGACGCGCCTGGGTCATCCTTCGGGTACAGGACAACGAAAAGGCATTGGAAGCCCTGCGGACTGGTGGGATTGAGATTATCAGCGAGGACAAAATTTATTCCATGTAAGTTTCTGGAGAATCAAAAACTCCCCAAGGACGAATTTATTCGTCTGGGGAGTTTTTCTTTGCTTATAAGGTACCAAAAATCCGATCGCCAGCGTCTCCCAGTCCAGGAATGATATAGGCATCCTCATCTAGGCTAGCGACATAAATCCGCACATCAGGGTGGGTTTCATGGACATGCTTCAGTCCTTTGGGGGAAGTCACCAGACAAAGGAAACGGATTTATGGACAGCCTCTGCTTGAGGGAAACGATGCCGAATTGTCCATCAAAATCGTTGGTCACAACCAAGCGACTGCTTTTCCATGTGATTCTAAGAGGAAGATAGTGGGAAAAGTAGGCGACTTTCTTAATTGCAATATTTGTGATATAATAAGCTGGAAACACTACGGAATCAAGAGATTTCAGAAATGATGGACGATGAGCCGTCTATTGATTAAAAATAATCAAAATCTTATTTAGTTTATATTAAATTAAGGAGAAATAAATTTGAGAGGCATACACTCTTCTGTTACGGATATCCGCCGTAAGGTATTTACTGAAGTAGCTCGACTGGCATATGAAGGGGGAGATTACACCAAACTGGAGGAGCTTCCTTATAAAATTCTGCCTGGTGAACAAGCCACGTATCGAGACAGTATTTTTTTAGAGCGGGCGATCATCGGGGAACGGCTGCGCCTTACCATTGGCCTTCCGTTGCGTCCAGTGGATGAACATGCCGTGTTGTCCCAAGGCATCAACGAAAGCGCCATTGCAGAAAAATATTACGAACCTCCTTTGGTTAACATCATCAAATTTGCCTGCCATGCCTGTCCAGAAAAACTAGTAAAGGTCAGCGATTGCTGCCAAGGCTGTCTTGCCCATCCATGCACCGAGGTCTGTCCAAAAAAATGTATCGCAATCAAAAACGGTCGTTCGGTAATTGATCAGGATATCTGTATCCATTGCGGTAAATGTAAGGATGCTTGTCCCTATGGAGCGATTGTGAAAATGGATCGTCCTTGTGCCAAGGCATGCGGTATGGATGCCATTCATTCCGATGAATTGGGCCGGGCGGAAATTGACTATCATAAATGTGTGTCCTGTGGTATGTGCCTAGTCCATTGTCCCTTTGGAGCCATTGCTGATAAGGGACAGTTATTTCAGGTGATTCAGTCCATTAAGAAAGGGGATCGGGTCTATGCCGCAGTTGCGCCTGCCTTCTTCCAACAATTAGGAGCGGAGGCTTCCCCCGATAAATGGAAAACTGCTATGCGGCAACTTGGCTTTGAAGACGTGGTAGAGGTAGCGGTAGGCGCCGACTTATGCACCATTGAGGAGGCGAAAGATTTCTTATTTCATGTTCCGCAAAAACAGCCATTTATGGCGACTTCCTGTTGCCCTTCTTGGTCAATGATGGCAAAAAAGATGTTCCCGGAACTGGCTGAATGTATTTCTATGACCTTGACTCCTATGGTTTTTACTGGACGGTTACTCAAGAAAAAACATCCCGGCTGCAAGGTAGTTTTCATCGGGCCTTGTTCGGCCAAAAAGCTGGAGGCCAGCCGGCGCAGCGTTCGCAGTGACGTGGATTTTGTTTTGACTTTTGAGGAATTGATGGGCATGGTAGAAGCACGGGAAGTAGATTTTTCCAAGATCACCGAAAAAATCCCCATGGAAGAAGCGACTGCGGCCGGACGTGGATTCGCCATAAGCGGGGGAGTAGCCAAGGCGGTAGCGGAATGTATTTCCACCTTAAACCCTCGTTTAGAATTGAAAATTCAAACGGCCCAAGGTTTGTCGGAATGTAAAAAAATGCTGATGATGGCTAAAACGGGAAAACTAGATGGCTATTTGCTGGAAGGGATGGCCTGTCCAGGGGGATGTGTTGCTGGAGCGGGTACCTTGCAGCCTGTGGCAAAATCGACTGCTTTGATTCAACAATACCAAAAGACAGCTTCAGAACAAAATGCATTGGAAAGTAAATATTGTTGTATGGTAGATTCTCTGGAATAAACTCATCGAAAAAAGCAAGAAAAACTTAAAGAAATCTTAATCTTTTTCCATTGTAAATATTAAAACAAGCCATCTGAAAAATTGTTATACTAATTTCCAGTGAAAGGAGTGTAACAATTTTATGAACAGAAAAAACTTGATGACACGGAGGTTTGCTATTGTATTTGCAATAGTAGCAATTGGATCGGTACTGATAGCTGCGGCTGTATTTTTTGGGATTTTTGTGTTTAAAATCCTTCCCATGGGAACCAATGATACTCCTGTAAATCTAGGAGGAAACGTATCTACTTTAGAGAGTGTTTATTCCAACACAGTGAAAAAAAGCCGAGACGATCTGTATACAGGAAATCTAATTTTAGTTAATAATGATACGGAGTACCGATTAAACGATGAAAGTCATTTGGGCAATGTATTTGATTTGAGGAGCAGCAGTTATAAAGCACAAGATAAAAACGTCCAATTGGATAAAAATGTAATTACCCACCTCAATGAAATGATGGATGCATTTGCTCAAGCAACTGGGAAAAACAATGTGATGATTTGCAGTGGATACCGCAATCGAGAGTTGCAGGAGAAACTTTATCGAAAAGATTTAGAAAAAACGGGAAACGCAACCTCATTGTTTGTAACGAAACCTGGCTTTAGCGAGCATCATACTGGCTTGTCGTTCGATTTAGGGATTTATCCAGAAAATGGATTTTCCCAAGAATTTGATGGTACTGGAAAATATAGCTGGATCAGCCAAAATTGTTATCAATATGGTTTTGTGGTTCGTTATGAAAGCGATAAGGTAGATATTACAAAGATTGGAAACGAACCCTGGCATATTCGTTATGTTGGTGTCCCGCATGCGTATGTAATGCAAAAACAAGATCTTTGTTTAGAAGAATATATGAATTATTTAAAGGATTTTCCTTACAACGGAAAACACTTAATAGTGACTAACGATCAAAACGATAAATATGAAATTTACTATGTTGCAGCACCAGCAGGAGAAAAGATGGTTTCTGTACCAGTGCCGGAAAATGGAAATTATGAAATATCGGGAAATAACACCGATGGTTTTATTGTAACGGTGTCCTTATCTTAAAAAGGGAGTAGATGGTATGAAGATACTAGTCGTAGACGATGAAAAAGAAATTGCGGATTTGGTAGAACTATATTTGTCCAATGAAAACTATACCGTGTACAAATTTTATCATCCTCTAGACGCCTTGGATTGTATCCAAAAAGAGGATTTCGATTTAGCAATTTTAGATGTAATGATGCCTGAAATGGATGGTTTTTCCCTCTGTAAAATAATCCGGGAATCCTTCCATTATCCAGTGATTATGCTCACTGCAAAAGTGGAGGATATAGACAAAATCACAGGACTTACCATCGGAGCAGACGACTATGTAACCAAGCCATTTAACCCTTTGGAGCTGGTGGCACGGGTAAAAGCCCAGCTCCGCCGTGTGACAAAATACAATGAACCAACTAAGCAAAATCAAGATATTATTGATTTTGCTGGATTAATTATCAATCGAGAGACCCACGAATGTACCCTCAATGAACGTCCGCTTTCCTTAACGCCAACCGAGTTTTCAATTCTCTGGATTTTATGTGAAAATCGAGGGAAAGTGATCAGCTCTGAAGAATTATTTGAAAAAGTCTGGCAGGAAAAATATTTAAAAAGTAACAATACGGTTATGGTTCATATTCGGCATTTACGGGAAAAAATGCAGGAACCAGTGGGAAAGCCAAAGTTCATAAAAACCGTTTGGGGGGTAGGGTATAAAATTGAAGCATAGTAAATGGAATGTCGCAGGAAAATTCATTTTAATTTTGCTTGTAATTGCTGCAGGATTTACCTTACTTTTTCTTCTTTTAAATTTTATTTTTCCTGTACAGATCTTTGAAACTTTAATTTCAGAAAGATATGTATCCTACTTAGTAAAGCATAAGGTAATTATTTTCAGTATCTTATTATCGATACTATTGCTTTTTTCTAGTATTGTAATTATCCTTATCTGGCGTATTTCCATGAGGCAAACACAAAAGAAAATTGCAGTTATTTTAAATTCGATCGACGAGGTGTTTCAAAAATCCGATGAATTAATCCAAATGCCAAAAGAATTCCGCGACACCGAAAATAAACTAAATGCTATTAAGTATGAATCCATTAAAAGTGAACAATTAGCCAAAGAAGCGGAACAAAGAAAAAACGATTTAGTAGTTTATTTGGCTCATGATTTAAAAACCCCTCTTACCTCAGTAATCGGTTATTTAACCCTTCTGCACGATGAACAAGAAATCTCCAAAGGACTCAGAGAAAAATATTTGGATATTTCTTTAAAAAAAGCATGCAGACTAGAAGAACTAATCAATGAATTTTTTGACATTACTCGTTTTAATCTACAAAATATCAGTCTTGATAAAACAAAGATTGATCTTTCCATGATGTTACTTCAGCTATCGGAAGAATTCTATCCAACCTTATCCGCTAAACAGTTGAATTGCCAACTAAACATTGATGAAAGTATTACCCTTTATGCAGATGCTGATAAAATGGCACGGGCTTTTGACAATCTTTTGCGCAATGCTTGCGCTTACAGTACTCCTAATAGTACCATTCAGATTTCTGCTTATCTGCATCAGAATAACGCGATTATTACTTTTGAAAATCAAGGAAAACGGATTCCGCCAGAACGGCTCCATACGATTTTTGAGAAGTTTTATCGTTTGGATAGCGCTCGCTCCAGTCAAACTGGTGGGGCAGGATTGGGATTAGCCATTACAAAAGAGATCATCGAGTTGCATGATGGTTCTATTTCTGCATCAAGTGATGAAAGTTCTACTCGTTTCACGATTGTGTTTCCTCTGGAATCCCAGATGGAACACGAAAAAACAGCTAGTTTCCTCAAGGGAAGCTAGCTGTTTTTGTTTAAGGTAGAAAGGGATAAACACATACGCCAATGACGCCAGCTCCTGCCATGATAAAGGTAGGGTTTACTTTCCATTTTCGGAGGACGAATAGAGCGATAGCAAAAATTGCTACGGCAATAAAATCAATTTGATTGTAGTCAAAAGTAGGTGTAGCGCCGTTCCAGACAGCCAATACCAAAAGGGAAAGGCCAGCTCCTGTAATCATTGCTACAACAGACGGACGCAATCCTTTCAAAACTCCTTGGAGCACGGATAAATTTTGATACTTATAGTATAAAAATGCGAAACATAGAACAATTGCACAAGAAGGAAGGATACATCCTAAAGTGGCAACCAAAGCGCCTCCAATTCCACCTACTTGAATGCCGACAAAACTAGCTGAATTGATCGCGATAGGCCCAGGGGTCATTTGGGAAATGGTAATGACGTCAGAAAATTCTGACAGGCTCAGCCAATGATAGGTATCCACAACCTGATTTTGTATCAGAGGCATAGAAGCATAACCTCCGCCAATACTGAATAGGCCAATTTGAAAAAAACACCAAAATAATTGTAAGTAAATCATTCCTGGGGTTTCTCCTTTCGAAATTTTTTCTGGTAAACAACCCCAAGCGCACCAAACAATGCACTGGCTAATACAATATAAATTACATTAATATTCAAGACATAAGAAGCGATAAAAGCGCCAATCATAATAAGAGTAGATGAAACTTTACGCTCTTTTAAGACACCGCCGATCATTCCAATGCTGACATCGGCAATCACAGCAGCAACTCCACCACGCATCCCCCGCAGTACGGCATTAACAATTACACTGCTCTGAAACGCCTGGTAGAATAAAGAAATTACCGATAAAATGATGAGGGGAGGGAGTATTGTGCCGAGAATGGTGATTAGTGCTCCGGTTATTCCCGCTATCCGATAACCGATTAACATAGAAGCATTAACGGCCATGGCGCCAGGAGAAGATTGCGAAATGGCTGTTAAATCCAACATTTCTTCTTCCTCGATCCACTTAAGATCATCAACAAATTTTTTTTTAAGTAAGGGAACGATCACATAACCTCCCCCAAAAGTAAAGGCACTAATATAAAATGTAGAAGCAAATAATTTTCGGTAAATTTTCCACCCTTTTTTCTTTTCCAACGCTGACTCCTCCTTCATTGGATGTTATTTTTTATTATACCTCTTGCTGTAATATTTATTATACCCCTTGCTAACACATAAGTAAAATATTATAATTAAATATAATACATAATAGAAATGTTATGAAAAAGGGGGCAAACTCTTGACACTACGGCATATCAAAATATTTGTGGCAGTTTGTGAGTATCAGAGTGTTACCACAGCCGCTGAGCACCTTTATTTAGCGCAGCCTTCCGTGAGCTTGGCAATTCGAGAATTGGAAGAATATTACGGCGTAAAATTATTTGATCGAATTTCTCGAAAACTCTATTTAACTAGTTTTGGAGAAGAATTTTTAAATTATGCTTCTCATATTATTTCATTGTTTGAGGAAATGGAAACAGGAATGAAAAACTGGGATTCCGTGGGTGTTTTGCGTATTGGTTCCAGTGTTACAATTGGAACTTATTTAATGCCACAGTATGTTTTAGAATTTCAGAAAAAATATCCGAAAATGCATCTAAAAATTTTTGTGGATAACGCCTCTATGATTGAAAAAATGATTCTTGCCAATGAAATTGATTTCGCCCTTACCGAAGGAATCGTTCATAGTCCTCATGTGGCATATAAAAAATTTATGGATGATGAATTAATTTTATTGTGTTCACCCAATCATCCTTTTTCTCAAAAACAAAAAGTATCACTTTCTGATTTATCTGATCAAGATTTTATTTTACGGGAAAAGGGCAGCAGTACCCGAGAATTGTTTGACAGCGTCTTATTGTCGCATCAAATGGAAATTCAACCAATCTGGGAAAGCATCAATCCGCAGGCTATTATCAAAGCGGTGGAATGTGGCCTCGGCATTTCTATTTTGCCCTATCAGTTGGTAAAAGAAGAACTGAAAAATCAACAAATTTGCCGAATCTGGGTAGAGGAAATTTCCTTTAAACGGGAATATTTTATAATCCATCATAAAAATAAATTTTTGAGTAAATCCGCCCAGGCTTTTATGGATTTATGCCGAAAATAAAAAGCAGTTCTGGATCTTTCCAGAACTGCTTTTTATTTTATCTCTTATTTTTTTGAACAGCATCACGGATGACACGATATATCTGAATCACAAAAGTAGGGGCAAAGGCTAGGCCTACCATAGAGCCAAGCTGCATTCCGTTCATAGGTACTACATCCATTAAATCCTGCAGGGGTGGGATAAGCAGAACACAGGATAAGAATGCAATGCCTACACCAAAAGCAAGTAGGGTAAACCGATTTCGGAACACACCCAATGAGAAAACAGACTGCTTCCCACGACAGGTAAATCCATGGAACAGGCGTCCTAAGCAAAGGGTGGAAAACGCCATCGTACTTGCCATTTCTGGGCTTTGCATCTGGCCGATATAGAATGCGCCCATGGTAGTTACTGCAATCAGAAAGCCCTGAGCCAAAACATCCAAAATGAAATCTTTGGTCATAAGGGATTCATTTTGTCCCCGCGGCTTTTCGTCTAACAGATTCTTCGCCGGCGGTTCAGTACTGATCGCAATCGCTGGCAAGCTATCGGTCATCAGATTGATAAACAAAAGATGTACAGCTGTAAACGGCATCGTCAAACCAACGGCCACAGTATACAGTACGGAGAGGATGCCGGACATATTTCCAGAAATCAAAAACTTAATGGAGTTTTTAATATTATTATAAATATTCCGGCCATTGGCGACTGATTTCACGATGGTAGCGAAGTTATCGTCTGTCAAAATCATGGAGGCAGCATCCTTAGACACTTCCGTTCCGGTAATGCCCATGGCGATGCCAATATCCGCTTTTTTCAGAGCAGGAGCATCGTTCACACCGTCACCCGTCATGGCAACAATCTGGCCTTTTTTCTGCCATAGATCTACAATACGGATTTTATGTTCCGGAGATACCCGGGCATATACGGAGACGGTAGGCAAAATCTCCGAAAGCTCTTCATCACTCATTTGATCTAGTTCCACACCATCTAAGCTGCAGTCACCATCGTTGAAAATACCGATTTGCTGAGCAATGCTGGAAGCTGTAATTTTGTGATCGCCAGTAATCATAATTGCTTTAATTCCAGCCCGTTTACAATCCCGTACTGCAGCAGCAGATTCCTCTCGCGGCGGGTCAATCATTGAGATTAATCCTAGGAAGGTGTAACCAGTTTCATCCTCTAAAGTCAGGGAACGATTTTTATCCATTGTTTTTTGGGCGAAAGCCAATACGCGCAAACCCTGCTGGGAAAGCTTCTGATTTGCTTCATGAATGTTAGCGCGATCCGTATCGGAAAGAGGACGAATCTGTCCATGATCGAAAATGAACTCTGCCCGCTGAAGCAACACATCCATTGCTCCCTTGGTGTACATGATGTATTCATCCTCAATATAATGTAGGGTACTCATTAACTTCCGATCGGAATCAAATGGGATTTCTTGCAACCGCTGCCATGTTTCCCTCGTTGCCACACTGTTGGAAAAGACTTTTTCATAATAGTCCACCAAAGCAATCTCTGTTGGATCACCGATGGCTTTTCCTTGGGAATAGTGGGAATCGTTACACAAAATACTGCTTCTTAGCAGAGTATTTTGAACCGCATCCTGAACGGATACCTGATCCAATTCTAAAATGGAACCATTGGCAAAGATCTTTTGAACCGTCATTTTATTTTGGGTTAAGGTGCCGGTTTTATCGGAACAGATGATGGAGACGCAGCCTAAGCCTTCCACCGCTTTCAGATTTTTAATAATTGCATTTTGTTTGGCCATTTTTTGTGTTCCAATGGCCAGAGCAATGGTGACAATGGAGCCCAAGGCTTCTGGAATCGCCGCAACTGCCAGCGCCACAGCAAACATGATGGAATCCATGACCGGACTCCCTCGGAGCAAGCTCAAGCCAAACACAATGGCGCAAATAATCAAAATCATAATGGAAAGCTTTTTTCCAAAAGAATCCAGAGTTACCTGCAGCGGGGTCTTTTTTTCCTTAGTTGCATTCATAAGAGAAGCAATTTTACCTAGTTCAGTTCCCATACCGGTTTGCGTCACCACGACAATCGCACGTCCATATGTTACCAGTGAGCTGGAAAAAACCATATTTACTTGATCGCCCAAAGCTACCTTTTCCTGCTGGATCACTTCTTCCGTTTTATTTACATTCTCCGATTCTCCGGTCAGAGAGCTTTCATTGACTTGTAGGGAATAGCTATTTAAAATTCGTCCGTCCGCTACAATCAAGTCTCCAGCTTCCAGAAATAAAATATCACCAATTACCACTTCCTTGGAAGGAATTTTCACTTTATTTCCATTTCGTAGGACAACCGCAGTTGGAGAGGACAATTCCTTCAGACTATTGAGAGATTTTTCTGCCTTAATGTGCTGAATCGTACCTAGAATTGCGTTCAGGGTGATAACTGCGAAAATGACGATCGAGCTTTCTATATTGCCGGTAATAATAGACACAATCGCAGAAATAATCAGGATCATCACCATCAAATCCTTAAACTGCTCCAGAAAAACCAAAAATAAATTTTTCTGTTTGGTTTCGGTCAGTTGGTTTAGACCATGTTCCTGCTGCCGCTTTTCCGCTTCCTGCGTGGTCAAACCATCCGTGGAGGAGTTCAGATCCGCCAACACCTGCTGCGTGTCTTTTGCAAAATAGTTCATTCCATTCCTTCTCCTTTGGCTAAAAGGGCAAATAAAAAAGACTTTTAATGCAGCATGCCAAAAAGCATGTTTGCATTAAAAGTCTCGTCACCGATTGGTATATAACACCAGATTATCAAAGTAATCGAGAATGTTGATGTTATATTTCTGACTACTCCCTTTTAGGATTATCAAAATGTCTCCCACCTCAATCCAGTGTACCTGTTTTGAAGTATCCTCATTATAATATGTCTGAAAGCAAAATGCAAGAGATTTTACCATTTCTTTTTTATTTTTTTATTTTTTGTTTATTTTTTCATGGTGAGGGAAATCCGTTTTTTCTCTAAATCTACCGAAAGTACCGTAACATGAACAATATCGCCTACCTTTACTATCTCGCTTGGATGCTTGATATAGCGATCACAAATTTGAGAAAGATGAACCAAGCCATCCTGATGGACGCCAATATCCACAAAAGCGCCGAAGTCAATGACATTGCGAACGGTACCGTCCAACTCCATGCCAGGCTTTAGATCTTTCATTTCCAACACATCCGTACGCAGCAGGGGGGGAGGCAGTTCTTCTCGAGGATCTCGGCCAGGCCGCAGCAATTCCTTTCGAATATCCTCCAGAGTTGGTACACCAACGCCAAGCTGCTCGGAAGCGGCCGAAAGATTCAAAACCTCCAGCTTTTCTTTCAAGCCCTCCGGTTTGCTGGCCAAATCCTTCGGCTGGTATCCACAAAGGGATAGTAAAGCTTCTGCTGCTTCATAAGATTCCGGATGTACAGCCGTATTGTCCAAAATATTCTCGCTTTCGCTGATCCGCAGGAAACCGGCGCATTGTTCAAAGGCTTTTGGCCCTAGCTTGGGAACTTTTTTTAGCTCCTTGCGAGATTGGAATGCACCATTTTCTTCTCGATAAGCCACAATATTTTTGGAAACAGCTCCACTGATGCCTGCTATCTGCTCCAAAAGGGAAGGGGAAGCGGTATTCAAATCCACCCCCACGGTATTCACGCAATCCTCCACGACGCCGCCTAGAGCCTCGTCCATCCGCTTTTTCGGCATATCATGCTGATATTGTCCGACTCCAATTGCCTTGGGATCAATTTTAACCAGCTCAGCCAAAGGATCCTGGAGCCGTCGGGCAATGGAAACCGCGCTACGTAGGGTGACGTCAAAATCAGGAAATTCCTCAGCAGCTAACTTGGATGCAGAATATACAGATGCGCCCGCCTCGCTGACAATCATGTATTGGACCGGATACCCTTTCATTTCTGCGATTATCTCCACAGTAAACCGTTCGGTTTCCCGAGAAGCTGTTCCATTTCCAATTGCGATTACGGTGGCTTGATGCTTTTCAATTAACATCCGTAAGATACGTTTCGCCTCTTCGATCTTAGCCTTAGAGTGGGTCGGATAGATCACGCCAGTATCCAAAACACGTCCGGTTGCATCTACCACCGCTATCTTGCAGCCTGTCCGATAACCAGGGTCCAGGCCAATCGTAACCCTGCCTTTTACTGGTGGTTGCATCAAAAGCTGACGGAGGTTCACCGCAAATACTTTGATGGCCTGCTCGGAAGCTTGTTCCGTAAGAGCAGCCCGGATTTCCCGCTCGATGGAGGGGAAGATCAAGCGGGAATAGGAATCTTCTGCTGCTTGACGCACGTATTGGGTGGAAGCAGAATTTCCTTTTACAAAAGAAGAGAAAAGAATTTGCAGCCCTTTTTCTTTCTCCAATTCAATCGACACTTTTAAAAAGCCTTCCCGTTCACCACGATCCATGGCCAACACCCGATGACCGGCAATTTTTTCAGCTGGCTGGCTGAATGTATAATATTGCGCATAAACCGAATCCTCTTCTGGATTCGTTGCTTTTGACTGTACCAATCCTTGCGCAAAGGCTACAACACGCAGCCGCTTACGAATACTTGGGTCGTCTGACATTCTTTCTGCCAGGATATCTTGGGCACCAGCTAAAGCGTCTTCTGCCGTTGCGACCTCCTGTTCCTCACTGCAATAAGTCGCTGCTTCCTTAACCGGATCAATGCGGGGATTCTGCTCCAAAAGCAGGTCTGCCAGTGGTTCTAGTCCCTTTGCCTTGGCAATGGATGCCCGTGTTTTTCGTTTCGGGCGATAAGGGCGATAGATGTCATCAATTTCTGAAAGCGTTGCTGCTTGTTCCAAGGCGGCTGCTACATCCTCGGTCAAATGACCAGTTTCTCCAATCAAGTGAGAAACTTCTTCCTTCCTTTTTTCTAAAGAACGGAGATAATCCAAACGTTCGGACAGTTCCCGAATGGTTTGGTCATCCAGGGAACCGTGCGCTTCTTTTCGATAACGTGCAATGAAGGGAATGGTATTTCCTTCTTCCAGAAGGGTGACAACCTGTTCCACTTGCCACTCCTGAAGCTGAAATTGGGTTGCTAATGCAGAAGTCAGATTCATAAAAAATAATCCTTTCCAAATTTTCAAGACTTATCCAAAATTATAGCACGAATCAAACAGGATGTACAATCGAAGAAGGATCGGTATTGTTATACAATTTCTTGGTTATGTTGGAATCATAGACAGTTTGGGGACTTTGTCTAAATACAGGTTTCTTTTTTTATGATATCTTGAGAACAGGCATGAATCTATGAGAAAGGAACGGTTCCAAAATGCAAACAAAGAAAAGTAAAATCCTCAAATGTGCTACCTTGATTTTTGGTGTTTTGATCATCCCAATGATCTATGGCGGTGTTTACTTGGCATCGGTATGGGATGCATATGGGAAGCTGGATCTTCTTCCAGTTGCTGTAGTCAACCAGGACCAAGGTGCAGAAATCAACGGGGAGTTTAAGAATATGGGAGAGGAGTTGGTCAAAAACCTAGAAGAAAACAAAACTTTGGACTGGAACTTTGTCAGTGCCGAGGAAGCGGAAGCCGGATTGGAATCTGGAAATCAATATTATGCTGTGATTGATATTCCAACCAATTTTTCCAGCAGTATTGCCTCTGCGCAAACGGTGGAAAAAACACCGGCTACCATTACCTATTCCAGCAATGAAAAGCGCAATTACATCGCAACGACGATTTTGAAAAGTGCCATGTCTACGCTGGAAAACAATATTCGTGCTTCGGTAACCGAAGAAATCACCGGGCAATTAACCGATCAGTTGAATCAAGTTCCAGAACAACTCTCCACTCTGAACGACGGGTTGCTTCAATTGGACGAAGGTGGCGCCAAGTTGGATCAAGGAGTATCCCAGTTGTTGGACGGCTCCAAAAACTTGTCCGAAAACCTAGGAGTACTGAACAATGGGTTAACCCAAGCACAAGCTGGTTCTCAAACCCTGAGTGACGCTACCCAAAAACTACCAACTTTAGTAGACGGGGTAAAAACCCTAAATGACGGAGCCAATCAATTGGCAGATGGATTGACCCAAACCGACAACGGAACTGCAAAGCTATATGATGGTTCCAAAGAGTTGACCGAAAATATGGGGACACTATCCGATGGTTTGACTAAAGCAAGTGAAGGAGTGCAAACGCTCAAGGACGCAACGGAAAAGCTACCGACTCTGACGGAAGGCGTGAAAGCGCTAGATGATGGTGCGAAAGAGCTTGCGAATGGTCTGAATGATGCTTATGATGGAGCAAAAGAACTAAACACAGGTGCGAAAAAACTGGATGACCTGAAAGATGGACTAAAAACATTAAATACTGGAGCCGGTAATTTAGCTGATAAATCAGCGGAATATGCGGCTGGAATTCAACAATATACTGGTGCTGTGGATGATTTGATTCGCCAAGTAAAGCAGCAATTTCAAGACCAATTGGATCAATTGGAAGCGGCAGGACTCGGAAATTCGGATACAGCAAACACACTCAAAGCCAAGCTGGTTGAGCTGGACACGTTGCAGGGCACTGGTTCTGTATTAGCGCAAAAAGGTAAAGAGTTGTCTGCTGGAGCTTCGAAAGTAAGCCAAGGCGCAGAAGAATTGAATGACAGCAGAAGCAAACTAACCGAGCTTCAAAACGGTATTTCTGATTTGACCAGTGGTTTGAAAACTTTAAATGCTGGCGGAAAAACTTTGACAGAGGGAACCGGTGCCTTAATGGCAGGTACCTCCCAGATGGGCCAACTGCAAGATGGAGTAAATTCCCTAAACAGCGCTATGCTGCAACTGCAATCGGGTTCTGCTCAGCTATATGACGGCTCCCAAAGTCTACAAAATGGCCTTGGTGATCTGAAATCCGCAACAAATCAATTGACAGCGGGCAGCCTGCAAGTTGCTAATGGCACCAAAACCTTGGTGGATAGTACTTCCCAACTGGGTGAATTGCAGAATGGTGTAGACTCCCTCAATACAGCTCTAGTAAAATTGCAATCTGGATCTTCCCAATTGTATGATGGTTCCAAAACATTGGAAAGCGGCTTGTCCGATGCAAAGGACGGTTCCAGCCAACTGAGTGAAGGCATTCAAACCGCTCAAAGCAGTGTGACCGAATCCATTGATTCCACCAAAGAAAAACTGAAAGCAACTGATGGTTTGGCAAACTTTACTGCCAATTCCGTTGCTACAGAAGCAAAACCGTACGATCCGGTGGAGAACTACGGAAGTGCCTTTGCGCCGTATTTTCTGTGTGTATCTCTGTGGACAGGCGGACTGACCATGATGCTTAGCGTCTACCTAGATCTGAACAAACGGATGAAAGTTCTGTCTCCAGATTCAAACCGCCGCATTTTACGGATGGGAATCTTTTTTGGTCTCGGTCTAGCACAAGCTATGTTAGTTGGCGTTGTGGTTCATTTGGGACTTGGTTTGCAAATCAACCATGTTCTTGGTTTTTACGCTGGCCTTCTGTTAACCTCCTTGACTTTTATGGCAATGATCCAATTCTTTATTGTCCATTTGGGAGATGTAGGAAAACTGCTGGCTATGATCTTCCTCGTCTTGCAGTTAACCTCCACAGGAGGTACATTCCCAGTGGAAATGACCCCGTCATTCTTCCAATTTGTCAACCATTTTGTCCCGATGAGCTACTCCATTCAAATGCTGAAGGAAGTAGTCAGCGGAAACAATATGGCTTATGCTTGGCAGAATGCATGCATTCTTTCGATTTTCTTTGCAGCCTTTACTGGACTTACACTCATTCTGGCGATTCTCAAACAACGCAAAGAAAAAAATAATAGACAAAAACAAAAGGAGCTTCCTGAAGTTACCAAAGAATCGAAGGCACTGGAAACGATTTCCCAGTCATAAACTGAAAACTGTCTGTATGGGGTACCTACAGGCAGTTTTTTCTATTTTTTAAAAAAATTGAAAAAACCTTGACAGATGACACAATGTCATGTATTATAATGACACAGTGTCATTTTGGATGTTTTTATTTATTTTTATAAAGGAGTGTGTGTTGCCATGGAAGAAACAAAACAAAAAAAGAAATTTCCTTTCCAATTTAAGTTTGGAATCCGCAAAGAAATGCTCACAAACTTAATTATGATTGTGGTCGTGATTGGTTTGATGATCGCTCTCATGCCGGTCATTGGTACCAACAATGCGTTGGTTACCAGCATGTGTTTGATTGCGGTACTGATGACCCTCAAAAACGATTATAGCGTTCAGCCCATCAAAAACACCATCTTATTTTTTGTGGTACAGGTAGGACTGGGAGCCTTAGCGTTTGTGGCAAATCTACATAGCGTCGCTATGGTCTTGGTGACCCTTGGTGTGGTATTCCTAATCGTGTACATTTTTACCTCCGATGAAAAGCAAAGTATTTATTTGCCATTTCTTCTTAATTTCGTTATGATGCTGTATTACCCTGTCACTGGAATTGATCTGGTGATTCGCCTGTCCATTCTGGCTGGCAGCGCTTTGTTGATTATGCTGCTGCAAATGCTGCTCAACAAAAATAAATTCCGAAAAAAGATTGTTAAGAAAATCAACGAAACCATTGAACTGATGAACCAACAGGTGAATGCCATTGCTGTTGGGGAAGACATAGACAAAATCAAGCAACGGGGAGGGATGATCTCCAAATACTTGGTGGGAATCAGCAGTACCATGGATGCTCGATTATCCCAAATGAAAAAATGGCAGGACGACCGGTATTATTTAAAAATTGTAATGATCCTCAAACAAATCAACCGAATTCTCACGGAATTCTACACCCAAGGAAACGGCCAGCTGGACGAAGTTACCTATCAGGCTCTTAAGGATCTTTTGGAAGCCATCTCCCTGTATGAAAACAAACAAACGGATCGGGAAACCCTACGGGAAAAGCTGCATGGATTCTATCAGCAAATTGGAAACAACTATGTGGCCTATGAATTAAAAGAAGAAGTGGAAACCTTTTTAAAAGGGGAAGTAGAAGAAAACGATACTCAGGAAACCAAGATTACATTCTGGGATCGTGTGAAGGCATACTTTAATATTTATAATGTTATCTTCGCTTCCAAAACCGCCATTCTTGCCGCATTAGGTGTCATGTTTGTGGAAATTTTTCAGCTTCCTTCCGGCTATATGCTGCCTTTGACCATCGTAATTGCTACCCAGCCTTATGTAGAGCTGAATACCAAAGCCGGACGCGGGCGCTTGCTGCATACGTTCTATGCGGTGGTTATGTTCTTTATTTCTTTCTCCATTACCGATATGTTATGGCTCCATGTTTTAATCTTGGTAGCTTTTATCGTAATCGGAGATATGTTCCTACAGTTCAATTTTACGGTTATCTATGGCAGTTTGATGTCCCTTGTTATGGGTGTTATCAGCGCTCGCGATACCGTTGCAAACCTGTCCGTTTATCGTTTTGGTTATGTAGCGATTGCTTGTATTGTACTGATGTTGGTAGACCGCTTGATTTTCCCAAGAAAGCTGGGAGATTCCATGAAAAAGCATATACAAACCTCGGTATTGCTTAATGATAAACTGCTTCAAGAGATGCTCAATCCCAATGGAACCTATGAATCGATGCGTCAAATTGTGATGAAAATCCGCACGGCCAATCAAAAAATCAGAACCACTAACCAATATGTAAAAAGTCCAGAAATTGATCAATATCTGATGCATGAGCAGGAATGGACCATCCGAATTCTGCTGATGTTACATGATCTGAATACCCAGAAAATTTCGAAACAAGAAATCATGCAAGGGATATCCTTAATTCAAGAAAAGAACGACCAGATCGAAACATTCAACACGCTGTCGGAAGATCATCAAAAATTGCTTTTGCTGAGTCTCACAGAAATCCTGTCGGAGATGAAACAAGGGCCAGAATACGTTTCCGCTTTTTTAGAGCCAGCGAAACCGTAATTTTAGGAGATATAAAAGGAGGGATCTTTTCTATGCCTACACAAACCTTTCTTCGGCTTCCTGCGGAGAAAAAAGAAAAGATTTTAAAAGCCGCCATGCAGGAATATGCCCGTGTACCTTCCAGTCAAGTATCGGTTAAAAACATTGTGGAAGCGGCAGGAATTCCGCGGGGGAGTTTCTATGCATATTTTGACGGAAAAGATGATCTTGGGGATTATTTAATGCAGGAATATCGGGATAAATTTTATGCGTATATCCAGGATATTTTCCAGAAACACCAGGGCGATTTATTTGTCTCAATGAAGCAATTTTATCAGGCGCTCCTGAGTCAGTGCCTGGCTGATCACAGCAATTACTTAAAAATGACCTTTCGCAATCTGCATCCAGGCGTGGACGGCAATCTGTTTGAATATCAACGGAATCATCATTTGCAAGAGGGTGTATTTGCAAAAATGATCGGTAAATTGGTCAATACAGACTATTTACGTTTGGAACAGGAAAGTGATTTAGATAACATCATTGAACTGTGCATTATGCTGATTCGAAATCAACTTGCAAAGGCCATGCGTTGTAATTTAGACTATGATACCGCTTGTAGACAGTTTTCCGATAAAGTTGAGATTTTAAAACGCGGAATGCAGTCAACATCCTAACCATGCAAAAGTGTTCTAACTAACAGAAAGGCTTCCATCGTATGCGATGGAAGCCTTTTTTCTTGCCTGCTGAACGATTACCCTCGGCAGGCAAGAATTTCGGTTAAAATATGGGATGCTATTTCTGATTTTGATAAGAGAGGGAGCGAAATTTCTTTGTCTTTAGTCAAAATAATCACGCGATTGGTATCCACTCCAAAGCCAGCATCTGGCTCCTGTAAGTGATTGGCTACAATCATATCAATCTTCTTCTTCTCTAATTTCTTTCTGGAATTTTCCAGAAGGTTTTCCGTTTCCATGGAGAAGCCACAAAGAAACTGTCCCTCTACTCGGTGATCCCCTAAATATTGGAGGATATCTGTGGTTCGGATCAGCGGAATTTGAGTATTTCCCTCTGTTTTTTTTATTTTTTGTTCACTGACAACAGCAGGGCAATAATCCGCAACAGCGGCAGCCTTGATGATAATATCCTGTTCCTTTTGCCGGTTGGCAATGGCTTCCAGCATTTCCTTTGCACTCGTAACGGGCACAACCTCTACAAAGAGGGGAGGAGTCAGAGTGGTAGGTCCCGTCACTAAAGTGACGGATGCGCCGCGCCGCATGGCATTCTCGGCAATGGCGTAGCCCATTTTGCCGGTAGAATGATTGGTAATGTAGCGCACTGGGTCAAGGGCCTCCTGAGTCGCGCCAGCACTGACTAAAACATGTAACCCAACCATATCTTTTTCACAAGCAATTTGTTGGTATAGATATTGAAGTAAAATATCTGGCTCCGGCATTTTTCCAGCTCCAGTATCACCGCAGGCCAAATATCCCACCGCAGGCTCTACCACCATATAGCCAAGATCCTTAAGCTTTTGGATATTTTCCTGTACAATCGGATTTTCGTACATATTGGTGTTCATCGCCGGAGCAATAATTTTTGGGCATTTACAGGCCAATGCAGTAGTGGTTAGCATATCGTCGGCAATCCCATGCGCTAACTTTGCAATGACATTAGCGGAGGCAGGCGCAATGAGCATCGCATCCGCGCGTTTTGCCAAAGAAACATGGTTGACTTGGAATTCAAAATTGCGGTCAAAAGTGTCACTAACGCACTTATTTCCTGTTAATGTCTCAAAAGTAATGGGATTGATAAAATGGGTGGCATTGGGTGTCATTAAAACATGGACATCGCAGTGCTGTTTTTTAAGCCCGCTGGCAATGTATGACGTTTTATAGGCTGCTATACTGCCGGTTACTCCTAAAATTACGGTTTTATTGGTGAGCAAGAAAAAACCACCTTTCCTGTAATATCTTCTTTGTGTTTTTATGATAGCAAAAAGAACCCCATTCGTAAAGCAAATCAATAAAAATTGGAGAGAACGAATCTTCTTTCCAAACAATTCCTCATTTTTTTATCGGATTCGTATATACTAATCGATACGAATGTAAACGCCAGGAGCAGGAATCTTGAAAGCAAGAAGAGAAAAGAGTATAATAAATATAGATAACTGTGAAAAAATACCAAAACAGAAAACTAAAATTTTTAGGTAGGTGAATCACTATGATACTTGCACTGGACGTTGGAAATACCAATATTGTGCTGGGGTGTATGACAAATGAGGAAATTTGTTTTACTGCCCGGCTTTCTACCAATCGTCGTAAAACTAGCCATGAATATGCCGTTCTCATCCGGGATATCTGTGGGTTACAGAATATGGCTCTGGGACAAGTGGAGGGGGGGATTATCTCCTCGGTCGTGCCGGAGCTATCCGAAGTACTACGGGATGCGGTGGAAATGGTTGTTGGAACTCCTCCATTGATTGTAGGCTCCAGCGCCAAAGCAGATTTGACCGTTTGTATGGATAATCCCAACCAGTTGGGCAGTGATCTGGCGGTGGATGCTATTGCCGCAATTGCGGAATATTCCAAGCCAATTTTAATCTTTGATATGGGTACTGCCACGACTGTTTCTGTCATTGACACAAACAGTCACTACCAAGGCGGCATGATCATTCCTGGTGTAATGCTGACCTTGGAAGCAGTAGCCAGCCGAACCTCCCAATTGCCCCATGTCAGTTTGGACAAACCCAAACAACTCATTGGAAAAAATACTGTAGATTGTATGAAAAGTGGCATTGTATACGGAAATGCTGCGATGATTGATGGAATCATTGACCGCATGGAAGGGGAATTTGGTCAGCCTCTAACGGTACTTGCTACTGGTGGAGTTGCGAAAACGATTATTCCTTTCTGCAAAAGGAAGATTATATATGATGATACCCTTCTTCTAAAGGGTTTACGGATCCTTTATCAGCAGCAAAAGAGAACCATTCTCCCAGAAAGCGAAGTGATACTATGATCCAAGCAATCCGTTTGCGATGCCAGAAAGCAATAGAACCCACCATTGTTTTTCTCGTATTATTCGGATTTAATTATTGGTTATTTGGTATGGGAAATTCCTTGATCGCAATTTTATTGCCGTTATCTTTTATGCGGTTGCGCAACGATGAATTTCTGGAAAGCAATATGCTGAAAACAACAGGAACTTACTTGGGACTTGTCATATTGGCCTATGTGGCTACCTTACATTTGGCCTCTTGTATTCTACTGAATTTTTTCTGTACGTTCGCTATTATTTATTTTTTTCTGGACGACTTTAATCCTACCAATCAGCTTCCCTTGGAATTAACGTTTATTCTTTACCAAATGATCCCCACCAATGCTACAGGGCTTCCGCTCCGGCTATTGTCCGTTTTCTTATCCTGCCTCATTACCTATTTACTCATTCGTTTATTTACCATTCGATCGAAAAAATCTCCGATTTCCTCTCTGACTCAGCAAGGGCTGGAGACAACTGTGGGGTTACTTCGAGCTTTATCGAAGGAGGACTGGAAAGCGGTAGCAACACAGAAAGATCAGCTTTTTGAAATTAATAAAAAAATCAGCCGATATGTATATGGAAGTGATGAAAGTCTATTCTTAAAACATGCAGATGGACAAGCATATTTTCCCTTTATTATTGTATTTCAACATATCAATAATGTAGTGACTTCCTTTGAAAAATTTGGAGCTATTTCCGCAAAAGATTGTCAATACCTAGACCATCTTTCCCTCCTGTTTAACCAAGCGGCTCAAGGGATTGAAAAGAAAACAATAGAAGATGCTTTCATCGTCCAATTGATTTCTTTCCCTCATGAAAATGAACTCTCCAATCCAGATTTAGACGACAACATCGTTTATATTCTGAATTATCTGGCAACCGTACTCTCAGATCTATCTTGCATGAAAAAACAGGGAACCCAAAAACGTCATCATAAAAAATATCGCACTTGGCTCCGATTCAAACAAAATTTTACCTTACGTTCGTTCAAAATGCGATTCGCCCTACGACTAAGCATTGCGGTTTGTCCTTGTGCTGCTTTTGCTTATTACTTCCAATTTCCCCATGCATACTGGCTTCCTATGAGTATTTTTGTAGTCATGCTGCCAATTCATGAAACCAGCATGAAAAAGATGGGGGAGAGGATGTTGGGAACTGCCATCGGTACTGCAGTTTCCGTTGGGCTGAGTTATCTGTTTCCTGGCTTCCTCCCGCAGATCATTATTATGATGATTGCAAACTCTCTCACTTTTACTACAAGTAAATATACGTTCACCGCTGTTTACATTACATGCAGCTCCTTAGCCATGAATATTTTAATCAATGGAGCAGATAGCACATTATTCCTATATCGTGTGATTTATACAGCGGCTGGCATTTTGATTACGATTCTGGCTAGTTACTTTATTTTTCCAACTAGAAATAAAGACGAACTACGGAATCTAATGGGAAATTTGCTTGAGATTGACCAAATGATTTTACAACAGGTACACAATACTGCTCTGGGAAAACAAAATGCTCGGCTGGATCGCGACTTAGTGCTGACTTCTTACCTGATTAGTGGCAAGATCCAAACCCAGTATCAGATGGCGGCTCAAGATCCTAGCCTATCATATATTTCTATTTTTTTAGAAACCAACAACCAACTCATGACAGACTTATCCCATATTTACACCTTAATTGCTATCCAACCAAAAGAGAGGGTAGACCAGAAAGCTCTAGAAGCCATGTTGGCCGAACTGCAAAATAGTTTACAATGTACCCGGCAATATCTCTGGAAAGCTCCAGCTTGTGCCAAAGCGCCCCAAATCCAGATCCGCCAGGTTTACGATAATCAATATATCAATCATAAAATGCAGCATTGTGCCCAGAGAGTCCAAGCTTTGTATCGTGTTGTAGAAGGATAAAAAAGATCCGAGAATCGCTTTTCAGCATTTCTCGGATCTTTTTCTTATCGATCAATCGCAGACGGATTTGATTATTTCAATACAGCAATCAATTCACCAGATTTTACTTGCTGGCCAGCAGTAACCACAATTTTTTCAATTTCACCGCCAACTGGAGCAAGAATATTGGTTTCCATTTTCATGGCTTCAATCACAGCCAATGGTTGATTTGCTTCGATCTTATCGCCAGCAGCAACCAGAACCTTGAGAATGGTACCTGGAATATTCGCTCCAACTTCCTTCTCATTATCTGGATCAGCCATAACCGCAACAGCTCCAGCAGAAGCTTTTGCCTTAGTACCAGTATCTTTCACACTGATCACACGACGATTACCATTGACTTCAAAAGCAACCTCACGGAAACCGGAGTCATCTGGCTCGCCAACTTCAATCAGCTTCACAGTCAGAACTTTACCTTCTGCGATTTGAATGTCGCTGGTTTCGCCTTTACGCAAGCCGTGGAAGAAAATATCGCTGCCCATATAACGGAAATTGCCATCCTTCTTCAAGGATTTTTGATAGTCTTCAAATACTTTTGGATATAGGGCATAACTGATAACCTCTTGACCATTGCCTTCTAAGCCATAAGTGTCTTGAAGATGTTTTGCAATGGCAGCAAAGTCCTCATCTTCCAACAATTCGCCAGGACGACAGGTAATCGGTTCTTTTCCTTTGAGAACCAGCTTTTGCAGCTTCTCTGGGAACCCGCCTTCTGGCTGGCCCATCATACCCTCAAAATAGGAAACGATGGAATCAGGGAAGTCAATATCTTTGGCTTTCTCGTAAATATTCTCTGGAGTCAGCTCATTTTGTACCATAAAGATCGCCATATCACCAACCGCCTTGGAGGATGGGGTAACCTTAACAATATCGCCCAGCATATCGTTAACGGTCTTGTACATGGCCTTCACTTCTTCAAACTTATGACCCAAACCAAAGCTGTCAACCTGTGGTTTCAGATTGGAATATTGGCCGCCAGGGATTTCATATTTGTAAATCTCGGTGGTACCAGCCTTCAAGCCGGATTCAAATTGAGCATATACGGGACGAACATCCTGCCAGTAGTTAGACAGCTTTTGAATATCGTCCAAGTTGATGGTAGACTCTCTTTCTGTATTTTGAACGGCTGCTACGACAGAGTTCATTGCCGGCTGGCTGGTAAGACCTGCCATGCTGTTGAGGGCAGTATCTACGATATCGACTCCGGCTTGTGCTGCCATCAGGATGGAAGCTACACCATTTCCGCTGGTATCGTGAGTATGTAAATGAATCGGGAGACCAACTTCATTTTTCAGCTCTTTAATCAGCTTGTAGGCAGCGGCTGGCTTGAGCAGACCAGACATATCCTTAATACAAATCAGGTGTGCGCCGCGTTTCTCCAGCTCTTTTGCCATATTAATGTAGTATTTTAGATTATACTTGGTGCGGTTCTCATCCAAAATATCGCCAGTATAGCACATACATGCTTCCACAACCTTACCCTTTTTGTGAATCTCATCTATGGCCACCTGCATACCTTCCAACCAGTTAAGGGAGTCGAAGACACGGAATACATCGATGCCAGCATCAGCCGCTTCATCAATAAATTTGCGGATCACATTATCGGGATAGTTCTTGTAGCCCACGGCGTTGGCACCGCGAACCAGCATTTGCATCAAAATATTCGGCATTTTTTCACGCAGAGTAGCCAAGCGCTCCCATGGGTTTTCCTTAAGAAAACGGTAAGCAACGTCGAAGGTTGCGCCTCCCCACATTTCCATGGAGAAGAGGTCTTTTGCCAAGACGGAAACAGCTGGAGCGATTCTCTCCATATCAATGGTTCTCACACGGGTAGCAACCAAAGACTGTTGGCCGTCACGCATGGAGGTTTCGGTGAAGAGAAGCCCTTTTTGGTCGGCAACCCATTTGGATAACTTTTCTGGGCCTTGTTCGTCCAAAATTTGCTTCGTACCACGAAGATTGGCAACTTCCGGTACTTGTGGAACCACAGGAATATTGAATTCTGGCTTGTGACCTTTTTCTTCGTTGACAATCTTGTTGGCCAAGAAGGTCAGCAATTTCTTCTCTTTGTTGCCCTTTGCACGGAAGTTCAAAAGCTCTGGATGCTCGGCGATAAAGCTAGTATCACACGTACCCTGCATGAATTCTTCATTATGCATAACATTAAGTAAGAAAGGAATATTCGTCTTAACGCCGGTAATCTTGGTTTCACCTAAAACACGGGACATCTTGGTTACCGTATCGGCAAAGGTTCTGCCGGAAGCGATCACTTTAACCAACAAGCTGTCATAGTAAGGCGTGATCTCTGCACCAGCAAAGCCATTGCCGCCATCCAAACGGATACCAAAACCGGAACTCGTTTGATAAACATCGATTTTGCCGGTATCAGGAGCAAAATTATTCGCTGGATCCTCGGTAGTAACACGGCATTGAATCGCAAAGCCTTTTGGTTTGATATCATCCTGGGATTTGATGTTGATCTCAGGCGAATCCAAACGGTAGCCTTGAGCCACCAGAATTTGGGTTTGTACTAGATCAATGCCAGTGGTCATTTCGGTGATCGTATGTTCAACCTGGATTCTTGGGTTCATTTCGATGAAATAGTGGTCGCCGTTTTTATCTACCAAAAATTCCAAGGTACCTGCGTTGCGATAGTTTACCGCTTTTGCAATTTTGATTGCGTCCGCGCAAATATTTTGCCGTTGTTCCTCGGTAAGTGCAAAAGCAGGAGTAAACTCAACTACCTTTTGATGCCGTCTCTGAATGGAACAGTCACGCTCATACAAATGAACAATGTTACCGTATTTGTCACCCATAATCTGCACTTCGATGTGCTTTGGTTTTTCCAAATATTTTTCAATAAAGATATCGTCAATGCCAAATGCTTTTTTCGCCTCGTTGCGTGCACTGTTAAATTCAGCAGGAAGATCTTCCGCCTTGGTTACAATACGCATGCCTCTACCGCCGCCGCCAGCTGCTGCTTTCAGCATAATGGGGTAACCGCACCGCTCTGCAAATTCCAAAGCCTCTTGTTCATCTTGAATTGCCTGCTCTACGCCGGGAATGGTCGGAACATTGACGGAGTTCGCCACCAGCTTGGATTTAATTTTATCGCCAAGTTGGTTCATCATGATATGGTCGGGACCGATAAATTCGATTCCGGATTCTTCACATTGACGGGCAAATTGCTCATTTTCCGCTAAAAATCCATAGCCAGGATGGATAGCGTCCACACCTTTTGCCTTTGCCAACTCAATGATTTCGGTAATGCCAAGGTATGCGTCAATGGGAGATTTTCCTTGACCGATCAAATAAGACTCATCAGCTTTTGTGCGGAACATTGCGCCTTTATCTTCTTCCGAATAGATGGCAACTGTCCGAATTCCTAGTTCTTTACAAGCTCGGAAAATACGAATCGCAATTTCACCGCGATTTGCTACCAAAACTCTTTTAAACTTTTTCAACAAAACCAGGCTCCTTTTAATTTGAAAATTTGATGATTGGGTGATAACCCCTATTGATTGTTTTGGTAAGATAATTCAAAAAATCTTACAACAACCATCCTTATTTATTAATTTTATAATAAAACCGTGCGGTTTGCAATATCAAAGGTAGATTAAAAATTTTTTTGTAAGATTAACAAAAAAACAAGTTTCATCCTTGATAAAACAAGCATATTAAGACAAAAATTATACAAATAAAATTGGATTTTATCATACAATTTTCATAAATATTTTCACAAATTTTATTCATATTCTCTTACTCTGCTTGGTACAATTTCATGTCACCCGGGCGTACCCAACCTATTTTTCTTAACATCCAGTCAATGCCAAGAGCTAAAATTGCTGGAAATAGAAAGTGTAAAAGGAAAATTTCGATCATCAGCCACCAAACCGGTGTTGTCCCGCTCATAGCCGCAAAGGTGCCGAATTGCCCTACCAATCCACTGGTTCCCATCCCTGCGCCAGTCGCCGTATTTTGCATTTTAAACACACAGGTAGCCAGAGGGCCAAGAATCGCACTGGATAGGGTAGGGGCGATCCAAATTTGAGGCCGGCGCACAATATTCCCCACTTGAAGCATCGAGGTACCCAAACCCTGCGCTACCAAACCGCCCCAACGGTTATCTCGAAAACTAGTGACGGCAAATCCTATCATTTGCGCACAGCATCCAACGGTAGCAGCCCCTCCGGCTAAACCGTTGAGATCCAGCATAATGCACAAGGCTGCGGAACTGATTGGGGCAGTCAACGCCATGCCGACTACGACAGAGATTACCAGTCCCATTAAGAATGGCGAGTAGTTGGTTGCAGTGTTGATCAACCCTCCCAACATACTCATAAACCACTGTACTGGAGGACCAACCAATTGCCCAACGACGCATCCAGGTAAAATGGTTGCCAGGGGAGTTAAGACAATATCTACTTTGGTGCGTCCTGCCACCAAACGGGCCAGTTCTGCCCCCACCACAGTAGCCGCATAAGCTCCAACCGGCCCTCCTGCACCATATCCAAATGCCCCCACCACGACACAGGAAAAAATCACCAAGGGCTTGGATTTCAATCCCCAGGCAATCGCGGCCCCAATTGCTGCTCCTACCACAGATCCATTGCTTGCCATATCTGCGTAAGAAGAAAGAAATTCCAGGTAGGGAATTTTGCTAAACTGTGAGAGAATCAGGCCAATGATGAGCGAAGCGAATAACCCCAACGCCATCGCGCTGACTGCATCCACAAAATAGCGTTTTAAAATACTTCGGATCATACTAGAAAGGTGTTCCGTCTGTCGATTTTTCTTCTGTTTTTCCTTTTCCATTTTTTGTATCACTCCCAGCAAGAAAGAAACGGCTATGGGAATTTCCACATAGCCGTTTTCAATCGTTGCTATTTAAAATAAATCATGAGTCGATTAAACAACACCTTGTGCCATCATTGCATCCGCTACCTTTTCAAAGCCAGCAATGTTTGCGCCAGCCAACAGATTATAGCCCAGGCCATACTTTTCAGCAGCGTCTCTGGAATTGTTGTGGATATTGACCATGATTTCCTTCAGCTTTGCGTCAACCTCTTCTCTAGACCAACCATAGCGCATGCTGTTTTGGCTCATTTCTAAAGCGGATACGGCCACACCGCCAGCATTTACCGCCTTACTTGGAGCAATAACCAAACCTTTTGCTTTCAGGAATTCCAAAGCCTCGTTGGTAGTTGGCATGTTGGATACTTCAATGTAATATTTCACACCGTTGGCTACAATTTGTTCCGCATCTTTCAGGCCGATTTCATTTTGTGTTGCGCAAGGCATGATAACGTCAACTTTTCTGCACCATGGCTTTTCACCAGCAAAGTATTCGGCACCAAATTTGTCTGCATAATCCTTCACAGTGTCGTGGCCAGAACTTCTCATCTTTAGGAGGAAATCCACTTTCTCTCCGCTTACGCCAGCTTCATCGTAAACATAACCGTCTGGACCGGAAATGGTCACAACCTTGCCGCCCAACTCGTTGATCTTGGAGATGGTTCCCCAAGAAACATTGCCAAAACCGGATACTGCAAAGGTCTTGCCTTCAATGCTTTCCCCGTAGTGTGCCAAAACTTCTTTTGCAAAATAAACAGCACCATAACCAGTAGCCTCTGGACGAATCAAGCTGCCGCCATAGGATAGGCCTTTGCCGGTGAGAACACCATTTTCGTAAGCGTTTCGAATCCTCTTGTATTGGCCAAACAGATAGCCGATTTCCCGTGCGCCTACGCCAATATCACCAGCTGGGATGTCCAAATTTGGGCCAATGTGACGGTACAGTTCCGTCATAAAGCTTTGACAGAATGCCATAACTTCACGGTCAGATTTGCCTTTTGGATCAAAATCCGCACCGCCCTTTCCACCGCCGATTGGCAGGCCGGTGAGGGAGTTTTTAAAGATCTGCTCAAAGCCCAGGAACTTGATGATACTCAAGTTAACAGATGGATGAAAACGCAAGCCGCCTTTGTAGGGACCAATCGCACTATTAAACTGTACGCGGAAACCGCGGTTCACTTGCGTATTTCCGTTGTCATCCACCCATGGCACACGGAACATGATCTGACGCTCTGGTTCTACCAAGCGCTCTAGGATCCCTGCTTTTTGATATTGTGGATTTTTATCAATGACCACTTCCAAAGAGGTCAAAATCTCTTCGGCAGCTTGCAAAAATTCTGGTTGATCCCCATTTTTTGCAGCCAATTTTTCAAGTTGTTCCTGGACATAAGACATGGTGTGTTCCTCCTAAAAGTTGTTTAGATTTGAAAGAAATTGCAAAAAGTTTTACAATAAAAGGGAATTTCTGAATATTATTCTAGCATAAGAGCTGATTTTTTTCAAGGGAATTTTAGAAAAAAATGAAATCATCACGCAATACATATTCAGATAACTTTCATTTTTCTATCTCTTTTCTGGAAACCTGAGATAAATCTGCAAGAAACTATTTATAATATTGCAAAACTAGAAAGTAGAAGAAAATCTAAGCAAACGCAACGCCTTTTCTTAAATTAAAAAAATTTATTTTTTTCGATTTTCTTTCGATATCTTTTGACGAATCTTTGCAAACATGGTATAATATTGAATTGGATTTCAATGGTTTTCAATCTGTTAAAAACCGTCTGAATTATCAAATGTTTTGGGATTCAGACCGGATGGTTCACGAACATTCAGCATCCGCTGAATTTGCCTCTGGCTTGCACACCGTTATGAAACACTTTTTGAATGGAAATGTCAAAAAGACAGGATGAATTAGATTTAGGATGGTGAGTTATTTGTTAAATTCCTCAATTGCTACAAATACCGATTTTGATGGGGAGGAGAGTAAACTACACGAAGAGTGCGGTGTCTTTGGAATTTATTCGAAAGATGGTTCCATCAATCCTGCTTATGCCTGTTACAATGGCCTTCTGGCTCAGCAGCATCGCGGGCAGGAAAGCTGTGGTATCGCAGTAAACAAAGACGGTCTAATTTCTTATGCAAAAGATATGGGGCTGGTTTCTGAGGTTTTTAATCCCAAAATTCTGCAAAGCCTGCAAGGCCAGATGGGAGTAGCCCATGTTCGTTACTCCAACGCGGATGACAGCGTGCGGGAAAATGCTCAGCCGCTGATGATGCGTTACGTCAAAGGTGCGTTAGCGCTGTCTTACAATGGTGTTCTCACCAATGCCTACGAACTAAAAAATGAACTGGAACGACGAGGTTCCATTTTTCAAACCACCATTGATCCTGAGATTATTTCTTATCTGATCGCAAAAGAACGGGTACGTGCTCCTTCCATCGAAGAAGCCATTCGTTGTGTGATCCCTCAGTTGCGCGGCGCTTATTCCATGGTCATTATGAGTCCGCAAAAATTGATTGCGGTCCGTGACCCACAAGGGTTCAAACCACTCTGCATGGGAAAAATTGACGACGATTGCTATGTGTTTGCTTCCGAAACATGCGCGTTGGATGCAGTTGGCGCAGAGTTTGTCCGTGATGTAGAGCCAGGTGAAATTATAGTAATCAACCACCAGGGGCTTCGTTCTCTTCATGCAGATGTTCCAGTAAAAAAATCCCTCTGTATTTTTGAATACATTTATTTTGCCCGCACGGATAGTGTGATTGATGGCGTAAGTGTATATGAAGCCCGAAAAGAATCTGGCCGTCTGCTTGCCCGTCAGCATCCGGTAGAAGCGGATATGGTGATTGGTGTACCGGAGTCTGGGATTGACGCCGCGATTGGCTACAGTGAAGAATCTGGGATTCCATATGAAAAAGGAATTGTAAAAAATAATTATATTGGCCGTACTTTCATCAAGCCAAGCCAATCAGAACGGGAACGGAGCGTGCGTATTAAGCTAAATTCACTTTCCACCGCAATCAAAGGAAAGCGAGTGGTCATGTTGGATGACTCCATCGTGCGCGGCACCACATCCGCTCGGATTGTAAAAATGTTAAAGGAAGCTGGCGCTGCTGAGGTTCATCTGCGAATCAGTTCACCGCCTTTCCTGTGGGCCTGCTATTACGGAACTGATATTCCATCTCGGAAAGATTTGATTGCTGCCAATCATACGATTGAGGAAATTGAAAAAATGACCGGCGCAGACTCCCTAGGCTTCCTGGATTTAGACAGCCTTAAGGAGATTTTGTTAGGGAAGGATATCGGTTACTGTGACGCCTGTTTCTCTGGAAATTATCCCCAGGAAATTCCGGAACGGTTATTGAAAGGAAAAGGAGACCGGTATGAGCAACCATTGAAACGGTTTACTTGATTGTGGTAAAATCATTATAATTTTATATTTCTACAAAGAAAAGGAACGAAAGAATTGAGAGATAGTTATGAATCCCCACTTTCCGCACGGTATGCAGGTAGGGAAATGAAGTTTTTGTTTTCACCGGACAAAAAGTTTAAAACTTGGCGTAAATTATGGATTGCCTTAGCCGAAGCGGAAAAAGAACTGGGCTTGCCCATTACCCAGGAACAAATCGATGAAATGAAACAGTTTGCGGATACCATCAATTATGACGTAGCGGAGGCTAGGGAAAAGGTCGTGCGCCACGATGTGATGTCTCATGTGTATGCATTCGGTGAGCAATGCCCATCGGCAAGACCCATCATCCATTTAGGAGCAACCTCTTGTTATGTCGGTGATAATACTGATATCATCATCATGACGGAAGCATTGCAGCTAATACAGAAAAAATTGGTACAGGTTATCCGTACCTTGTCCAATTTTGCCCTGGAATACAAAGCTTTGCCCACCTTGGGTTTTACCCATTTCCAACCAGCACAGCCGACTACCGTCGGAAAGCGGGCAACCTTATGGATCCAAGACCTGTTGATGGATTTGGAAGATGTCGAATACCAGCTTAGCAAAGCAAAACTCCTGGGACAAAAGGGGACCACGGGTACCCAAGCAAGCTTCTTGGAGCTCTTTGAAGACGATCACGAAAAATGCAAACAACTGGATCAAAAAATCGCGGAGAAAATGGGGTATTCCGCGTGCTTTGCCGTGTCTGGACAGACATACACCCGAAAGCTGGACAGCCAAATGTTGGCTGTCTTAAGCGGCATTGCTCAGAGTGCAGCCAAATTCGCCAATGATATCCGTCTGCTTCAGCATTTGAAAGAGATTGAGGAACCTTTTGAGAAAAACCAGATCGGCTCTTCTGCAATGGCGTATAAACGTAATCCTATGCGCACCGAACGAATTTGTGCATTGGCTCGTTATGTCATGGTAGATAGTTTGAATCCGGCTATGACCGCTTCTTGCCAATGGTTTGAGCGTACCCTGGACGACTCTGCTAACAAACGAATCAGTATTCCTGAAGCGTTCCTGGCGGTAGATGGGATTTTGAATCTTTACAACAATGTTGCCGATGGTTTGGTGGTTTATCCAAACGTGATTGAACAACACCTAGTACGCGAATTGCCGTTTATGGCAACCGAAAATATTATGATGAATGCAGTAAAAAAAGGGGCGGATCGTCAACAGCTTCATGAGCAGATCCGCGTTCATTCTATGGCGGCCTCCAAAGTAATCAAAGAGGAGGGTGGAGAGAACGACCTATTGGATCGCATTGCTGCCGACCCTGCCTTTAGCGTAACCCTAGAAGAACTGCAAGCCATTTTACAGCCAGACAAGTACGTGGGCAGAGCGCCAGAACAAACAGAAGAATTTATCCGCGATATGGTACAACCAGTTTATCAAAAATACAATCTTTCCGATGTAGAAAAAGCTGAGATTGGTTTGTAAAGTCGGGAATTTTATGGTATAATAACCTGGAAATGCCAGCGGAATCGAAGATTCTAGAAATTTCTCTGAAAGATTGAATCGCAAAATCAAGCCTTCGCTTTTTGTTGGCACAAGGATTTTGTGGTATCATAACCTCAAAATATCAACCGAATCCAAGATTCCAGGAATTTTGGAACAAGTGATAGTGATTAAAACTTTTATTTTTTATGATGTGTGCATAATTGTTTTAATTTATTACATTTTGTTAAGTTTTCTCAAGAATAACAAGAGTCAATTGCGAAATACCAGCCGCATTGCAATTGGCAATTTTCGCTGAGCGGCACAGCGGGGAGTGGATAACCTTATGGTTAAGGCTATTGTAGGCGCTAACTGGGGCGACGAAGGCAAAGGAAAGATTACCGATGTTATCGCAGCGCAGTCCGACATTGTGATTCGCTTTCAAGGCGGCAGCAATGCTGGTCATACCATCATCAACAACTATGGAAAATTTGCATTGCATCAATTACCATCTGGCATTTTCTACGGCCATACGACCAGCATCATTGGAAATGGTGTTGCGTTGAGTGTGGAAAACTTCGTCAAAGAAATGAAGTCGCTGGAAGAACGTGGAGTACCAAAGCCCAATATTCTGATTTCCGATCGGGCACAAATCGTGATGCCATATCACATTGATTTAGATACGTTAGAGGAGGCTCGTCTTTCGGAAAATTCTTTTGGTTCTACAAAATCTGGAATTGCTCCATTTTACTCGGATAAATATGCAAAAATTGGATTCCAGATCAGCGAGCTGTATGACGATCCAGCCTTACTCAAAGAAAAAATCCAAAGAGTTTTAACCATTAAAAATGTGCTGTATAAGCACCTTTATCATCAGCCAGAACTTAAGGCAGAAGATATCTTTGCAAAATTAATGGAATACAAAGAGCTCATTGCTCCTTATGTAACGGATACGGTAGCGTACGTGAATCAGGCAATCAAAGAAGGAAAAAGCATTTTATTGGAAGGCCAGCTTGGCGCTCTTAAGGATCCAGATCTAGGCATTTACCCCATGGTTACTTCTTCCTCTACTTTAGCTGGTTTTGGTGCAGTAGGTGCTGGTATTCCTCCGTATGAAATCAAAGAGATTATTGCGGTTGTCAAGGCATATTCCAGTGCGGTAGGCGCAGGCGAATTTGTCAGTGAAATTTTTGGTGCGGAAGCTGATGAGCTACGTCGCCGAGGCGGCGATGGAGGAGAATTCGGCGCAACGACCGGACGTCCCCGCAGAATGGGCTGGCTGGATTTGGTGGCCTCTCGTTACGGCTGTCAAGTACAGGGTGCGACTAGCATTGCCTTCGCGGTGCTAGATGTATTGGGCTATCTAGATGAAATTCCTGTCTGCGTGGCTTATGAGCTGGATGGCAAACGAATTGACCATTTCCCATCTACGGCTTTGCTAAAACGGTGCAAACCAATTTTGGAAACTCTGCCAGGCTGGAAATGTGACATCCGCGGGATCAAGAATTATGATGACCTGCCGGAAAATTGTAAAAAGTACATTGAATTTGCGGAAAAAGAAATCGGTGTGCCGATTCAGATTGTTTCCAATGGTCCGTCTCGGGATGATATTATTTATCGGTAAAAAATAACGGAATCTGTGACATATTTTTCGTGAATTCTGTTTATGATTAATTATAATAGCGTCAACGTTTCCAGTAGTAATGTTGACGCTTCCTACTATCTTGGACTACTGGAGAATGGCGGTTAATCGTGTGTGGAATCGTTGGTTATATTGGTAATGACCAAGCAACTCCAATTTTGTTGAACGGTCTAGAAAAGCTAGAATACCGTGGTTATGACTCCGCTGGAGTCGCTGTCTATGACGGCAAACACATTCAGGTAGAAAAGTCAGAGGGTCGATTAAAGGTATTGGCAGACCTGCTGGATAATGGCAAAAAGCTTCCCGGCACCATCGGTATCGGGCATACTCGGTGGGCAACCCATGGCAAGCCTTCGGATATAAACTCTCACCCACAGGTGAGTAATTTGGGAAAATTTGCCGTGGTACACAATGGTATTATTGAAAATTATCTTGCCCTCAAAGAATTTTTGCTTAAAAATGGAAAAACCTTTGTGTCAGAAACCGATACCGAAGTGGTGGCTCAGCTTCTGGAGTATTACTACCAAGGAGATGTATTGGACGCGGTCATTAAGGTGATCGGCAAGGTAGAAGGTTCGTATGCTTTCGGAATTCTCTGTGAAGATGTTCCAGACCAAATTTTTGCTGTACGAAAAAAAAGTCCTTTGATCATTGGGTTGGGTAAAAATGAAAATTTCATTGCTTCTGATATCCCCGCAATCCTCAATAAGACAAGAGAAATCTATCGTCTGGAAAACAATGAGATTGCCGTAATTAAAAACGATCAGGTGACCATCTACGATCTGGATAAAGAAGTGGTGAAAAAAACACCATGTCATATTGATTGGGATATTTCCGCAGCAGAAAAGGGCGGTTATGAACACTTTATGTTTAAAGAAATCATGGAGCAGCCCAAAGCAATTTGTGATACCATCCATCCACGGATCCAAAATGGCCGGATTGTATTGGATGATGTGACCTTAACGAAAGAGGAAATTGAGCAATTCAAAAAAATCGTGATTGTGGCTTGTGGTTCGGCATACCATGTCGGTGTTGTTGCCAAGTATGTCATTGAAAAAATGACCCGTATTCCTGTCGATATTGATGTTGCGTCCGAATTCCGTTATCGAAATCCAATTATCGACGATAAAGTCTTGGTTATCGTCATCAGTCAATCTGGTGAAACGGCAGATACCTTGGCCGCTTTGCAAGAAGCAAAGCGGTTGGGAGCCCGTGTATTATCCATTGTCAATGTAGTAGGCAGTGCAATTGCGAACGAATCCGATGATGTTTTGTATACTTGGGCAGGACCAGAGATTTCCGTCGCGACGACGAAAGCCTACAGTACTCAGTTGACTGTAATCTATTTGATTGCGATTTATATGGCGGATTTGCTTGGTAAACTTTCCCAAGAGGAATACCAAATGTATCTTAAGGACTTGAATCGGCTACCGGAACAAATTGAAGAAATTTTGAAGCACAAAGAACAGTTGCAGTATTTGGCTTCTAAATATTTTAATGCTAAGGATATTTTCTTTATTGGAAGAAATATCGACTATGCAATGTCTCTTGAGGGTTCCTTGAAGTTAAAAGAGATTTCCTATATCCACTCGGAGGCTTATGCTGCCGGAGAGTTAAAACATGGTACGATTTCTTTGATTGAAGATGGTACTTTAGTAGTGGCCTTAGCGACTCAGGATATTTTATTTGAAAAAATGATGAGTAATGTGGAAGAAGTCGTTGCCAGAGGCGCTGTTGTGCTAGGTTTGACTACCGAGGACCACAAGGAAATGGAACAATCCGCAACCCATACGTTTTACATCCCAAGAACCAATGATCTGATGCTGGCTTCTTTGGCCGTCATCCCATTGCAGTTGTTCGCTTATTATGTAGCGTCTATGAAGGGATGCGATATTGATAAACCAAGAAATCTTGCAAAATCTGTAACTGTGGAATAGGGGAAATTTTATGAGGCATGTAGAAAATGAAGCCATTTTAATCTTAGATTTTGGCGGACAATATGCACAATTAATCGCTCGAAGAGTACGCGATTGCCATGTGTTCTGTGAAATTAAGTCGTACAAAACTTCTGTAGAAGAAATTAAAAATAAGGGATATAAGGGAATTATTCTCACTGGTGGTCCCAATAGCATTTGGGAAAAATCTTCTCCAAAATGTGATCCTGCCTTATTGGAAGCTGGGATTCCTGTTCTCGGTATTTGCTATGGAGCACAAGCGATGACATACTGCCTAGGCGGAAGTGTTGCCACAGCGGAAATCAAAGAATATGGCAATACCAGCATTGAATTTGATCTCACTTCTTCCTTATTCACTGGCACAGAAAAAACCAGCGTTGCTTGGATGAGCCATACCGATCAAATCAAAGAAATTCCTATGGGATTCCGGGTAACTGCTCGTACGACTAATTGTCCAGTAGCGGCAATGGAGAATTCGGATAAAAAATTGTATGCAGTACAATTCCACCCAGAGGTCGAACATTCGGTTTATGGCAGTCAAATGCTGAAAAATTATTTGTACCACATTTGTGAATGTAAAGGGGACTGGATGATGTCCACCTTTGTAGAGGCAACGATCCAAGAGCTTAAAGAAACCATTGGAGATAAAAAAGTACTTTGCGCCTTATCGGGTGGGGTAGACTCTTCAGTGGCCGCTCTATTGGTCCATGAAGCCATTGGAAAAAACTTGACTTGTATTTTTGTTGACCACGGCCTTCTTCGAAAAAATGAAGGGGATGAGGTAGAGCGTGTCTTCCGCCAGCAATTTGATATGAATTTGATCCGTGTCAATGCTCAACAGCGTTTTCTCTCCAAGTTACAGGGAATTGAGGAACCAGAACGGAAACGTAAGATTATCGGGGAAGAGTTTATTCGTGTTTTTGAGGAGGAAGCCAAGAAAATTGGTCATATTGATTTTTTGTGTCAAGGTACGATTTACCCAGATGTCGTAGAAAGTGGCGTAGGAGATTCGGCTGTAATCAAAAGTCACCATAATGTTGGGGGGCTTCCAGAAGATGTCGACTTTACCGGTATTGTAGAACCCCTCAGAGATCTTTTTAAAGATGAGGTTCGTCAAGTTGGGTTAGAACTGGGTATTCCTGGCCCGTTGGTATGGCGGCAGCCGTTCCCAGGCCCTGGTTTAGGAATCCGTGTGATCGGAGAAATTACAGAAGAAAAACTGGGCATTGTCCGGGAAGCGGATGCTATTTTCCGAGGAGAAATTGCAGAAGCTGGTTTAGACCGTTCTGTAAACCAATATTTTGCTGTATTGACCGGTGTACGCAGTGTTGGTGTCATGGGAGACGATAGGACTTATGACCATACTATTGCTCTGCGTGCGGTAATCACCACTGATTTTATGACAGCTGATTGGGCTAAAATTCCTTATGAACTATTGGAAAAAGTATCCCGCCGGATCATCAATGAAGTAAAAGGAGTCAATCGCGTGGTCTATGATATCACCTCTAAGCCTCCAGCAACTATTGAGTGGGAATAAACCGAGAGGTCGTAAAAAGCCAGTGTTTATGCGGGTTTGCGGCACTTGAAGAAGTCTTTTGATAACAATTTGATAACAGTTATATCAGAGCGATTATTCTTGTAATCCACTGGTTTGTGGGTAAGAGAATGATAAAAAATGGCTTTCTGATATAACAATCCATATTAAAACGCCCTTAGCTGTGGGTAACACGGCTAAGGGCGTTTTGTCGTTCTTATCAATCTGTTTTGAGTTGGTCTTTGAATTGCTCCACTAAAACGTCGCTCAATTCCTGTGACGGTACTTTTGCCCAAAGCTGTGTGGTGTCGTACTTCGGGTAGTGGTAACGCCATTGGTCGTACTGTTCTCTGTCGATTTCGCCAGCAGATAGTTTGTCCGCCTGCTCTTTCCAAGCATAGAGCATTTTCAGTAACTCGGCAGCGTCCTTGCCTTTATCCTTGTTGACTTTCAGACAGACTTCGCCGTCTGTTTCGCTGACAGTCAGACCGTAAATATCCTCAAGGGTAAATAAGGTGTGCATAAGTCCGATATAGCTGTCAATGTCGGGAACATCAAGAGCTTGCGGTGCAACATCAAGTACCTGTGCCAATGCAGCCGTTAGGTCTGCCTTTGGTTTGCGTGAGCCTGTTTCATACTGTGCCAAACGGACATCAGCACTTCTTTCAGGAAAGCCGACAGCAGTACCGAGATACTTCTGTGTCATTCCACGCATAAGCCTGAAAAAATGTATTCTTTCGCCAATAGCCATAATGTTTCACTCCTTGTTTATGTATCTGCAAATAGTATAGCAGGTATGTTTAGGAAAAGTCAAGAGAAAATGAAACAAAAAAGTTTAATGTTTTCTCGCAAGCCACTTGACAAAAGCAAATATGCTTAGTATAATGAGTTTGAACTAAGCAAATAAGCTTAATAAATTATAACTGAATGACCGTCTGAATGGGATATGACTTTGCGATGATATGAGCGAAGCAACGCCGCTGAAGTTGGGGCAGGAACAACATTCGGGAAGAACGGCAATTTGAAAATTTTATGAAAGGACTGACAATATGGAAAACAGATTTATCCGTGCTGATGATGTGGCACGGGAGCTTGATGTATCAAAGCCTTATGCTTACAAACTTATCCGACAATTAAATGAGGAATTGAAAGCAAAGGGGTTTGTTACGATTGCAGGGCGTGTAAACCGCCAGTATTTTTATGAAAGGCTCTACGGAGCAGGAAAGGAGATGAAGTAAATGCCAGTATTCAAAAATGAGGACAACGGCACTTGGTATGTGATGGCTCGCTATGTAAATTGGAAAGGCGAACGCAAACAGAAGTGCAAGCGTGGATTTGCCACAAAGAAAGAAGCACAGGAATGGGAGCGAATGTTCCAGTTGCAGACCTCTTCCGACCTTGATATGAGCTTTGAAGCCTTTACGGAGCTTTATATCAATGATGTGAAAAATCGCTTGAAAGAAAACACTTGGCTGACAAAGGAGCATATTATCCGCACGAAGATACTTCCCTTTTTCGGCAAGTTGAAAATCAGCGAGATTTCCACAAAGGAGATTATCACTTGGCAGAATGAAATGCTTGTCTATCGTGATGAGAAGAAAAAACCGTATTCACAGACCTATCTGAAAACGCTGCACAATCAGTTGTCAGCTATCTTCAATCACGCTGTACGCTATTATGAACTGCGTTCCAATCCTGCGGCAAAGGTAGGAAATATGGGGAGTGAGGAACACAAGGAAATGAAGTTTTGGACAAAAGAAGAATACAAAAAGTTTGCTTTTGAGATGATGGATAAGCCAGTTTCTTTTTATGCTTTTGAAATGCTCTATTGGTGCGGTATTTGAGAGGGTGAGTTATTGGCTTTGACCGCCGCCGACTTCAATTTTGATAAGGAAACAGTCACGATTAACAAATCTTATCAGCGTTTGCACGGCGAAGATGTGATTACCACTCCGAAAACCAAGAAGAGTAATCGTACCATTAAAATGCCAAAATTCCTCTGTGAGGAAATGTATGAATATCTCGGTATGCTCTACGGCTTGAAGAAGAAAGACCGTATCTTTACAGTAACAAAAAGCTATCTTCATCACGAGATGCACAGAGGAGCAAAAGCCGCAGGAGTGAAACGTATTCGCATTCACGATTTGAGGCATAGTCACATCAGTTTGCTCATTGATATGGGATTTTCTGCGGTGGCGATAGCAGACCGTGTAGGACACGAAAGTATTGAAATCACTTATCAGTACGCTCACCTGTTTCCGTCGAAGCAGACGGAAATGGCAAATAAATTAGATGACTTGGGGAAAGGAGATTTTTAAAATGTCAGCAAAAAACAGAGATAACAAAAACAGATGGAGAAATATTACGGTGGGGTTTCGGGTATCGCCCGAAGAAAACGAGCTTATCAACAAGGCGGTAGCCTTATCGGGATTACCGAAGCAGGAATACTGTTACCGCCGTTGTTTAAATCAAGATGTGGTGGTACAGGGAAATCCGAGAGTATTTAAGGCTCTTAAAACAGAACTTGCGGCTATTCTTGCAGAGTTACAGAGGATTGAAGCAGGAAACAGCGTGAACGATGAACTGTTGAATGTAATTGAATTGATTGCCGTTATCCTCGGCGGTCTAAAAGGAGAGGATACAAATGGAGAATAAAAAAGAAATGACCACTCCGAATGTATCTGCGGCAACAGATACGGAGCAGTCGTTTCAAAAATGTATTGATAATAGTATAGCCGACTATGAAGAAAATATCAAGGGTTTTGAAGAAATGCAGAGGGAGATGCTGCGGCAGTTATCTCCTTCGTATCTCAAGACGGTATCAATGGCAGCTCTGTATGAAACGGTGTTTGATATTCAGACGCCATTGATTGATGGTCTGCTTCAGCGAGGAACTTATCTCTTTGTAGGCTCGCCGAAGGTGGGAAAAAGCTTTATGATGGCACAGCTTGCCTATCATATCAGCACAGGCACGCCATTGTGGAACTATAAGGTGCGAAAAGCAACGGTGCTTTATTTGGCTCTTGAAGATGATTACCCTCGTTGGCAGAAACGATTGTTTCAGATGTACGGTGCAGAAGAAACAGGCAATCTATATTTTGCAACGGAGAGTAAAACGGTCAATAGTGGTTTGGAAGAACAAATCAGAGGATTTATGCAGGAACACCCCGACACAGGTTTAATAATCATAGACACTTTAAAGCGTGTTCGTGAAGCTGGCGGAGCAGATTACAGTTACGCAAGTGATTATGACATTGTAGCAAGGCTTAAAGCCTTAGCAGACAGTTACAAAGTTACAATGCTTATCGTTCATCATACCCGAAAGCAGAAATCAGAGGATATTTTTGATATGATTTCAGGCACAAATGGACTGATGGGTGCAGCAGACGGAGCGTTTGTTTTAAGTAAAGAAAAGCGAACCTCTAATACTGCCACACTTGATGTGGCAGGCAGGGACCAGCAGGATATGAAGATTCATCTTGTGAGAGATACAGAGCGTTTGGTATGGAACTTTGAAAAATCAGAAACGGAATTGTGGAAAGAGCCGCCCGAACCTTTGCTTGAAAAGATTGCTGAAACTCTCTTTTCGGAAAGTGTCAGATGGGAAGGAACGGCTTCGGAGCTTTGCAAAATACTTGAGGTTGATATAAAACCGAATGTGCTTTCTTTGCGGTTGAGTATTAGTGCAAGCAGACTGTTTCGTGACTACGGTATTCGCTATCAGAACAGCCGAACCCATGATGGAAGAAAGGTAACTCTTTGGAAGGAAAAAGATGTGTAGCGTGACAAACGGTGTCAAAGGTGTCAATGTTTTGAGAGTGGTAATGGTATCTAAAACATTGTCACTATCGTCACACATTGACACTGATTAAAGTTTTTGCGGGGTGCAGGGGGCTTTTTTCAAAAAGCCGCCCTTGCCCCTCGGAGAGCCTTCGGAGAACGCAAAACCTGCTTGCAGGTTGCATTTTTGTTGGCGGAGCTGACAAAAGTGCTTTTGCGTTACTTTCGCAGAAAGTAACAAAGGCTCGCCGACAAGCGGTGAAAGGATAGGAATGGAAAGGAAGTGATTTTATACAAAGAACAATCAGTGCAATGGTCGGGAAAGGCTCGGTCAATCACAACAGCCGTAAATTCAAAGCGGAGAATGTGAACGCTGACCGTTCCCACCTTAATATAGATTATTGCAACGAGAGTATTAAAAAAGTCTATCACGAATTATTTGATGAAGCACTTGAAAGGTACAATGCCAAACAGACAAGAGCAGACCGAAAGATAGCCGATTATTATGAAAAAATCCGAAGCTCCAAACAGGACAAAACATTCCACGAATTGATTTTGCAGATAGGAGATAAGGAAAATATGAGTGCGGAAAGTGAAAACGGACAGCTTGCAAGGCAGATTTTAGACGAGTATTATCGTGGCTTTCAAGAGAGAAATCCGCAACTTAGAGTGTTTTCTGCTCATCTGCATTTGGACGAAGCAACGCCCCATCTGCACATTGATTTTATACCGTTTACAACAGGCAGCAAGAGAGGTCTTGATACAAGAGTATCGCTGAAACAGTCTCTTGCCGCACAAGGTTTTAAGAGTGGCAGTCGTGGCGATACAGAGTGGTCACAATGGGTACAAGCCGAAAAAGAGCAGCTTGCTGCTTTTATGGAACGGTACGGTATTGAGTGGGAACACAAAGGTACACACGAAAAACATCTGTCTGTTTTAGATTATAAAAAGCAGGAACGGGAAAAAGAGGTTGAGAATTTAGGCGGTCAAATCGAACAAAAGCAGGCGGAGCTTAAAGTGCTGTCCGATAGGATAGGCAACTATGATAAGGGATTAGAAGACCTTTCCGATTTAGAGGTTGCTCTTGATACTTCCCCTAAATATCAGTTGCCAGAGCCACAAGGATTTATGACGGCAAAAGCATATAAAACAAAGATGGTAGAACCGCTTGTAAAGAAACTGAAATCGCTCCTGAAAACGGTGCTTGCCCGTTGCTTTGAGGGGTGGGATAACTATTACAGATTGAATACCACCAACAGAAATTTATATCAGAGCAATGAACGACTTAAAAATCATAATAAGCAGTTGACCGCTGACAACAACCGATTGAGAGAAGAAATTAAGGACTATAAGCTGGTTACGAAAAGCGTTCGGTAGCAGACAGATTGACAGCCTGTTAGAGCAGGCAAAGCAGTCTAAACAGCGTGGTACACGCTTTAGAAATAAAGAAAACGAAAGGTAGGAACAAACAATGGCAAAGACAATTTTTGAAGAAATGGGCGGCACTTATGTACAGCAAGGGGATTATTTTATCCCCTGCCTTACATTACCAGCCGAAAAAGAAACAGTTATCGGCGTTTGGGGACAACGCCATCTGCGTTATATCAAACAGTATAAGCGTGTCTTTTATACCAATATGCTGACCTCTTGCAAGCTGAACAGTTATCTTGCTGATATTGACGAGCAGGCACAGGAACGCTTTGAAACGCTTATAGAGCAGATGAAACAGGCACAGAGTATCACAGAACAGTTAAAGGCAGAAAACGCTTTAGAGTGGATAGGACGAGTAAATAACATTAGGGCGTGTGCAATGGAGATTGTGGAGAGTGAAATTATCTTTGCATAAGACCAAAGCGGCAGGGAGAAATCTCTGCCGTTTTTGCCTGCTTCGTAATTGACAAATAACAAATTCGGTGTATAATACAGTTATATAAATTGTTTATATAACTGTATTATACAGGAGGTTGAAAATGCCAAAACAAAGAATTACAAAAGAAATGGTTGTTAATGTTGCTTTTGAGATTGCAAGGAAAAGCGGTATGGAGCAGGTTATGGTAAAAAATATTGCTGATAAAATAGGGTGTTCTGTTCAGCCCATTTACAGTTATTGCAAAAATATGGATGGACTGCGGCAAGATGTGGTTGAACAAGTAAATTGCTTTATACGGGAATATGTAGCAACTCACATTAACAAAGACGATTTGTTTCGTAGTACAGGTAATTCATACATTCGTTTAGCACAAAAGGAGCCTCACTTATTCAGAATATTTATTTTACATCAAAGAGAGGGAATTTCTTCATTGAATGACTTGTATCACTCAGAAACTAATCCTCATATGCCTGAATTTATTGCGAAAAAATTGAATATCAGCATAAAACAAGCAAAACGGCTACACTTAAATATGCTGATTTATACTATTGGTATTGGCACTATATTTTCAGTGACTACACCGGGGATTTCCACGGATGAAATATATACACAACAAGAAGTTGCCTACGAAGCGTTTTTGAAGCAGGCATTGTGCTCTGAAGAATAACCATAAAAGCAGATAAACTATTTTGGAAGAAAGGTATCGACTATGAAAAAAGGGATTATTATTTATCAATCTAAATATGGAGCTACAAAAAAATATGTTGAATGGCTATGCAAGATGACAGGTTTTGAATGTGTTGAAACTCCAAAAGCGTTGATTAGCGAGGTGATGAGTTATGAAATAGTTCTGCTATGTGGTGGTATATATGCCTCTGGGATAGCAGGCTTGTCTTTCTTGAAAAAGAATATAAATAAATTGAGAAATAAGAAAATAGCGATATTCTGTGTTGGTGCTTCCCCTTATGACGAAAATGCGTTTGCGGAAACCAAGGCACACAATTTAACAGGGGATTTAAGAGAGATTCCGCTTTTTTACGGGAGAGGTGCTTGGGATGAAAGTAAGATGAAATTTATGGATAAGACTTTGTGTAAAATGCTTCAAAAGTCGGTAGCAAAAAGGAATCCAAACACATATGAACCGTGGATGAAAGCACTTATGTGTGCGGTAGGACAAAGCTGCGATTGGACAGATGAAAAATATTTGTTACCTTTAATAGACTATCTTGAGAAATAATGGTGCTTGAAAGAAAGGTGGTAATTTTGAACAAAGCAGAATGGATTTTATGCCCTGTTTGCGGAGGAAAAACACACACAATGATACGAGAAGATACAGAATTGAAAAATTTCCCTTTATACTGTCCGAAATGCAAGCAGGAAAGTTTGGTAGATGTGAAAGAGATGGCAGTACATGTTCGTAGTGATAAAGATAAATGATTTTGTGGACAACTTGAAATTCTAAGCAAAATAGTTTATAATCTGAGTTGAAATATATTATTATTTTACAGTGATACGAATGGTGTTATCAATGACAATAATAACGTAAAGTTTATGTCTGGTTAAATGTGTATTCAGAGTAATGAAGTTATAGAGATTGTTAAAACATTAATGATAGAAATGAGGTTTAAAATATGGGGATAGTACACTTTCTGAATGTAAATGAGGGTGATTGTATTTGGGTAGAACATCCTTCTGATCATAATACTATAATTGACATATCAAATGGGCAAGAAGTAACTAATATATTTGAAAGTGCATCTTTGTCTGGAAATCATAACCAAAAAAATTATCCTGTAAATCCAATCGAGTATTTAAAGGATAGAAATGTAAGCACAATTTTTAGATTTGTTTTAACACATCCTGATATGGATCATATGGATGGGATTAAGGAATTGTTTGATACATTTGAAGTTTTGAATTTTTGGGATACTGAAAATACTAAAGTGATGGATGATAATTCTGATTGGGGGAGATATGATAAAGCAGATTGGGATTTTTATCAAGAAATTAGAACATCATCTTCATCTCCCAAGGTCTTGAATCTGTATGCAGGACAAAAAGGAAAATATTATAACCAAACAGAAGATGGTAAGTCAGGGGCAGATGGATTATATTTGCTTGCGCCTACAATGGATTTGGTGGAAGAGGCAAACAAAACAAAAGACTATAATGATTGTTCATATGTCGTTTTGTATAGAACGGGGAAGAATAAAAAGATTATATTTGCGGGAGATTCAGCGAAGAAAACATGGGATTATATTTTAGAGAATCATGAAGAAGATGTAAGAGATATAGATATTTTGATAGCACCACATCATGGTCGAAAAACAGGGGGGAATGACGAGTATTTAGATGTTTTAAATCCAAAATTAACACTATTTGGAAATGCTAAGAGCAAATATTTAGATTATTCATCTTGGAATAACAGAGGGTTAGATCATATTACAAATAATCAAGCGAACTGTATTATTATTAATACTAATGGTGAAGATGGAATGGATGTATATGTGACATACGAAACATTTGCTAAAAAACGTAAGCCTGACACTTTTTATAATGAATCATATGGTGGTTGGTACATAATGACTATATAGGAGAGATAATATTATGGAAGAGATATTAAAACAGATAGTTGAGAAGATTTCGTCATATAATATTTTCAATAATTTATATCCCGGAATATTATTTATCTACCTATTAAAATTTATGTTTGGAATAAATATATTATCGGACAATTGGTTTGAAAATTTAATTGTATTCTATTTTGTAGGCATGGTATTGAGTAGAATAGGATCAATCATAATTGAGCCGATAATGAAAAAAATAAAAGTAATAAAATATGCACCTTATTCAGACTATGTAAAAGCAAGTAGCATTGAACCTTTAGTTGATACTCTGTCAGAAGTTAACAATATATATAGAACGCTGTTATCAACTTTTATTTGTGCATTCATGTATAAAGTATGCATTACTATTAATGAGATATGTCTGAAAAATGAGGTTACTTTTTTGCAAGAAAATAAAGATTGGATTCTCTTAATTTTGTTGATTATATTGTTTTCTTTCTCGTATGTTAAACAGACATCTTATGTGCGAAAAAGAGTAGAGTCTGTATTGAAAAAAGAAAACATTGATAGTTAATGAAAAAGCTTGTTATCCACAGTTTCAGAGCTGCGGTAATGAACTAAAATGAGTGGGGTTCCAACTATAAACGGTTGGAATCCCATTTTATTTTTCAGCACACCTTTGTATAGTATTTGTTTTTCCGTATATGGAAAGCAGGACGGAGGTGCGGAAGATGAAAGAAAAAGATTACCATATCTATTTAACTGAGCAGGAACGTTCTCAGGTAATACAGTCGCTCATTGATCTGAAAAACGACCTTATGGCACAAGGCAGATACACGGACGCAGTAGATGATGTTCTCATTAAAATCTCAAAGGCACAGAAGAAACGGATCGTTGTAAAATACATCTAAATAGAAAGCAATTCAAAGCCGCTTGTTTCTCTACGGAGAAGCAGGCGGCTTTTTTTGCGTTTTGAGAGCTAAAAAATTTTTTGAAAGTTTTTTTGATTTTTTTGGTTTTATACTCGACCAAAACGGGGGTGAAACTGGGAATTAGTGAAGGGATTAAATTCGAAATCGGAGTTTCCACCTTTTGAGAACCTTCAAAATTGAATATACAGGCACTAAGGACGTTAGTTCTGATGATAGCCCGAAGGTGGGTACGCCAAGACATTTCTTTATTAAAAGCGAGCCAGAATCCCTGACCTGAAACTCGGATTGCCACCGAGACGGCAAGGACAGTCAGAATGATAATGATACTTCCCTACGGGGCTGGCCGAGAACCCGGCAGAGGTGAAATCCCTATGATAAGGTTTCGCAAACCGTATCCTTAGTGCTTCCCGTACAAAGCGAAATGCTTTCCACAGGGGTGGTTGAGAACAAATACTGCGGTTTTACATTATTAAATTAAGGAGATAAGTAAATGAACTATCTTTTCTTAATCAAGTCGGAGCACCCAATAGCTTATTTATTGTTTTACGAATACCAAAAGAAAATCAGCTTGTTTTAGTAAAAACTTTTCCAACACAAAAGAAAAACACCTGTAAAGTAATTATAGGAAGAAATGAATATTGGGTTCAATTTTCCAAATTATTTTTTGCTGAACGAGAATGGCTTTCTGATATAACAATTTATCAAGGTCGATGTTCATATGGCAATATATCGAAAATTTATTCTTGTTACAACAATTTGAAAAAGCAGATAAAAGAAATGAGAGATAGAAATGAAGAAATTGCTTTGAGAAAGGCAAAGAAAGAACGATTAGAACGTGAAAGATTGGCACTTTATGATAGTAATAATCAAGAAAATATTCGTGTTCCAAGTTATTTATCGAATTATGCAAGGCATCCGTTTCGAGGCGGTGCAATGTGTCCACGATAAACAATTATACATAACCGTTCATTTCAATTTGAAGTGGATGGCTAAATTTATGAAAGGAGGCAAAGCAGAAAATGCCAAACTCCAAAACGATTGCTATATGCAATCAGAAAGGCGGTGTAGGCAAAACCACTACGGCGGTCAATTGGGGAATCGGCATTGCTATGCAGGGACAAAAGGTTGGATTGATTGACGCAGATCCGCAGGGGGATTTAACGACCTGCCTCGGTTGGCAGGATACCGATAATCTCCCGGTTACGCTTGCGAACAAGCTGTCGGAGATAATGCGGAATACAGAAAGCAACCCGTTTAACGGTATGCTTCACCACGCAGAGAATGTAGACCTTGTTCCCGCCAATCTGGAATTGTCGTCATTGGAGATGAGCCTTGTAACCGTTATGAGCCGTGAAGCTGTTTTGAAAAACTATCTGAATCAAGTGAAAGACAACTACGACTATATCCTAATCGACTGTATGCCCTCGCTCGGTATATTACCTTAAACGCTCTTACGGCGGCGGACAGTGTGATTATCTCCGTGCAGGCGCAGTATCTCTCGGCAAAAGGAATGACGCAGCTCTTGCAGACGATAACAGATGTCAGGCGGCATACCAATGCCGATCTGAAAATCGACGGTATCCTCTTAACCCTCGTGGATGGGAGAACCAATCTCGCCAAGAGTACCGTGGACGCTCTACGGGACAATTTCGGAAGCAGAATCAAGATATACAGATCTGCCATTCCAATCGCCGTGAAATCCGCAGAGGTTTCATCAAAAGGAAAAAGCATTTATGCCTACGAACCAAACAGTACGGTGTCTAAGGCTTACGCCAATTTCACAAAGGAGGTGTTAGCTGATGGCAGGCAGAAAGAGCGACTTCACACTCCCCACACACTCTCTCGATGATTTGTTTTCCTCACAGGAGGAACGGGACGAAGCAAAACTCAGGGATATTCCCCTTGATGAAATTGATGATTTTCCCGACCACCCGTTTCGGGTGCGGGAAGATGAGGATATGATTCAGCTTGTTGAGAGTGTAAAAGAACGTGGCGTTATTACTCCCGCAACCGTCAGGCAGAAGGAAGATGGCAGGTATGAAATGATTTCCGGTCACAGAAGAAAAAAGGCTTGTGAGCTTGTGGGATTTGAAACCCTGCGCTGCGAAGTGGTAGATCTCGACCGTGATGAAGTTACGATTTTAATGGTAGAAAGCAATTTTCAACGGTCACAGATACTTCCAAGCGAAAAGGCTTTTTCCTACAAAATGCGCTTTGATGCTATGAAAAGGCAGGCAGGTAGACCGAGTAAAGAAAATGCGTCGCGACTGACGACTAATTTCTCAAAAGGACGTTCTGATCCTGTTTGCACTGACGGGCTGAAACAACGCCTTGCCAAAAGAAGATAAGGCGCAGCCGTTTTCTTTTTTGGAGAGTAATAGTCAAAGCTTTTCTGAATCCGAGCCGCCTGCCGCAGAAGGAAAAAAAGAGGTTGAAACAACGCCTGAACAGCAGCAGGATGCTGAACCCGAGAAGAAAATCCCGCCAACGGAGGAAAGCACAGCAACTGCCGGACAGATACAGGCTATTCCTGATACCAGGCAGACAGCGAACCCCGCTGATCTGCCTGATGAAGCGGATAAGCCCGTGCAGGAACTCGTTGTGCCTGAAAAACCAAGCGTAACCGTACCCCCTGAAAGCAAAGAGCCTGAACCGGAGATTACACAGCCTTCCCAAACGGAACCACCCGAAGAAGAAAAGCCCATTGAAAACGAGCCTGTCTTTGACATTGAGCATTGGATTTCTTTTGCGAAGGAATATGCAAAAAGCGTTAGGCTTGCGCTGAACAGCGAAGCGGTCTATTGTTGGGATAATCCTTTGGGTGCTAGTTCTCACAGCAAATATCTCGAGAGAGAGAACCGCCTGCCTGAACCGCTACCCAAAGGGTGAAAACATCTCCGAAGTGTGGGTGTGGGCAGAACCTACCGGAGAGAACACCTTTGATCTATATCGGCTACGCATAAAATCAAAACAATATCACGAATCGCATCGTGCTGAAAAAGTACGGTGCTTTTTGTATTTTAGGAGGTTTACACAGAATGAAAAAGAGTATTTTCAGGAAAGGTGCATCGGCTCTCCTTGCCTTTGTGATGTGTCTTTCCACCTTTATGGGCATTGGCTCGACAACCGCCTTTGCCGCAGGCGAGGAAGTGGAAGCTTTTCTCGTTTCGTTCCCCCGTGATGGGGACAGCAATTCGTGGGGACACGACAGCCTGACATAACGAAATGGTTGGTCTGCTGGTTCCTCCCGATACACGACCGTTTATGCGATGAACTCGTTTAACGGGAATATCTGCTACTGCATTGAACCCGGAGTATCCCTTGAAACCGGGGACAGCCTTGTTGCAAGAGATGAAAACTTTTGGGATAACTACCCCGACGATTTTAATGACACGATTACCCCATATGAAATTAAGATGTTTATCGGTCGTATCTTCCAATACGGCTATACCGGGACAATCAGCACAAGTTAGCGTTCTCAGAATGCGGATGACGCAGATACCCTTACCGAAGCGATGGCAACTCAGATCTTAGCTTGAGAAACCATAGTTAGTGAAAGAGACGAGGTTTCGGTTCTGGCAATTATGACGCTGTTTTGGATTCAATCAGTATCAACCACCCCTTGTATTCTCAGGTCATCGACCACTATGAGCGCATTGAGCGAAGCGTCCAGAAACACAGTATGCTGCCTGGTTTTTGCAGTGACACCCCCGGCAGGGCGGACAGCATTGAGCTTGAATGGAACGGAACAAATTACTCCGCCACTCTCACCGATTCCAACGGTGTTTTGAGCAAATATACCTTTTCTGCGGACGAACCGGGGATCTCTTTTGAGAAAAGCGGAGATGAAATGAGCCTGAATCTGCGGGAAGATAACACTTTGGAAATCTATATAGGCAACAGGCTTGCCGCAGAAATTTCAAACGGAAGATTGGATATAGACTTTGTTATGGAAGTTCTTGAAGATCTTGACTACGAGATTGATGATAAGGGCTTTACAATGCAGGGAATGAAGCCCAATGAACAGATGTATTCCTATTCTCAAAGTCAACAAATCAGTATGCAGACAGGATTTATCGGGTATCTGAGAGCTGATTTCGGGACAAGCGGAAATGAGTTTTACTCCACTTGGAACGAGTTTAGCAAGGCTTTGAATACAGAGAAATTTTCCGACAACCTCGATTATGTTATCAATTCTCTGCGAAACGACGAAGGACTATTGCAATCTTGAGATATTCTCCACGCCTATTGTGCTTTGAACCCCCAGTGGAAAATGGACGATGAACGGGACTATTACGGGCATTCGTGTTAATACCGCAAAGTATACCTTTATAATGTGCTGCACTCCCCGGCAGGGAGATTACAACCTCTACTGCCACTGCTATAAGCGTGAGTGGCTTGACAAGCACATTGAAAGAGCAAAAGAGGGAATCCGGTTTATCGACTCGGACTATAATGAGAAGTTCAGGCTTGCCGATGGTGATAAAATCCGAATCACTCGTGACAATGGAAAGCAGTTTGACAGGACTTGCCAATATATCGACCAAGTGCATTTGGAGGTTGGGAACAACCTCTATCACATCTGCGAATTTGCCGAGCGAATGGAACAGGCGGGAAATACGGTGATCCCCCCGTTCCTCTCTACCGGATAGATGTTATGTATTCATTCGGACTGAAAATGCTAAATGAATGGCAAGCCCGATGTTTCAAAGGCGCAGGCCACGGTGAAAGCGTCTCAACGAGCAGTTCAAGCAGCGAGAGCAACCGCAAAAGCTGTTTCCGTTGGGATAAAAGCTGCCGTAAAAGCGACGATTGCGGCTGTAAAGGCAATTATCGCCGCTATTGCTGCCGGAGGGTGGGTTGCCGTTGTTGTGATTATCGTGATCTGCCTGATTGGCCTGCTTCTCGGTTCGGTATTCGGGATCTTCTTTTCAGGAGAGGACTCTGGCACTGGTATGACCATGCAGACCGTAGTGCAGGAGATCAATACCGATTATGATACTAAGCTTCAGAAAGCAAAAAACTCGGTATCGTATGATGTTCTTGAAATGAGTAGCAGCAGGGCTGTTTGGAAAGAGGTCCTTGCGGTGTATGCCGTAAAAACCAATACCGATCCCGACAATCTGCAGGAGGTTGCTACAATGGACGAGTCTAAAAAGCAGCTTATGAAGGACATCTTTTGGGAGATGAACGAAATATCCTCCCGGACAGAAACGGTGATTACCGAAACGGATGACGGACACGGCAATATTGTTGAAACAGAAAGCACAGTCATGCAAACCTACTTATATATTAGGGTTTCACACAAGACCGCCGATGAGATGGCGGCTCAATATGGGTTCACTGAAGAACAGAAAGGCTCTCTGGCCGAACTGCTTGCCGATAAGAATAATTCCTTATGGTCTGCGGTTCTCTATGGGATTTCCTATGATGAGGGGCAGATCGTAACGGTTGCGCTCTCTCAGGTTGGAAACTTGGGCGGCGACCATATTGGAGTTGGTATGGTTTCAATTCCCGTGTGGAATGTGCTTGCTTTGTATCTTGGTGTGCTAATGAATGCGGATATATCGACGCAGGGGGAGTTCCCAAATATGCGGGGTGTGTAAACGGTGTGCAGTGGTTTAAGGATCGAGGCCAATGGCTTGACGGTTCCAACGAGCCTGCCCCCGGTATGATTATCTTTTTCGATTGGGACTCACCCGATGGCGAATCAGGCTCGCAGGACGGTCTATCTGATCATACGGGTATCGTCTAAAAAGTCGAGAATGACAAGGTTTACACTGTTGAGGGGAACTCAGGCGACAGCGTGAGACTCCAAGGGTATTCTATCGGTTATTACGAGATACTCGGCTACGGGGTTCCTGCTTATTAAACAAAAAAACGCTGCCTTTTTAGGCGGCGTCTTGCTTACATACTAAAAAATTGAACCCCATTTAAGGAGATAAAACGCTCGTTGTTTTCGTCAAGTATACTACTTCGAGTAGTATACTTGACGGGGGAAAATCCGACACATATGTATATTGTATATTATATTATACTTAAATGTTGTCGGATTTGTCAATATGACGCGTGAAAATTCAAGCCTTATTCGGATTTTCTTTGCCGGATAGTCGAAAAATTAGGTCTTTTCTCTCCTGAAATCGGACAAGCACGAGTTTATAGCCGTCAAAGTTTCCGTCAGCATTACATAGAAAGGAGGCATTTCTTATGTCAAAAAAAGGCGAGAATATTTATAAACGAAAGGACGGAAGATGGGAAGGCCGCTATATCAAGTTCTACGACGCTGATGGAAAAGCAAAATACGGTTATCTCTATGGAAAAACTTATGGCGAAACCAAAACTAAACTGCAAGAAAAACAAGCGCAGATCTGTCGGGGACAACTTTCCCAAGTATCAAAAATTGCTCTGTATTCGGATATACTTGCGGCTTGGCTTCAATCCACCCGTATCAATGTAAAGGAATCCACCTATGTTCGCTATAAGCAGCTCATTGACCGTCACATTATGCCGCTTTTGGGAAAATACGTTGTCAGCAAAATCAGCACACAGTTGATTGAGAAATTTGTAGAAGAAAAGATAAAAAAAGGTCGTTTGGATGGGAAAGGAGGTTTATCGCCTAAGACAGTAACAGATATTATCACGATTGTAAAAAGCTCAATGGAATACGCTTCCTATAATGGGTTCCCGGTCGCCTGCAATTTGAGCAAGCTATCTGTTAAAAAGAAAGAAAAAGAAATGAGGGTTTTGTCGACTCAGGAACAGAAACAGCTAACCTCTACTCTCCTTGAAGAAACTGATCTATGCAAACTGGGGGTGCTTCTCAGCCTATATACCGGAATACGAATTGGGGAACTTTGCGCTTTACGTTGGGAGAACCTGAACCTCAACGACAAAACCCTTCGGGTGCGGGAAACAATGCAGCGCATTCAAAGTTCCGAACCAAGTGAACGGTCTAAGACTAAAATAGTAATAACTGAGCCGAAAAGCAAATGCTCGATCCGGGATATTCCACTACCTGATTTTCTGCTTCAAATCATACGCCAATTTCAGGGAACAGCGAAGGAATTTATCTTAACCGGAGAAAGAAACAGATATATCGAACCTCGAACAATGCAAAACCGCTTTCAACGCTATGTGCGGGAAAGCGGAATAAAGGAAGTAAATTACCACGCTCTGCGGCACACTTTCGCTACAAGGTGTGTCGAGGTCGGATTTGAAATAAAGAGCTTGAGCGAAATTCTCGGTCATGCCAATGTCAACATCACACTCAATCGCTATGTTCATTCCTCTTTTGATCTTAAGAGTCAGAATATGAATAAGCTTGTTATCGTTGCTTAACATCGTCAAAATTATAGTCAAAAACCTCCAAAAATGCCTGTATCGTAGGGATTTACGGAGGTTTTTACTTCGAGTAGTATACTTCACGAAAATTCTGGCTTTACGTGGGAGGCAATTATATGAACAAATCGTCCAAAGAAAAGCTAATCGAGAATATGACCAAAAACTTACCCACATTGAGATCAAAGATGTCGTTAATCTCAAGCAGGATTGGCAGAAATGATTGGCGTGAGCAGACAAACTTTAGTAGCCATAGAAAATAACAAACGCAATATGTCGTGGAATACCTTTCTTACTTGTTTTTGGTATTTTCAAAAAATCCAGAAACAAAGCTGCTTTTGAAGGTATATGAGATTTATACAGATGAATTGAAGTGCTATTTGACTGGCTCAAATATGTAGGAGGGAGAATAGAGATGATGAAGTGTCAGAATGTACAAACAGCGAAACGAGCTTACTCGGCAGGCATAATGTCAAAATTCATAAGTGGTTTTTTGACAGTAATTTTAATGTTAAGTTGTATGCCTATGCAGATTAAAGCAAAAGAAAATACGAATGGGGTTATAACGGAGAGTGAATATAATCCTTGTTATACTATCCAACATTACTTAAATTATCCAATGTTGGAATTAGATATTCCAGAATCTAACTTGTCGGGTATGGATTTAGTAAATGCCCAGGCGTCTGATCCATCTACGATGATTGTATGGCGAACAGACGGCGAACGGGAAAATACGCTGCCACGTAATTTTGAGGAACAAACGAGTTATGGTCAAAGGTATGATAAGGATGAATTATATGAACAAAGTCCACATTCTCAAGTCAGCTTAAATGCTGATGGAACGTTGAAAACAGAAAATGTATTGCGAAAATTGTTTGCTGATGAAGAAACACGTTTCTTTGAAAAATCACAAATGCGATTCATGAATAAACTTTATAATAATGAAAATGAAGATCATTATAATAAAAACTATACATTAAGACAGGTTTGGCTTTTAAAAGAAGGTAGAGATAAAGATAGTACTAATGAAGCGGATTTTTATATTTTAGATGCGCCTATTATTGTTGTAGACGGTGAAGATCGTCATGATCCTTCTAAGTTTACTTTCACTAACTATAAGGACAATCCGGCATTTAAGCCCGGTGATACCATAAATGAGAATGGTGTGAAATATGTCGGGAATCCAGCAGACGGTTATACGATTTTAATTACCGAAAATACGGTCATTCGTCTAATTTTTGAACCAACTACAGAAGAAAATTATGAGTATGATGCGGTGAATTTTTTCGATTACGATATATCAGATGGCTGGATTTACACTACAGATGCCGCAGCTCAAATCGCAAAAAACGGTGGTGACGTAGCCAATATAAGCGATATGGTTGATGCGGCAATAGAACAAGGTACTTTAAATGACTTAATCAAGAGTAGTGAATTTAATGGTAAACTTCCAACTTCTTATCAAGGCATTATTGAATCACAAAATCCAAATGTAACATTTTATGCAAACACAGTAAAACAAGGTATCAATAATCCAAAGAATCTTCTTGATCCCAACAACCAAGCATTTGCCTTTGGAAACAGTAATGCCGGAACTGAATTAGGATCGGCAGTTTGGAATGATCCTAATGGGGTACCTACAAAGTTAAATATGTCTAATTCCGGGAATCGTGCTGGAACGAATAGATGGGGTGGTAAATTCTATGGCCCAAGTCTTCGAGGGGCAACTTTTAGCTTGGCTCAAGGTGTTAATCCAAATGGAAGTATTAATTGGAATGATGGAGTAAATGCGCCTCCAATCTTTTCAACGGCTAAAGAGGATTTGAATCCGGATGGTATAAATAATCCAGATGGAATCCAAGGAAAAACGGCATATTTACAATATAGTGCATATGGGACGGAAAACACTCAAGAAAACTATAGCTTACAGTTTTCACGTCGGGGAGGGACATATACTTTATCCGGAGTCAAGAAAAATGATGGAACGCAAGTTAGTGGTGAATTAGATAAATTTAGAGAAAATGCCTCAAATATTTATTCAAATGAATTTTGGCCGATGGATAGTGCTTCTTCATTTGGAACGGATGGACACGATCTTAAATTTGGAAATAAAAACTTACAAAATAATAGACGACATATTGGCGGAGTACTTCCAACAAGTGATGATGAAGCTAATGATCATAATTCTTACTTTGGCATGACAACATATTTTGACTTCGTGTTACAGCCCGGATATTGCGGACCATTGAATTACTTCTTTTATGGAGATGATGATCTTTTAGTATTTTTATCGGAAACAACTGTTTCTGATGATGGTACAGTGACAGTTAAATCTGAAACTACTCAACAAGTGGCAGATATTGGCGGAGTCCATTCGTCAGTAGGTATGTACGTAACCTTATGGGATTTTATTGATGGAGCAGAAGAAATAACAAATGAAGCTGGAGAGAAAATCGCTACAGGTATTCCATATGGAGGCGAGACAAAAACATATCGTTTATCCGTATATTACACAGAAAGAGGTGCATCCGGATCTTCATGCTATATGAGATTTTCAATACCATTTGAAGAGCTTGCAATAGATCCAATTATTTTTGACCAAGAAGTTCAAATCGAGAAAATTGTTAAGGACTATTCAGAAGAAGATAAGGGTGTATATGCATTTCAGTTGGATTTAACTTCACCTGATGGCAAGCCTATGGTTAATCAATATCCATATAAGAGGTATGATGCAAATGGGGATGAAATCAGTACTTCTAATGCTTCCATTGTTAGTGGAACAAAATTCTTTTTAAAGGATGGAGAGAGAATTCTAATTTCTCATTTGCCAGAAGATACCGCCATCAAAACAGATACGGACACAAAAGAAGGTGGCGACACGGATGAGCAGAAAGATTATAAATATACTGTAACAGAATTAGGAAAAGTAGATCCAAATAGTACGGGATACCCTGATAGCTTGGCTCCAAATCATGTTACAGTTATTCCATTGCATCCGAAAGATTCAACAACCTTTATGACAGGTACAATTAAAGATGGATTAGGTCAAAATCTAACATTAGGTACTGATTATGGGGATGAATTTGATCAAAACAATTATGTCCGTTTTATTAATGCTGAGGAACCCGGAATGTTAGAATTAGAAAAGCACTTATCCGTTGATACGGAATCAACAGATAAGGATTTCAATTTTGACGTCGAATTCAAAAAAGCAGATGGAACGCCTTTGAACTCTTTATCATGGTTAAAAAGTCCGACGGTTGAGAATCCAAACTGGGTTGAACAACCGGATATTACATTGGAAAAGGGCAATGGTGAGTTAGTGATTAAATCCGGCGAAAAGGTTTTGATTTATAATTTACCAGAAGGGGCAACTTATACAATTACAGAAGCCAAGGACACATATTATGGTGTCCAAGAGATTAATATCACAGGAAACGGAAAGGCAGAAAAAGACGAAGCTTCCGGAAAGGTTACTGGAACGATTATAGTGGATGATACAGTGACGGATATGGAACAAAAACAGCCATCTAATACCATTAAATATGTCAATGCTAAAATAGAACCGGGAAACTTGACAGTAACAAAACAAGTTACGGGAACAGATGGCGATAAAGACAGGGACTTCCAGTTCACCATAACCCTTGACGATACCGCAATCAACGGCAAGTTCGGGGAGATGGAGTTTACCGGCGGAGTGGCAGGGTTCACTTTGAAGCACAGCGAAAGCAAAACCG
>JAAWSO010000029.1 GCA_022801595.1 Clostridiales bacterium | reverse complement strand
GGGCAAAGTGCCGCTTGATAATATTGCCAAGAGAGCCGCAGCATACAAGCCGAAAGAGCGGGTTACATACAAGATGATTAAGGAGTACATAGAAGCGAAGTATGGCTTCAAGGTACATACCGCATATATCGCAGAGGTCAAGAGGGAGTTAGGATTGCCGATGTATGATGCTCCTAATGCGGTAGAGGAATTAAAACAGCCGAGGAAACATCCAACGGAAGAGAAAGTAGAAGCGATAAAGGATGCGTTGAATCATTTCTCGATGATTTAAAAGAAATACATAGGAGATATAGTATGCTAATTGATGATGTTATTGAATTTTGCGATTTGGAATACCAAAACGAAGATTGTATTCAGTGTAATTCAAAAATCATGTGTGATGGGGACTGCAATGGTTGTAAACAGTGCCTTGATGATATTCATTACCATTACAATAAATATAGAGATTTTTATGATTGCGAAAAGCTTTTAGATTACTATGTGTGTAGATATTCATATAAATACTGTTCGGAGATGATATATGCTCTTAATGAATTGGATTTATCAGAATATCCATATTTTCATATTTTGTCATTGGGGTGTGGAGCAGCTCCAGACTTGATGGCATTTGAATATATGGGATATAAACAAAAAATTTCGTATTGTGGATTGGATAAAAATACGTGTTTAGAAAAAATACATAATTTTATCAAGGATAATTACTGGGGTGGTAAAGTGAGATTTTATCGGGATATAGATGTATTAACATATTTTGAAAATCATGCATTAGAAAAATGTAATGTGTTAATTGTTCAGTATCTAATATCGTTTTTTTATAATGATACAGGAGTGATTGGATTAAAACAGTGGTTTAAACAATTGGCAAACAATATAGTTAAATATAAGCCAAAAGATTCGCCAATGTTAATAATAATTAATGATGCGGACAGCATTAATACTGGAAGAGATGCATTTCCATTATTTGTTAATGAAATTGAAAAGGTTGGTTTAAATATTTCTGTGGAAGTAAGAAAACGGTTTAAAAATCATAATTATTATGAAAATTCTGAGCAATATGAAACAAAGAGAAATATTTTTGATATAGCAGAGAATTTTATTAGTAGCTATTGTGTTGCAATAACTTGCGAAAGTGCTCAACTCATTTTGGAGGTGAACTAATGATTATAAGTGCGAGCCGAAGAACGGATATTCCGTCATTTTATTCGGAATGGCTTTTTAATAGGTTGAAGGAAGAATATGTTCTAGTAAGAAATCCCATGAATATCCATCAAATAAGTAAAATAGATTTATCGCCGCAGCTTGTTGATGGGATAGTTTTTTGGACGAAAAATCCCATTCCGATGTTAAAAAGGTTGACAGAGCTTGAAAAATATAATTTCTATTTTCAATTTACTTTAACGGCATATGGACCAGAGGTTGAATTAGGTCTTCCGTCAAAGAATAAAGTTATTATACCTTCATTTCAGCGATTATCGAAAGAAGTTGGTAAGGAAAAGGTAATTTGGAGATATGATCCTATTTTTCTTAATGAAACTTATACGGTAGATTATCATTGTAAGTATTTTGAAGTATTGGCTTCAAAACTTGCACCATATACAGAAAAATGTACGATTAGTTTTTTGGATTTTTATAGAAATACGGAACGTAATATAAAACCGTTGCATATTCATCCAATTACAGTGGAACAGCAAAAGGAAATAGTAGAAAAACTTGTTAGAATAGCGCAAAGATATAATTTACATTTAGATACCTGCGCGGAGGCGTGTGATTTCGGGAAATTTGGAGTTCCTCATGCATGTTGTATTGATAAAGAACGATTTGAAAGAATAGGTAAATACAAACTAAATGTTGAAAAGGACAAGAACCAGAGAAGTGAATGTGGATGTATTGCAAGTATTGATATTGGAGCTTATAATACATGTAAAAATGGCTGTTTATATTGTTATGCTAATTACAGTGGAACGAGTGTAAATAACAATTTTGGAAAACATAATTTAAAATCACCTTTATTATTTGGAGAAATAAATGAGGAGGATAAAATTAAAGAAAGGAATGTTAAATCATTTATAGATAGACAAATGACTTTGTTTGAGTTTGCTAAGAAGGGATATTGAATCGATGAATCAAAATTTTTATAATGGAATCAAAGAAATTCTAATTTCGGCAAGAAATAAAGTTTATCAAACAGCCAATTTTGCAATGGTTGAAGCGTATTGGAATATAGGTAAATCAATCATTGAAGAACAGGGTGGCAATGAAAAGGCAGAGTATGGGACGGGATTGTTAAAAGAATTGTCAAAACAAATGACACAGGATTTCGGCAAAGGCTTTACAGTAACAAATTTGAAGTATATGAGGCAGTTTTACTTGACGTTTCCAAATGGTCACGCACTGCGTGACGAATTAAGCTGGACACATTATAGACTTTTGATGAAAGTGGAAAATGATGAGACAAGAGAATTTTATATGCGAGAAGCTGTAAAATCACAATGGAGTACTAGACAGCTTGAAAGGCAGATAAATTCTTTCTTTTATGAAAGATTATTATCCAGTAAGAATAAAGAACAAGTTTCGGCAGAAATTCAGACGTTAGAACCTGCTAAGAAACCAGAGGATATTATTCGTGACCCCTATGTTTTGGAATTTCTTGGTTTAAGTTCAAACAACGATTTTTATGAAAGTGATTTAGAACAGGCATTGATTACGCATTTACAAAAATTTCTTTTAGAACTCGGAAGAGGATTTTCTTTTGTGGCCAGACAGAAGAGAATTACTTTTGATGGCAGACACTTTAGAATTGACCTTGTATTTTATAATTACATTTTGAAATGTTTTGTTCTGATAGATTTAAAAGTTGGTGATTTAACACATCAGGATTTAGGACAGATGCAGATGTACGTTCACTATTATGAGAGGGAGCTTATGAATGAAGGGGATAATCCACCGATTGGTATTGTATTATGTGCAGACAAAAGTGAATCTGTGGTTAAATATACACTGCCTGAAAATGAAACACAGATTTTTGCCTCAAAATATAAATTATATTTGCCGAGCGAGGAGGAATTATTGCGGGAATTAAATCAAGAATATCAAGCATTAGAAGTTGATAAGCTAGAGGAAGAAAATGTTGGGGCTATGAAAGAAGATTAAATTTTGCATCAAGTTGATGCAAAATTTATATCGGTTATGTATTTGTGGGAAACGGGATGCACGAGTAGTGTTAGTACTGCAAAAAATTTGCTGGTATTTCCGCAATTTTGTGGGGATATATTCTAGTTTGGTACTCATGTTGAATGCGTAGTGTTGATGTCAAGGGTTGCGAAATAAGGAACTGAAAAAGTGTAGAAAACAGGGGGGGGATTCCGGGAGTTGGGACTGTTTAGATAACGGTTCTGGCTCCCATGTTTTTTTGGTTTAGCAGGGGTGCGGGAATTGGTCTACTGTGAAAAATGATGGATAGTTGAGTGGACAGATTCGATATTGGGTAGGTTGTGGAGATAAGATTGTGAAATAGGGAGTCGAGTTGACAAGATGATTATAGATACGGAAAATGCACGTTATTCCCGGGACAGAACTAACATGCATTTTACATTGTTTTCATCAAATCAAGCAGGCGGCGTTTCTGCTCGTCTATCAGGGTACTCCATCTTGAAAATAGTGTCTGTGATTCTTCGTTTTCCATGAAAATTGTGCCAATGTGATACCAAAGGTACGGCACACCGCCTCTCAGGTTGGCAGGATTGGAGCATTATTTCTATTGGACATATTTGTGACGGTGGAGTGGGAGAGATTTGCCTCCTTTGCCAGCCGATAGTCCGTCCAGCCACGCTCTGCCATCAATTCTTTAATTCGCCTTTGCATATCCATAAAACACCTGCCTATTTGCTTGTACTATATCTATTCTAAGCCCTAGAATGGTGGTATAATAGTCATAATTAGTAGACTTTACGCTTCCTCGAAGGGACTTATACAGTAATAGCATGGTAGGCAATTGAAAATGCTATTCATATTTTGAGGAGCCAGATTTTAACGATAACATTTGCTTGAGCGATTATCTCGGCACAGATAGAGAGAGGCTGGAATGCCCCTGAACCAAGGAAATACCGACACTGGACGAGTGGCTGAAATATGTGGTTAAAAATTGGAGGCAGAAGGGCGCAGTGATTTGCTGCGTTGGTATCCGAATTTGTAAAGATTTTTTATTTGTTATATACGCCGCGCCCTCCGTCCGGGGATACGATAATGGCTGAGCGGGTAAGCTCGCCATGGTAGAAATATTCGTTGAACCGGTCAAAATATCCTCGGTTTTCTTTACGATTTCAGATAGAGTTGTAGCATAGCAGTGTGCTCCTCAAAATTATCTTTTTAATTCTGTGCAACAAAGCTTACATATTTCCGGTGTGAAAGCAAGCCGATTTTCAATGAAATTTTTTCGAAAAATAAATATAAGTCTTTTCTTGGAGAACGAAAAAACTTCTTTAGAATTGTATCAGGAGCGCAAACCGCTCTGAAATATAACAAAGGAGGCTTTTTTATGGAAGGCAAGATTTACGGATATGTCCGCGTATCCACAAAGGAACAGAATGAGGATCGGCAGTTGATTGCGCTGCGGGAATTTCCCGTTTCAGAAAGCAACATTTACATGGATAAACTCAGTGGGAAGGATTTCAACCGACCACAATATCAAAAACTGTTGAGAAAACTCCGCCCTGGCAACATTCTGGTCCTCAAATCCATTGACCGGCTGGGACGTAATTATGAGGAGATACTGCTGCAATGGCGGGTGATTACCAAAGAGAAACAGGCGGATGTTGTGGTGCTGGATATGCCGCTTTTAGACACTAGAAAATCCGGCAACGATCTGACGGGCACCTTTGTAGCCGATCTTGTATTGCAGATTCTTTCTTATGTGGCGCAGACAGAGCGCGAGAATATCCACCAAAGGCAAAAAGAAGGAATTGCGGCAGCCAAACTGCGCGGGGTGCAGTTCGGCAGGCCGAGAAAGCCGGTGCCAGAACAGTTTTGGCAACTTAAAGAAGATTGGGAAAATAAAAAAATTACCTCGCGGGAGGCCGCTCGGCAGCTTTCTATCGCACAGGACACCTTTCTGAGGTGGGTTGACGGAAAATAAATCTGGAATATTCATTAGGATAATGTAAGCTTTTTCTGTCACAAAGACAAAAGAGTGTTGTCTAATTAAGCAGGAGGTAAAAATCTATGAATAAAAAAATGAATGAAGAATTACTGGCTTTAGTTGATAAAGCCACAGCAGGGGATAAAAATGCCCTTGAAACGCTTATTGCAGGTGTGCAGGACATTGTATTCAATTTATCCCTGCGGATGCTCGGTACATTCGCCGACGCAGAGGATGCCACGCAGGATATCCTGTTGAAAATGATTACGCATCTTTCATCTTTTAGGGGTAACAGTTCATTCACAACATGGGTATTCAGTATTGCGGCTAATCATCTGAAAAATTACAAAAAGCACATGTTCGCTCATTATCCATTGAGTTTTGAATATTATGGAAATGACATAGAAAACGGAAAAATACAAGATGTGCCAGATTTAACACAGAATGTAGAAAAGAATATATTAGCCGAAGAACTGAAAATGTCGTGTACCAATGTGATGTTGCAATGCCTTAATATGGAGAGCAGATGTATTTTCATATTGGGTACAATGTTTAAGATTGACAGTCGGATTGCGGGGGAGATTTTGGAAATGACCCCGGAAGCGTATCGTCAACGGCTTTCCAGAATACGCAAAAGAATGGCAGATTTTTTAGGGCAGTATTGTGGAGAATATGGTAGTGGTAGATGTAAATGCAAAGACAGAGTGAATTATGCAATACAAATCCATAGGCTAAACCCGTTGCAGTTAGATTATATGACAGCTACGGAAATCTCTATTGAGACTATGATAGATGTGAAAAATGCTATGGAAGATATTGACGATTTATCGCAGGATTTTTCGTTTTGTAAACCCTACCAATCTCCCGAACGTATGAAGCATCTGATACGGGAATTTTTAGATTCCACGCAGCTTTCTATTATCCAGAAATCGTAGAGGAGATGCAAAAATTATGAATACACAATTTATTATTGACTATTTATCGACTTTGAGTATGAATAATAACCGTGAATGGTATCATGCAAACAAGGACGATTATAAAAAAGCAAACGCTGAATTTGAAAAACTATTACAGACATTGATACTGGAAATCGGAAAATTTGACAGTAGCATTTTACATAACAATCCAAAAGACCTTACGTTTAAGATTGTAAGGGATATCCGGTTTAGCCACGACAAATCACCATATAATCCTGCGTTTCGCGCCCATATTTCTCCAAAAGGGAAGCTACCTGTTCCTGTCGGCTATTATCTTATAATAAAGCCGGGTGATAAATCCTTTTTAGGTGGTGGGTTGTTTGCAGATATGTTTAAGGATGCAACAACGATGATACGGGATTATATTGTCCGGCATGGTGAAGAATGGGAAAAGATTATCCACGAGCCGGATTTTGAAAAAAACTTCACTGTACATGGAACGGTATTAAAAAATGTTCCTTCGGGATATGAGAAAGAGCATCCTCAAGCAGACTATCTAAAATTTAAGAGCTGGTATCTCGAATATCCGCTAAAAGACGAAGAAGTGAAAGAGGTAGAAATATTTCTTGGAAAAGCAGTAGAACTTTTCCAAATCATGAAACCTTTTAACGATTATTTGAACAAGGCACTTGTGGACTTTCAAATGCCAACAAGATAAAGAAATGTTCAAATTAAAGTTACAAAAACGATAGCCATAAACCATACACTGTCCCATGTGGGGAGAAAGGGGGAATTTTCTATGGCTTGCACAGAAGCATACAAGCAATACCGCGTCACGATATGCAGTCAGACGGTTATTCTTACCAACGAGGAGCTTGCCTCTGCCCTGTTCACTCTGCCGGAGAAAAAGAGGGAAATCATATACCTTTAATTTTTAATTCCTTTTTATTGCCATTTTTCTTAATGCTATTTTAGCATGTGGTTATATTTTTTCTATTTTGTCCTTTGGACATATAAAGGAATATGGCGTAAAACGGTAAATTCCCGCTTGTCCTGCTTGCGCTTTTCGTACCTTGCCTTTGTAAGCTCCTTTGACCTGGCTTCCTTTGCTGCCTGTTTCTCCTGCTGGCCGCGTTGTTCCTCTACCTCTGCTGGGGGGATGATATGGTCTGGCACGTCAAACGCACAGCTTTTTCACAAGTCCGTCAAGCTCCTTATGCCGTTTCTGTGCCTTGCTGATTTTTCCTGTACTCCTTAACGGTCTGCTCCTGCTGGAGGTCGGACGCTTCCCGGACACGCTCTGTAAATTCTTTTTCGTTGTTCCGAACATACCAGCTCACGCGCTGGATAACGGCAAGGATAGCGGCTTCTATTTTCGCTGTGGGGATATGGCATGGTGCAGTCGCGGGTAAGCTGGCGATAGCCGGAACAGATAAAAACGTCCTCAACCCATTTCCCTCGCACAAGGTTGTATCGGTGTGTCAACTTTGAGCCGCAGTCGGCGCAGTATAAAAGCCCGGTCAAACGGTTCGGAGTGTTCTGCCACTTGGGGCGCGGCGCACGGTTTTCCGTATCTTCTGTACGGTCTGCCATGTTTCCCCGTCTACAATGGCGGGGATTGCTCCCTTGAAAATATATGGTTCCTCCGGCGCAGTCCTGCGGGTGCTTTTGGTGTTGTAGTTCTTGCATACGGTCTTTCCTAGTACCTTACTGTGTATTCCGGGCGTTTCAGTATGTAGCCGATTGTGGTCGCTGGCCATGGGTAGGGGTCTGCGTATTTTGCCGCCCGTACCAGTTCGCCTGCCCGTTTCCAACGCTCGGACGGGATAGGGATTTTCTCGGCATGGAGCTGCTTTGCTATGCTGGCTACGGTTTCCCCGGCAAGGACGCTCTGGAAGATACGGCGCACAACGGCGGCGGTTTCCCCGTCAATTATACTCACCTTGTCCTCTTTGGAAGCGCGGTAGCCATAGCAGATGCTCCCGGAACAGCGCAAGCCCTTTTCTAATTCTCGATTTGAAAACGGTCTTGATTTTGCGGCTGATGTCGGCCATGTACCACTCGTTTATCACATCGCGGAAGATAGACATAATATCAAAGCCGTTGGCGGTGTCAATGAATAATTTCTAGCACCTCTACGTTTTATACTCACATTGTGCTATTGTAGATTCAGTTTGTTAACCCATGTTACAATTTGGTCATGGGCATTTTCAGTGCTGTTACAGGAAATGCTGAAACCATCCAGCATAGTGGCATTCGGTTCAAGCTGTGCGATTTTTGCAGACGTTCCAACCCAACCGTTGCCGCCATGGGTGCCAAAGGGAATCAGGGCCTTGCCGCTGAAATCATAGGTATTGAAGAACGTATCCATAATTTGTGGCATATTGCCCCACAAAATGGGATATGAAAATGTGACGGATACAAAGCTTACAGGCGAAATAAAAAAAGTCGTTACGGATAAGGAAAGTTATGAATCGAAAACCTTAATTTTGGCAAATGGTGGTTCTGGTCGCATGCTAGGCATTCCTGGGGAAAGTCTGAAAGGTGTACGATTAAATGCACCGAAAAATGGTTTGGATTATGAGGATATCAAATCCGTAGAGAAGGCTAGCCTGACCGGCGCGAAATTTCAAGTCTACTGCGGATACGATAGCGATGCACCTCCGAATTGGGACCTGGATCATTTGGCTTATTGGCTGGGAGCCGGTTTCGTTTGGGGATGATTCTAATGGAATTGGGGGAGAGGACAAAATCCGTGGAAAAAGGGATGTTCAAATCCAGGATTTTCTGTTATAATAACAATATCGACTGAGATAAAAATTTTATTGTGTAAGGAGCAGGATACCAATGGCAATGGAAAGAACTTATATTATGCTGAAGCCAGACTGCATCAAACGCGGTTTGATGGGCGAGGTTATCGCAAGAATCGAGAAGAAAGGCTACCGCATTACAGACGCAAAAATGATGAATCTGGATGAGGCAATCCTTCGGGAGCATTACGCTCATATTGCGGATCGTCCATTCTTCCCGGAGATTGTGGCATACATGACTTCCGGTCCTGTGTTTGGCATGGTTGTAGAAGGTGAAAATGCCGTGAAGGGCATGAGAATCCTCATGGGCGCAACCAAGTTTGAGGAAGCAACCGCTGGCACCATCCGCGGCGACTATGCCTTTAGCACAGGTGAAAATATTATCCATGGTTCCGATTCCGTGGAAAACGGCGAGATCGAAATCAAGAGATTCTTTCAATAATTCTTCCAAACACCATGGGCTCCTTTGAGGAACATGGTGTTTTTCTTTTGCTTCTCAAAGAAGGAGGGGAGACGAATGCATGCGCAAACAACAATGACATTTTTTACGATGGTCACGCCTGAATTCCTCCAAAGTCCCCAGGCTGGTTTCATATCGTCCGGCATGGTGCAGCATTGTTATGACGGCCTATGGACGGTAAAGGAACTGCTGGAGTATGGAGATTGTGGTTTGGGGACCTTCCACCGTTTGGATGGTGAATTGATCGTGTTGGATGGCGTGGTTTACCAAGTCAAAGGAGATGGAAGCGTAGCGCAGGCGGCTGGGGATGTTACAATCCCGTTTGCTGCGGTGGCCCATTTTTCCGGGGGGAATGTTCTTCCGGTTTGCTGGAATATCCCGGATTTACCTTCCCTGTGCCAGTGGTTGGACCAACAGGCGGAAAGGGTTGGCGGGCATGGTTCTTCCATGTTGTTGGCTAAGCTATTGGGAAGGTTTGATCGGATCTGTGTCCGCAGTGTGTATCCTCAGCAAAAGCCATATCCCACCTTAGAGCAGGTTTCATCGGAACAGATGGAATATTGCTATACTCACCTGACCGGCACTTTGGTGGCATTGAAAGGGCCGGAGGAATACCGGAATATCAATCCACCCGGCTGGCATTTTCACTTTTTGTCCCAGGACCGCATCAAAGGCGGCCATGTGTTGGAGGCAGCCATCGAGAATATTCAAGGCGCCATGGATATCGTTGGTTCCGTAGAAGCGCGGTACCCGGAAAATCGGAGGATTGATACGGAAAATTGGTATTCGTAGAAAGAAACAAATGAAAAAAGCAAGCTGTGGTGAATTCCACAGCTTGCTTTTTCGGTTGAACAGTTTTGGTTAGGAAGGATACACAAAAGAATGGTTTTTCATGAATCATGGGATTTTAAATGTTGGATACACTGCATCAAATGATACCGCATGGCAAGAGAAGCTCCCATGGCGTCCCGCATGCGGATAAACTTGATAATTTCCAGGTGGGACCGCAGAGCCAAAAGGGAAAAGGGTTCATATAAGCCAATTTCTTTGGAAAGGGCAAACATTTCGTGGACGGAATGCCCAATCCCGGCCAACATCCGGTGAATGATTTCGTTATGGGTAGCTTGGGCAAGCGCGTTGTGAAACTCCATGTCCAGGGTCCAGTAATTTCCCCCGCCGCCAATGGTGAGGGACACTTGTTCCTCCAATTCCTGTAAGCGATTAATTTCTTCGTCCGAGGCTCGTTCCACAATCCATTGCATCGCGGTAGGTTCCAAAGCGATCCGGGCTTCATACCAATCTAACATCAATTTCTTTTTATCCTCAATTTGGGAGAGTCCGAGAGGGTCCCGCGGGATTCCCGGCGTTTCCCGGACAAACGCTCCCACGCCCCTACGGATTTCCAGCATACCGTTGGCATTGAGAAGCTTGAGCGCTTCCCGGATGGAAGTACGGCTGACCCCAAGCTCCTCAGCAAAGTCTCTTTCATTTGGGAGTTTATCTCCAGGGCGGAAGCGTCTCTCCGTTAGGATCATGGCGGAAATCTTTTCAGCCACATCCGTAGAAACATTTTTCTTTTTTTCTTCCCTTGCCATTCCAAGTCTCCTCCTGTTCTTATGATGGAAATGGATTGGGATTTCGAAACACGCAAAGCGTTTGACTAGCAATTTTTTCGTATTTCCCATTCCACGGTAAATATCTTGCGCAACGTGAAAGAAGCGTATGTTTGTTTTAGTTCCATATTTTGTGAGATTATGATACCATGCCTGCAGCGGGCAAGTCGCGCATACTCCTTCGGGTTGTCAGGATTGGACTGGTACCGGTGCAATGAAATGCCTGCGTTACAATTTCATTACGGATATGATGTCATGAAATATTGTGCGAAGTAATGGAATAAGCAGTAAGCGCCGTCAGGGCGCAGGTCCTGTTTTGCGATTTCATATTCTCAGAATTTTCCGATTGAAATTATTATGCCATAGAAAGGGAAAAGAGTCAATATGGTAGTACCACAAATAGAGAATTGACAAGTTGAATTGTTTGTGATACCTTAAATAAAGAATTTTGGTATTACCACAATTAAAGCGTAAAGGAGGAAATTCCTATGAAGATTTTATTTCAATTAGCAATTGTATTTGGATTGTGCTTGGTGGGACAACTTATTTCCGGCATACTCCCGATTACGATTCCAGCCAGCATTATCAGCTTGGTTTTACTGTTGCTGTTGCTATTGGTCAAGGCGGTAAAACCTCGCCAGATCCAGGAGGTATCGGAGTTTTTGCTCAAAAATATGGCCTTCCTTTTTATTCCCGCTGGCGTTAGCGTTGTGGAACAGTACACCTATCTGAAAGGGCACATTTTGATTTTAGCATTAATTTGTGTCATTACCACCCTGCTCACTTTTTTGGTGGCGGCGTTTACCGTAACCGGAGTGATGCGGCTCCAGGAGAAAATTTTGGCAAGGAGGAGCGGTCATGAGTGAAACGATTACGGCAGTATTGACCAACGGGATGTTTGGGATTATGCTCAGTGTTTTGGCCTTTCAGGTTGGGGTTTGGGTCAATCAAAAATGGAAACTCCCTTTCTTGAATCCTCTCTTAATTGGTATTGTCCTGACGATTTTGATCCTCAAGCTTTGCCGAATTCCCATCGCCAGCTACCAAGTGGGCGGAGATATCATTTCTATGTTTTTAGCGCCAGCCACTACCGTACTGGCTTACTCTATTTACCAGCAGATTCAAGTGCTGAAAAAATATTTTATCCCCGTATTAGCCGGTTGTCTGATGGGTTCTCTAACCTCCATGTTTAGTGCATGGGGTCTGTGTAAACTCTTTGGCTTGGGAGACACCCTTACGGCCTCCATGATTCCCAAGTCGGTGACCACTCCCATTGCCATGGAGGTCAGCCAGAAGCTGGGTGGGATTCCCGCCATTACCGTTGCGGCTGTATTGGTGACTGGGGTATTAGGCGCAGCTTTATCGCCAGTTTTTGTGAAGATTTTTCGCATAAAAAGTTCAGTGGCAGCAGGTGTTGCCATTGGTACCTGCAGCCATGCGGCCGGTACCTCGAAAGCAATTGAAATGGGGGAAATACAAGGCGCCATGGGCGGAATTGCGATTGGAGTTTCCGGGTTGATTACGGTTATCATAGCCCTGTTTTTGTGAAGAGCATTTTTGTGATTATAGTCGAGATTTGAAATCCTCATAGTGGAATTTTTTGAGAATTTCCATGCCATTTTGCTGGCTGTATCGGGCAATGGCGGGCAAATTAATTCCATTAAAAGTGTTATTTTTTACCATAGTGTAGTGAGCCATGTCGCAGAATACCAGGCGGTCGCCGATTTGCAGCGGCTCATCAAAGGAATAATCCCCAATGATATCACCGGCTAGACAGGTTGGCCCTCCGAACCGATAGGTGTAGGGCTTTTCTCCAGGACGTCCTGCCCCAATGAGGTTGGGGCGATAAGGCATTTCCAGCACGTCGGGCATATGACAGGCGGCGGAGGTGTCTAAAATAGCCAGGTTCATGCCGTTTTCCAGAATATCCAGGACGGAGCAGACCAGGTATCCCGTGTTCAGGGCAATGGCTTCGCCTGGCTCCAGATAGATTTCCAGGTCATATTTCTCTTTTATCCAGCGGATGGAGGAAAGCAACGTATCCAAATCATAGTCTGGGCGGGTGATGTGATGACCGCCTCCAAAGTTGAGCCATTTCATTCGGGAAAGATACTTGCCAAATTTTTCATCCACCACCTGGAGCGTACGGGCCAGAGTATCGGAATTTTGCTCACACATGGTATGAAAGTGCAGGCCTTCTATGCCGTCTAGCTGATCTTCGTAGAAATTAGCTAGGGTTACGCCCAGTCGGGAATTAGCAAAACAGGGGTTGTAAAGATCCGTTTCGATTTCCGAATATTCTGGGTTGATTCGGATCCCGCAGGAAATAGGTTTTCCAGATTTCGACACTTTGTCCCGGAAGGCATTCCATTGGGCAAAGGAATTAAATACAATGTGATCGCTGTAGCGAAGGATTTCGTCGAATTCATCCATGCGGTAAGCAGGGGAAAAAATATGAACTTCTTTCCCCATTTCTTCGTATCCAAGCCGCGCTTCAAAGAGGGAGCTGGAGGTCACGCCGTAGAGAGTTTCCCTCAGGAGAGGGTAGGTGGCGTACATGGAAAAACCTTTTTGCGCCACCAGGATTTTACAGCCTGTTTGCTCCTGGACATAGCGGAACACGTCCATGTTTTTGCGCAGCAGGCGTTCATCTAGGACATAGGCCGGGGAGGGGATTTGATCGATGGAAAAATCTAAGGGTTGTTTTTTTGTGTTCATAGGAAACCGCCTTTCTTGCGGGAAAACCGCTTCGTTGAAAGATCTTCCACTGCTGGAAGGAGATTGGAAAAAGCCTCCGAAACAGGAGGCTTTTTCAGTAAAATTGGTCGGATGATTCTCCTTTTTTATGGAGTACTTTGAAGTTGTGGACAATTCGAGTTCGCCATTCAGTGAGGAACCAGCAACCCGTGCAAGCGATCAGACAGCTTTCCGCCTAGTCGATGAGGGTGGGATTAAAATCCTCGTGCCATGGGAGCCCAAACTGGTTCAGGGCGTCCATGAACGGATCAGGGTCAAATTCTTCTACATTGTATACGCCAGGCTTTTTCCATTTGCCGGTCATTACCATCATGGCGCCGATCATAGCGGGCACGCCAGTGGTGTAGGAGATTGCTTGGGAACCGACTTCCGCATAGCAATCCTCATGCACACAGACGTTGTATACATAATAGGTGCGAGGCTTGCCGTTTTTTATGCCTTGGAAAATACAGCCAATGTTGGTTTTTCCCTTGGTACGCGGGCCTAGGGAAGCTGGATCTGGAAGCACAGCCTTGAGAAATTGGAGCGGTACAATTTGTTTTCCTTCAAATTCGATGGGTTCAATGGAGGTCATGCCTACGTTTTCCAAAACCTTCAGGTGGGTCAAATAGCTTTCCGAGAAGGTCATCCAGAAGCGGATTTTTTGGATTCCTTTGATATTTAGAGCTAGGGATTCCATTTCCTCGTGGTGCAGCAGGTAGATATCCTTGGGACCAATTTGGGGAAGGTCATACACCCGCTTGATGGACATAGGTTCCGTTTCAATAAATTTGCCGTTTTCAAAGTAGCTGCCATTGGCGGTCACTTCCCGGATGTTGATTTCCGGGTTAAAGTTGGTGGCGAATGGATAGCCGTGGTCGCCGGCGTTGGCGTCCACAATGTCGATCTGGTGAATTTCGTCGAAATAATGCTTTTGCGCGTAAGCGGAAAATACGCCGGTAACGCCTGGATCAAAACCGCTGCCCAGCAAAGCGGTGATACCTGCTTTTTCAAACCGGTCCCGGTAAGCCCATTGCCATTTGTATTCAAATTTTGCAGTGTCCAAAGGTTCATAGTTGGCTGTGTCCACATAGTCTACTTTTGTTTCCAAACAGGCGTCCATGATGGTCAGGTCCTGGTACGGCAGAGCCACATTGATGACAATATCCGGCTGGAATTTCCGAATCAAGGCAACCAGTTCTTCCACTTTGTCTGCGTCTACCTGTGTGGTTTGGATTTTAGTGGCGGTTTTGCCTTCCAGCTTTTCTTTTAGCGCATCGCATTTGGATTTGGTCCTGCTGGCAATGCAGATTTCCTCAAATACCTCGGAATTTTGGCAGCATTTGTGAACAACTACGCCAGCAACTCCTCCGGCGCCAATAATTAACGCTTTTCCCATAAGCTTATCGAACCTCCGATTTCTACAAAATTACTCAATCTTTTATTAGTGTCATTATACCCAAAATAAAATGAGGAATCAAGAGAATTTGACAGAATCCGAAATGCTAGTTTAAAAGGGAAAAACTGCCGAACCAAACCCTTGTTTTTTATGAAAAACCTCTAATAAAAACGAACTCTTTTTACAGTTTTTCTTTATAATCAAAAATATTGAAAAAATTAATCACTAAAAAGTTGCAAAAAATTTAAAAGTATTGTTTACTTTACTGTAGTGACATAAAAAAGCAATAGAAAAATCCAAGCACACTCTTTTGCCACTTCTGAATCTCTTTCTTGAATAGAAAACGGAGCTGCTTTCCAAATGAAAAGCAGCTCCGTTGGCTTTTGTAGTATCTGTCTGAAAAGGGAATTAAAATTAAGCCAAGATTAGTTTCGTCAAGTCCATAGGAGCCACAATTTTACCGTCTTTGTAAACCCGCATATTGCCAGAAGCAATTTCGTCGATCAAAATAACTTCGCTTCCATGATAACCGAACTCAAATTTGATGTCGTATAGGTCAAGGCCTTTTTCTTTGAGGGCATCTGTAATGATGCCGTTAATCTTTTGGGTCTGCGCTTTGGTAGACTCAAACTGCTCTTTGGTCATGATGCCCAGCGCTACCAGGCCTTCGCAGGTGATGAGCGGATCGCCCCGGTCGTCGTCTTTCAGGGTCATTTCCACATAGGAATCCAAGGGTGCGCCTTCCTGTATATAAGCGCCATAGCGACGGAGGAAGCTGCCCACAGCGCGATTGCGACAAATCACTTCCAGGCCTTGGCCAAAGTTGGTGGCAGGCAGCACCTCCATGGTGGTGTCTTCCAGGTTGGCGGAAACATAATGCGTTTTGACACCGGCTTTTTTCAGGATCTCAAAGAAATAAATGGAGACTTCCAGATTTGCCCTTCCAATGCCGGCAATGCTCAGACCAACGGTATTGGCGCCAGGATCAAAAACACCGTCGTTGCCGGTGACGTCATCCTTGAATTTCAGAAGATAATTGCCGTTATCCAGCGCGAACACGTCTTTAGTCTTACCCTTGTAAACATCTTTCATGAAAACATCCTCCATAATTCATTGCTCAGTCAGAATGATTCAGCAGAAGGCCTGCTGCTTAATATCATCCCTATTTTATCACTTTTTTGTAACATTGAATAGATTTTTTCAGAAATTTTTTCAAAAAATTTTGTAGAAACATCTCACCTCTTGAAAAACCAAGGTTTTCGCTTGATATTTACGGATTGAAAAAGTATAATAATACCATTGACCATATAGGGCTGACGAAAGAACAGTAGCCCTGCCATTTTGATAAGGAAATGAGGACTTTGTATGGAGCAACGGGTACAGGAATTTTTTCGGGGTATGCGAGGAAAACGGGTGGCCTTTTGCGGTATTGGCGGAAGCAATTTACCTTTAGTGAAAATTTTTCACGAATATGGCGCATTGGTAACGGCGTGTGATCGACGCAGTCGGGAGGCGTTAGGAGAAGCTGCAAAGGAGCTGGAGGCCATGGGTGTGGCTCTGAAGCTGGGAGACGACTATCTGCAAAATCTAGATGTGGATGTTCTGTTCCGTACGCCAGGAATGCGCTTCCATTTGCCGGAGCTGGATCAGGCCCGTCAGAAAGGGATCGCAGTGACCTCCGAAATGGAAGTGTTCTTTGCCCTGTGTCCCTGCAAGATTTATGCGGTCACTGGCAGTGACGGCAAGACCACTACCACCACCATTTTATCTGAATTGCTCAAGGCGGCGGGAAAACGAGTGCATCTGGGAGGCAACATTGGCCGCCCATTGCTGCCAGATTTGGAATTGATCCAACCGGAGGATGTGGCGGTAGTGGAACTGTCCAGTTTCCAATTAATTTCCATGCATCAAAGTCCTCATGTGGCGGTAGTGACCAACCTTTCTCCCAACCACCTGGATATACACAAAGATATGGCGGAATATGTGGAAGCGAAGAAAAATATTTTTCTTCATCAAGACGCATTTTCAAAAACGGTCCTCAACCTGGAAAATGAGTGGACCCGTTCTTTTGGGGAAGAGGTGCGTGGGCAGCGGTTCTTTTTCAGTTCCGCTCAGCCGTGTGAATATGGGGCTTGGCTGCGGGGGGACACCATTGTGATGCAAGAAAAGGAAACGGTGACGGAAGTGGTTGCGGTAGCCGACATCAAAATTCCTGGCAAGCACAATATCGAAAATTATCTGGCGGCGATTACGGCGGCTTGGGGTGATGTGAATATCGATCACATTAAAAAGGTGGCTAAAGAATTTGGCGGCGTTCCCCATCGAGCCGAATTGGTGCGGGTGTGTCATGGAGTTTCCTATTATAACGATTCCATTGGCACCAGCCCGACCCGTACAGCTTCCGGTACCCTGAGCCTCTATGACCAGAAGATCCTTCTAATTGCCGGCGGCTATGATAAGAAAATCCCCTTTGACAATCTGGGGCCGGTGATTGTGGACAAAGTGAAAACCCTGATTTTGATGGGAGCGACGGCGCCGAAAATTCAGGCGGCCGTGGAAGCGGCTCCGGCTTATACGGAGGGTTGCCCAAAGATTTTACACGCCGCTTCCATGGAGGAAGCGGTAACGCTGGCCAGCCAGGAAGCGCAGGCAGGGGATATTGTATCGTTGTCTCCGGCTTGCGCTAGCTTTGATCAATATCCCAACTTTGAGGCTCGAGGCAACCACTTTAAAGAATTGGTCCACGCCCTAATCTAGCCGGCGAATCGGCATTTTTTTGCTCGTCAGAATCGCTCGTTTCTCGCTCTGATGAGCAAAGGCTTGAAGTCCTAGCGTTGCGCTCGTTCTTACAAACACTCCCAAAGCTTCTCGAAAGCAAACGGAAAGTTTCGCCCGTCTGTTCTAAGGCGGTGGGGGCAAAGCCCCAGTTCGTTTTCCCCAGAGAACGCAACGCTTGGATGTCTGAAGATCCAAAGCGCAAGACTCCCAATTACTATCCAGGCAGGTGAAACGCCTGCCTTTTCCATATCAAAAAGGAGAAAAAATATGACGGATTTACAGGAAGTACAGCAGCTTTTGCTGCGTCTCTGCTCGGTAACGGGCACGCCAGGAGAGGAAGCTTTGGCTGCTGCAGTGGTACGGCAGGAGTGGGAAGCGATTTGGCCCGATGTCCCCATTGAAACAGATGGAATGGGGAATGTAACTGCCGCACTTGGAAATCGACAAGCCGCCCGGCAAGTGCTGCTGGACGCCCATTTGGATCAGATTGGCTTGGTGGTAACCGGGATTGACGATCATGGATTCTTACGGATTGCCCCTTGCGGAGGAGTGGACCGGCGGGTTCTTCCAGGAAGCTCCGTCACCGTATATGGCCAGGAGACACGCCGGGGGATTGTGTGCTGCTTGCCGCCCCATTTGGTGGAAGGCGGTGCGGATAAGGTGTCCCCAGTGGATCAAATGTATGTGGATCTGGGAATGGATGAACAGGAGGCCAAAGCCCTGGTATCGCTGGGGGATCGGATTTCCTTGCAGGCAGAGCCTCGTCTGCTTTTGGGCAGCCGCATCACCGCAGCGGGCTTGGATAACCGTGCTGGCGTGGCGGCTTTGCTCCGGTGCGCCCAGCTTTTAAAACAAAAAACTTTACGGTACGGTGTGACGTTTCTTTTTAGCAGCAGAGAGGAAACTGGATGTGAAGGAGCGCAAACAGCCGCCTATCAGGCGGCCCCTACCGAAGCGGTGATGGTGGATGTTAGCTTTGCCAGCCAGCCAGGGGTACCGACGGCCAAAAGCGGAAAGCTTGGGGAAGGCGTGATGATTGGAATGGCGCCGTCTTTAGACAAAGATATGACAAAGACTATGAAGCGATTGGCGCAAGAGCAGGGAATTCCCTATCAAATGGAAATTATGGGTGGGAAAACCGGCACCAACGCCGATGTAATTGGTGTGACCCGGACAGGTGTGAAAACGGCTCTGCTGTCGATCCCGCAGCGGTATATGCATACCACGGCGGAGGTGGTGGATTTGGCCGACGTGGAGCGGGTAGCTCAGTTGCTGGCGGCATATTTATTGGAGGAAGGAGGGAACTTGGATGGCAGACTATAATGTATTGGAACAGCTTTGTTCCCTATATGGGATTTCGGGAAATGAAGAAGCGGTTCGCGAGCGGATCTTGCAGGAAATTACTCCCTATGCGACCACTGTGGAAGTGGATGCGTTGGGGAATATCATTGCGTTTAAGAAAGGGGAACAGCCTGCCAAGACGAAACTGATGCTCAGCGCCCATATGGACGAAGTGGGGTTGATTATTACGGATATTACTGACGAGGGTCTGTTGAAATTTGCTACCGTGGGCGGCATTGATAAACGGATCTTATGCGGCAAGCAAGTGTGGATCAACGGGCATTATGGCGTGATCGGCGGAAAGCCGATTCACTTGATGAAGGGCGATGAACGGGAAAAGGCTGTTCCGGTGGAGGAGCTGTCCATTGATATTGGCGCTGGCAGTAAGGAAGAAGCGGAGCAGGCGGTTTCTCTGGGAGATGTGGCTGGTTTTGTATCCGCCTTTGACCAAGAGGGAGCGATGATCCGGGGACGGGCATTGGATGACCGGGTGGGCTGCGCGATTCTCATCGGCCTGATGAAACGCAACCTTCCTTACGACATAACTTTTGTATTTTGTGTTCAGGAAGAAATCGGCTTGCGGGGAGCGCGTACCGCCGCGTATGCCGTAAAGCCTCAAGCGGCGATTGTGGTGGAGAGTACTACGGCGGCGGATATTGCCGGCCTGGAGAAAGGAAACGAAGTGTGCTGCTTAGGAGATGGTCCGGTGGTGCCCTTTATGGACCGCAGTACCATTTATGACCGGGAATATTATCAATTGGCGTTTGCGCTGGCGGAAAAGGAGAACATTCCTTGTCAGACCAAACGAGCCATTGCCGGCGGCAATGATGCCGGCGCTATCCATGTTTCCCGAGGCGGTGTACGGACCATTTCCGTATCTTTGCCGTGCCGATATCTGCATGCGCCAATGGGGATGATCGCAAAAGACGATTTCCATGCGGCGGAAAAGCTGGTGTGGTCTTTGGCGCTCCATATTGCAGGGAATCAAACCCTATGATCCGCTTGTTGGCGGCTGAGGAATTGGATTACCTGTCTGCTTTCTGCCGGCAGTCTGTATTTGGATGCCGGATCGTATCGGCTGCAGCGATGTACGGCGGATTTCCATTTACCGATTTCTGGATTCAAACCGATGGTAGCGGAGTTCCCTGCGCCGCCCTTGCTAAGGTGGAGGGCGTTGTGACGATGGAGGTGTGGGACAGGCCGGATTGGGAAGAGCTTCGGGCATTTTTGGATCGGGTCGGCGGCTCTGTTTTCGTTTTCGACCGACGTTTTGCGGAACCCCTGAAGCTGGAACCTACGCGCTTCGGCTTGATTCTGGTAAGGAGTCTGGAACAGCCGCTGAAAAAGCGGAAAGAGGAGCCCGAGCGTCCCGGATTCCGAGAAGTTTATGATTTGCTCCGATTGTGTGCAACAAACACCTTCCATCCGCCGCCGTGGGAGCCGTTTTATTTGGATCTTTCCCACCGGCTTCGGCATGATGGAGCTCATCTTGTGGGAATTCGGAAAGGAAGCCGGCTGACCGCATGCGCCATGACCGTGGCGGAAATGGATGCCATGGCGATTGTGGGAGGTGTTGCCGTTGCTCCCGACGCTCGCCGCCAGGGGCTGGGCCGATTGGCCGTGGAGTGTTTATTGGCCCAGCTACCCCAGTCCCATGTGGCTGTATTTCGGGCCGGACAGGAGCAGGAAGCCTTTTACCAGTCCTTGGGTTTTGTACCGGCTGGAGAATGGGCGGAATTCGATTGGTAAAGAAAAGGAGAAAGAAAAGGGTTATGCGATATCCTTATTTCAAGATAGATGCAGTGATTGAACAGGCTGCATCCCAGGTGATGGAAACATTGGCGCCCACGCTGCGGCGGATCGATGAAATCACCGATTATAACCAGCAAAAAATGATGGCGGCGTTTAACGAAGCAGGAGTCAGTGAAAGCCATTTTGCAGCCTCCACTGGTTACGGTTACGGTGACCGGGGGCGTGACGCCCTGGATGTGGTATACGCCAAGGCTTTTGGCGCGGAGGACGCCTTGGTACGCCATAATTTTGTCAGCGGAACCCATGCGTTGACGGTGGCGCTGTTCGGCGTATTGCGTCCGGGAGATACGATGGTCAGTGTAACGGGAATTCCTTACGACACTTTGCGAGGGGTTTTGGGGATCACCGGCGACGGCAATGGTTCCTTAAAGGAATTCGGCATCCAGTATGAGCAGATTAATCTGAAGGATGATGGAACTCCCGATTATGAGGCGATGGAACGGGAACTAAAGCCGGGGATCAAAATGGTGTATATCCAGCGTTCCCGGGGATATAGCCTGCGCCCTTCTCTGTTTGTGGAAGAAATCCAGCGGATTGCGGAAATTGCCAAACGAAAAGCGCCGGGCTGCATCGTGATGGTCGATAACTGTTACGGGGAGTTTGTGCAGAAAATGGAGCCGGTCTCCCACGGTGCGGATTTAATGGCTGGTTCCCTGATCAAAAATCCCGGAGGTGGGATTGCGCCCACTGGTGGATACATAGCCGGAAGAAAGGATTTGGTGGAGAGCTGTTCGTATCGCCTGACTACGCCGGGCACCGGCCGGGAAATCGGCGCCACCTTGGGCAACAACCGAGAGCTTTTTATGGGGGCGTTCCATGCACCTCATGTGACCGGAGAAGCGTTGAAGACAGCGGCCTTTACCGCTGCTTTGTTTCAGCATTTTGGCTATGCGGTCACGCCGCGTCCAGAGGAGGCGAGAGCGGATATTATCCAAGCGGTTATGCTCAGGAAAAAGGAAGCCTTGGTGGCGTTTTGCCAGGGGATTCAAAAGGGTGCACCGGTGGATTCTTTCGTGGTTCCGGAGCCTTGGGACATGCCCGGTTATGATTGCCAGGTCATCATGGCGGCAGGAGCCTTTACCTTGGGCGCTTCCATTGAACTATCTGCCGACGCGCCGCTGCGGGAGCCGTATGCTGCCTGGATGCAGGGAGGACTGAACTTCCACAGCGGAAAACTGGGAGCGATGTTGGCCGCTCAGTCCATGCTGGAGCAGGGGATTTTATTTGCGGAGCCGGCTGGGGATTTTTAACCTTGACTTTCCTGGGAGAATCCCTTATAATAAAAAACACGGTCGAAATCGGCCGTATTGCTATGCGGGTGTGGTGGAATTGGCAGACACGCCAGATTTAGGTTCTGGTGGGCGACCGTGCAGGTTCAAGTCCTGT
>JAAWSO010000007.1 GCA_022801595.1 Clostridiales bacterium | reverse complement strand
CCGCAAACAAAAGAGGACCCTGCACAGAATATCTGAAACAGCGTCCTTCCTCTTTGCGTCTATTTTATTGTCCGCTCTGGCAGGCTTTGAGCAGGGGCAAAGCTTTGCTATGCCTTTTTCTAAGCCTTGTCTCCCGAGCGGGAACACAGCGCAGCTAAATAACCGAAGCCAACCGCCGCGGCAATGCCAGCGGCGGCGGCGGTGAGCCCGCCGGTAAAAATTCCAATCCAGCCGAAATCCTGCACAGCCTCCCGCACACCCATGGCTAGGGTATAACCGAAGCCAGTGAGCGGGACGGTTGCGCCAGCGCCGGCAAAATCTACCAAGGGCTCATACACTCCAATGGCGGTCAGCGCCACGCCCAAGGTGACAAAAGTCACCAAAATCCGCGCTGGAGTCAGCTTTGTAAAATCAATCAACAGTTGGCCGATCACACAAATCAGTCCGCCAACTACAAAGGCTATCACAAATTGCATTTTTTTCACCTCGGAACGTATTCTTTCCGAAAAGGGCGCGCTTATGTGCTGGAGAATTCCGGCTCTTTTTCCATTTTTCAAGCATTCCTTTGGGGTACCGATGAATGACTTCGAAACATTCGAAATAATTTATATATGGAGACCAGAGGGATAAAAATCCATAAAATAAGTAAACTTCCGAATAAAATCCAAAGATTGATAGACAAAAAACTGAGAATCGTTAAGCTGAGTATGAGGGAAAGAATGCCTGCGATGATAACCCAAAGCAACGTTTCCAAATATACTGCTACAATTAATTTAAAATAATCAGACTTTTGGTTTATTGACAGATTTGGAAGAATATTTCTCAGTTTACGCCATGTTAAATAAGAGAAAAGGACAAGGATAAGAACCAATAGTGCTATCGGCAATATCAGAAAAAGAATGAGATTGCTTTTGGCATATCCAAGATGAAAGATATCAATCGGCGCTACCCCCGCCATGATATATGGTTTTATGTCAACTTCTTTGCAAATCTTATCTAAACGATTTTGGACGCCTAAAACGCTGGAAGAAGAATATACATATGCATTGGTATGACCCAAATAAACTTTCATTTGAAAACTATATTCTTCTTTTGTGATCGGTTCCTGATTGAACTCTAATGCTGGCATAATCATATACAAATCCAAAAGAAAGGATTGTGATTTCGCAGAATATGCACCTTCTTCCAAGATTCCGACTACTTTCACCATGAGAGGTTTTCCTAAATAATTAATCTCAAAGGTATCGTTGATTTTTAAATAATCTTTATATTCATATCCAACCAGGACAGGAACCGGGGTACTGTCCTTATAAACATATTCTTCTTTCTCAAAAAACCTTCCTTCTAACAAATTCATTGAAGATCCGTCAATGGCAGAGGAATTCATTTGTATGCTATGAACAAAAGTTTGTATCAAATCATCCTCTGGTATTTGACCATATCCATGTGCGAATTTTTTTGGTAACGGTAAGTCAGAGACAATGATTGACTGATCTGTCATAATATAATAAGAGGAATCCCACTGGGTTTTACACCGTTGATACATCTCTTTCATCTTCGAAAGGGAGTGTTCATCACGAAAAAACTCCTGGAGTTCTTCTTCTTCACTGAATAAATCTATCATGGAATAACCATCCGCGTTTACTTTGGAATATTTTTGAATATCGGTAAATATTTGGATTCCAAATGAAAACGAAAGGACAGACAATATTATAATTATTGGAATTATGATCAAAAACCTTACTTTTGATTTTATTAAACTGTAGAAATAAACCAAAACATTTCCTCCATACTCTTTCTATATTGTAAAAATGGGTACTGTGAATTTAATTCACAGCACCCATTTATCTCATTATTTTTTTACATTATCATAAAATGTCTCCGTTGTCAATTTATTTTGTAGAAAAATAAAAGAATTTGAAAATTTATTAAAAAAGTTAGCAACGGACGAAAAGTTCCAGGAATCCATCAAAAAATCCAGAACGAATGAATTGGCTCTGGCTTTTTTGATAGGGATAGAAAGAGGAAAGAGAACGGCTTATATAATTTGGAGTTCGGATTGATGCTTTCGTATTAACAAAATAATAGGAAATATGCATCATGGGTAACTTCCCAATGATACAACTATACTCCTACCATGCTTACGGCAGAAACACGGTACAGCACGGTTTCTTCCCACCAAGCATCCAGATGGATAAAAAAAACAGGCGGAAAGGGCGGGGAAAATACCCCCGTCTCTTTCCGCCTGCCTTTTTCGCTTCTGCAAGCTTTCCATCCTCTTATTGAATCGAGCAATCCAAATAGTGCTCCAGTTCTTCTTCATCCTTCTTTTTCTTATCCAAAAAGATGAAAACGGTGGTCACAGCAGCGGCAACAATGCCTGCCAACGCAATGATTCCAACCAAGCAACGCCAGCTTTTACAAAGTTTCATAAACGAGCACCTCCACAAAAATAACTGGGATCTCCGACCCCGTGGGCTTTGTTTCTTTTATCATACTCAAAAAAGAAAAAAAAGTCAATGAATCTTCTGTGAATTTGTCCAAGATTTTGTGACAAAATATTTGAAGGGAAATTGGCATGGACGTCTACAAGGGCTTGATCCGCAAAGGCTCCGTTCGATCACAGCCGGGAAAACAAAAAAAGCAGAACCCAGTAGGTTCTGCTTTTCCACAGAGGGAAGCTTTCCTTCTATGGCTATTTGCCTGCTGAACTTATGCGTTTGCAGCGTTCAGCTTGTGAGCAAGAGCGGACTTCTTTCTTGCTGCGGTATTCTTGTGCAGAATACCCTTTGCAGTCGCCTTGTCGATTGCACGGATTGCAACACGAACTGCCTCGGCTTTGTTGTCAGCGTTGGTTTCGAGGGCGATATTCGCTTTCTTTATATCAGTTTTCAGACCAGTGTTGATCGCCTTGTTTCTCAGAGTCTTTGTTGCAAGAACCTTAACGCGCTTTTTTGCAGACTTAATATTTGCCATATTAACACCTCCTTTTTATTATCACGTATCATTAATCATACCACGGAACCCGTAAAAATGCAACATTTTTATGGATCTTTCAAAAAAATATCAGCCAAACGAAGCTAATTATAGCAGATTAGGGAGAGGATTGCAATGTTTTTTCGCACGGACCTGGCATTAGAAGAACACGAAGCGGTAGGAGCGCGTCTTGCGCCGGAGCATTTCCGGGTGCATCAGCAGGGGAACTGCCGCGTTACCCGCATGGCGCTGCGGGGCGATGACGCCCAGCGGTTCCACAAGCCGGAAGGAAAATATGTGACCATTGAGCTGCCGCCCATCAGCGACCACATCGACGGGGACAACCAATATTTGCAGACCGTAGCCGGCGAGCTGCGCCGCCTGCTGCCCAAGGAAGGCTTGGTCCTGGTGGCCGGCTTGGGCAACCGGGCCATCACCCCCGACGCCCTGGGCCCAAAAACCATTGAGCAGGTCCTGGCCACCCGCCACATCACCAAGGAACTGGAACGGATCACCGGCGTGGATTCCCTGCGCCCGGTTGCGGCTGTCAGCCCCAATGTCCTGGGCAATACGGGCATGGAAACCTTTGAGGTTCTTCACAGCTTAGTCCAGGAAATGAATCCGGTTGCGGTGATTGCCATTGATGCCCTTGCCGCCAGGAGCCTCAACCGCCTGGGATGCACCGTCCAGCTCAGCGACGCTGGCATCGCCCCTGGCGCCGGGGTGGGCAACCGTCGCCCGCAAATCGACCGGGACAGCTTAGGCGCGCCGGTGATTGCCTTAGGAGTGCCCACTGTGGTAGACGCTGGAACTTTGGCCTCGGATTTATTAACCCAGGGATCCCAAGAGCCCCATCCCCATCCCGAATGCTTACAGGCGCTGACCGCGCCGCGAGGGGCTGAAATGGTGGTGACGCCTCGGGAAATCGACTTGCTGATCAGCCGGGCCGCCCGCCTGGCCGCCATGGCGATCAATACCGCCCTCAACCCCTGCTTTTCCGTCAGCGAATTTTCCGCCCTGGTCGCCGGCTAAGCAAGGCCCTGGCCTTGCGCCCATAGGTACGCCCGTTTCCTGGGTTCTGAGACACCTTCCTCCCGCCGCTCTCGTTTCTTTTGCCGTTCTCCAAAGGAGGACAAAAATTTTATTTGGCCTGTGGTAAGATACCAGTAAAGCCGGAGCTGGATTCCAGCGTCCGGCCGCCTGTCTCGTAGCCGTCATAATTCGGGACAGGTTCTCATAAAATATCGGTAGTAATCAACCCTACGGCGGATTTTGGGAGGCGGGCATCCATATGATTTTAAAAATTTTTCGTCCAAAGAATTGGAAAAAGCTCTTCATCGGAGCCATTGCCACAGCGGTTACTTCCATCGCTGTGGTATGTTTTACGCTACGGGTGATTCCAGCGCTTTCCGCGCAAAGCGAGATCACTGCCATGACCGCCGCTGGATTTATCCTTCCAGGCGGAGTGGCCCAAGCCCTCAAAGGAGACGTGGATACCGAGCACATGGTGCCCAGCGACCTGGAAGACGTCTCCTCCGTGATCTCCCAGATGGTTTCCTCCCAAGCGGGTTCCAGTTCGTTGGTTTCTTCCGCCATTCCTCCCGCTTCCAGTTTAGTTTCTTCCCAGGTTCCCAAGAAAACCTGGACCGGAAAGCCCTACCCCATTCAGGAAACCCAATTGACCCAGGGGAACATTACCTGGAACAACATTGTTGTGAAAAATTCCACTAAAAACCATACGGTGGACATTGAAAAGGTGTTGCAGGAACGTCCCGACGTGACCATTAAAAAAGACGGCACCCCACAAGTTTTGATCTATCACACCCATTCCTCCGAATCGTACATGTCGGAAGAAACCGATACCTACTATTCCGACATGCCGACTCGAAGCCAAAATGAGAAAGAAAACATCATGAGCGTGGGAGAAGTCATCGCCGACAAGCTGCGGGCGGCAGGGATCGGCGTGATTCACGACAAAACCTATCACGATTACCCCGCCTATAATGGTTCCTATACCCGTTCCGCTGAAACCATCCAGAAGAATTTGGAGAAATACCCCACCATTCAGGTGACCATCGACGTACACCGGGACGCCATCAGCGGAACCAATGGAGAGAGAAAAAAACCTACGGCTGTGGTCAATGGCAAAAAGGCAGCCCAAGTGATGATCCTCAGCGGCTGCGACGACGACGGCACTTTGGGCTATCCCGATTGGGAATATAACCTGCGGCTAGCCATGCGGGTGCAGCAGGCATGCGAAGGATATGAGAATAATTTTATCCGTCCTCTAACTTTTTCCTCTACCAAGTACAACCAAAATCTCACCCATGGCTCCATGCTGGTGGAGTTTGGCACAGAAGTAAACACCTTGGAGGAAGCGAAGTATTCCGCCAGCCTCTTTGGGGACGCGCTGGTTTCGGTGCTCAACAGCCTGGTTTCATAACGGATTTGGAACAACTAGGACACTTCTAAAAAGAAAAAACAAATTGGTAACAAATTTGCAAAATTCATGGCTTTTTTTCCAAAGAATGAGCTATAATAAGGATTAGTTGAATTCCCAAAACAGCTTGGTGAAAACCGGCTAAGAACCAAGCTGTTTGGCATAATTTTGCATAATGTTAATACATTGTTCAATCATCGGGAATCTCAATTTGTTACACTAGAAAAGAGACCAATTCTGCATGGGAACCAATGCAGAATTTTTATCAAAATTGGAAGGAAGGAGCAGAAAAAACTACCCATGATGGCACGTAAAAAATTGATCGCACCATTTTGTTTTTTAACCGGGCTGACTTTCCTGCTCCTGCTTATCGCCGGACTTTCTCCCCAGGCGTTCGCTGAGATTGATACGAGGCCAACCACAATGCCTTCTTCTCCATCCTCCAGTTCCACCTCGTCCGGTGCCGCATCGTCTGGTTCTGAGGTTTCCAGTGCGCCCAGTTCCACTGTTTCCGCATCCAGCGCGCCCTCTTCTAGTCCTGTCAGTTCCAATTCGCCCAACTCCGCTGCTTCCAGTCCTAGCGCCCCTTCTTCCGCACCCGCTAGCTCCACTATGGTTTTTGAGCTGGAATCGAACACTGCGCCAGAGCAGGTCTTCCACGTGGCTGAGCGTTCTTCCAAACGGCTAAATATCATCGGAATCGTATCCTGGGGCATTATCGGGGCTGGAGTGGTTGTGGTGGTCATTGTTTTAATCAGCTCCAGCCGCAAGCCGCCCGGGGCTGGCGGCGGTCTTGGCCGTTCCCGGTATCACCGGAAAAAAGACGCTGACACCCGCGCGAAACGGATGATGGACGATAATCATTACCGAAAATATTGAAGCCTTTTGGCTTTGGAATAAGATCCATGAAAAAACTCCTCCCGCAAAACCGGGAGGAGTTTTTTCTCATTTCGATGTGGTTTCTGCAGCGGCATCCGGCGTCAAGGAAATGGTCACCAGATATACGCAGTCAAAATCTTTCAGCAAAGCGTCCTTATCGGTAAAAGTGCTCCACTGCTTGAACGGCTCTTCGGAAATGCTGGTGGAAGTATTGCTCTTCTTGTATGCAACGTAATAGAGCAGATAGGAGGTATTGGGCTCCATGGCAAAGCCGCTCTCACCTACCCCGCTGATCTGTACGGTAACGCCGTCCTCAGTCATCGTGGCGACGTCAAACTTTTCCCGTTTTCCCTTTTCTGTCTGCGGTGTGGTCAAGGACCAGTTGTAATTCATCCCAGCAGTATTGACGGCGCTGAGCAATAGGTTTGCGTTTTCCTCGGTTGCTATAATTTTGGATACAATGGTTTTCTGCTGCTCCAAGCCGTTTCGATATGCGGTAAAGGTCACATCATAGAAGGAACCCTTTTCCAGCTGGTATTTTTCAAAAATATCGGTTCCCGCATTCGCAACCGTTTGTTCCTCAGCCGAAAGCGCCACTTGGGATACACCGCCCTTCGGGCTGCTGGAGCAGGCTCCAAATACCAGCACGGTGCAAAGGCAAAGTCCAACTGCCAGGATTGGTCGAATGATTTTTTTCATGATAACCCCGTTTCCCCGCCGACAAATGCACGAAACACCAAACGCAACTCCCATCCTCGGCGGAACAATTGGTTTTGCTTTGGGGAATCTTCCCCGAGGCATTCCATGTGAATAAATGTCACAATATCTGTGGCGATATACTTTTATCATACCAAAATTATTTTCTCTTTTCAACAGGAGATCTGAAAATCGATGAAATTTTTCTGATGTCTGACAAATTCCACCTGTTTCTTTCCATTGGGTCCCGTGGAACAAGACAAATGGGTTTCCCAAAAAATTTTCCACAAAACCTTTTCTTGTGGTGGAAAATATGCTACAATGCTTTCAGACCCTTTTCGGTCTATGCTTTTGAGCATTCCGTCGGCGCAGCCAGTTTGTGCGTGGGGCTACGGCGATGTGGAATATATGGATTCGGACATTTTATTATGATTCGAGGCGATATTCTCTATGCAAATTTCAAGCACAGAACAAACAAGCAAACTCAGCCGCTGGTTTCAGCGGGAACGAAAAGAATGGTTTGGCAATATCATCGGTGACCTGTGGGGAGGCGCGGTGACTACCTTCGCCCTATTGCCTGAGGTGATCGGCTTTATGATTGCTGCCGGTATCCCTCCTTATATGGGCCTGTATACCACGATCTGCCTAACCATCGTTCTTTCTTTTGTGGGCGGCCGGCCGGGCCTGGTATCCGCCGGCGCTGGTGCGACGGCTATGATCGCCGCCGGATTGATTGCCCAGTATTGGGACACCCATCCAGAATATCTCTTTGCCGCCGTCATTTTGGCTGGTATTTTCCAGCTCATCATGGGCCTGTGCCGGGTGGGGAATCTGGTCCGGTTTATCCCGGAATGCGTGATGCACGGCTTCGTTAACGGGCTGGCGATTATGATCTTTATTTCCCAAGTCAAGCTCTGCATCCAGGGCAGTTCGGTGGAAATGTTCATCTTGATCGCCATTGGCATCGGCATCATCGTTGGGTTCCCCTTCCTGAAAAAAGCAGTTCCGGCCCTGAAGCGGATTCCAGAATCCTTCGTGGCGATTGTGGCCATTACCGCCTACACCATGATTTCCCAAAGCAGCGTCATGACCATTTCGGATATGGGCTCCATTACCGCCAGCTTTGACCATGTGGGACAGGTATTCGGCCGTATTTCCAATGTGTTTACGGGAGAATGCTTCTTGGCCATCCTCCCCACCTCTCTTTCCCTCGCCTGCGTGGGCCTGATCGAAACCATGCTCACTGCCCGGCTGGTCAATGAAGAAACCAAGACCACTGGTAACCTGAACCGGGAATGCCGGGGTCAGGGCATCGGCAACATCATCTGCGGAAGCCTGGGCGCTATGCCTGGCTGCGCCATGATTGCCATGACGGTAACCAACCTAAAGGCAGGCGGACGCGGACGCCTCTCCACCTTTGTGGCAGGCGGGCTAATGGCCATTCTGTTGTTTACCCTGTCCTTCTTCCTGGGGGCCATTCCATTAGCCGCTTTGGTAGCCGTTATGTTTGTGGTGTGTTTCCACACCTTTCACTGGGCTTCTGTCTTTAAGGCCTATCAAGTCCCGATTAAGGAAACCATGACCATGGCGCTGACCGTCGGCGTAGTCGTGGCTACCGACAACCTGGCTTATGGGGTTGGGGTTGGTTTGTTCCTGACTGGAATGTATTATTTAGCCAAACGCTTCCTGAAACCTCAGTTTCAAATTAGCCTCTCCTTCCTGCTCTTTGCTGCAGCCAGCGCATGCGCTTGGTTTGGATGGGGCACGGTAGCTGCTTTCGTAATGGCCTCTTTGGGTGTGGGCATCGCATCCATCGCCCGGAATGAAGAGCCCTCCACCTTCCTTTCCGTAAAAGGAAAAACACTGGCTACTACCGCTCTGATTTGTTGCGGCGTGGCCGTAGTTGGTTGTGCCGTATTGGTGGCAACCAACAGCATCTGGCCGGGAAACCCTTGGTTCTCTCTCGCCATGCTTCCGTAATCCAAGCGGAACATAACATAAAAATACGCACAATAAGACCCCCTCACCGGAAAATATCGGTGAGGGGGATTTATTTGCGCAAACAGAAACGTCTAAAAAGTGCGAAGCCAAATTTGGCTTTGCACGCTTTTCGATGGCCGCAACATGTGGGGGCTTTTTAATTTATCTGGGAGAATCCTATTTATTTTTCCCCTAACAAGGGACGGCAATCGTCGGTTTTCCCTTTTTTATAAGGAGTACGGACGGTTGTCTTTCCCAAAAGGTAATCCGTAGAAACATGAAAAAATTCAGACAAAAATTCCAGATGATGAAGGGGAAGCTCATATTTTTCGCACTCATAATCGGAATAATACTGCCGAGAGGTCTTGAGCATGGCTGCCACATCCTCTTGGGTCAATTTTTTATCTTTTCGTAATTCTTTTAAAATACTCCCTTTTTGCATCTCTCAAACACCAGCCTCTTACAATACTTCCAAAATCCATCTGGAAAATCAGTTTTGCGGTTTCATCCTTTCCTAGTCTGAGTAGATTTTTGGCTTCTCTCAAAACCAATTTCTATGTATATATTGCCATATTTCTTCCAATAAGTCAACGATTATTTGAATATTTTTTATCATAGGACTGTCTTATTCGTAGAATTTACCACACAAATGAATTTTTCCTATTTTCTTTGACAAATTTTTGTTTTTTCTTAATTGTGCCAAGAAAATTTCAAAAAAGAAACCTGCCTTCCCAAGACGGGCAGGCAGGCTCGTTAATCAGAGAGGGATGTCAGGTACATGGGCACCGTATTTCCCTGGTCACAGAACCCACATCGACGGTAAAATTCCACTCCATCCGCATAAGAAACCAAGAGAATCTTTAAATAATCCTGGTAGGCTTCCTTCACCATTTGGAGCAGTTTTTTCCCCACGCCATGACCTTGGTATTCAGGACGTACCAACAGATAATGGACATAAGCGTTCATCACACTATCATCCAGCACATTGATTAGTCCAATCAAGGTATCTCCATCCCAAGCGGAAAATACGGTGTCGGAATGGGCCATGGCCACCACCAGCTTTTCTGGATACTGGCCAGACGCCCATTGAACCGAAAGAAATAGATCCTTCAATTCCTGTGCCTGAAAGGATTTTCCTTCCCGATAAGTAATGTTCATGTTCCTCTCCTCCTTTCCAGATATAAACCCGGGTATTTTCCAGTATATGAAATACGCCCGCTTCTGTTCCACCCCTTATGCTCCAGTTTCCCGCTGAAACTGGAAAAATTCTGTGTGTAGAAAACTTATAGGTTTTGTATCCGAGGATAGGCTGGAAAAATTTTCTTTTTCTTCGTCAAAACTTGAAGAAAATTGTTGGAAATCTGTAAAATTTTAAAGTTTTTTTCATTTTTCGTTTGACTATTAGCCATCACGTGGTACAATAAGAATAATGATATTAATTTGTAGCTGTCCTTGCCGGTCAGACAAGTTTTTTCGTGTCCGGCGAATGCGCAGCATACGGGAGGGTAACTATGAGTAACGTCAGCCAAACTGAAATTTTATTGGAATCCGGCACCAATGAGCTCGAGATCATGGAATTCACCATCAACGGCGAAATTTTCGGCATCAATGTGGCAAAGGTTCGGGAAATCATGATGGCCTGTGAGGTCAAACCAATGCAAAATTCCCATCCTGTGATTGAGGGAATCTTTAAGCCTCGTGAAGATGTGATCACGGTCATCAATCTGGCCCAATATCTTGATCTGCCTCCTTCCGAGGATCCAAAACGGGATATCTTTATCATCGCTAATTTCAATGAGCTAAACTTTGCTTTTCATGTACACAGCGTGGTGGGGATCGACCGAATTTCCTGGCGCAAAATTCAAAAACCAGATCAAATTATTTATGGCGGAGATGAGGGCGTTGCCACTGGTATTGCAGAGTTTGAGGGCCGCTTGATCACCATTTTGGATTTCGAGAAAATCGTTTCTGAAATCTCTCCGCAAACCGGGATTCAGGTAGAGGATATTGACCAACTTGGACCGCGTTCCAGATCTTACAAAAAGATCCTGATTGCGGAGGATTCCATGCTGCTCTCCAAGATGATCGTGGAGTGCCTCCACCGCGCCGGCTACGTCAATACCATCAAGGTAGACAACGGGCAAGAAGCTTGGAACTACCTTTGTGAGGCCAAAGAAAGCGGCGATTCCATCAGCCATCATGTGTCCTTGGTGGTGACCGATATCGAAATGCCCCAGATGGACGGCCATCGCCTGACCAAATTGATTAAAGAAGATGCCATTTTGCGGGAGCTTCCTGTGATTCTATTCTCCTCTCTAATCAATGACGAAATGCGGATCAAGGGAGAGCAATTAGGAGCCAATGCGCAAGTAACCAAGCCGGAAATCGCAAGTCTGGTCTCCCTGATCGACCGCCTCACCCATACGGATCAACCAGAACATCCACAAGAATAACTATGCCCATTGAGGCTTTTCACCGACCGCTAACCTTGCGGTCGGTTATTTTTTTGGAAAAGAAAAGCGGCAGAGAGAACAACCCTCTACCACTAAGGTTCCATTAATATTTATCCGATGCCATATAAGCGTCGAAGTCGTCTAAGGTATCATCGTTGGAATCAAAAAAATCATAATTGGAGTCGTAAGAATTCATGGCTCCTGAGGAGCTCATGGGATTTCCGCCTCTTAGCTTAAACTCACTGACCAAAGTCTTGAGCATTTGAGCCTGGCTAGAAAGCTCTTGACTGGCAGCCGCGCTCTCTTCGGAGGTCGCTGAATTGGTTTGCACCACATTGGAAATCTGATCAATGCCCAGCATCACCTGGTTGATGGAAGAAGCTTGCTGAGCGCTGGCTTCCGAGATCTTTTCAACCATAGTGGTAACTTCTTTGGTGCCTTTCACGGTCTGCATCAGAGATTCTGCGGTTTCCCCAGCAATGCGAGTACCATTTTCCACCGCCCGAATGGAGTTTTCAATCAAAGCGGCGGTATTCTTGGAAGCCTCCGCACTCTTGCTGGCCAGATTCCGCACTTCATCCGCTACTACCGCAAAGCCCTTGCCTGCCGAACCGGCGCGGGCTGCTTCTACTGCCGCGTTGAGAGCCAAAATATTGGTTTGGAATGCAATGTCCTCAATTGTCTTGATAATCTTTCCTATCTCATTGGAAGTGTTGCTGATCTCATCCATTGCGCGGATCATTTCCTGCATCTTCTCGTTGCTTTCTATCAGCTCTTCTCCCGCAATATCCGCTTTTTCGCTAACCTGTTGCGCGGTTTCCGCATTGCTGGTCACCTGCTGGGAAATCTCGCTAATGGAAGCCGAAAGCTCCTGAACAGAGCTGGCCTGTTCCGTTGCGCCCTGAGCCAGCGCCTGGGAGCCGCTTGCCACTTGGTTGGAGCTGCTTGCCACCTGGTCGGAGTTGTGGCTGATTTGGGTCATGGTATTGTTGAGACGATCTGCAATTCCTTGGAAAGATACCAGAAGAGGATGGAACCCACCGATGTATTCGTGCTCACATTTGGATTCTACGGTAAAATCGCCGGAGGCCATTTTTGCCAGGAACTCATTTTCATCGTTGATGATGGTATTCAGCTTACGCACTAACTCCCGCATACTTTGGGACAAAATACCCAGCTCGTCTTTTCCGGTATAAGTGATCTCGATATTCAAATTACCAGTTGCCATCTGAGTAGCAGCCTTTGTAATTTGATCCACCGGTCTTTTGATACTGTGAATAATGATAATCGCAAAGATAATGCCCAGCACAATACTAGCAGCCATGATTGCAGCTAACACAATCACGGCAACCACATAGGTCGTATTGGCAGACTCCTTAGCGATGCCCGCATGGGAAACATTATATTGGGTTAGATCAAGAAGAGCGGTGCAAAGGTTGTCATAAACCTGTTTTCCTTCCTCATGATTTAACAATGTCCAGGCCGACATGATTTCGCCTTGTTTGACTAAATTGATAACCTCAGTCTGCACGCTCAAGTATTCCTGCCAGTAGGTCTGAATCGTGCCAACCAACTGCTGTTCCTCGCTAGAAAGCGGATAGCCTACATATTTTTTCAAATTGGCGTCCATTTGGGTCTGTAAATCATCCAAATTTTGACTTGCCTCTCTTTTATCGTCTTCGGAGGTCGCCGCCAAATATCGCAGCTGATTCAGCCGATAATCGGATGTAATTGTATCCATTTCCCGGCTCTCATCTACCCCAGTGAGCCAAATTTCTGAAATTTGTTTACTTACACTATTGAGATTGCCCATCAGGCAGAACGATACAATCCCAATGGCTAGCATACTAACTAACGCAATTCCGCAAAGGATGTATAGCTTAGCCCGAATCTTGAAATTTTGAATTGCTTTCAAAGCGATTCCTCCTCCATTATTGTTGTTTTTTATTAACAACCGTTGTATGTAGACTATGATGGACCTTTCTTGAACTTGCGTTGCAATGAAACAAGCCTGGTATGCTCTGCCTTTCCATGATCCCAAATCCATTTTCATCTCACCATTCGGTATATGCGGTCATTATAGCATAATTTGACATAAATATCTAGATTTGGACTAAGATAAGATTCTTAGAAATTTTTTTGTAATATAGACAATTTCACTAAATAAATTAGGAAAACATATACAGAAATGTATAATAAAAGAAAAATTGTTCGTTTTTATGTTTCGTTTTTGTGTAGGCTTCAGAAAAAGCCAAAACAAAAAACGTGTATGCAAAAAATGCATACACGTTGCTTTGGCGTGCCTGAAGGGATTCGAACCCCTGACCTTTTGGTTCGTAGCCAAACACTCTATCCAGCTGAGCTACAGGCACATTTCAACTCACTCAAAAGTTGACTTGCTTATGATATCACATTCTAGGATAAAAAGCAAGCCTTTTCTGAAAAAAGTTGAAAAAGATTCCTTTTCCTCGGTCACTGCTCTAAAACCAACACAGCGCAGCCATAGGGCGGCAGCTCCAGGTTATCTTTTGGCGCCTGGCCCAGCCAGGCTTTCGCCTCATGCCATTCGCTAGGAATCGGCGGCCACTTGGTTTCCCCCGTAGCGTTGAGCCCGATCAAAATTTCTTGTTCCGCATTTTTCCGAAGGTATACCAGGCAGCCGTTATCAGCGATCAAAGCATGCATCGCTCCGTCTTTGAATACACTGTGCGCTTGCCGTAGTTTTCCTAAATTCCGGTACCAATCCAGCAGCTCCTGATTCTCCTGGCCCCAAGGGTAGCAAGCCCGGTTAAAGGGATCCCGATAGCCTTCCATGCCAGCCTCGTCGCCATAATAAACGCAAGGCACTCCCGGCAGGGTATATTGCATCAGAGCGGCCAGCTTCAGCCGTTTGATCCCCAGTTCCCATTGCTCCGGGGTCAGACGCGTCTTTTGCTGCCATTCTCTTCCCCGATGGCGCATAGGCTCGCCGGCCAGCATAGTGATAGCCCGCTCCGTATCATGGGTACCAATGTGATTCATCAGCAGGTGGATCACCTGGGGCGGATAATTCTCCAGTACATCCCCAATCAGTTCCATGATGTGAGCGGTATTTTGCCCCGTGAGAAAGCCCAGAATCGCGTCCCGGAATGGATAATTCATCACGCTGTCCAATTGGCCGCCCAGTAAATACCGACGGCGCACCCCATAAGCTATTTTATGGGAAGCGTCTTCCCACACCTCGCCCAAAATCAAAGCGTCTTTTTTCTTCTTTTTGGCAGCGGCAGTCAGATGATCGATAAATCCGTCGGGCAGCTCATCCGCCACATCCAAACGCCAGCCTGCCGCCCCAGCCGCCAACCATTTCTGCACAATCCCGCCGTCCCCATTGATGTATTCATCATAGGAAACTTCTGTTTCCCGCACATTGGGCAAGGTTTCGAAATTCCACCAGCTGGCGTAACGACTGGGCCACTCCTGAAAATCATACCAGGAATAGTAAGGGGAGGACTGGCTTTGATAAGCACCTTCCCCTGGATACCGACCTTCCCGGTTGAAATACACGCTGTCACTGCCGGTATGGCTAAATACGCCGTCCAGTAAAAAGGAGATCCCTCTCTTTTTCCCCTCTCGGCACAGGGTGCGGAAATCCTGCTCCGTTCCCAAAAGAGGGTCAATCTTAGCGTAGTCTCCGGTGTTGTAGCGATGGTTGGAGTGGGCCTCAAAAATCGGATTGAGATACACGCAGGTTACACCCAATCCCTGCAAATAATCCAACTTTTCCGTAATGCCTGCCAAATCGCCGCCAAAATAATCCGAATTGGTCACCTCGCCCTGTTCATTAGGCTGCCAATCCGGCTGCTCCAGCCAATTGTTATGGAAAGTGCGGCCTGTGGGCACATTCTTTTTTGGTTTTCCCGAAGCATAGAAACGATCAGGAAAAATTTGATACATGACGCCGCCAGCCAACCAATCCGGGGTTTTAAAATCATTGCGGTACACGGTCATCTGCCACCGGGCACCTTTTCCGTCAATGCCTCCTTCACTGCCAAACTGGCGGGTGATGGGCAAATGGCCCCGCCAGGTGTCGATTTCAAAATGGTAAAAATACAGCCCCGTTTGCTCTGGTGTAAAATCACATTCCCACCATTCGTGGTTTTCGCCGCTCATCCCGCACCAGAACATCCCATAGGAGAAAACCTCCTTGGTGTTGTCCTTTTCGATTTGTAGGCAAGCCGCGGAACAGCGCAACTCCCGGGGAACGATAATCTTAAAATGGACTTGGGTTCCCTCCGCTACCGCGCCAACTGGGTTCTTAAAATCCGTATTTCTTGAATTAAACATAATCTGCTTTCCTCCGAGTTTCATCTCACAGAAATTCTTTGTGTTTTTCCCAAGATTTCTTTCTGCAAAAGAAAAAGAGCAGACGGTTTTCTTTTAAAAAAATCTATCTGCTCTTGTCATAGTTTTTTATTATAACCGATCCTGATGGAAAATAAAGTCTAATAAAGAAATTCCGCTGAGAAATTTTGCGCAAAAAACCTGGCACAATCTTCTTTTTTTGCCACAGCTTGGTTATTCTCCTGCAAAATAAGCTTGTGGGAACGGGATCTGGATCACAACGGAAACCCGCAAGGACAGGAACGAAAGGGGAATTGACAACAAAAAAGCAAGCCTAGACCGCGCCGCTGGTGCCGGCGCCCGCTTGCTTTTCTTTGTCTTAAAATTACAATCCGTTACCGCTTCTTTGATGAGCGGGTTCCGCGAGAGGCTGGTTCCGCTTTCTTTGCGGGCGCAGCTTTCACGGCTGGTTTTGCTTCTGGAGCCGGCGTTGCATGCCAAATATTTTGGGCATATTCATGGATCGCACGGTCTGTTGCAAATCGTCCTGCCTTTGCAATGTTATGCAGGCACATCTTGTTCCAGACCGGCTGGTTTTGATACAAGGTTTCCGCCTTCTGATGAATTCTGTGGTAAGAATCGAAGTCAGCCAGCACCATATAAGGGTCCACGGTAGACAAGGAATCCACAATATCCTGGAAGCTGTATCCGCCAAAGCCGACTTTCATCTCGTCCAAAGCCTTGCGGATCATCGGATTGTTCTCCACGAAGAAACGTGGGTTATAACCGGCATCCTTCAAAGAATTCACTTCTGGAGTGGTCATGCCAAAGAGCAGGATGTTATCCTCGCCCACAGACTCGTAAATCTCTACATTGGCGCCGTCTAAAGTGCCAAGCGTCACGGCGCCATTGATCATAAACTTCATGTTTCCAGTTCCAGAAGCCTCGGTGCCGGCCAGGGAAATCTGTTCGCTCAGGTCGGCGGACGGAATCAGCTTCTCGGCCAGTGTTACCCGATAATCCTCCAGATAAACGACTTTCATCTTGTCATTGACCTGCGGGTCGTTGTTGATGGTCTCAGCCAGTTTGACAATAAAGCGGATCATCTGCTTGGCAAAGTAGTAGCCCGGCGCAGCCTTCGCCCCAAAGATATAGGTGTGGGGGGCAAAGTCGGCGTTTGGATTCTCCCGCAGCCATTGATAAGTGGTGAGGATGTGCAGAGCGTTCAGATGCTGACGTTTGTATTCATGCATCCGCTTGACCTGTACGTCAAAGATAGAATTCGGATCCAGCGCAATGTCGTTGTTTTTCTTGACATAGTCAGCCAACCGAATTTTGTTTTGCTGCTTGATTTTAGCTAGCTTTTCCAACACAGCCTTGTCATCCTGATAGCCGAGCAGTTTTTCCAGTTCTGGAGCGTGATAAATGTAACCGTCGCCAATCAGCTCATGAAGCAGGCCGGCCAACGCAGGGTTAGATTGGTTGAGCCAGCGGCGGTGAGCGATGCCGTTGGTCACATTCTGGAACTTTTCGGGCATTTCCGTGTAGAAATCATGGAACACCGTTTCCTTGAGAATCTCACTGTGCAGCGCTGACACGCCGTTGACTGTATGGCCGCCGACAACCGCTAAATTCGCCATTTTCACATAACCGTCATTGAGAGGAGCCATTCGGCCAACCTTATAGCCGTCCACGCCTCTGGCGTGCATTTCAGCGCAGAAGCGGCGGTTAATTTCCTCCACAATCTGATAAATCCGAGGCAGGAGCATACGGAACAAGTCCACGCCCCAACACTCCAGCGCCTCGGCCATGACCGTATGGTTGGTGTAAGCTACCGTGCGTTGAACAATGTTCCAAGCGGCGTCCCACTCATAGCCGCATTCGTCCAACATGATCCGCATCATTTCCGGGATCGCCAGAACTGGGTGGGTGTCATTCAAGTGGATAGCAGCCAGATCGGGCAGGTTATCCAGCGTGCTATGTTTCATCAGATGGCGGCGGATAATATCCTGAATGGTGGCGGAAACCAGAAAATATTGTTGCGTCAGGCGCAGGCTTTTGCCTTGCATGTGGTTGTCTTCTGGATACAGAACCTTGGTGATGGCTTCGGCCATGGCGTCCTGCTCCATGGCCCGCAGGTAATCGCCGCTGTTGAAAACATTCATGTCGAATTCCACGGAATCTGCTTTCCAGAGGCGCAGCAGGCTGACGCCATTTCCATCCATGCCGGAAACATACATATCATAGGGGATCGCCTTCACGTTTTTATAGCCCTTGTGGTTGACCATGTGATACCCGTTGTTCCAGCTTTCCTCAATGGTCCCCTCAAAATGCACCTCAACGGCTTTATCCAAAGCTGGCTGAAGCCAAATCTTGCCGCCGGGCAGCCAGAAATCCGGCAGTTCCGTCTGCCAGCCATCTACCAGTTTTTGGCGGAAAATGCCGTATTCATAGCGCAGGGAATAACCCATAGCCGGATAGCCGTCTGTGGCTAAGCCATCCAGAAAACAGGCTGCCAAGCGGCCCAGGCCGCCATTGCCCAGACCAGCGTCCGGCTCCTGCTCATAGACGCTCTCTAACTGCACGCCCAGATTCTCCAAGGCTTCCCGGAATTCTTCCTCAACCCCCAAATTAAACAGGTTGTTTTTTAGGGAACGGCCCATCAAAAATTCCATACAAAGGTAATAGATTTGTTTGGTGTTGTTGGATTCGGCCCGTTTTTTAAATTCGCTGCGGCCTTGGGCCAACATTTCTCGGACAATTAAAACCACCGCTTTATAGATCTCCTGGTGGCTGGCATTGTCTACGGTCACGCTGAAATTGTGAGAAAGCTTCTCCTCAATTTGCGCTTGGATCTTCTTGGCTGATTGTTTATACGTCATAATGGAAGATACCTCCTATTTTCCTTGATTACAAAAATCTTTCCAAAATGAGGTCTCGCCTCAAAATAAGTTAATGTTCATTATATACCAAATTCCAATGATTTTCAACTATAACAAAATGTTTTTTATTAGAATTTAAAAACCTTGCCAAAATCGAAAAAAAATCAGTCTGGTTGAGCCAAAATCAGGATTTTTCCGTTCATTTTGCAAAAAAGAAAATAGAACGCTTTCCCAATGATTATTTATGCAACTTATATAAAAATCAAAAAAACAGTGGAAAATTACCCTTTCTTCTTCGGTCCAAAGTTTACCAATCCAAAAACCGTTACATTTTGGCAAAAAATACCAATTTATTAAAATTTTCTGTAAATTTCTTGCGGAAAGCGTGGAAAACCACTTTCCATTTTCGATGGGATGCATTATAATAGAAGAAAAATATACAGATCTTGCAGAGAAGGGAAAGAATCGTATGGGGCAGAATGCCGTGAAAAATAAAATCCGCCTAAAAATTTGCGACATTGAATGTGTGGTAAACTCCGAAGACAATGAAGATTATGTCCGTGCTTTGGGCTATGACGTCGAGCGCACCATCCAGGGACTGATGGGGCAAAACGGCCGGGTGTCCTTAGCGATGGCCGCAACCATTGCCGCGCTTAGCTATTGCGATGACGTCCACAAGGAAATCACCAATTCGGACAATCTCCGCGCCCAGATCAAGCAATATCTGGACGAGGCCACTGCCGCTAAGGAAGAGGCCGAGCAGCTCCGGGTGGAAAATGAAAACCTGCGGGCAGGCATGGACGAGCTGTGCGCCGATATCTCCGATCTAAAAGTGCAGCTGGGAGCCATGAGCAACGCGCTCCTTTCCAAATCCGCAGTCCCTTCCTCCGAAAAGACCTTGACTCCGATTCTGGAAGAAGACCAGATGGAGGAAGATCAGGACGAACCAGTAGAAACGGAATCCCAAGAGCCGGAGGCAACCCCTGTACAGGAAATAGAAAGGGAAGAAATTGTGGTGGAAAACCAGGCCCAGCCGGAAAAAACAGAGGAACCCAAGAATAAGGTGGAGGAACCTCAGCCAAAGGCTCAAGAGCCTGCCCGGTCAAAAGCCGATCCCCTGCCGCAGCCTTCTAAACCAACGCCACCCCAAGCCCCGTTGCGCCGCAATCCAATTCCGCAGCCGGTACAAATGGGCTCCTATACACGTCCAAAATCTCCTTTTGAGCCGGACCTGCCATCTGCAGATGGATTTGTCAGCTTCTTTGAAAAACATTAAGATTCTAACGGAAGTGAAAAAAGACTCTAAGAATCCGGCTTTCTTGCCGTTCCTAGAGTCTTTTCTTGCCTTTGCTATCGAAATTTAGCCTAAACTTTTTATCCATATCGTATTCATAAATCCAACTAATGCAAATCGGAGCAAACTTCCAACCCTTGCCCGGTATTTTTCACTGGCTTTGCGATGCCAACCTTGGGGCGCATGTCTGCAACCATAGGAATGCCCTTCCTAAAAACAACTATTTGTATAAATAAAATAAAAAAATACAAATAAAGACGGAATGCAGCGAACGGTGTTGGAATTCGGCTCTTCCTTTGAGAAATTTTCTTTCTGAACCATGTGTTAAATTCCGTTCTTCCCTTTATTTATTGGTATAAAATAACCAATCATATACAAACTGATCCCGAAAGGAGGCGGTTCCCTTGGAGCGCCATAACCAACACAACTTGGAAATTTTAGCCCCGGCCGGTTCCCAGGAAGCCCTGGAAGCTGCTGTCCGCTCCGGCGCCACTGCGGTTTATTTAGGAGGAAGTGCCTTTAGCGCCCGGGCCAGCGCCCATAATTTCGACAACCCCGCTTTAAAGACTGCTGTGGAATATTGCCATGCCCGGGGTGTAACCGTCCATTTAGCAGTCAATACCATTCTAATGCAGGAGGAATTGGAACCGGCGCTGCGGTTTATTCAATACGCTTGTTCGCTTCCAGTGGACGCCGTGATTATCCAGGATCTAGGGCTGCTGTTTTTGCTGCGGCTTTGCGCGCCAGATCTGCCCCTACATGCTTCCACCCAAATGTCCATCCATTCGCCCGCTGGAGCAAAACTGATGGCCCAAGCCGGGATAGAGCGGGTGGTACTGTCCCGGGAGCTTTCCCTGCCGGAAATCCAGGAAATCGCCGCCGCTACGCCGGTGCAGCTGGAGCATTTTGTCCACGGCGCCCTTTGTATGTCCGTATCCGGGCAATGTTATTTCAGTTCCATGCTGGGTTCCCGCAGCGGCAACCGAGGTTCCTGCGCTCAACCGTGCCGTTTGCCCTTCGCTTCCCAAGGAGGCACCGGTTATGACCTGAGCCTGAAGGATTTGACCATGATCCATCGGATTGAGGAACTTTCCCAGGCGGGCGTGACCTCCTGTAAGATTGAAGGCCGGATGAAGCGGCCGGAATATGTAGCCGCTGCCAGCACAGCCTGCCGGATCGCTGCTGCCGGTGAAGAAATCCCCGCAGAGCTTTCCCACAACCTCAACGCCGTCTTTTCCCGCTCCGGTTTTACTACCGGCTATCCAGATGGAGCTTTGGGCCGGGATATGTTTGGCACCCGGCGGAAAGAGGACGTTACCGGGGCGACCAACGAAGTCTTTTCCAAACTTAAGGGGCTATATAAGGACGAAAGGCAATCCATACCTGTCCATATGCACTTGGAGATCCTAGAACACCAGCCCATTTGCTTGACGGTTTGCGATGAAGAGGACCACACCGCTTCTGTGGAAGGCCCGATCCCAGAAGCGGCACGGAACCGCGCCATTGACGAAGAACGATGTCGGGATCAACTGCAAAAAACAGGGGGAACCCCATGTTTCGTTTCCTCCTTTTCCAGTCACATCGCCCCAGGACTTTCGATCCCGATTTCCGCTCTGAATCAACTGCGTCGGCAAGCCTTGGACGACTTGCTCCACCAGAGGGAACATCGTCCGCGGATTCCGTTTGTTTTGGGCGAAATCCCTGCCGCCAACACCCACAAAGCCAAACAACCAATGGCTCTGCGGGCCCGGTTCGCCAAGGTGGAGCAAGCGGGCAATATCCCTCAAGAGGCTAACTGCTGTGAGCTTCTTTATGTGCCTCTCCACACCAAACCCAAAGTTTTGGGAACACTTCTAGATCGTGGTTTTCCTCTTGCTCTGGAAATGCCCCGAGGGATGTTTGGCAGGGAACAGAGTGTCCGTCACCAACTGGAAACCGCCGTCAAGCTGGGGATTTCCCAAGTATGGGCGGGAAATCTAGGGTCGGTAGCGGTAGCCAAGGAATTGGGCCTCATCATTCATGGAGGATTCTCCCTCAACGTCACCAACACCGCCGCCGCTCAGTGGCTGGACGAGCTGGGCGTGACGGATACGGAGCTTTCCCTTGAGCTGACCTTGGCTCAATGCAAAGCCATCGGCGGCGGCCTACCCCGGGGAATCATCTGTTACGGACGGCTACCCCTGATGCTTTGCCGCAACTGTCCCGCTGCTAATGCGCCTGGCGGATGCCGGGACTGCGCTGCCCGAGGCGGCTCACGGGAACCCCTGCTCACCGACCGGAAGGGGGTTGACTTTCCCATCCAATGCGTCGGCAGCTGCAGCGAAGTTTTGAACTCGGTTCCTCTATCACTATCGGACCGGATGGGGGAAGTAACCAATCTGGATTTTGGAGTTTTCCGTTTTACTGTTGAAAACCCTGTTGAAACTGTGGAAATCTTTCAACGCTTCCATGCTGGAGAAAAACTGACAAAGCCCTATACACGGGGACTTTTTTACCGGGGATTGGAATCGTGGAAAGTGGAAAACTAATTCTGTGGAAAAGAGCAAATGGTTTCTCTTTCCAGGATATGGAACGTCCGCTTTCTGATTTATGGGAAAAGCAGCCCTTACGACTCTTCCATATTCCGCATATGCTCAACCCTCTATTTTACTTATTTTTCTTTAGTTAAAGAAGGATTGATGGTGAAAAAACAAATTCTTTTTGGGATGTTGGCAGCTGGCGCTGTGGTGGCGGCACTAACAGGATGCGATACCCAAGACCATGCTTCCACACTGTCCTCTCCAGCCTTCAGCAGCTCCGTGGCTTCCCAAACCAGCGGCAAAGAACCGCCCTCGCCAAAACCCCAGAATATTTGAACGCTCATTTTCCGAACCAGTATACCGCAGCCTTCCAGAAGGAAGAAACCATTTCCGGGGAAACCTATTTGATCATGGATGTACGCACCAACGCAGGGGAAAACCAAGTGACGATGGAACCAACCCTGGCAGTAAAAGCTTCCCACGGCAGCTTATGGGCATATTATCCAGATGGCAATTTGGTGGATGCGGCTCAAGACCAGCTCTGGAAATCAAAGGCATAAAACAAAAAACGCACAAACCAAACGCATTCCTTTTCCGTTTGCCTTGTGCGTTTCTTGTTGTCCCAAATAAAAAGCAAAAAACAGGTAACATAAAAGGAAGAAGGTGGGGAAAACTATGTTAATCCTTGCATCTGCATCACCCCGGCGCAGTGAACTTTTGCGACAGGCCGGATATCAATTCCGTGTGGCTGTCCCCCAAGTGGATGAGACTGTTTTAACACCAATGCCGCCTGCGGAATTGGTACGGCATTTGGCGGAACGAAAAGCCCAGGCTGTAGCCGCCCAGTTTCCCGGTGATACGGTTTTAGCTGCGGATACTGTGGTAGCCCTGGAGGATACCATCTTTGGAAAACCGGATTCGCCCCAGCAGGCAACGGCTATGCTCCGGCAGCTCTCCGGACGGGAGCACCAAGTATATACCGGTTACTGCGTCCGGCGGGGGGAGTGGATGGAAAGCTGTTGGGTAGAAACAAAAGTGACATTTTTCCCAATCAGCTCGGAGGAAATCGCCGCTTATATAGCCACTGGCGAGCCGTTGGACAAAGCAGGAGCCTACGGCATCCAGGGACGTGGCGCGCTGCTGGTACGGGACATCCAGGGGGATTTTTACAACGTGGTTGGCTTGCCTCTTTCCCAGGTGTACCGCACCTTACAAAAAGTGGGGATTACCCCATAAACCCCATGGTTCGTCAGCATTCCTCCAAATCGAGACGGTTTCCCCGGGAAGCAGGAAAATATTACAAATTTTATTGAGATTTGTTTACAATTTTTTTGTTGAGAATTCCCGTGGTAACGGGTATAATGATTAGTAGATTATGTTGGGATCTGTTTATGGCCTCCATAAGCGGTTCTTTTACCATCATAGAACGCAATGGTCTTGTTCCGCACCGCGCGGAATGGAAAGGGGAAAATAAATGTTTTCAAAAGATATCGGCATTGATTTGGGTACCGCCAATACCCTGGTATACATGAAGGGAAAAGGGATCGTCATGCGGGAACCTTCCGTCGTCGCAGTAGATGTGCGCACCGATACGGTGCTTGCCGTTGGCTCCCAGGCGAAAGAAATGATTGGCCGTACCCCGGGTTCGATTGTGGCTGTCCGTCCCCTCAAGGACGGCGTCATCGCGGACTTTGACATCACCGCCACCATGCTCAAACATTTCATCCGCCAGGCCACCAAATCCAATTCCTTTGGCCGTCCGCACATCGTGGTATGCATTCCTTCCGGCGTCACCGAGGTGGAACGCCGGGCTGTTGAGGACGCTGCCCGGCAGGCTGGCGCCAACAACGTGGATCTGATCGAAGAGCCCATGGCCGCGGCAATTGGCGCCAACCTTCCCGTAGGCGAGCCAACCGGAAGTATGGTGGTGGATATCGGCGGCGGCACCACAGAGGTTGCGGTGATTTCCCTGGGTGACATTGTTTCCTCCTGCTCCGTGCGAATCGGCGGGGACAAGTTTGATGAGGCAATTATCAACTATGTAAAAAAACATTTTAACCTGCTGATCGGGGAGCGTACTGCGGAACAGATTAAAATTCAGCTGGGTTCCGCGTTCCCTCTGGAGGAAATCGAGAATTCCTATATGGATATCAAAGGACGGAACCTTTCTTCCGGTCTGCCCAAAAACGCCACCATTACCGGCGGCGAGGTACGGGAAGCCCTGATGGAACCCATCGCCCTGATTGTGGACGCCATTCGCACCACCCTGGAAAAGACTCCCCCGGAACTTTCCGCGGATATTATCGATTTCGGCATCACCCTCACCGGCGGCGGCGCATTGCTCCGCGGGCTGGACAAGCTGATTGAACAGATGACCGGTATGCCGGTGAATGTAGCGGAAGAGCCTTTGGACTGTGTGGCGGCTGGGACTGGAAAACGCCTAGAAATTGATCTGCCAAGCGACTATTACAAGGGCCGCAAACGATAAATGGAATAACGAAACAGGCATGTGGAGGGTCATTCGCTCTCCGCATGTTTTGTATGTACTGTCCTTTCATTGCAAATGTCCTATTTTTGCCGGCTGAGTCGTAATTTCCGAACCTATCCGGCCGCCCCCGTAACCAAGAGTCATAGGAGGTGTGATTGTGAAAGAATATTTTCAAAAAAAAAGTTTTAAAATCTTATGTATTGTCGTGGGTATCCTTTTTTTGATATCCCTTTTCACGTTATTTACCGGCGGGTTTGTCTTTCCCAACCTTTTGGGAGCCATTTCCACGCCCATGCAGAAGGTAAGCACCATGGTGGCCAATAATGCTCAAGCCACCGCCACCAATCTGACCCGCTCCTACGAGGATCTTCTGGCGGAAAACCAAGCCCTCAAAGAGGAGATTAACAGTCTCAACAGCCAACTGGTAGACTATTATCAGATGAAACAGGAAAACGAACAGCTTCGGAATTTTCTGGAGCTCAAAAGTGAAAACAAAGACTACCAACTGGTCGCTGGCTCCGTGGTGGGCCGCGACCCCAACGATGTCTTTTACAGCTTCCGGGTGGACCAAGGCAGCTTAGCCGGCGTCAGCGTCAACGACCCGGTAATCACAGAAGCTGGTTTGGTAGGCTGGGTTTCCAGCGTCAGCTCCATGTACTGCAACGTTACCACCATCCTTTCCGCGGACACCAACATTTCCGCAGTGGACAAGGCGAGCCGGGACAGCGGCATTGTGACCAGCGATCTGAAGCTGGCGGATCAAGGACTGATCCGCTTAGGTCTGTTGGAGGCTGACAACCAAGTCAAGGCGGGCGATATCATCGTCACCAGCGGAATCGGCGGCATCTTCCCGAAAAATCTGCCGATTGGCAAGGCGGTGGAGGTAAAAAACAACACCACCGACGTTTCCCTCTATGCCACGATAGAACCGTTTGTAAACGTGAAAACCGTCAAGGATGTCCTGATTATCACGGACTTTGAAGGGCAGGGCGAGGCCTTGAGCACGGTGATCAACTCCTCTTCCAGCACATCGTCCAGTTCTCCTTCCAGCGCGGCTTCCTCCAGCAGTTCCAGTAGCTCCGCCGCTTCTTCGGGAAGCTCGGCTGCCTCTTCTGCCGCTTCAGGAGGAACGGAATGAAAAACCATTTTCGTTTGTTCCGCTATTTCGCCTACTCATTAGAAATTCTTGTTTTGTTCCTTCTCCAGCAAACCCCAAACCTAATTCCCAGCCTATGGGGGATCAAGCCCACCTTGCTAATCCCAGTGGCATTGTCCATTGCCCTGTTTGAAAAGGAAGTGGCAGCTATGGGATTTGGCGTCGCTTGTGGATTACTGATTGATTTTGGGCGCGGGGACGTTATTGGCTTCCACGCCATTTTGCTGGCCATTTGCTGCTATACCATCTCCGCCCTGGTCACCAACTTATTTAAGACTAACCTATTAACTGCAGTTCTGATGGGCCTTGCATCCATTGTCTTGATTTTCTTTTTTCAATGGATTTTCTTTTATGTCTTTCCCAATTATGGACAGGCCGGCTACGCCTTGGTCCGGCATTACCTTCCCCGTATGGCGTACACGGCTGTAATCCTCCCCATTACCTACTACTTTAACCGGGCCTTCGCCATCTTTCTCCGGGAACGGTAAACAAAGCCGCAGCTTTGTTTATCCAACATAATCATCAAGAATCTGTAACGCCCTAAGCCTCTGGCTTACGACACGAAAGGAGGCATGAGCCCCCGATGAAAAAATGGATGAAAAAAACCACCGAAGTTCTAAAAAAAGGCGCACCCTATTGGGTGAGCGCCGCCATTTTAATGGGAGCCTCCGCTGTATTTTTCATCCGCTTGGCCGATTGGCAGATCGTCCACGGAGAGGAATACTTGGAGCAAGCCAACAAAACCAGTGTGTTTTCCGTCGCCCTGGACGCTGCCCGGGGTGAAATCTTGGATGTGAACGGAAAACCGCTGGCTGTAAACCAAACCGCCTATAAAGTAGTCTTTGAAAAAGCGTATATGACTGCCGACACAGAAAATGATACCATCCACACCTTGATCCAGCTAATGAAAAACCGGAATGAAACCTGGATTGACGAGCTTCCCATTACCATAGACGCAGCCGGACAATATGTCTTTATGGAAGACAAAGAGGACGAAATTGCCGAACTAAAGGGAAAAAAATTCCTCAATCTTAACTCCTACGCCACTGCGGAAATGTGCATGAAAAAGCTGATTGAAAACTACGGATGCGATACGGAAGCCTACACCCCTCAGGAAATCCGGGATATTGTTTCCGTACGCTATTCCATGACCTTGGGCGCTTTCAGCGTTTCGAACCCTTACACCTTCGCCCAAGGTATTTCCAAAGAAACCGTGGCGGTGATCGAGGAAAACTCTCAATCCTTGCCTGGCGTCAACACACAAATCACCACCATCCGGGAGTATCCAGACGGCGCCTTGGCTCCTCATATTGTCGGCACCATGGGCGTCATTTCGCAAGAGGAGTACGACTCTCTCAAGGACAAGGGTTATGCCTACAACGACCGGCTTGGAAAAAGCGGAATTGAAAGCGCCTTTGAAAGCGAGCTGCGGGGCACGACCGGCAAGCAGGTGATCGAAACCACCCGCACCGGGTCGGTAGCGTCGTCTACTGTGACCCAGGAGCCCACGCCTGGAAATACGGTGTTTACCACCCTAGACGCCAATTTACAGAAGGTGGCCAACGCGTCCCTGGCGAAAAATGTCAAAGCGGCCCAGGAGGCTGGAAAAGCTTCTTCCAAAGAATTGGATGGAGAGGACTGTGTCGCCGGGGCTGTTGTGGTACTGAATGTCAAAGACTTTTCCGTGTTGGCCGCCGCCACTTATCCCAGCTATGACTTGACCGCCTATGCAAGCGACAGCAACTACTACAACGCTCTCGTTAACGACCCTACTACGCCGCTGTTTAACCGGGCTTTTAACGGAGCTTTCACGCCTGGTTCGGTATTTAAGCCTGCCGTTGCTGCAGCCGCTTTGCAGGAAGGGATTGTCACAGCCGATACCACAGTCAATTGTACCGGTACCTATGAGTATTACGCTCCAAGCTACCGCCCAAAATGTATGAACATCTGGGGGCATGGCAATATCAGCCTGCGCATGGCTTTGGCCAAATCCTGCAACGTGTATTTCTACGAAGTGGGCCGGCTACTGGGCATCAAAAATATTGACGCCTATGCGGAAAGCTTTGGCCTTGGCGTAAAAACTGGGATTGAGCTGAGCGAAAACGAGGGCATTCTTGCCAGCCCAGAATACCGCACCAATGCCGGCGGCGTATGGAATCCTGGCGATGTGATCCAAGCTGCTATCGGTCAGGCGGACAACTCCTTTACGCCGTTACAATTGGCCACCTTCTGCGCAACCATCGCCAACGACGGCACCCGGCTCCAGACCCATCTGATCCGAAAGATCACCAATTACAACCGGGATGAAGTGATCATGGAAAACGACCCGGAGAATCCAACGGTGGTGGAGAAGGTGGATGTTTCCCCAGAAAACCTGAAGCTGGTTCAGGAAGGGATGCGGGCGGTTTGCTCCAGCGAGGGTACCGCCAGCATTTTCGCAAACTATGGTGTTGCCATTGCCGGCAAGACCGGTACCGCGGAATTCTCCACCCACTCCGACAATACGGTATTTATGGGCTATGCCCCTTATGATAAGCCGGAAATCGCCGTAGCTGTTATTCTGGAATATGGCGCGAAAGGCACCTATTCCACCGGCGTGGCCAAGGATATTTTTGATGCTTATTTCTTCGGTAAAACCGTGGATGAAAACGGCAATATGACCACCCCCAGCATCTCCGATTCCATGAATGGCCTGACTATCGGCGCACAAGCCGCTGCAAACTAAGGGCTTATAAATACGGGAATATCCTGGATGCTTGTTATCCGCTGGGCCAGAGATCAAATACTCTTACAAAGTAAGCAAGGAGCCCAACCTTCTTCGGGGAGGTTGGGCTCCCTCTGGGACGTGAGAATAGCGAAAAAAGTGGAAAAAACGGAAATCCCCTCGAAATCGGGAAGCAACCAGGACTTTCATAAATAACACCATTTTCCAAGTTTGGACGAGCGGAAATTTTTCTTCTTTTCATTGATTGAGAACTTCACATAGGATTACATTCTATTTCTCTGATCGTTTTTTCATTTTTTAGGATATACTTGACAAGAAAAGATCGTTTTTTCTTGCTATTTCGTCGAAAATATAATTTTATTTTTAAAAATGCTTGAACTACTATTCCGCAATGTGGTAGTATGAATATGAGGTATTGTATTATGGGAGCAGTAACAGTTATCACATCTGGAAAAGGCGGTGTTGGCAAGTCCACCATCAGCGCCGGTTTAGGGTGCGCCTTAGCGTGCCGCGGCAAACGAGTGTTGCTCATCGACGGCGACGCCGGTTTGCGTAGTTTGGACTCCTTGCTTAATATTGATCAGCAAGTGGTGTTCGATATTTCCGACATTGTCAGCGGGAATTGCGAGCCCATTCGTGCGATTTATTCCTGTGAGAACCCCGTTGGGCTGCCCAACCTATTTGTCCTTCCTGCCCCTGCCCGGGAGCGGGACGTCCTTCACCCCAAGGTGATGAAACGGCTGGTGGAAATTTTGGCGCCCTATTATGATCACGTGCTGATTGACTGCCCGGCCGGTGTAGGCCGGGGGTTCGCTTCGGCGGTAGCCGCCGCGCAGCGGGCTTTGGTCGTGACTACCCCCAACCCGGTGTGTATCCGGGACAGCGACAAGGTTCGCCAGCTACTCAATCAAATGGGCATGCCCATTCAGCGGCTGGTCATCAACCGGTTCCACAAAGATACGTTTTATAAACTGAATCAATATGAGGATTTGGATACCATCATCGACGCCACAGGAATCCGGCTGATTGCTGTGGTGCCGGAGGATACCGCTTTGATGGGGGATATCCCGGAAGCGGTGATGCGAGTGATGAACAATTCCGTACAGCGGTTTTTCGCCCCGAAAAATTCGCCCGGCGCGCTGGCTCTGCATCGCTTAGCCTCCCGTCTGGAAGGGGAAAATGTTCCGCTTGTGAACTTTGAAAAGCTTTAGGAAACGACTGATCAAGAGAAATGAAAATATGGATAGAGGAGGATGTTTACGATGAATATTGCGCTGATTGCACACGACGCGAAAAAAGAATTGATGGTGCAGTTTTGCATCGCTTACTGCGGTGTGTTGAGCCGGCACAATCTCTGCGCAACCGGAACTACCGGTAAAATTGTTGCGGAAGCCACTGGCCTTTCCATCCAGCGTTTTTTGTCCGGCGCTCAGGGGGGCGACCAGCAGATTGCGTCCCGGATTGCCTGTAACGAAATCGATATGCTTTTATTTTTCCGCGATTCCCTGACTCCGAAGCCGCACGAACCCAGCGATATGAATTTGCTTCGTCTCTGCGATATGCACAACATTCCATTCGCTACCAACATTGCCTCTGGAGAAATTTTGATTCATGGTTTGGAGCGTGGCGACCTGGATTGGAGAAATATCCTCAAGGGTTAATTCGCGTTGCCCTGTTTATATCTGCGGATTTTCCCCTCGTCTTTCCAAAGACGGGGGGTTTCTTTGTGGACAAGCTCAAAATTTTTATTTTTAACCCATAACAATGGGTTTCAATGAAGGAGAGGAAAAAATCCCATGTCATTATTGACCCAAGCCCCCAAGGGCACCCAAGACCTTCTGCCAAAAGACAGCTTCCGCTGGCAGGTGGTGGAAGAAGTACTGCGCAACGAGGCTGCTTCTTATGGATTTGGAGAAATCCGCACCCCTGTGTTTGAACATACCGAACTCTTTCAGCGTTCGGTAGGGGAGACCACCGACGTGGTGCAAAAAGAAATGTACACCTTCCTGGACAAAGGAAACCGTTCCATCACCCTGCGGCCAGAAGGTACCGCCGGTGCGGTACGGGCTCTCTTGGAGCACGCCCTGTATAATGACGGCCTGCCGGTAAAAACCTATTATTTGACCTCCTGCTACCGGTATGAAAACACCCAAAAAGGCCGGCTACGGGAATTCCACCAATTTGGGGCGGAAGTATTCGGCGCGGCGGCCCCCAGCGCGGACGCGGAGCTGATTGCCCTTGCCCACGATATTTTTGAGCGGCTTGGGATTGAAAATCTTTCCCTGGAGCTGAACTCCATCGGATGCCCAGAATGCCGTGCCACCTATCACACTGCTCTCAAGGAATATTTTGCAGGACACAAGGAGCAGCTTTGCGGCACCTGCCTGAACCGTCTGGATCGGAACCCGATGCGGATTTTGGACTGTAAAAATCCAAAATGTGCGGAAATCGCTGACCATGCCCCAAGGATGAAGGATTATCTTTGCGATGACTGCCGCCAGCATTTTGACAGCGTAAAAAAATATCTGGATTCCGCCGGCATCGCTTATTCCGTGAATCCGATGATTGTCCGGGGCTTGGATTATTACACCCGTACCGTTTTTGAATTTGTATCCAGTGACCTGGGCGCACAAAGTACTGTCTGCGGCGGCGGACGCTATGATGGACTGGTGAAGGAAATGGGCGGTCCCCAAACCGCTGGCCTGGGCTTCGCGATTGGCCTGGAACGCCTGATGATGATCCTGGAAGCCCAGGGTATCCAAATGCCGCCACAGCCGGCCTGTGAGGTATATGTGGCTTCTTTGGGCGAGGCAGCTCAGGAAAAAGCCTTTCAGTTGGTGCATGAAATGCGGCAGGCTTCCATTATTTCCGAATGTGACATCTGTGCCCGGAGCCTAAAAGCGCAGATGAAATACGCCGACAAAATCGGGGCCCAGTTCACCCTGGTTCTGGGGGATGATGAGTTGGCAAACCAAACGGCTCAGCTAAAACACATGAAAACCGGGGAAAAGTTCGCCGTCAGCCTAGGAAAGGATTTCCTGCGGGACTACGTTTCCGTTCATTCTCATTTGGAAGAAACAACCTTAAATGTTGACGGCACATTCACGAATCTGGACGTTTTCATGAATACCGACTCAGAAATTTTTACTGAAAAAAATTAAGATCATAGATGTTGGAGGCAATAACATGGCAGAATTTATGACAGGATTAAAGCGCACCCATTTCTGCGGCGACCTGCGGATGGAGGATGTGAACCAGGAAGTGGTGGTCTGCGGCTGGATACAGCGGCAGAGGGACTTGGGGCAACTGATTTTCATTGATCTGCGGGACCGTACTGGTGTGATCCAACTGGCTTTTGACGACCACACCGACCGGGAGATTTTTGAGAAAGCATTTACGGCACGGGCGGAATTTGTTCTGGCCGCGAAAGGCACAGTTCGGGAGCGTTCCGCCAAAAACAGCGAAATCCCAACCGGCGATGTGGAAATCTTCGTGACGGAGCTGCGGGTATTGGCAAAGAGTGACACCCCCCCTTTTGAGATCGTGGAGAATTCCAAAGTCAAGGAAGAGCTGCGCCTAAAATACCGATACCTGGATCTTCGCCGCAGCGACGTACAGGACAAGATTATCGGCCGCCACAAGATTGTCAAGGTAGCCCGGGATTACTTTGATACCCATGGTTTCCTGGAGATTGAAACGCCCAACCTGATCAAATCCACTCCAGAAGGCGCCCGGGACTATTTGGTTCCCTCCCGGGTTTTCCCAGGCAATTTCTTTGCCTTGCCCCAATCTCCCCAGCTCTATAAGCAGCTTTTGATGCTCTCCGGCTTTGACCGCTATATGCAGGTAGCCCGCTGTTTCCGGGATGAGGATCTCCGGGCGGACCGCCAGCCGGAATTTACCCAAATTGACCTAGAAATGTCCTTTGTGGAAGAAGAAGAAATCATGGCTATGGGGGAGGGATTCATCAAGGATGTCTACAAAAAAGTGTTGGACATTGACATCCCCACTCCCTTCCGCCGGATGACCTGGCACGAGGCCATGGAACGGTTTGGCTCGGACAAGCCGGACCTGCGGTTTGGTTTGGAGCTGATTAATCTGAGCGAAGCGCTGCAAGGGACGGAATTCCGGGTCTTTGCCGGGGCGCTGTCCGCCGGCGGCTCGGTGCGGGGCATTAATCTCAAAGGCCTGGCTGACCAGCTCAGCCGGAAGGAAATCGACAAGCTGACCGAGTGGATCAAGGCCTACGGCGCACAGGGCATCGCTTGGACCCGTCTGACCGCAAACGGGGAAACCTCCAGCTTTGAGAAATTCCTCAAGCCGGAGGAAGTAGCCGCTGTTCGGGAAACCATGGGCGCGGAAACCGGTGATGTGCTTCTGCTCATTGCCAGCCCAAAAGCAAAAGTGGTCTTTGATTCCTTGGGAGCCTTACGATGCGAACTAGCCAGCCGGTTTGGCCTGATTGACCAATCCAAGCCAAACCTGCTTTGGGTGACGGATTTCCCATTATTTGAGTACGATGAGGACGAAAAACGGTATGTGGCCATGCACCATCCTTTCACCGCGCCGCGGAGTGTGGACTTAGAATTCCTGGAAACACAGCCGGACAAAGTTTGCGCCCGGGCTTACGATATGGTTCTCAACGGCAATGAGATCGGCGGCGGTTCTATTCGGATCAACAACCCAGAGCTTCAGGAAACCATGTTCCGTGCCTTGGGCTTTAGCCAAAAAGAAGCACAGGATCGGTTTGGCTTCCTGATTGACGCGTTCCGGTACGGCGCACCTCCTCACGGTGGCATGGCGTTTGGCTTGGACCGTCTGGTCATGCTCATGCTGGACTGCGAAAGCATCCGGGACGTTATTGCTTTCCCGAAGGTAGCCAACTCCGGTGAATTGATGACCAGCTCGCCGTCCCAAGTAGACGCCCAGCAATTATTGGATCTGGGAATTGGAATCCTTCCGCAGGAAACCACAGAAGCCAACGAATAAAAAATCGGTTTATAAAAAAAGTGAGGAATCCAATTGCATTCCTCACTTTTTATTTGAAAAGAATGTCAGATCTTAAATTCATCAAATGTGAATTATTTATTGATCCTATCCTTAATTTAAGAATGAAATATTCTGCGAAAAAATACGTTTTTTGTAACAATATAGTAGACATTTTTTATATAATTTTCCAAATAAAAAAATTTGTTTAACTCGCATAAGAATTTTTTCTTTTCTAGGCTCTTCCTTTATTCAATAATTACAGTCTTTTTATTATAATCTATTTGTCACAAAATGTCTACATTTAGTAACACATTATTCATCTAAAGTGAAAAGGAGTCCTCCTCTTTGTTTGCTCTATGCCCTTTTCCTTTCACAAACTTATTCGATGTGCTTTTGATTTCCATCCTAACCTGGCTTTGGGAGCATATGATTTGGATTGGCACCCTTCTGTTCCTTTGCTTTTTAGCACTGTCCAACGCTTCTCTGTTAATCAGAATCATCCGTGAGCAAAAAACAAAACTTTTTCCGCTCTGCTTGACCGTGCATCTGATTTGCGCAATGCTCCATATGATCCCTTCCCTGCTCCCTCTGGCAGTTTCCATCGACTCCATCCAAACCGTTTTCCATCGCTGCATAGAGATACGGGAGACACTGGAATTTGGCTCCATGCTTCTCCTGTTGGCCGGTTGGGAATTGGCTTGGCGCCTTCTAATCAAAACAGCGTATCAAACCGGACAAATCCATTCTATCCTGGCCACTGCTATAGGCGCTACCTGCCTCCATGGAATTTCTCTGCTTGGTTTGACTAATCTAGTCTATCCTGCGTGACTCAACTGCCTGTTTGGAAAAGAGACCGTTTTTTATTTGGTCTTGCGGTACCCAGAGACGTATGGATTCCCCTTCAGAAAAAAGCGCCATTCATAATCCTTGGCCTCTCCCGCATAATCGATATTGATCCGTTTGGAAACCCCAATCTTCTGACCAGTTACCGGATCTCCCTCCTCCAAATATACCTCGTCGCCACACAAATCAATCCCGTAATGAGCTTTATGAATGTCCATCGCGCTACACAGTTTCCCAGGGCCATTGCACAAATCCTGTTGCCGGCGCACGTTACGCCTCTGCTGCATCTGCTCCAGGCCTTCCAGTGGTTCTAATGCCCGCAAAAGCACCACTTCTGGAATTTCTTCCCGATTGCTCACAATGTTCATGCAGTAATACATGCCGTAAATCAAATAGATGTAGGCAAATCCCCCCACGCCATATTGAACCTCGGTGCGAGGGGAACGCACCTTGCAGGAATGAGCTGCCGCGTCCTGCTTTCCCATATAAGCTTCCACTTCCACAATCTTTCCTTTCAGAATCCCCTGTGGTGTGCGATGAACTAGAATTTTGCCCAATAAATCGCGGGCAACAGTCAAGGCGTCCCGCAGATAAAAGTCCCGCGGAAGCTTATCTCCTTTTTTTCGTTTCATCTTTCTTTCCTTTCTCTCAAGTAAACCGCACATACCGCCGTCATTGGCGCATGTGTCCGCTCCTGGCTCCCGAAGCTTTCCGAAAAAACAAAACTCCCGTCTAGATGCCAGTCTCGTTTTCTTTTCACAAAATCACGATTCTAGTATCCTACAAACGGGAGTTTTTATCAAGTATTTTTTCTTAGTTGGTGGAAGCCGGCAGCCCTTTTACCATTCTTTTATAGCTTTCAATCTGGGTGAATAAATCCATCTGTGCATTGTCCACGGCAGATTTAGCAGATAGATATTCCGCTTTTGCGGATTCCATTTCCAGCTTAGAGGACATGCCCACCTGATAGGTCAGTATAGCCTGGTCATACTTAATCTTGGCTACCTGGTATTTTTGTTGTTGCAATTGATAAGTACTTTGGGAAGCGGCAATGGTGTTGTACTGGTTAGTCATGGTAACTTGCAAGGAAGATTGCTCCATCGCAATTTCATTGCGCTTCGCCTGAATTTCCCGGTCTACTGAGCTATAATCATCGTCGTTATCCATCTGGCTCAGCTCTTCCTGCTTATACCGAATGGTATAGTTATTGCTCATCGCCGTTTTGATGTCGGTTGTCAGATTCGCACTATGGTAGTAAGTCAAATCTGGCTGCGGCAGATCGCCCAAGGTAAACTGAGTGTTATAGCTGCGTCCCAACGTGGTGTTGAGCTGCGCTTTCAAATTCGCTAATTGATTCTGCAATTGAGCGATGTTTTGATCCAGTTCCGCCAAGGAAAGCTGCGCCTCCGCTACCTGCAGCTGGGTCCCGGTTCCCTGAGACAAATTCACCTGGGCAATTTTCAGAGAACTTTCCAGCAGCGGACGGGATAGGGACGCCTGCTCCAAGCTCAGCTCCATCTGCTTGCAGACAGAAAACAGGCTTTGCGCTGCGCTGACTAGCTGAGCGTCCACCTGATCCAACTGGATGTTTACCAAGGCGCGCTGGTCGTTTGTCACCTTCATTTGCTCCAACTGGGAGTCCAGATTCCCAGCCAACATGCTGAGAGAAGCTTTGTTTCCTCCAGCCAAAGTCAGCAGCATTTGAGCTTCTTGGGCCTCCTCGGCTTTATAATTCGGTTCCCCTGGAGTACCTGCCTGCGCCAATTTTTGTGTGGCCCAAGCAATCACGGTATTCATAGAGCCTGATAAGCTTTCCAACTGATCCACCGCATCCTGCAGGCCTTCTTGGGCATCCTTCAAAGCATCGTTGCCGTTTTTACTCATATTTTTCCGGGTAATCTCGTTGTTCTTCACCTGTAGATTATTGTTCCGGACTAAGGAATCAATCTGACTATAATCCAAGGTTCCGGCTTGCGTTCCAGAGTTCTCACTGGCCTCTGCACTGGTGCTGGTACTGGATACCGGCGCAGCCGTTGCGGAAACTCCTACGGTCGTCATGGATGCTGCCAGAGCCGCCATAACACAGATGGACAGAACTCGTTTCATTCTTGTTTTCATCGTATATCTTCCTTTCTTCTCTCCTCACCGTTTGAACAAGGAGGTCGTCAACGTAGTCACCAAGGCTATCATCGCACAGATGGACAGAACCCGCTTTGCTTTATGTTTCATCGCAATCTTCCTTTCTCTCGCCCCCGCCTTCTGGCAAAGAAGCTGGCTTCGTTTTTTCGATTGAAGACGGTGTGTCCACTGCTGCTTGCATCCGCTTGAGCGGTTCCACTTCCTTTTCTGAGGAATCAAGTTCTTTCCAATCCTCATCCAAGGTATGTTTGGCTTTCTTTTTCTTTTTGTCCTTCCCGCTTAGAATTAAGTAGAAGGTTGGCAAAAGCAGCAGAGTGAGGAACGTGGAAGCGGTCAATCCACCGATCACCACAATCGCCAAGCCTTGCATCATTTCTCCGCCATCTCCAATGGCCAGGGCCGTTGGAATCATGGACAGAATCGTAGTCAGGGTGGTCATAAGAATGGGGCGCAAACGGGTTTTTCCAGTTAAGATCAAAGCGTCCCGCACGCTCATGGTCTTTTTATATTCATTGGTCGTATCGACATACAGAATACCGTTGTTTACCACGGTGCCTACCAGCAGCAGGAAGCCCAAAACAGACGTCATGCTCAGGGAACACCCGCTGATCATCATTAAGCCAAAAGAACCGATCAAGCTGAACGGAATACAAACCATCACCATGAGGGAGTACCGCGGCGACTCAAACTGCATTGCCATCACCATAAACACCAACAGCACCGCTACAATCAGCGCGGTCCCCAAAGAAGAAAACTCTTCCATAATCATATCGTCCATGGCGCTGTTGGCAAGCGAGGTCCCCTGTGGGAAAGCATAATCCTCCATCTCCTGATCCAGCTCTTTTTGCAGATCTGCCGCCATTCCGTCGGCGGTCACTGCGGTGATCTCCACATAATACTGACCCTTTCTCCGGGAAATGGACTGAGGACTGGTCTGGAACTCAATGGTTGCAAGATCCGTCAGCGCAACGGAGGTCCCCGTCGGGGAAATCAGCGTCAAACCGCTTAGATCATTGACAGACTCGTATCGGCCGGCTGGATATTCCACCATCACACTGTATTCCTGACCGTTCTGCGTCAAGGTGGTAGCTTCTGTACCGCTCAAAGTGGAGTTAAGAATGGAGGCAATCTGGATCGGCGTAAAGCCTGCGCCAGCCGCCTTAACCGGATCAATCTGCACTTTGGCAATCGGGCCGCCCTCTTGGATGGAAGAGGATACCGTTAAAATCCCTTCCTTGCTCCGCATCAAATCCTGTACCTGCTGATCCAGTTCTTTCAGGGCGTCTAAATTACTTCCCTGGAAATTAAGAGACACTTCATTTTCTCCTCCAGTGCCCATAGAAGCCATACTGTTCACGGAGGTAAACGACAGATCACAGTCCGTCATATCCTTGGTGGCTTTCTCCCATTCTTGGATCACCGTCTTGGTTTCCCGGGATCGATCCCCCTTGAGATAAGCTGTCAAGGTAGCGGTGGTAGAACCGGCGGAGCTCAGGGACATCCCACCAGAGCTTCCTACAGTCAATAAGTAATTTTCCACGTCTGGGTCCTTGGCCACAATAGATTCCGTTTTCTTTAGTACCGCATCCACTTTCTCCAAATTCAGGCCTGGTTTGGTTTCAATCGAAATTTCCACGGTCCCTTCGTCCATCTGCGGAATCAGTTCAATATTTAAGAACGGTACCATCGCCAAAGCGCCCACCAACAGCAGCAGGGAAACCGCTACCACGGTTTTCCGTTTATTCAGAATTTTGGAGAGTACATTTCCGTAGAAATTTTCCAATCCCGCCATAATCTTAGTAACCGGCGTATTCTGCTTTTCCTTGGGCTTATAGAATGCAAAGGTCAAGGGCACCAGCATAATCGCCGAGATCAGCGACGCCACCAGAGAGAATACAATCGTAAAGCCGAGAGGCTTAAACATCTGGCCTGACATGCCAGATACCAATGCAATTGGGATAAATACGACGCAGGTGGTAATGGTGGACGCAATGATCGAGCTGGTCACGGTTTTAGCTCCCAGAAGAGCCGCGTCTTTAAAGCTTTGTTTATGCCTGCTTCGTTGTAGGAAACAGTTTTCTAAAACCACAATGGAGTTATCGACCATCATACCGATACCGATCACCAAACTGCTCATGGTGACGATGTTGAGGGAGAAGCCCATAGCTTTCATACACAAGAACGTCACCAAAAGGGAAACCGGCATAGAGCTGCCAACAATCAGCGACGCCTTGATATCACCAAAGAACAGGAATAGGATAATCATCGAAATGACAATGCCTAAAATCAGGGTAAAGGCAACAGACATCAGCGAGCTGACGATCATGTCGCTGCCGTCATCGACTATGGCAATGTTCAGGCCGGGATAATCCGCCCGCAAGGATTCCAGTTCCTTTTTTACATCGTTGGACATATCCACCACACTGGAGCTCTGCCGGCGCTGGATTGCCAAACTAATATTTTCATTGCCGTTGTAACGGCTGATACTCTCCGCATCCTTCATGGCGGTTTTCACATTGGCCACATCGGAAAGATGAATTTGATTGCCATTGCCCAAAGGGATCGGAATATTTTTTAGACTTTCGGCAGTATCGTAGTCAATCCCCGCCGTTACGGACATATCCTGATCACCCATGCTGGCAGTACCAGCCGGCAGGGTAAAATTGGCAGTACCGATGCAGTTTGCAATGGTGGTCATATCCAAGCCATATTGCTGCATCCGATCCTCCATCAGCTCGATGCTGATGTATTCCTCTTGACCGCCGGAAACATCTACTGTGGCAACGGTGGAAAGCTTCTCCAGCTCCGGGACGATCTCATCCTCAACAATCCGCAGCAGGTTCTCATCCGTATCCCCGCTGATGGATAAGGTCATCGCTTCCTGGGCATTCATATCCAGCTCCATAATGACTGGCGTCATCACATCTTCCGGGAAAATATTGGCGTAGGTGTCCAGCTTTTCCTTCAAATCCGAATAGGCTTGATCCATGTTGGTGCCATATTCATATTGGAGCATGACCAGGGACATATTTTCGCTGGAGGTTGAGGTTACGGTTTTTACGCCGTTCAAGGTGGCCACCGCGTCCTCGACTTCCTTGGTCACCAGTTTCTCCACATCATCAGGATTGGCGCCGGGATACACCGTATTGACAATCATCATGGGCATTTCCATTTCCGGGGTAAGCTCCATCGGAAAGGAGAATACCGACATGACGCCAAACACAACCAAGGCACAAATTCCAATGACCATGGAAACCGGACGGCGGAGCGCAAGTTTGGTCAAACCCATGTTACGATTCCTCCCCGCTTACCGTCGACGAGGCCGTGGATTCCGTCTCCTCCGACACCAGGTTCACCTTACTTCCATCCTTGAGCTGTGAGCTCCAAGTGGTGATCAGATAGCTGTCCTGGGTCAAGCCGCTGGTAATTTGGATTTGGGCGTCGTCAAATAAACCGGTTTCCACAAACACCCGTTTCGCAGCGCCCTCTTCCATCACGTAAACATACGGTTTACCGGATTGGTAGTACACCACATCCAGCGGCACCACCATAGCGTTCTCTACCCGTTGGGTAGTGGCGGTCACTTTGACGGTAGAGCCGGTATAGAGATCCTGGGCGTCTTGAATACTGCCCTTTACCAAGAATAATCCAGTATTTGAATCCACCATGGTGGATACTTCCAGAACGGAACCTTGGTAGGTCTTTCCACCCTTTTCTACCGTCAGAGGATCGCCATATTTCATATTCTTCATATTATTTTCCGACACATAGAATTTGACAACCATCTGATCCTTGCTGGAAATCACATAAACCGCGTTTTGCGGAGAAGCCATGTCGTGAACATTCACATTCTTCTTTTCAATCACGCCGCTGATGGGAGCGGTCACTTTGGTGTACTCCAATTGTTGGCGGGCTGCAGCTAGGCTGGTTTGCGCCTGCTTCAGTTGGGCTTTGGCCGCGGCTAAATTTTCCCCCACCACTTTGCCAGTGGTCAGATCATAGGCTTGCTGCGCGGAATCATACTGCAGCTTTGCCATATCGTAGCCTTTTTGCGCCTGCTCCAAGTTTTGCTGAGAAACCGCTCCTGCATCAAACAGCTCTTGGGTCCGCTGCAGGGTCAACTCCGCGTCATCCATGGTAATTTTGGCGGATTCCAGGGAAGCCTTCAACTGGTTAATCTGCTGCTCCGTACTTCCGCCGTTGACCATATCTACATTAGTCTGCGCCAGAGAAACGCCGGCCCGCGCCTGGTCAATCTGAGGCTGAATGGATTCATCGCTGATCTCACAAAGCACATCGCCGGCTTTCACGGTATCCCCAACCTCAAAATTAGTGGCAATGATTTCTCCACTCATTTTCGGCATGGTATACACGATTTCTCCCGGCTCTACGGTTCCGGTCAGCTGTGTCTGCTGGGTAATCTCACCGACTCCTGGGGTATCCACAGAAATGTTCACCGGCGCTTCCAACTCTGGAGCTTCTTTGTTGGCCGCTTCCAGGATCCGAGGAATCGCAATTGCCGCGGCAATTCCAAGAATTACCAGGATTACCAAGGGAATCACAATTTTCTTTTTTGATTTCATCGCCTCTGTTCCTCCGTTTAGACTTGCAATTTCTCCTCCAAAAGAGATATAATAAAATTATAAAAACGATAAACGTAGAGAAATGCTACATACGTCTATTTTAACTCAAATCGTTATGCAATGACAAGCCGATAAAAAAATAAAAATATCGAATACGGCTACAAAACGAGGGGAATGTATATGAATTCACAAAATATTAAAGAAGATATTCGCTCCCAAAGAACCAAAAAAATCCTGTATCAAGCCTTTTTCCATTTGCTAGAGCAACGCTCTCTCAAAGATATCACTGTCAATGACATTTGTAAGGAAGCTATGGTTCACCGCACTACCTTATATAAGTATTTTGACAGTAAATATGCCTTGCTGGAATATGGAGTTCATCAAGTACACAAAGAACTAATGGACCAACTTCAAGAATTTCCCCCGGAAAACCTTCAGCTCGCTGCCTGCGACTTATCTATTGATTATATCGATACCCACAAAAACGCCATCCTTCATGTAATCGAAGAAAGCTTTACCCCAACTTTATCCTTTCTTTTGGATAAGTTAAACGGCCTCATCGCCCATCATGGCGAAAAGCATTGGAAGTCGATGGGATATCCAGATTTTTCCAGTCCGGTATCCAGTCAGATCATTGGACAATTTTTTGCTGGCGGCATTGCCGCCTTCATCCTGTGGTGGCTGCAAAAAGGCGACTCCATTGGTAAGGAGCAAATCAAACAGTATCTCCACGAAATTATTCAGACGGTTGAGAAAAAAGATTAAAACCAGAAGCGCGCAATGGACACGAGGTCAAATTATCCGCCTTCATCAAGTATATGCCCAATATTTTCAGTAATGTACCTGTCACTTGTATCAAAAGACCATATAACTTCATTTCTGCTCTGCCAGTACTCCTAAAAAAATTTCCTCATTCACGAATATCTTTGGAGTGAGAAAACATTCTAATATAGATTTGGATTTCACCATCCTGTACGGTGGAAAAGCATGGAAATGGACTCATTCAGGTGACAAAAGTCCAGTCCCAAAAACACAGCGAAAACGGAACCCCTAGAACAGGATACTAGAAAAGGAACGAAACCAATTCCGAGTAGTTTTGCTCCTTTTCTGGTGCTTATTTTTTCATTTTTGAGGGAACAAAAAGCCCCAACATGCAAATTGCATGTTGGGGCTTTTTACTGGCCCGCCCAGGAGGATTCGAACCCCCGGCCTCCAGAATCGGAATCTGTTGCGATATCCAGCTTCGCCATGGGCGGTTATATTTGGGGCGGAATATTCTATATCCCTGCTGACTTGATCTATTATAGCACAAAGTACCCGCAGATTCAACTGGAAATTTCCAAGGATTTTCCTTCTTTTTTCGTCAATTCGCCGTCTAATTTTACACATTTAGTATAAAATTATTAAATTATTGCGATTTGTATCATTTTTAAAAGCAAAACGGCAGGGTACGCCATCGCCCGCGCCCCTGCCAATAGATCCGTTTTCTATAAAATGGTATATAAAAGGGAAAAAATCACAGAAGTATCCGCATTCTCTGTGAATAAAAGCAAAATCAAAACCAGGATCATCGTCCGCTCCCGGTCCTCCATCAGGCCGTCAAACAGATCTTGTAAGGTATTTGGCGGCGCTGCCATCACTGTCCCCTTTTTTCCTTGGGAATGCGTCGCTTCCGCTGCCGGCGGCGGAGGCGGTTCTATTTTATCACTACTATTTGTATTTTTTTTATGATAATTACTATTTGTATTTCTCAAATCCCCATTTTGTGGAGATTGAGCAGATTGGGGGGAATTATGAAGCTTTTGCTGGGCACGGGCCTGCATCTCGTGGACCCGATTGATGGCCTCCTGCTGCATCCGTCTCATTTCGTTGTCAAGCGTCATGATTCACCTCACAAAATCCCTTGATTTTTCAGCAACGGCAACAGCCGAAGCATTTGCATAATCTTGACCGCCTCATCCAGCTTTTTTTGCCGTTCTCCGCCCAGCAGCGGCCGCAACGCATGCAAAAGCCGGGTATTGTCATCCTCCTGCTGAAAACTGTTCAGCAACGGAAGAAGCTTAATCATAGCCTGCATCATTTCCCCGTTCATGCCGGACAATGGGTTTCCTCCGCCGTTTCCACCTAATAATCCACCCAGTGCCCCCAGTCCACCGAGACTAGAAGCTACATTGCCAAGATTTGCCGAGTTTCCCAAAGCGCCCAATGGATTGGATTGGCCCGATGGCTCTGACGCGGGGGCGGGTGACGGCGCTCCGCTGGACGCAGCGGCGTCGCCACCCAAACCTAACATACCTGCCAAAGCGCTGACTTGCTCCATTGCTTGTGGGTTATTTAAAATTTCATTTAGTTTTCCTGTTAAATCGTCCATTCCTTCACCCCCTATGTCTTAGCCCTGCGCCCTCCTTACAGGAATTTTTTCAACAATGCCTGTGCTTGCGGTGTGCTCAGCAATTTATTGGCCGCATCTGGGTCGTTTAATACTTGCTGTAATTTTTTTGCGTCATTGGCGTTCAGGTTCCCCAGCATTTTGGATAAATCCCCATTCTGCGCGCTGTTTTTCAGTTGATCTGGGTTGGTGCCCAAACGTTGAGCCGCGGTGTTCAAGAGTTTCTGCAATTCGTCTTGGTTTGGCATAGAAAGCCCCCTTTCCCTCTCATGTGGAATAAATTTTAAAAAGTTACTTTATACCTATGAAAAAATCGTGTAGAATATGACTAAGCACACACAGGACCATTGTTTTGAAAGGAGTGGAAAACATGCGAATTTTAGTGACCTCCGATACCCACAACAACCACTACAATCTGCGCCGCGCTGTCCTTGCGCATCCCGATGCTGCCTTGATCTTTCATCTGGGTGACGGCGCTGACGATATGGACGATATCCACATCGAGTTCCCGAACCGCCGTTTTATCCAGGTAAAAGGCAACAATGACTGGGGTTCCATGCTGCCGTTGGAGGGAGAAGTCGCCTTGGAGGGAATCAAAATATTTTATACTCACGGTCATAAATATAATGTAAAATACGGATTATATGACCTGATTGCCCAGGCGCGCAGCCGTCACGCTCAAATCGCTCTGTTTGGGCATACTCATATCCCCTATACCGAATACGAGGATGGGCTCTATCTCATGAATCCTGGTTCCCTTTGCGCCAGCGATGGCTCCTATGGCATCCTCGATCTGACCCCACAAGGAATTGTCATGAATATCATAAATATTTAACAAAATTTTGCAATTTTATCAATTGACATCTAGCAATTTGCATGGTAATCTTAGACTATAGCAGTGCGGCAATCGGGTGGTAGATGCTTCTAAGTCCACCCCTTTTCGCCGTTTTGATCCTTTTTACTCTATCATTTCGGGAAAGGCGTGGAATATTTATGACAGAATATGAAAGATGGCTGACTCAAAGCTTGGAGGACCCGGATCTGACCGAGGAGCTTGAATCCATTCAAGGCAACCCTGCCGAGATCAACGACCGTTTCTATCGAGACCTGGAATTCGGTACCGGCGGCCTACGGGGCGTCATCGGCGCAGGTACCAACCGCATCAATATTTACACCGTCCGCAAGGCGACCCAGGGTCTTGCAAACTATTTAAACAAACAGGGGGCAGGCGCTTCTGTCGCCATCGCCTACGACAGCCGGATCAAATCCGATGTGTTTGCCAAAGCTGCGGCGGAGGTGCTGGCCGCCAATGGCATTCATGCCCATATCTATCGGGAATTGATGCCTACCCCTGCTTTATCCTATGCAGTTCGCTATTTAACGTGCAACGCCGGCATTAACATCACTGCCAGCCATAACCCAGCCAAATACAATGGGTACAAGGCCTATGGCAGCGACGGCTGCCAGGTTGCCCTGGAAATGGCGGACGCCATCTTGGATGAAATTAACCGGTTGGACATCTTTGCTGACGTGAAGCATATGGATTACCAAAAAGCGGAAGAAGAAGGCCTGGTCCATACAATCCCGGAGGAAGTAACCGAGTCCTTCCTTCGGGCCGTACAAAAAGAAAGCGTTATCGACTGCCAAGGCACGGACTTGAAAGTAGTCTACACCCCACTCAACGGCGCTGGTCGGATGTGCGTAACCAAAATCCTAGATCGGATCGGCATTCAAAACGTTACCATCGTAAAAGAGCAGGAACTGCCCGACGGCAACTTTACAACCTGCCCATATCCAAACCCGGAAATCCGGGAAGCGTTGCAAAAGGGCTTAGATCTGTGTGAAACCGTCAAGCCTGACCTGCTCTTGGCCACGGATCCAGACTGCGACCGGGTAGGCATCGCGGTTCGAGAAGCGGACAGCGACAACTATAAGCTGCTCAGCGGCAACGAAGTCGGCGTTCTGCTCCTGGATTTCATCGCCAAAAACCGCATTCAGCAGGGCAATATGCCAAAGAACCCCATCGCCATTAAAACCATTGTATCCACCGACCTGACCGATCTAGTGGCAAAATCCTACGGCATTACGTTAATCAGCGTACTGACCGGCTTTAAATATATTGGCGATCAAATTGCTATCCTGGAAGCCAAGGGCGAGGAAAACCGCTACATATTTGGCTTTGAGGAAAGCTACGGCTATCTGTCCGGCAGCTATGTACGGGACAAAGATGCGGTCAATGCCAGCATGCTGATCTGTGAAATGGCCGTGGATTATAAACGCCAGGGCATGACCTTGGTAGATGCGATCAACGCTTTATATGACAAGCATGGCTATTTCCTCAACGCTTTGATGAACTTCGCGTTTGAAGGCGAAGACGGCATGATTAAGATGAAATCCATTATGGATACCCTTCGCCAGAATCCTCCCGCTGCCATTGCCGGATTCCAAGTCATTGGCTGGAGCGACTACGCCAATTCGGTCCGCTACGACGGCGACGCTTCCAGCGAGATCAAACTTCCCAAATCCAATGTGCTGGAATACCGTTTGGAGAATGGAAGCAAAATTATCGTACGTCCCAGCGGTACCGAGCCAAAAATCAAGATCTATCTATCCGGTAAAGGGGCGACCAAAGCGGATTCTGAAGCCATCATCGCCCAGCTGCAAACAGCCGCTCCCGGCATCCTGGGCATTGAGGGCTAACCCCCCTTCCGCTTTACCCTAAGCGTTGATTCCAATTGATTTTACATATCAAAAAAGCACACGGAGACAAAGTTTGTTCCGTGTGCTTTTTGATTAATATGGATCAACCGTCCAGAGCTAGCCGAATATTTTCGTTTGCTGGCGGGGAAGGCATTGGAAGAACCGAAACGCCAGCTCACCGGCCGGGGGAACCCCTTGATCGGGTTCCCGACGGCCCAACATTCCACTGGAACGTCGAGCCCTCCCCTCCTGATCTGTTTTCTCAGGCTAAGGATTTCGTTCTCGGTGGAGAACGAGTGGAGGCTTTGCCTCAACACCCCACCACCTTTGAAAAGGTGGACGAAACATTTCTGTTTGCTCTCTGGAAGCAACGGAAACGTCTACAAGATTGAGTACGCCATTAGCGTTTCAAGTCTTCGCCCATCAAAGCGAGACACAAGCGAACAGACGATCCAGTCACCCTTTAGCGGATCTGGCCGTTGCCTTGGATAATAAACTTGGTGGAAGTTAATTGATCCACGCCCATCGGACCCCGCGCATGAAGCTTTTGGGTAGAAATTCCGATTTCCGCACCCATACCAAACTCTCCGCCGTCGGTAAATCGGGTAGAGGCATTGACATAAACAGCCGCACTGTCCACTTGGGCGGTAAACAGCATAGCATTCTGATAATTCTCCGTTACAATGCATTCACTGTGTCCGGTAGAATATTGAGCGATGTGATCCATGGCCTCTCCAATGGAATCCACCACACGGACAGCCAACTGATAATCCAAATATTCCGTTTCCCAATCCGCCTCGGTGGCCAGCACTGCTTCCGGCAGAATGGCACAAGTCCGTTCACAACCGTGGAGAACCACATTCTTTTCTTTCAGCTTCTCCGCAATCACCGGCAAGGCTTGGTCTGCAATCGCTTCGTGGACCAAGATCGTCTCAATGGTATTGCAGACAGATGGACGAGATGTCTTCGCATTGAAAATAATATCCGCCGCCATGTCCACTTTTGCGAATTGATCCACATAAACGTGGCAATTCCCCGCTCCGGTTTGGATCACCGGTACTCTGGAATTTTCTACCACAGAACGGATCAATCCCGCGCCGCCCCGAGGAATCAGCACATCCAGATAACCGGTTAATCCCATCATTTCCTTGGCGGATTCCCGGCTGGTATCCTGCACCAGCTGCACACAGTCTGCTGGCAGACCAGCGGACGCAATGGCGTACCGCATCACGTTGGTAATACATTGGTTAGAATGAAAGGCTTCCTTGCCGCCTCGCAGAATGACTACATTTCCTGCCTTCAGGCATAATGCAGCCGCATCTGCTGTGACATTGGGGCGTGCTTCATAGATAATGCCGATCACTCCCAGAGGTACCCGCACCTGTTGGATCCGCAATCCGTTCTCTAAGCGGCCGCCTTCCACAATCGTACCGATGGGGTCCTTCTGACCGGCGATTTGTTCCACGCCCTTCGCCATCCCTTCAATCCGGTCATGATTTAAGGTCAGGCGATCCAACATCGCTTTGTTCATACCATTGTTTTTCGCTTCCTGCAAATCCTGCTCATTGGCAGCTAAAATATTGGCTTCCTGCTCCCGCAAAGCTTGGGCAATGGCAAGCAGCGCTTGATTTTTTTCATGCTCGGCAAACGCTAGCTTTCGCGCAGCTATTTTTGCCTGTTGGCCCATCTGTTCCAATGCCGTCATTGGATTCCCTCCGTTTCTATGTATCCGTTTTAAATTTCTATTTTGTTAAGATTGCCATGGCGATTCCCAGACACCTACCAGCGCTGGGCTTGGGAACGCGCCAAAAAGGTAGTGCCGATCTGGGCGCCATCAAATAAACGATAGAGATCCCGCGGATGCACACCGCTGATCACACAACAACTGATCCCAGCCTCGTTGGCTAGGGCCGCGGCGTTGACCTTGGTGGCCATGCCGCCGGTTCCCCGCTCTGTTCCCGCCGCTCCCGCTAAACTGCGGATCTCCTCAGTAATATTCTCCACAAAGGGAATCCGTTTCGCTTGAGGGTTGACCCTTGGATTATCGTCATACAGCCCGTCAATATCCGTGAGGATCACCAGCAGATCCGCTCCCACTAAAGTTGCCACCACTGCCGACAGAGTATCGTTATCGCCAAAGTTGCTGCCCACCAGCTCGCTGACCCCAACGGTATCGTTTTCATTTACTACTGGAATGATATCCATTTTCAGCAGTTCCGTAAAGGTATTTTCAATATTCACGCGGCTTCGCTCACTGGACACATCGTCTGCTGTCAGCAACACCTGAGCCACCATTTGGTTATACTCCCCAAACAGCTTATCATACATAAACATTAGTTCACACTGCCCAACCGCCGCAATAGCCTGCCGTTTCTCCACTTCCGACGGCCGTTTTCCTAGCCCCAGCTTGCCCATTCCGACTCCAACCGCACCAGAGGATACCAACACGATTTGCATCCCGGAATTTTGCAGGTCGCTAATCACCCGGCAAAGCTCCTCGATCCGCCGCAAATTCAATTTTCCATTTTCGTAGGTTAGAGTCGAAGTTCCAACCTTAATGACAACCCGTTTCGCTTGCGTGATTGCAGACATCGTTTCCGCCCTTCCTTCATTTTTTCAAAGTTACATCTGCGGTAGGCACATTTCGCGCTCCCCATGTCTTTTTCAAAAAACTTGGCTGCATACAGCTGCCTTTGTGGATATATTGTACCACAACCGCTTCCTTCCCCGCAAGAGGGCATTGACTTATCTTTTCCCGGCCAAGAAAAGAAACCTTCCCCATTTTGGGGAACGGCCCCAATATTTTTGGAAGAAAAATACAAAAAGCGCACGGAAAAATTCCATGCGCTTGGCCGTTAAATTCGCTTTTGTGCCCGTTCGCAGCTTATTTACGGATGCCCAGACGAGCAATCAGGGAACGGTAACGTTCAATATCCACCTTCATCAGGTAATTAAGCATACTTCTTCTCTGACCTACCATCTTCAGCAGGCCACGACGGGAATGGTGATCCTTTTTGTGGGTTCTCAAGTGCTCGGTCAGATCGTTGATTCTCTTTGTGAGAATTGCGATTTGTACCTCTGGAGAACCAGTGTCACCCTCGTGCGTTGCATACTCGCTGATTACAATTGCTTTTTCTTCTTTCATCAACATCGTGAATTCCACCTTTTTTAAAATATTGCCCTCAATCACAGAAGAAGGTAGGTGTATTCCCAGCCTTGGGGCTTACTCCCTAATCCGAGAGGGGGGCTGACTTGGGTATTATATCACATCTGCCTTTCCCTGTAAAGCCTCTTTATTATGGAATAAATGTACTCCAGTCCTGCATATATTTCTTCTTGTGCAAAATTTTCCTTCCTTTTTCTTTATTATTTCTTGGGGAGCCAGATCCTAAATTTTTTTGTAGAAAAAACAAAATTTATTTTTAGTATTTTTCACTAAAAATATAATTAAAAATTCTACATGTTAACAGTGTGTTTAAACTTTCAACTGGAAAATCTGCTATAATATTATTAGCAACTTTGTGACAACCATACATTGGGCTAAGAATTTTATAGAAAGCTGTGAATCATCTTGGATTTCTTCATGGAAGGTCTGGGAGCGCAGGCGCAAGCAATGTCCCCGGCTGCCATGCCCCCCGGCCAAAAACGTAAATTTACCATCTTATTAATCCTCAAGAACTTGGGGAAAGTCGCATTCATGTTCGGGTTTGTATACGTATTTACCCTATTGTTTGATGAATCTAACGCGATCATTGGAATTACCATCGCATCCGCCATTCTGATGTTTATGAACGTCGATATGGGGATCAAGCCCGTGCAGGCGTCCTTTTTGATCTTTTATTTATTCTTACACGTAGGCGTTTTTTCTTACCTGTGTTTGTGGAATCCCTTCTTAGGGATTCTCGTGAACCTGGTGGCCATTTACTTCATGCTCACTCTATCCGGTCAGCAGCTCCAAGCCAAATCCTATTTCCCATTTTTGACTGGCTATGTATTTGCGGTAGGCGCTCCCGTCAGCGGCGTCGCCTTCGGCTACCGGATGTTGGGTCTAGCTGTGGGAGGCGCAATCACCGCTATTGTTTACTTTATTTTCCATCATAAAGAAAAGCCTTCCCGCGGCATCTTGGATGTGTTTAAACAAATCCATTTCACTTCCACACGCCATCGTTTTATTGTACGTATGACCGCTGGTTTAGTGATCGCCATGTTTATCGGCGATATCTTCGACATCCAGCGGCCAGCCTGGATCAGTATGACCGTGCTCTCCCTTACGGTACCGTTTACCCATGAGGCGCGAAAACGGATTGTGCAGCGGGTGATCGGTACGGTCATCGGCGCCTTCGTCTTTGTCATCTTATTTGAATATCTGATCCCCGACCAGCTCCATGTCTGGTGCCTGCTGGCTACTATGTTTATTTCCTTATTTATCACCAACTATCAATGGCAGATGGTGTTCATCACCATTAACTCCCTCAACGGCGGTATGATTTTTTACAGCGCGGATACCGCCATTGAAATTCGAATGGCTTGGGTTTTCTTAGGAATCGCCATTGTAATCGTGCTCAATTTAATTGCAAAGCTGGATCTTCTGGATCGGATCGACATCGCCTTCCGTAAAACACGGCGACGTTATCGGTTGAAAAAAATACTGAAACAAAACAAATTTTAGAAGAATGAAAAAATAGAAATTCCGTAAGGAAATTAGGAAGCGAAAAGGACGGTTTCTTTCCGTCCTTTTTCTTTTTGCACAAATTTCAAGAGAAATAATTAGAAATATATACTAATATCTTCTCAAATTTTTACATTTCATTCATAAATTGTTTTCAAAATATGGTATCCTATGGATCGTGTATGTTTTTGGATCTAAGGGTTGAGACCGCCAGAACGATTTGGGCGCTCGATCTTTCCAGACATTTTCCCATGATTGGGTGAAGTGACGGTCTTAGAAGAAGCAGGCCGCGCAACATACCGCGGGAAGTACCTTGAAAACAGAAAAATATTTTCAGAAAGCGTGAGAATCATATTCGATTTTAACTTTTTACTGGAAGAATTTCGGCCCCATACCCAAGCGCTGGCCCCGTCCGCCATGCCTCCTAACCAGGATACTCCACTGAGCTGGAAAAAAATTTTGACCAATTTTTGTGAAATTCTCTTCCTAATTGGGTTTGTCCAGCTCTTCACGACTTTATTTGGCGCCGCAAACGCAGTCTCCGCCATCAGTACAGCTACTGCGTTGCTTCTCTGCACCAAGCTGAATCTGGGTGTGAAAAATTGGCAGGCGCCTTTGCTGATTGTCTTTCTCTTTCTTGTAATACCGGTCGGCTCTCACTACTCCTTGATCCATCCGGCCGCTGGAATTTTCATTAACTTTTCCGCCATTTTTTTGTTGGTGATGGGAACCTGTCAAGAATATAATTCCAAAATTTATCTTCCTTTTGTGGTGTGCTACATCTTTTCCCAGGGTACTCCGGTGGAGGGGAAAGCCTTCACATATCGGGTAATAGGAATGGCCGCAGGCGGCATTTTAGTAGCGATTGTATATCTGTTGTGCCATCTCAAACGAAATTCCTTCCCTGGAATCTGGGCGCTGTGTTGTAAGACCCATCTTTCCTCAGAGCAAATAAAATTTGCGTTCCGCCTGGCATTCGCTTTATCCATGGGAATGCTGATCGGCGACTTAATGGACTTTCCACGCACAGCTTGGATTGGCATGACCGTGAACACCTTAATTCTGCCCGTCCAAGAGGATATGCGCAAACGGTTGATTCCCCGTGTGGGCGCTAACTTTATCGGCTGTGCCGTGTTTTTCCTGGTATTCCAGATTCTGCTTCCAGAGCACCTCTTTACCATTGGGCTATTCCTAACTAGTTTTTTCTATATGTTTGCCCGCCGGTATCTCTGGCAACAAGTTTTTGTGGCAATCAATGCTATGGTAGGCGGTCTGGTCTTTTTTGAGAACAGCGCTCCTATGACCATGAGAATGCGGCTGATGGCGGTCTTTATCGGTGTGGGAGTGGTGCTGGTCACATATGTAGTCAGCCGCTATCTCCAGCCCTTTGACCGTATGGATGCCTGGCTTCAGAAACGGAAACAGGCCCCTTCCTCTCAGACTGCGAAAACTACAAAACAGGACCGTCGGGATCTGGCCGCTTAGCCATATCCCAAATGCTCGGAGTCCATTTCTGAATCCATCCAATCAGATCCTTACCACAAGAAAGAAAAGCACAGGGAGTCGCTCCTCCCTGTGCTTTTTTCTTTGTTTCCTTGATGAATAGGAGGCTGATTCATTCATCCCCACCTGTTTTTCTAAAGGCAAAGATTTTTCTCCTCCAATCAAAAGTTGTTGCCTGAAAGGTTTTGAATCGGGGCTTGGATGGAAAAATGCTGCTCCATCCAAGCCTCCGCCTGCTCCTTATCCTGCAGGATCTGCTCTCGCAAAGCTTCCAATCCTGGAAATTTCATTTCTGGCCGCAGGAATTTGAGCAAATAGACCCCCACCATTTTTCCATATAGATCTCCATGAAAATGGGGAATCCAGGTTTCGGACACCACATGGTCCGATCCAACGGTAGGCTTGACTCCCACATTGGTCACCCCATAATAATTGTGTTTTTCCAGGGAAATCAGAGATACGTACACCCCAAATTTTGGCTGAACCAGCCCTTCGGGAAGATGCTGATTCATGGTAGGCACACCAATCGTCCGCCCTAGCTTCCTGCCATGACGAACCTCTAAGGTATACCCAAAGGGATGGCCCAGCAACGCTTTGGCCTCTTCCACCTCCCCTTGGCCAATCAGCTCGCGAATCCGGGTGGAACTGACCGTTTTTCCGTCCACCAGGATTTGAGGGATGATCTCCACCGCCACCCCATGAGCCGCGCAGATCTGGCGAAGCTGCTGCGCATTCCCAGAGCCGCCTTTTCCAAAATGGAAATTAAAGCCGCAGTATACCCGCTTGGCATTGCATACACCGATCAAAATCTGTTCCACGAATTCTTCTGGCATCAAATTTTTGACCTCTTCCAACATAGGAAAAAATACCTGTTCCACACCCATGGTTTCTATAGCGGACAGCCGCTGTTCGTTAGTGGTCAGCATGGGAGCACCTTTCAATCCAATACAACCTGTGTGAAAGGTAAACACCGAGGGAATCAGCCCTTGGGTGCGGTCCGCAATGGTTCGGCCAATCACCGCTTGATGGGCTCGGTGTAAGCCATCAAAACATCCGATGGCTACGGATGTCCCATGCTCTGCCGGCACATATGTAGAAAAATTTGTGATTACTTTCATTGGTCTCACCCTCAACAAAATAAGCGTAAAATTTTTAATAATCCCTCTGCCTGCGCTGTCTGGCCCAAACCCAAAAACTGCTGATCCGGCCCAAAGATCCGATAGATCTTGCCATCCTCCCCAGTCCCACGTAAGCTGGTACGATCTAGGTTTAGGGCTCCGCCATTGCGGAATCGGACGGCCTGGGTCTCCGACACGGTTACACAAGCTTTATCTCTAAAAATATCCGCGATAGGAATCAACCGATCTTCCAGGCTACCCCCTTGCGCCACCCGTTCCCGGGCAGCTTCCAGGGGAAGCGCGTCCGACAGCGAAAAGCCGCAGGCAACTGTCCGGCGAAGCCCAGTCATGATTCCATACGAGTCCAGCGCCTCTCCGATATCTGCACACAAGGTTCGGATATACGTCCCCTTGGAGCAGGCGACGATGAAAGCCCCTTCTTGAGCGTCTTCATCAAAAGAAACCAAGTCGCACCGGAAAATGGTGACTAGACGGCTTTCCCGCTCCACCTCGATCCCCTGTCGGGCCAGGGTATACAACCGACAGCCATCCTTTTGCACAGCCGAATACATGGGAGGAATTTGTTGAATTTCCCCACGGAACCGGGGTAACATTGCTTCCAGCTCTTCCCGGCTCACCTTTCGTTCCTTGGTTTTCAACACCTGGCCCGTGCTATCCTGCGTATCGGTGGAAACCCCAAGGCGAAACCGGGCTTCGTATTGCTTATCCGTATCTTCTAGAAACGGCGCGCAGCGGGTGGCCTTTCCCAATAAAATCGGCAGCACGCCGGTTGCCATTGGGTCCAGCGTACCGGTATGCCCCACCTTTTTTTGTTTGCATAGCCCCCGCATGACCGCCACTACGTCAAACGATGTGTAGGCCTGGGGTTTGTCGATGATGATGACGCCATCCATGTCCACTCCTCCTTTTCCGGAAGTCTGCTTTTTGTTTCCACAAGTTTTTAAAATTCTGTGGAAAACTTTCCTCGTCACTGGCTCTCTGATCCCTCCATTGGTTGCTCTTCCAGCAGATCCAATGCCTTCAAATGGCGGCCTACCGCCGCTACTATGGTCTCCTTGATCTCTTGGGAAGTTCCCCGGTCAAACGTACAGCCAGCCGCCCCCTTATGACCGCCGCCGCCAAACTCCTCGCAAATAGCGGAACAGTCCACGGGAGGTTGTCCCCTCAGGGAAAGTTTGTAGCCGCCGTCCTTCCGCTCCCGAATAGTAACCCCAACGAAAGCCCCCTCAATTTGACGAGGCAGACTGGTAATGCCATCCAAGTCGCTGCCTTTGGCTCCGGTTTCCTCCAATATGGATCGAGGAATTTCCATAGTCACACAGCGTCCTTCATAAAAATAATCCAACTGATCCAAGACGCGCCGTTCCAATTCCAGCCGCGCCCGGGTCATGGTGTCAAACATCCGACGGTTAATATCCGCCGCATCCACACCCAATTCCATTAGATCGGCGGCAATACGCAGGGTACGGGAAGTAGCGTTGGCATACTTAAAACATCCCGTATCCGTAGAAATGGCAGTGTAAAGGCAGGCGGCGATTTTCCGGTCCATCTCCACATTCATTAAACGCAAAAGATCATAGATGATTTCTCCGGTTGCGGCAGCCGCGCTGTTCACATAGCTGTATTTGGCGAAATCCCCGTTGGAACGGTGGTGGTCGATGCACAGATCCACCTTGTCGGCATAAGCCGCTAAGCCGTCTCCAAACAAGACGACGTCCGCAATATCCACGCTGACGATCCACTCCGGAGTAAAGCCTTCCTCTGGTTTTGTCAGCTCCTGGATTTCCGAAAATAAGTCTTCGTACTTTTTTCCGATTTCATCGGAGCAGGCGAAGCGCACCTGCTTTCCCATCCGACGGAGGGCCGTACAGAGGGCCGCCGCCGAACCCAAGGTATCGCCGTCGGGTGCCCGATGGCTCAGCACCAGGAATTTATCCTTCTCCTGACATTGCCTCGCCGCCTCATTCAGAGTGATCTTCATGATCCTCACTCCTTAAATCATTAAGAATTTTGGAAATATTGGCGCTGTACTCGATGGAATCAGTGGCCAGAAAATGCAGCTCTGGCACATGACGCAGCTTGAGCCGATGGCCCAGCTCCCGGCGGATGAAGCCGGAAGCGGATTTCAGACCCGCTACCGCCGTGTTGGCCTGTTCCAATCCCTGCATAGCGCTAACATACACCGTGCTATGAGAAAGATCGTTGGTGACCTCCACCCGGACAATGCTGATCAGGCCCTGCTGGACCCTGGGATCTTTTAATTCCCGGAAAATGGCGGTCAATTCCCGGCGGATATCCTCGGTGGTTCTTCCCATTCTATGGCTTGGCATGGTTTCATTTCCCCCTTTTTTGGTTTTCCTTGATGATGAAAAAAGCGGCGCAAATCCGCGTCCTCCTGGTTTCGCAAGAGAACTGCCATCGCCCGCTGTTTTCTGGAAGAAAAGAATGCGCTGCGCATCCCTCCGGATTAGTCTTCCCGGTACTCTTCCATAATATAAGATTCAAATACGTCGCCTTCCTTGATGTCGCTGAATTTTTCCAAGCATACGCCGCATTCATAGCCCTCGGCAACTTCTTTTACATCGTCCTTAAACCGGCGCAGGGAAGCGATCTTGTCGTCGGCAATGATGATGCCGTCCCGGACGACCCGAACCAGGGAGTTCCGAACGATCTTGCCAGAGGTGACGTAGGAACCCATGACAGTACCCACATTGGTGATTTTGTAAACCTCCCGGCATTCCGCCTTGCCATAGGTAACTTCCCGGTATTTGGGAGCCAACATACCCTTCATGGCCGACTCCACTTCCTCAATGCACTCGTAAATGATCCGGTACAGATGCAGGTCAATGCCGTCCCGCTTGGCGTTCTCCTCCGCCACAGCATCCGGGCGCACGTTAAAGCCGATGATAATTGCGTTGGAGGCGCTGGCCAGCATGACGTCGGACTCATTGATCGCGCCCACGCCGCCGTGGATGACCCGCACCCGCACTTCCTCATTGCTCAGCTTCTCCAGGGACTGCTTCACCGCTTCAAAGGAACCTTGCACATCGGCCTTGACGATAATCTGCAATTCTTTCATCTGGCCTTGCTGCATCTGGTCAAACAGGTTATCCAAAGTAACCTTCGTTTGGGCGTTAAAACGCTCCTCCTTCTGCTCTGAACGGCGCTGATCCACGAGAGCCCGAGCCAGACGCTCATCGGAAACGGCGTTGAACACATCGCCGCCTACCGGCACATCATCCAGACCAGTGATCTCAACCGGTACGGATGGGCCTGCCGCTTCCACTTTTTCACCCCGATGGTTGGTCATGGCGCGGACACGGCCCACGGTGGTGCCAGCCACAATGATATCACCGATGCGCAGGGTGCCGTTTTGCACCAGAACCGTGGCGATGGGACCACGGCCCTTATCCAGTCTGGCTTCGATGACGGTGCCCTTAGCCGCGCGGTCAGGATTTGCTCGCAGCTCCTTCATGTCGGCCACTAGGCAAACCATTTCCAGCAACTCGTCAATGCCTTCGTTTTTCAGAGCGGAAACCGGAAGACATGGAACATCGCCGCCCCATTCCTCAATCACCAGCTCGTGCTGGGTCAGTTGTTCCTTGACCCGGTCTGGGTTTGCCGTCGGCTTATCCATTTTGTTGATCGCGACAATGATGGAAACCCCAGCGGCCTTGGCATGGTTGATGGCCTCAATGGTCTGGGGCTTGATGCCGTCGTCGGCGGCCACCACCAGAATGGCGATATCGGTGATTTGGGCGCCACGGGCGCGCATGGTGGTAAACGCCTCATGCCCTGGGGTATCCAGGAAGGTAACCTCCCGGTCGCCCACCGGCACCCGATAAGCGCCGATGTGCTGGGTAATGCCGCCGGCTTCGGTCTTGGTGACGTGAGCGCTGCGGATGGCGTCCAGCAAAGAGGTTTTGCCGTGGTCAACGTGGCCCATAACCACCACAACCGGAGCGCGAGGCTGCAAGTTTCCGTCATCGTCTTCACTGTCGTCGATGATTCGCTCCTCAATGGTCACGATCACTTCTTTTTCCACCTTGGCGTGGAATTCCATGGCCACCAGGGAGGCGGTGTCAAAGTCGATCACATCGTTGACGGTGGCGAACACACCCATCATCATCAGCTTTTTGATGACCTCGGCGGCGGTAGCCTTCAGACGCAGGGCCAATTCGCCTACGGTGATCTCATCCGGCACCACAATGGTCATCTGCTTTTTCTGGCGTTCCAAAGCAATCCGGCGCAACCGCTCAGCCTCGGTTTCCTTGCGGGAATTTCTCGGCTTATTGCGGTATTGACTGCTGCGTTGGGTCAGCTTTTGCTTCTGCACCACGTTGTCGGTTTTGATTTTTTCCGAAGCCAACCGGTCGTACTTCTCATTGTAACGCTCGATATCCACATGGGAAGCTCGGGTGTCTACAATACGGCCTGCTGGTTTTTGCACCGCGTTGTCGTTTCCGCCGCCCTGAGCCGGACGATTCCCCTGCTTTTGCTGGCCAGCCTTAACTGGCTGTTGCGTCCCCGTCTTGGCCGGAGCCTGTTTTGCGGTTTTGGCTGCCCCAGGCTTACGAGACGGAGCGTCCCCAGACTTCTGCGCTGCAGGCTGAGTGGTTTTCGCCGGAGCTTTAGGCGCGGGCTTTTCCGCCTTTGGCGCAACCAATTGCTCCGCCGCTTCTCCGCTGTCCTTTTGCGCGAAATACGCGTCAAAGTTCTCCACACTGTTCTTCTGGGTCACATGATCGAATACGACGTCCAATTCCTCTTCCGTCAGCGCAGTGGTCGCCTTCTTCGGTTCCCCGCCCAATTCTTTGAGCACTTCAATGACTTCTTTATTCTCTACTTGCAAGTCTTTGGCAACTTCGTTTACTTTGTATTTTTTTGTCATAGAGTCCCTGCCTCCTCATAAGTATTGTGTTTCATCTATCAAAAGTTCGCTGCATAATGGTTCCATCTTTTTGGCAAATCCTTCGTCGTTCACAGAAAGAATACCAGTACGGCGGCCAATGGCCCAACTAATTTCATCCATGCCCAAAGGGGTATCCACAGCGGTCACGCCTGTTGCCTCCACCGTCTTGCCAATGTTCCGGCGGGTACGGGGAGAAAGATCGCCAGCCAGAATCAGCAGGCGGGTTTCCCCCTTTTCCATGGATTCCACTGCCGCGTCGTTGCCCATAGCCAGCTTTCCCGCCTTGCGCGCCAGCCCCATTAGGGAAAGGATGGATTGTCTTGGATTCACTTTTGCATCTCCTCCTCCAACCGGTCATAAACCTCCGATGGGATTTGACAGGCAAAGGCCCGCTCCAACCGCCGTGCTTTCCGCGCCGCTTTCAGGCAATCCACATTTTTGCATACATACGCGCCTCGGCCTGGCTTACGACCGGTCAGATCCAAAGAAATTTCCCCTTTCTGGCCGGGTTGGCCATCCTCTTCCTTGCCGTCCGGCGCTTTAACCACCCGAACCAGTTCTTGTTTGGGCTTGCGTTCTCCACACCCGGAGCACATCCGCAACGGAATTTTTTTCTTATGCATCCCATTCACCGTCCTTTCCTTTTGTCCATGTTCTCCAGGGCTTCTAAAAAACCTAGCTTACGCTTCGTCGTTTGCCGTCTCCTGGCCGTCCAAAATTTCCACTTCCTCTAGCACGCCCGGTTCCTGTGCCGCTTCGGCTTGCTCCGGTTCCTCATCCTCGCCAAAGAATCCGCTCTCCGGCTTGATGTCGATTTTCCAGCCGGTTAGCTTGGCAGCCAGGCGGGCATTCTGCCCTTTGTTGCCGATGGCCAGGGAAAGCTGGCTGTCCGGCACCGTCACCCGACAGGCCCGGGTTTCCTCGTCGGTAATCACCACGGAAAGCACATCTGCCGGGGACAGGGCCGAAGCGATAAATTTCGCTGGGTCCTCGCTGTATTCCACAATGTCGATCTTTTCGCCGCCCAGCTCGCTGACAATATTGGATACCCGGGAGCCGCGGGAGCCGATACACGCGCCCACTGCATCCACATCCTGGTTATGACTGAGCACCGCCAGTTTGGTTCGAGAGCCAGCTTCCCGGGATACGGCTTTGATCTCCACGGTGCCGTCGTAGATTTCCGGCACCTCGGTTTCAAACAGACGCTTGACCAAATCCGGGTGGGTTCGGGAAATCATAGCCCGGGGGCCTTTCTCCGTTTCCTTTACGTCCACCACATACACCTTAATGTGGTCGCCTTCGCTGAGTTTTTCGTCGCCCACCTGCTCATTGCGGGGCAGCACCGCCTCCGCCTTGCCGATCAGCAGGGTAGCTGCGCCGGTACGGGGGTCAATCCGCTCCACCAAAGCACTGACCAGTTCCTGATGCTTGCTTTGAAATTCCTGCATCATCTGGCCCCGCTCGCCGTCCCGGATGCCTTGACGGATGATATTCCGGGCGGTCTGGGCTGCAATGCGGCCAAATTCCTTGGTGTTGAGCTGCACCTCTACCTTATCCTCATAGTTCACCAGAGGGCTGATTTCCCGGGCTTTTTCCAGGCTAATTTCCTTCCCTGGCTCGTAAACGTCATCGACTACGGTTTTGCGCAGGTAAACCTCAAAGGCGCCCTTTTCTGCATTTACTTCCACCCGGGCGTCCTCGTTGCCATAGCTGTTTTTACAAGCGGTGATAATGGCTTTCGTAATCTTATCCACCATGAAATCTACCGGGATTCCCCGTTCTTTTTCCAGCAGGTTCAGCGCGTCAAACAATTCGCTATTCATTTTCTTCAAACTCCTCCATTGTATCTTCATCCAGTTCGTCCACATCTACATATTCGTCGCAGACGCGGACGGACGCGGTATCTTTTTTTGCGATTTCAAAATGTTCGCCGTCCTCGGTTTCCAAGGACAAAACCGAATCTTCATATTGATGTAAAATGGCGATCAGTTCCCGGCGGCCATCCTCTAAGGGACGGATCATCCGCACATTGACCACCGCTCCTAAAAACGCTGCAAAATGTTCCGGACGGGTCAGCTCCCGGTCAATGCCCGGCGAGCATACTTCCAAACAATATTCCTGGTCAATGGGGTCCAGACGGTCCAAGGGGTCGTTGATGGCCCGGCTCATTGCCTCACACTCATCCAGGGTAATGCCCTCTGGCCGGTCAATGAAAATCCGCAGGTACCAATATGCGCCCTCTTTCAGGAAACGTACGTCCCAGATCGACAGGCCCAACTCCTTGGCAATTGGCTCCGCCAGCTTCCACACCGCTTCCGCCGTATTTCCCTGCTTTTTTGGTTTTGAACGGGAATTTTTTGCAGCCATGTTTTTTCACCTCATAAATGCAATAAAAGAGCGGGCAAGCCCACTCTTTTATCCTTCATACTTATTAATATGATTTATCATACCATAAAATGCAGGCAATTGCAAGGGGAAAACCTTAGGTTTCCATCTGTTTTCCCAAAAAAGATGCTGCTGCCTGGGTCAATTTGATTTCTGTCTCACCGGGTGGTTCCGCCTCATCGCCATAGAGCAGCACGACTGCTCCCGTCACATCGCTGGACGCAATGATCGGGTAGATGATACTGGCCGGACGGTTTACGCCCTCTACTGGCTGCACGGTAGGCTCGCCCTTCCCACTGACAAACTTATGCCGGGAATTGATATATTCCTCCAACTCCGGGGTCACCCGGCGTTCCAGGAATTCCTTGCGGGACACCCCCGCCGCCGCTACCACATGGTCGCGGTCTACCACCAAAGCCGGCAGGTTCGCGGTTTTGCTCAGCACTTCTACATATTGGCTGGCAAAATCCGAAAGTTCCCCCACTGGGGAATATTTCTTAAAAATAACTACTCCGTCTGTATCTGTAAAAATCTCCAGCGGATCCCCTTCCCGAATGCGAAGGGTGCGGCGAATTTCCTTGGGAATGACAACACGGCCAAGGTCATCGATACGTCTTACGATTCCAGTCGCCTTCAATTTTTTCTCCTCCTTTTTGATTGCAAATATATCAATGGTAAAATCACGGTACGGTGGTTATTATCTGCCAGAATGGAAAGAGTATGCAATTTTTTTGTAAACCTTGGTTCTGGTAAATTTTGTCGTGATTTTTCCACAAAATATTTTTAAATCAAGCAGGGACCCACTCGGGCAATGGCATCGGAAGCAAGCAATTGGCCATGTTCCAACAAAAAGGCTCTGGCTCCCCGTCCTTTCCCCCATAGGCAACCATATTCACGCATCAAACAATGCATGGCTGCAAAATGACGGCATTTGGGCGAGAGAATTAAATAATATTCCTGCTCCCATGTGACCAGTTGACACATACACGTCATTCCCATGCGGAACAGGCGTTCCAACACATTGAGCAGGTCGCCGCAGGAAGCCAAACGATAACAATATGGTCCGCCGGCCGTTTTTACCCGATAAATTTTCCGGGTATTGGTACGAACCCGTGAACCAACGGCTGGATGGGCACTAAAAACAAATACCCATTGTCCATCTATGGTGGACATGGCGTGGATTCCAACCTTTTCCACTTTATCAAAAATATCCGCTAGGGGTCCAGACCCACACAAGGGGAATTCCGTGCGCTCGCACGCAGCGGCAAACAAGCGGGCAATGGTTACACGACAAGTCAGGCTATTGACCCGCAAGGACGCTGCGTCGAGTCCCAAGGAATCCGCTTCCTGGGCGGTCAGGATTACCAGCAGATGAGATTCATCTAAGGCTTTCACTTTCAAGCTTACACCTCCATATGATTAAGAATCTATGTGGCTAAGAAAAATTTTTTCTCTTTATCTATAGTACTCATCTCCCCTTCTTCCCGTTCCCAGGCCGACGAGTCGGCGTTTCGCTCCATCTTTTTCATACTACCGGGCGGCGAGGGCAATGAGTTGGCTTTTCGCTCTGATTCACAACGGAGGATGATAGGAATAAAATTTACAAAATAAAAAAACACAAAAAGAGTTTTTCTGTTTGTGCTTTAAAATCGTATTGAGATCTTGACACGAGCAATAAAACGTATTATTCCTCTGATAATCCTAACAAATAATCGCTGCTTACGTGTAAAGCACGACATAATGCAATAATCGCATAAAAACCTGGTTTCCGTTCATTTAATTCATAATTCTGGATAACTCTGGGGGTTGTATTACAAAGCTGTGCAAGTTCTTTTTGAGTCAAACCATTTTGTATTCGCTTCCGTTTTAACCGTTCATGAAATTCCATGATAATGAACCTCCTCTAAAAATTTTTTACTTTTTATTGTATCATGAGAAAAACAAAGATACTACAAATGTTTATGGGTTTGCTCCAAGGTCGGAATAAGAAATATAAAACTTCGTGTTATAATAACCTGGAAATGAGGGTGGAATCAAAGATTCCGGGAATTTCTCAGAACATTGAATCATAAAAAAAGAGCTGCACTCCTGTAGTGCTGTCTCACTTGCGCGTTGTGCAAGATTTTTATGGTATCATATCCGCAGTGAACCTGCAGCGCGGGCATTTGGGCGTATGGGTTCCCGTGCAATTTGGCGGCCGGAGGGAGCGTGCGCGATTTGCTCACCGCAGGTGTGGTATCATATCCGCAGTGAGCCTGCAGCGCGGGCATTTGGGCGTATGGGTTCCCGTACAATTTGGCGACCGGAGGGAGCGTGCGCGATTTGCTCACCGCAGGTGTGGTATCATGAAAAGGGAGGTGAAAAAATGAAAAAACAAGTCACAACTTGGTTGGAGGCAGCGTTATGTGATAAACTTCGGGTGATTGCAGCGGTGGAACAACGCATCCTTAGCGGACAAATTCGCCTATTGGTACGCCGATACGTGGAACAGTATGAGCAAACCCACGGCTCTCTCCTGTACCGCATCCCACCCTCTCCCAATTCCAAACTAGAATGAGGGGATTGTTTCCTGGACATTTTAGGACGTATCAAGCAGTTCAAGCGCCAACGGAACTGAAGTGATTATCGTCTGCCTATGGAAAGCGGTATCCCGCAAACTACCATTTCTTCTTGGTATAAGAAAGATATGCTCCCCACCGTTTTTTCCCTGCAAAAAATTTGCGACACCCTCGGCTTTCTATGGCTCAATTCTTTACGAAATCCGAGAACCTCCCTAATTTAACCCAGACGCAAAAAAACTTGCTGAAAAATTGGGGCAACTTGTCTCAGGAAAACCGCGACATGATTTTTCGAATCATGGATTGGGTGAAACAGCATACAAAATAAAAGACGTACCGGAACGTTGTTTTCCGGTACGCCTTTTTTCTGCCTCTCCCCAACGATTACCGGGAAGCGGCTTTTTTTAAATCCTGAATCATTTGCTTGGGCGACGGAGCACGAAACACACTGGTTCCCGCTACGCAAATATCCACCCCAGCCTTGGCGCTGGGCACAATGGTTTCCAAATTCACGCCGCCGTCAATCTGGACCAACAGCTTCGGCGCTTTCTCTTTCAGCGCAACTACCTTGCTCATCATGTCCCCCATATAGCTTTGACCGCCAAAGCCTGGCTCTACTGTCATTACTAAGACCATGTAGAGCTTGTCCAAATAAGGAAACACCGTTTCCACCGGCGTGCCCGGCTTCACGGCCAACGCAGGCTTAGCACCCCCTGCCGCAATGGCGTCCAAGGTCCCGGCAACGTTATCCTCGGCCTCCACATGGAAAGAAATGATATCCGCCCCTGCCTTACAGAAATCTGAAATATACCGATGAGGCTGGTGAATCATCAAATGCACGTCAAACGGAAGATCCGTATAGCCGCGCACCGCCTGCACCACTGGCGCACCAAAGGTCAGGTTGGGCACAAACGCGCCGTCCATCACGTCCAGATGAATCCAGTCCGCTCCCGCTTCGGTAATATCCCGAATTTCATTGCCTAGTTTTGAAAAGTCCGCTGCCAAAATCGACGGCGCAATCAACATGATTTTTTCCTCCGTTTATCGTGGTATCCTCCTCATTGTAAACGAAACGTTGCCAATTTTCAACCCCGTTTCCGGTCTGTCCAAATAAAACGTCCGCCGAAGGTTTCCCCGCGGCGGAGCATCTATCTGAAGGGGTCCTGGACGCGCCCTGCCCCGTACCCTTATCTTATGCTGCCTTGCCCTATTTGGTGCCTACTCCTTGGGCGGGGCATCGGAATGCTCCGACGGCTGGTCTGCTTTTGGTTCTTCCTTGGGTGCATCGAAAGGCGGATCATCGGGCGGCTCATTACGATTTTTCTGCTGAAGAAAAATTAAACATAACACCACCAAGGAAACCCCCAGCACAATTTTAAACACCCAGCCCATCCAGCCGTTGAAAAAAGGATGGCCAGGAAAAAGCTCCATGAACAGCCACCACGCTCCCAACAGCAAAAAGACCCCTCCGGCAAAATAGAACCGTTTCCCTTCCCGCCCCAAACGGATCATCAGCATCAGGCCAATAGCGAACCAAATCGCCGCATAAACATAGTTCATCTCCGTGCCTCCTATATGGTTTCGTTCCTGGAGCCGATGAACCTATTTTACGCAAAAACGCTCCATTTGACAAGGGAAGCAACGATGAATGTTCCAAACCTTCTAAAACGATCAAGCGGCAAAACGGGACACAGCCACCGCAGACGTTTTGGCAGCTTTTGGAACTGGTCTGACCGCCTTTGCCATACGGCGGATTGCACGCTGACGAAAAATCCATTCCCTGCGCAGTTCCAGCAAACAGCAGGCAAACACCACAGCTTGCATCAAATGCCCAGTGGCTTGCAGCCACCATACTCCATCGGACAAGAACAAGGACCACACACCCATGACGGTACAAAGCAGGCAAAGTTCCAGGGAATCTCTCTTTTTCGGACGATATTTTCCCCACAAAAATGCCGTTCCTCCCAGCAATAAAACCCCAAAAATCACTTGTACCATTTGTCTTTCCTCCTCTGAAACAATCCCCATACAATTTCGAATTTTTGTTTGGTGCAAATAAATCATATCATATGTTCGATCAAAAAGCAAGGAAAATCATAACATTTGTTCGTATTTCAGAAAAACAACAGGAATCAAAAGACAAAATTTTTCTATTTTCGCACAAACATCAAAAAAACCCATTCCAGGCTTCCGCATGGGAAAACCTGAAATAGGCAATTTGAAACAAATGAATTCGTTTGAATTCTCCCAAAACAAAACTTGTTTCGTAGAAATTAGTCTAATACATAGACAGCCATTTGACGGCGGCCAAAGTTCACGCACTCGCTGTAAGAATTCATATACAGGTCACACAATACCCGGCCAGACATCAGGGCACCGCCGGTATCGGAAGCAATGGCATAACCATAAACTACCTTACCGTCTGGGGAACAAATATATAATTTGGTGCCGTATGGGATCACATTGGGGTTCACGGCTACCCGGCCAACTGCAGCGGCTTTTCCGGTGGAGGTAATACCACCGCCCGTATAAGCCGTACAGCTGCCTACAATTTTTCTGGAATAGCGGATAGCATTGCCATTGCTATCCACCAAAGTCCCCTGTGGGGTCACGGAAATACTGGTAGCCACACTGGACGGTTTTGCTTTAGTGCCCTGAAGAACCACCTGGTCCACTGGCTCCACCAAAACTTCCTCTTTCACAACTTCAGAGGAAACAACTTCACCATTGACCAGCTTCTGACGGCTGGTCACGCTTTTGCTGCCATTCATTCCTGGATTCTCCACCTGGGTACTGCCCTTATAAAGGGTATCGCTGTCCTTATTCACCACGGAATAAGGAATTTCCTCGGTGGTCTGTACCTCTTGATAGGTCACATGGTTGACGCCAATGATCAAATTCTCGCTTACTGGCGCATCACCATTTGCAAAATAGTCCTCGCCCTGCAACGCAAAATTGGTGGTTGCCATGGACTGGGACACGGTACCTTCTGGAATCACATATCCCTTTGCAATCCCGTTATCTACCACATAGACATTGTACTGCCGAGTGACTTGAATCACCATGTTTTGGAGAACGATATCGTCCAAGCCCAGGTTCACCACATCATTTTCCCCCAGCACTACACCTGCCTGCTCCAAAACAGAGGCGATGCTGTCACCGGTGTAGCACGCTACATTCACGGTTTTGCCATCTGCTTGGATGGGAGTTTCGGTTGCCCGCTTCACAGTGATGGTCACACCGTCTTTTTCCTCACGGATAATGCGATCCTGATCGCCGACGGTGATCCCAGCCAGTTCCAAAATCTCTTTGGTTTCGGCGCCGTTCATCCAAACGGTATGGGTAGTGTCTCCATCGATAACGGTGGTCATCGCCGGGGCGCTGGCAGCCGTTGCAGTAGCGGCGGAGCTTCCCATCACCAAAATTGTCGCCAAAATAGCGATCACTTGGCGTGCCGAATATTTCGCCCAAGATTTTGTTTTCTTGTACTGTGCGCTATGATTGTTTTCCATAATACTGATTTACTCTCCTTATTGTCCAACTCCGGCGCTTTGATTTTGTACTCTCGAAGCGAAAGTTTACAAAGCTGTTACTCTTTAATTTGCCGGTTTGTATCTTTGGGATTTGTTTCATTGCCAGTATTATATGCAAATATTTTCTAGCGGTCAAATTATTTCCCCACTAAATTTTATGCAAAATCACCATATATTTTTTCTTTATTCGATTTATAACAATCCTTATTCTTTATTTCATGAAATCCACTGGGAATTTTCTGTGCAATCTGTAAGAAATCATTCGTTACAAACTTGTTACAATCATTACGAAACTGTTGTTTTCTTTTGATTTTATACTATTTGTATTATTTGTTTAGAAATTAAGAGGATAAAAACAAATGATTTTTGGCTCTACCACTAGGTTTTTTCTAAAATTCCATAAAATTTCATTACTTTTCGTAATTTTCTAAATAAGAAATTTTATTCCTTCGAAAAAGTTGGGAAATATCCTCTGAGAGTTTGCCACAAAACCCCCTCACAAAGAAAAAATGGAAAATAATTCAAGGAAAAAAGCGTTTCCCGGTAATCGGAACGCCTGCTTTTTCCTCCAGAAAATCCCATCCCTCAAAATGCTCTTATCCGATTCCATACTCCTTATCCATTGAAAAGTCAGAGTCCGCATGATAGAATAAACTGAACAGCTAGAATGAAAACAGAAAGGAAAATATTATGGAACATTTTATTACACCACCCAATCACATAAATTTTAAGGTAAAAAAACTATTTGGAGAAATGGGAACCATTTTGGATGGCTCCATCGCGTATATTGATTGCAATGGAGGAGGGCCCATAGAACCGCACACCCATCAGCATAATCATTTGTTTATTGTTACGCAAGGGGAAGCAAAAATCAAATTGGCGGATCAAGAAATTATTTTGAAAAAGGATGAAGCCTTTCTGGTAAAAGGCTTCATCCCTCATTCTATATGGAACAACTTAGCAGAGGAAACCGTCATGATTGGAATTTCTATGAAATAATAACCCCGGATAGGAAAAATTAAGGGACGGAAGCATTTTTGCCTTCGTCCCTTAATTTTTCCTTATCATATAAAAGCCGTCAAACATCCCGGCCAAAGACAGGCGCCATTTGCTTCACCTTTTGGAGCAAATCAGCAAATGCTTCCAGGCTTAGCTGCTGAGCGGCATCACTAATTGCCGCCTTGGCATTATAATGTACCTCTACAATCAATCCGTCCGCACCAGCCGCAATTCCTGCAAATGCCAAAGCAGGTACGTATTGTGCCTTTCCGGCAGCATGAGATGGGTCAATGATAATCGGCAGGCTACTGCGTTCCTTTACTACCGGCACGGCGCCCACATCCAAGGTATTCCGGGTAGCAGTCTCAAAGGTACGGATTCCGCGCTCACACAGCACCACATTATAATTGCCCTCGCTCATGATATATTCTGCCGCATCCAACCATTCTTCAATGGTATTGGCAATTCCACGCTTTAAAATAACCGGAATCCCTGATTTCCCCACTTCCTTGAGCAAACGGAAATTCTGCATATTCCGGGCGCCGATCTGGATCATATCCACGTATTTGGCGGCATCCTCTAGCTGATCCTGGGCCACAATCTCACTAACCACCTTCAAACCGGTGGCGTCGCCAGCCTTGCGGAGCAGCTTCAATCCTTCTACCTCCATCCCCTGGAAGGAATAAGGCGATGTTCTTGGCTTATACGCGCCGCCGCGAAGCATAGTCGCGCCAGCCGCTTTTACACCCAAGGCGGATTTCATGATACTTTCTTCATTCTCCACAGCGCAAGGGCCACCGATAACCATTAGCTTTTTCCCACCAAATACTTCCCCGCCTACCTCAACCTTGCGGCCTTCTGGACACATATCTCGGCTGGCCAGCTTATAGGAATGCATAATCGGCACGCAATCCTCTACCCCGTCCATCAAACGGATATCCAAGCCGCCTAATTTTGCCTTGTCACCCAAAATGCCTACAACCGTGGTCTGGGTTCCAGGAGAAACATTGGCGCCTAACCCATGTTCCTTCAAAACCGCAACGACCCGATCTACGTGTTCCTGCGTGGCATTTTTCTTCATTAAAATAATCATAACCGCATCTCCTTACCGATTTAGCATATACAATTCGTCTAGGGATATGAATATTTTACACTTTAAAGCGTTAAATTACAACCCTTTTTTAAAATAATTATTCGGTCTCTCTGGATTCGTATCCTGCACGTTTGTTTTCTCCTTGGCTGGCCAACAGAACAAATACTCAAAAAGCCCCCAGTATGCTACTACGTCAGGGGCTTTTCATTCTGATCACGATTTTTTAATGATGTTTGCCTGCTGGATCTGCAATAATATGGATTCCAGTTTGGTCTGAGAAGCTAACCAATTGGTCGCATCTAACAAAAAAGAGGTAGGAGCCAATTCCTCATTGCATAATCGATCGGCCTGGCTGGAGCAATAATCTAGTTGATTTTTTACCTCTTGGTTTCTTTGTTGCACAAAAGGAATCACATGTTTCTGAGATTTGGATTCCATTCCTCAGTATTCTTGACCACCTGACAACCAAAAAACATTGGCCGACTATGGGCATTTTTTTGATCTTCATCCGTTAATACACCCAAGTCTGTTAGTTCCGCTAAAGGTTGGTAATATTCCTGTTTTCCCATACAATCCAAATCATACCGCGATTGGAGCTCCTCTGCAATAGGGCCTGACAAAGCTTTCTGTGACCAATCCATGGACCGATCTTGCTGCTGAGATTCTTCTAATAAACCCAATACAGCCGAAAACGAGGAATTTTTTCTAACTTGAGAATTTTGAGGAACCGAATACAAGGCTATTGAATTTGTTTGACCGATCTCTGATAGTTTCATATCCATTTCCTTTCTCCCATAAACAGATTGGCAGTGTTACCCAGCCCCAAAAGGTAGATTAAAACCACCTTGTTTACATTGAGGTTCAATAAGCCTTGCAAATAAAGGCTTTGTAGGTACGAAAACTGACAAGGCAATGTCCCCTTCCTTTGTTAAAAATTCCGTAGCAAGCATAGGAAAGGAGTACCCTTTCCGTAAAAGTCACTCATTTCTGCTTGTGGCAACAAGAGAAATTTTTGCTTATTGGGAATATCTCAAACCCTTACGCAAATCTACATTTGCTTACATCATTACTTTTTCAAATCGAAACATTCCTTCAAAATACTCATTATTTCCTTTATCTTTCATCACATGCTCATCATGAGTATTAGGGTCTGGATGGTTCTCGTTGTAGAACTCTACAATATGAAATCCACAACGATTCACATAGAAATGAATATTTCTTTTTTCAAAATATGGAGTACAAGTTTCCCATACCTTTGTTTTGGGATGGATTCTTTCTATGGCATTCCAAATAGACTGTCCGATACCTTTACTCTGAACACCTACCTTAACAAATAAAAAATCAAGATGGTTATGCTGTGTTTCTTCATCTATTACGACAATGGCACCACCAACTGATATCCCATCTGCTATTGCTTCATAAGCAATAGCACCTTTTATAGAAAGAGACTTATCTATATGGCTTTCCGGTAATATTTCTTCCTCCATTTCACCAAAACCTTCAACTGCACCTTGTTGAAAAGACTCTTGCATATCTTTTTTAAATTGTTGTGTGTGTTCCTCACAAAGAGGAATCAGTTCAAAATTCATTTTTCCCTCCATATAGATTTTTGGATTTCTACATAATTATAGCATTCAAATATGAATTTTTCTACTATAATCCTGCTCTATGCTTTAATAGCAGAGCCAGCCGCCCTTGTCAACGGTCAAGATAAACGGTTTTTGACAAGTATGTCTGTCCCTACTTATGTAGCAAACAAGAGAGCGAAAGCAACCAGTACTTTCGCCCTCGTATATTATGGTATCTTCTTAATATATGCCCGTATTGCTTGATATCCCCATAGGAAATTCAGGTAATAGGCTACCCAAGTGTCAAAAATCAATGCTGCCTTGAGTGTTTGAACCTATTTTAGAGGAAAAGATATCATTTTCTTGTGTATTAAAAAAGCCGCTGGCAAATTTGCCGCGGCCTTTTTTATGTATGGAAATCCCACATACTACGGGGAAATACTTACAGTTGTCCCTCGTATGCTTGACGATAGATTTCGATGACTTGTTCTTTGGTTGCTTTTCTTGGATTGGTGAGCTGGCAAACATCCTTCTTTGCATTCTCCGCCATAATCTCGAAGTCTTCTGGTTTTACGCCCAGTTCCTTCAACGTAGCTGGGATACCTACCTCCATGCTCAAGGTGCGGATGGAATCAATGGCTTTCAAAGCTGCCTCATGGGTGGACAGGCCTTCGATGTTCTCGCCCATTGCTTCCGCAATATCCTGGAAACGATGCAGATTACCGATCAAGTTGAAACGCTCTACATATGGCAGAAGGATTGCGTTACATACACCGTGAGGCAGGTTATAGAAACCGCCCAATTGGTGGGCCATCGCATGAACATAACCCAAAGAAGCGTTGTTAAATGCAATACCTGCCAAATATTGACCATATGCCATCTTGTCTCTTGCCTGCATGTAGTCGCCGTTTGCCACAGCCTTCGGCAGGTATTGACGGATCATTTTAATGGCCATCAACGCAGCAGCGTCAGTCAATGGGTTTGCCGCAGTGGACACATAAGCCTCAATCGCATGGGTCAAAGCATCCATACCGGTGGCAGCGGTCAATGCTGGCGGCATGCCTTTCATCAGCTCTGGGTCGTTGATTGCGATTTGAGGAGTCACTCTCCAGTCAACAATCGCCATCTTTACCTTTCTTCTGGTATCGGTGATGATACAGAAGCGGGTAATTTCGGAAGCGGTGCCGGCAGTGGTATTGATCGCCATCAGCGGAACCATAGGGTTGGAGGACTTATCAATTCCCTCGTAATCGTAGATCTCGCCGCCGTTCGCCGCTACCAGGCCGATGCCTTTGGCGCAGTCATGGGAAGAGCCGCCGCCCAGGGAAATAATGGAGTCGCATTTGTTGTCATTGAAGGCTTTCACGCCTGCTTCCACGTTTTTATCCGTTGGGTTTGGCTCAGCGCCGTCAAACACGATGGCTTCCAGGCCGGCATTTACAAAAATTTCTTTTACACGGTCGGCGATCCCACAGGAGCCAAGAAATTTATCCGTAACAATTAAGCATTTTTTTCCATCTAAGCTCTTCATCAGTTCGCCAGCCTCAGCTACGGAACCTTCGCCAAATAAGTTTCGAGTTGGTAAGAAATAATAAGTTGTTGCCATGTTCAGGTCCTCCTTAAAATATACCTCTATTCCTATTCATTTGCTAGGAATGTGAGTTTATTTTAGCATGGATTCCAAAGAAAAGCAACGCATTTTTGCCAATTTGTATAAAAAAACCCAACATTCAGTATAAATGTTAGAATCCCTATCCATATCTAGAAATCCATTGTGAAAATTACCATAAAAATTAAGCCAAACCTTTCATCTTCATCTCTTTTTATTCATAAATTATGAATAAAAAGAGTCGAAAAAAGGTGAGAAATTGGGAAAGAAAAAATCCCACCGTAAAAAAAGATTGGAATTTCAGTTGTGAAAAGTCTCACAAACCCAGCCTATACGCCACTTTTTTAACAAAGTTTAAAAAATAAAAATTGGATGTGATCAATTTCTCCTTGGAGAAAATATTTTGTATAAATTGCCAAAAAATCTGTTTGTTATGAAATTAACAACAAAAAGCAAAATAGCTTTCTTTCTTGGTTCTTTTCCCCCTCTTATTTTTTTTCCAAATTTCCTTCTCGTCTCTTGTATTCACTGGTTAAAATTTCATTTATTTCCTCCGGTGTTTCCTGGCATCCATTTTTGAGCCACCGTTTGATAATAGCCGTAATACCACTTTTAAAAAATTCCATGTGATACTCAATAAAACGGTTGTTGAAATGCTGTTTGGCAAGTTGATGGTCATATTTTATTATTTTATACTCGTTATCATATCCCAGCTTAAAATAGGTTTTATAAAATAGTTGATTTTTTGCAATATGTTGAAACAATTTCAGATAATTGTTGCTATTATATCCATTGATAATTTCATCTTGGTATAAATCTTGTACATTTTGTTCCAAAGTTTCCCGAACCACATCGGCTAGGTCGCTTAAATCCAGATAATTCGCATAAAAAGTAGAACGATTGAGCCCAGCTCGTTTGCAAATCTCAGAGACAGAAATTTGATTGAGCTCTCTTGTTTGCAGCAACTCTGCAAAGATAGATTCGATTTTTTCTCGGGACTCCCGCTTTCGTTTATTATTTTTCGTATTCATAAACACCTCATTATTCCAACACTTGTTTGTAAATTGATGATTGTTTTTCTCTCTTTATTTCTATTATACTAAACTTAGCAGGAAGAAACAAACAACGATATAGATCCAAATCTTAGGAGGGATTTCTTTATGAAAAAAAGCAGTTTTATGTCTATGATACTGGGAACATCCAGTGGTGTCCTCTTTTCCCTTGGGATGTGTATGACACTTTTGCCAGAATGGAACGCATGGTATCCAGGCATTATCTTTGTCTGTGCAGGCATTTTCCTTGGGATTGTGACTTGGATTGTTTGGCGAAAAATGGAGCGAAAACCACCAATGCAATTTTCTAGGAAGTCAATTTTAGCCCTTGTCGTAAGTATCACTGGCACCTTAGCCTTTGGGGTTGGTATGTGCCTATGTATGATATGGAATCAAATGACCTTTGGAATTTTGGTTGGCCTTGTGGGGATTGTCGGCCTATTATGCTTGATTCCTTTGTTCAAAGGCATAAAATAAAGATATGAAAGGGAAACAAGCAATCCAAAAGGTAAAGACAGGAAAAGTTAGGAAACTGCTGGGCAATCTCCATCACCGGATTATTCTCTCCGCAACCATTGGCTTTGTGTTTCATCTTGCCTATGGGTTATATTACGGAGTGCTTGGCGTTCTCTCTTCTTCCCTTTGGTTTCTCTTATTAGGTGCCTATTTCATCCTATTGAGTGTGATGCGGTTTTCCGCCATTTTATATGATCGCCGTCAGTCCCAGTCCTCACGGTTCTCCGATCTGTTTCTAATGCGTTTCACTGGAATTTTACTGGTATTCTTGGCAGTGGTTCTCTCGATTTCTGTCTTTCTTAGTTGTCGATATGACGTTGTCATCCGATACCCCAAGATTGTGATGATTACCATCGCCGCTTACACATTCTATAAAGGAATCACAGCCATTGTTCATTTGGTGAAAGTCCGCAAGCAAAACTCACAGCTTTTTCGGGTGATCCGAAATATCGGAGGCGCCGAGGCAGCCGCTTCTATTTTGACCTTACAGCGCTCCATGCTAGTTTCTTTTGGGGATGGAGCGCCTCAGATAACGACCAAGATGAATGCTTTGTCTGGGGCTGTTGTATGTTTATATATAGCAACATTAGGATTTTGCATGATATGGAAAAAAGAAAAATCAGCCTCAAACCAACCGGAAAGCCCTATATAAAAGCTCCAAACAAAAAAGACATCCTCCCGAAAGGGAAGGATGTCTTTTTTTGAATCCTGGTTTGAAAAGCAGGAAATAATTATCTCTTGGAGAACTGTGGAGCACGACGTGCGCCCTTGAGGCCGTACTTTTTCCGCTCTTTCATTCTTGGGTCACGAGTCAGGAAGCCAGCCTTCTTCAAAGAGGAGCGTAGATTCTCAGAATCGTACTGGAGCAAAGCTCTTGCCACACCGTGACGGATCGCACCAGCCTGGCCGGTTACACCGCCGCCTGCTACGCGGCATACGATGTCAAATTTCTCCTCGGTCTTGGTGAGAGCCAATGGCTGACGCACAATCAGCTTCAGGGTCTCCAGGCCAAAGTAATCGTCGATATCACGGTCGTTGATGGTTACTTTGCCAGTCCCTTGATACAATCTTACGCGAGCAACGGAGCTCTTTCTTCTGCCAGTGCCATAAAAATAAGGTGTTTTATTGTACATAATCTATTTCCTCCTTTCTTATTTGTCCCAAACGGTTGGTTGTTGCGCCGCATGCTTATGCTCTGCGCCTGCGAACAAACGAAGTCTGGTCAAAGCGTTTCTGCCAAGGCTGTTGCTTGGGATCATACCCTTGACGGCAAGCTCCATAGCCTTGGTTGGGTTCTCGTTCATCAGGGTATCGTAACGAACGGACTTAAGGTGGCCGATGTAGCCAGTGTGACGATAGTAGTGCTTATTGATCAGCTTGTTACCGGTCAAAACAGCGTCTGCGCAGTTGATGATGATAACATGATCCCCACAGTCAACGTGAGGGGTAAAAATCGGCTTGTGCTTTCCGCGCAGCAATTTTGCGGCTTCCGCAGCAACACGGCCTAAAGGCTTGCCAGCTGCGTCGAGCACATACCATTTGCGGTCAACTTGACCTGCTTTTGGCATAAATGTGGACATAGCATATTCCTCCTGAAGAAATAAATATTTTTATAAAAAATAATTGACAATTTCGTCGCATATCACAACGTATATGATAGTACCACACATTCCCACCCTCTGTCAACCCTTTTTTCGATTCTTTTCATTTACTTCTTTATTTGCTCTCATTTTCTCCTGTTTTTGGCTGTTATCTCCTTACAGCTCACGCGCCATTTCATTTTTTCTTTTCCTCTCTTTTCCGCAAAAAAAAACCGGCAGACTTGTTTCTAGCCTGCCGGAAAACGAAATTCGAATTATTCCACCAAATCCCCTAAGATCCGCTGGGCTTCCTCATGGGAGATGGAGAGAGGGCCGCTGAGATACTCACCATTTTTTCCGAAGAAAAGCAACCCCCGGTCCTCCAGGATCAATAGCTGGTCGCACTCCTTCACTTCCCCTTTCTCTCCTCCAACGGTAAACCTCCGTATGCTGGAAAAAGAGATTTGCAGTCCTTTTCCCTGCTTGTAATAATCAGCCATCTGTTCTGGCGTTACCGCAAGGGATACCCAAAGAGGCCGTTCCATACCAGCCAGAGTATCGCGGACCCGTTTCTCAAGAGAAGACATTTCGTTCTGATTTAAGGACAGCTTCGTCGCTTGTCCGCCATTCTGATAAAACACTGCTTTGTCACCGGAAACCGTGGGGAGTCCCCAAACCTGGGAGGCCTCGTTTGTTTGACGTTCGTCGCTACCGCCGCCACATCCTGCCAACAGGCTCCCTGTGACCAACACAGCGGCAAAGGCTGCTATGATCTTTTTCATACATATCCCCCTTTTTAGTATAATAAAAAAATCAACTACCCTATTGGGTAGCTGATTTTAAATGTTGGCATCTTCCTATTTTCCCGGGCCGTCTCCAGCCAAGTATTTTCGGCACTAATGAGCTTAACTTCTGTGTTCGGGATGGGAACAGGTGGACCCTCATCGTAAACAACACCAACTATGCATTTGTTGCCGTTTTGGACTCTCTCCTTGCGACTTATATATAATACCACAGGAAACCAGAAAATGCAACCCTTTTTTAAAAATTTTTTAAAAATTTTGTGACCAGGTAAAACCAACCTATTTCCAGAAATCGTGGGGGCAGAAACGTCCTGCGGAACCCAGGAAGAAAACCTACGCCACCGGGCTTGGCTGCTTGCTGTTTGCAGGAAGCTGTGTTATAATGGACAAGACTGAACTTTCTAGGAAGCGGAACAGTATTTCCGTTTCCTGATTCGATATCAAAAGACCAAAAGGAGCGATTCCATGGTTTCTCCCTTTTATTGGATTGTTCTGCTCATTGCCATTGGCGGGGAATTTCTCGTGCCGATTGTTTTGAGCTTTTTTTATCCCAAATATCATTATCTTCATGACGGCTTAGGCAAGCTTAGCAATCCCAAAAGCCCGGTTCAATGGATTTACCGCGTCTGGCAGTTCCTGGTAGGAATTCTGATGATCCTCGGCGGGATAGGGCTGTTTTACTCAATGGGCGCCGTCAGCATTTTCCTAATGATCCTGCTGATCCTTTACAGCGTGGGGGCTCGCATGATTCCCGCTGTACTCAGTGTGGTGGATGTTTATGACGTGGAATGGGCGCCTGCAAAAGTATACAACATTTCCCGTTTTATCGGTTTTTTCTCTTTGCAGCTTGCCTCCTTGGGGCTTTCCGGCCTTCTTTGTTGGATTGGCCCTTTGGTCCACCTATCCGCCCTGCCCGGCGCATTGATGTTTATCTCCTCCCTAATCGGCATCCTTGCCTATGCGCTGAGCAAAATGTCTCACCGCAAAGAATTTGAGGGCACGGTCTTGCAGCACAAGGGCATTTGGGAAAACCTATTTTTGCTTTTTATTTATCTTCCCTTTGCGTTCTGGTCCATTTTCGCTCTGTGTTTTTCGTTTTAAAAGCGTACCAATTGAGGTACGCTTTTTTTGCTGCATAAAAAATCACACTGCCGTAAAAACAGTGTGATTTTCTACTAATAGTAATAATAATAAGGAACCGCTGTGGCAACGAAAATAATGATCGAAATTACCAAAGCTATGATCGAAGCACCCACCACCACAATCGCTGCAATCAACAGCTTTTTGGAAAGCCTTGCTTCCTGCTCCGTATAGGGATTGACGAATTGCTGTGCATACACATTCTGAACGCCGCACTGGGGACAGTTGGGGTAGGCCACCGGGTGAGGCGCCTTACATTGGGGACAAACCATCAACCGGTTCCGGGCGGAATCCCGAGTGACGAAATAAATCAACGCTGGAATCCACCCAAAGAATCCGCTGAGCAAGCCCCACATTCCTGGATTGGGATTGCTGCGGGATTTGGCATTGTGGTAAACGGCTAAGCCTAATAGAATTTGCCCGACAATCGCTGCAATCACCATTAAAATAATCACCACAATCAGCCAGATCGCTGACGCGACAGCAGGACCTCCGTAATAATAATCAAAAAAATCAAAATCCGCAGAATAAGGCATCTAAACTTCTCCTTTCAAAAACATCATAATGGGAAAAATGCCAATCCGATTCTGGCCACCAATACGCAAAAAATTGCGCCATACCCAGCCATCCGCCAGCGATAATACTTCGGCTTGTCATGAAGGGTTGCCAAGCAGATCGCCGCCAACGCCGATAAAAATGCCAGAACCAACAACATAAGATAAACAGCCGATGGAATCTCTTTTTGCAGGGTGGCGAGAAAGATACAAACAAGCCCCAGTGCGCCAGCGATCATCCACAACAGCTTTACCAGCGGATGTTTCATGGCGTTTCTCCTCCATTTTATCATAAAAATTACACAAATGCATCAAAAAACGATAAATTCCCTGAAAAATTTCAGGATTTTTTCTTCTCTTTAACATGGGTGTTCATGGATTTGCGGTACACCACAAACCGGCAAAACAGGTATTCCGTAGAAACATTGATGAGCATGGTGCCCGCCAGCACCAGATATTCATTCCAACCGATCCCGGTCAAAGCGTCGCCCCACCAGGTAGACAAAGGGGTGAACACACAGTAATAAGCGGCCACCTTAGCCATAGCGATGGGCACATTGGCGGCGGATTGGAAGGTAAACCGGCGGTTGAGGGTGAAATTATAGAGCACCGACAGCACCAGGGAAATCAAATAGGCCGGCCAATAGGGCAAATGGGCCACTTCATTGAGCAGAGTAAAAGAGCCGATCTGGATGATTCCCGCACTGATGGAAAACAACAAAAATTTTACCACCTGAATCAGATTCTGTTTTTTCGTCATATCCTTCCCTCCTCCCTGGCCAGCTTGCTGGCGGTCATGCCCGGCCTGATTTTCTCAGTGTGATCATTCTATCACACATTCGGGGCGGTTACAAGAATTTTACAGTTCTTCCTCCAAGCAAAAGTTTTCCACACTCTCGCCGGAAACCGTGGAAAAGATTTTTCAAAGAAAATCAAAAAACCATTGACACGCGGTAAAGTGCATGATATAATTTGATAAGAAAACGCGCTATAACGCGTTTTTAGGATGGTAACAAGCCAGATCATCTAAGCTTACACACAAAGCATCCGCCAACTTTATCACATTAGATAATCTAGGATCAACCTTTCCATATTCAATATCCTGTAAATTACGGAGAGCCATTCCAATTAATTCAGCTAACTCTTTTTGGCTGAATCCTTTTTCTTTCCGCAACTCTTTTAATCGTTCATGAAACTCCAAGCTATCACCTCAATCCTATGACCAAATGAACGTGTTATTCTATATATGACCATTCAGTCGTTACTATGCAAACCGAGTAATTCATCAGAAGAAATTTCAAAACAACCACATAATTCTATAATAACATCGTAAGTTGGCTTACGTTCTCCATGTTCATATCTTTGATATTGACGAACAGCCATCCCTAATTTTTCTGCAACTTGTTTTTGAGTAAATCCTTTTTCTGTGCGTAACTTTTTCAATCGTTCATGAAATTCCAAACTATCACCTCAATTTTATGATCAAATGGACATGTTAATAGTTTATTTTAACACATTTGCACCCTAGAAACAAGCCAGGAGGTTTTTTCGTCATGCCCAATTATCGTTTGAAACAAGAAGTCCCATGGAAAAATATTTTAGAAGCCCAGCGCTGGCTCATAGATGTGAAAATCGACCACTATCGCAATCTCAAGCAATACGAAAATACCCCGCGGTCCTTTGGGCCAGAAGTCTTGGACGAGGCCCGGGTTGATATTCTCACTGCTTATGAAACTTATCTTAGTCTGCGCGCCTTTTTAGGCTACCATTCCGCCACCAAATATGACCGGATTATCCAAGAGTTTTTACAGCCGTGAAGCGAACAAACCAGACAAAGAGAATGTTCTTTGTCTGGCTTGTTTCTTTTGTGTAATAAAAAAAGACTGCTGATGCAGTCCTTAAAATTTTTGTAGATTCTCACAGAATGCTTGCACATTGAAAACTGAATAAAGGATTGCAGATATGGAAGCGATAGGGGATTAACCAAGAAAGGTATGGTCAAGCCCTCGACCGATTAGTACTGCCAAGCTGAACATGTTGCCATGCTTACACACGCAG
>JAAWSO010000028.1 GCA_022801595.1 Clostridiales bacterium | reverse complement strand
AAATAATAGAAAAAAATCAGGCTGAGAACGCTTTCCTGGTTTACAACCCATATACATTTCAAGTAAAATATATTATGAAATCATATAAAATGATACTTTAGTATAATTCGTTTAATATTTATCCGAGAATTTCTTCCTTTTTTCGACATTTTTTATTAAAATAGGAACTTAACTTCCTGTTATTCAAAACCACTTCCCCTTATGCTTAATCATGAGAGGAGGTGAGAAACTATGAGAGCTTTATTAAGCCACGAAAAACTTCAAAAATATATGGCGGAAAATCAATTCAAACAAGAACCATTTGCGGAATTGATTGGCGTCTCTGACCGGCAGATCAGAAATTGGCTGAAAAGAGATATGGATATTTCTCTGTCCGCTTTCTACAACCTTCTCCAAGTTTTCGGAATCCCAATGGAAGAATTGCTGATCTTTCAGGAGGAATAAGAAGAGAACCGTCAAAAGAAAGGAGTAAAGTTTATGACCAAAAACGAAGTATATCAAAACTACAGGAAATGGAGAGAGGAACCTTGCGGATATCCTTTTGATGAATTATTCCACCAGCCGATTGCAAGCTATGATATTTTTGAGGATGACAAAAAACTAGTCAACCGTTTGTATTATGTCGTTCCCAAGTATACCCAGGCAGGTTTGGATTGCTTTATTTTCTATGAAGAAAATGTATTCGAAAAGAATTCCAATGAAGATTTGAAATGGATCGCTTCTTCTTTTTATTTGCAAGATAACCAAGGGCAAATCCTCAATTCATGAAAAAAGTCCACCGGGCCTCTTTACCATGACAACCCCGGTGGAACTTTTTCTTTTATTTGGAATTTCTATTATTACTCTACTGCTGCTTTTCTATGAAAAACAAAAAACAAAACCGCATTGAGAATGACCGAAAAACAGTGATCTCATGCGGTTTTTCTGGTCAGAGTGTAATGATAGGACTTCAAAAAAGTCAGTCATATCAATGATTTGCGGGCTGTCAGCAAGAGGCTTTTATCCGAAAAATTAGAAATTGAAATGGATCACCGCCCTATGGAGACTACGGGCGGTGTTTTCATATATAACGACGAGAAAAGGAGATCAAGCCAAGTGGCAGAAGATAAAAAGCTGGGTACTCCTGTTGAGGAACAGGCCACGGCGGAGCCGCCCCAGCCCAAGGACGCCACCCGCGCGGAGAAAGAGGAGATCGTCTATCTGGACATCTCCGAGCTCCACACGTTCAAAAATCACCCGTTCGGCATCCACCAGCCCGCCTTGATGCGTCCCCGTGAAGGCGGGGACTATGGATCATGGCGGGCCAGCGAACGGCGGGCTACAAAAATATGTCCTGTATCGTCCGCACCCTTGACTGGCTGACCCCTACGGAGGAGGAGCGGGCCATGGGCCTGCCTGACGGCTGGACGGCGTTCGGCCACGACGGACAGCCTGTCTCCACCCGCGCCCGGCAAAAGACCCTGGGAAATTCCATCGCCCTGCCCTGCACGGAGTACATCATGGCGGGAGTAAAGGAAGAATTGGAGGGATGAAAATAGAGCTGATTGAAGCCTATATAACCAATTTGAAGAAATACGCAGAGGGAGAACTGGTAGGCGCTCCGCTGTCATTCCCCACCACCCCCGAAGCTATCCAGGACCGTTTCAAGCAAATCGGGGTGGACAGGGTGCGGTATGAGAAGCCCAAGCAGGAACGGCGGGAGTTTACCGCTCGGAAAAAATCCGGACTTCTCACGCTGGAGGAACAGGGGTGCAGAAAGGAGAGTTTATGAAAACAGGACTTACCAGGCAGGAAAAGACCACCGACCTCTGGTTTGATGAGAAAGACCCCCTTATCCATATCCGCACCCACAACACCGACTTAAAGAAGCGGCTTGCCGCCTACGTCGGACAGCACCCGGAACAATGCCGCCAGACCGACCACGACCCGGAAACGGGCTGCATGGAGTTTGACATTGAAAAAGGACGCTTTTTTCCATCTGACCGCCCCATACAGCGACCAGCGGCGGGAAGTGGCGCAGCGGTATGCCAGAGAAAATAAATCTACCAGCAGGCTGAAACATCCTTGACTTATTTACAAATGTGTGCTAAAATTTTTTAATCTATTTGATGACTTTGCCGTAGGCTTTGTTGTTAAAAGGAGAAAGGAGTTTATCGTATGACAACAATTAAGAAAACGCAGGAGATTGTAGCATAACCGGGAGGTTTGCTGCATTTCAACAAGCCTCCCAAAAGGTTTATGATTTTACTTTTAGGAGGATATTCCATGAATAGAGAGAATAAGAAAAAATCATTTGATAAAGGTTACTATAAAGCGCATCCATGCAACGAAATGTTTGTTTGCAAGGTGTGCGGCAGAACAGTTATACCAACTGGTGCAGGAAGCCAGCATAGAAACCACTGCCCATATTGCCTTTCTAGTCAGCATTTAGACATAACACCAGGAGACCGGGAAGCTGATTGTGGTGGTGTTATGGAGCCTATTGCTGTTTGGGTAAGAAAAAATAGTGAGTGGGCTATTGTTCATCGTTGTAAAATATGTGGTATGTTAAGTTCAAATCGCATTGCCGCAGATGACAACCCCATGAAGCTAATGTCTCTCGCTATGAAACCTGTTTCAGCACCGCCATTTCCGTTAGAGCGAATTGAGGAAATGACGAGACTGATGGGTGGAGATGGAGAATTAAAATGGTAAGGTAGCTTCATAGAAACTGATATGTCATAGTTGCCAACCCATTTATTTAAGTTTATTGAAAAACTACACTAAAATTTAATAACTACCTATAAGGACAGTCGATTTTCTCGGCTGTTCTTTTTCTATGCCGACAGGCAGAAAGGAGAGACCACCCATGACGAAACCAAGAGAGAAAACCCGCGAGGAATTGACCGCCGAAATTGTAGATATTGCCCGCCGCGCCGACCAGCCGGAGCTGACCCACACCAAGCGACACGAGCAGGAGTGATAAAGAAAAGGACGGGTAAGCGTCCGTCCTTTGTGCTATTCCCGATAAATGGGAAGCCGTTATTTCATTTTTTCCTGACATTCACTGCATTCTCTGTCGTGAATAGAAATAATACCGCCGCATTTAAGGCAAGTATATTTTGCTTTCTGCTGTTCCATGAAAAGCTCCAAATTGTATGTTTGAACGAAACGGCTATTTTCTATAAGACTTGCTTGATACCGTTTGTTATAGCTTTTTTCAAGGTTTTTAATCAGTTTACATGGATATTCGGAACACTCAAAGCAATAGGACAAGGATTTTTCTTTGACACAATCTTTTATTTTACACTTGCGACAATGCTCCGGCTTTCCTTTATCACGATTCAAGCAACCAGCACAAGGTTTTTTGTGATAACAGTGCTTATAACAAACCATGCAATTCATTCCGCAAGGGGCAAACATAATTGTATCAATATTTTCTTCAGTCATTTTCATAATTGTTTGCTCCTATCTTAACTTTATTATACTTAAAAACCGCGAACAATTCCACCACCGAAAGCGAGGTATCAACCATGTACTACAACCAAGACCAGATAAACCGGGCAAACCGCGCCGACCTGGTTTCTTTCCTGCAAGCACAGGGCGAGCCGCTGGAACGCGCCGGACAGGAATACCGCTGGAAACGGCACGACAGCCTGACCGTCCGGGGAAACAAGTAGTATCGCCACAGCCAAAGCAAGGGCGGCGGTCCGATTGACTTTGTTATGGAGTTTTTCGGTAAGAGCTTCACAGAAACCATTGAAACGCTGATAGGAGAACCGGGCAAAGGGAAGCCAGTGCAGCCCTCTCCCTTGCAGCTCTCGACCTTCCACCTGCCGCCCCACAGCCGGACAACCCAACAAGTGAAACGCTATGCCGAAAAATATTATGACGCTGGTAATATTGCCCGTTTTTCGATACTGCTTGACAGTTCAAGAACCCCCATGCTTCTGCTACCGGCCCCTGGAACATCGTTTGATTTCTTTGCCCAGGACACGACAGTCCAGGCGTTTTTTATATTGGTATATTCTCACATCACCTCTATAATTATTTTACATTTCAGGGGAGAATATGAGAACGAAATATAATTTTATATTTCAGTAGTATTTAACTTTATATTACACCGTTGCAAAGATAAATTAGATGAGTTATAATAAAACCCTCCATTTTACCACCAGACTTTAGAAATGAGGTACAATCGCCACAATAGGGGGGAACGATTTGGTAACATACAAAACTGCCGAGGTCGCGGCAGTCATCGGAGTGCATCCCAACACAGTCCGCTTATATGAAGAATGGGGGCTGATCCCAGCGGCAAAACGACAGGCAAACGGCTATCGTGTTTTTACAGATTTGCACATTCAACAATTCTGGCTGGCCCGAACCGCTTTTCAGATTGAAGTGTTGCAGGGCGGTCTGCGAAAAAAGATTGTAGAGGTTGTGAAGCTGTCCGCCCAAGGCAATTTTGACGGAGCCATTCTGCTCACGCAGGAATATATCTCCGATTTGGGAAAAGAGCGGGACCATGCGGAGGAGGCGATCCGCATGGTTCAGCATATTCTGTCCGGGGACAGCCTGGACACTCCGATTTTTTTGAAACGGAAAGAAGCGTCTGATTATTTGGGTATCTCAATGGACACGTTACGAAATTGGGAAATGAATGGACTGCTGACAATCAAGCGAAAACAGAATGGGTATCGTGTCTACTCAGAACGGGATATAAAGCGCCTAAAAATCATTCGTTCTCTGCGGTGTGCAAATTATTCCCTGGAGGCAATTTTACGGATGCTCCAGCAGCTCTCCCAAAATCCGAATGCTGATATTAAGCTGGCGCTCAATACGCCACGACAGGACGATGATATTATTTCCGTCTGCGACAAGCTGATTATTTCCCTTTCCTCGGCGGAGAAAAACGCATTAAAAATGCTGGATATGCTGCAAGAAATGAAAGAAAATTTTTGAAACCCTCCATCTTACCACCAGAGTTTTCTCTGGTGGTATTCTTGTATCATCAAAAAGGAGGTATCAACGTGGAAGAAGTTGTAAAAGTCGAAGGTGTTACCAAGGCCTATGGTTCGCTCCTTGCGGTAGACCATGTGAGCCTGTCGGTAAAACGGGGTACGGCCTTTGGCCTGCTGGGAGCCAATGGAGCCGGAAAAAGCACAACCATCGAGTGCATCCTGGGGACAAAGCGGGCGGACAGCGGGACTGTTTCTATCCTCTCCCTTGATCCCAGGAAAGACCGCCGCCGTCTGTTCCAGAAGGTAGGCGTTCAATTTCAGGGGTGCGATTATCAGGCGGAAATAAAGGTATCTGAATTGTGCGAGGAAACTGCCTGTCTTTACATGGCCCCCGCTGATTGGAGAGGGCTGTGTGAACAGTTTAGAATAGGGGACAAAACACAGTTGCCTGTCAAAAGTTTGTCTGGCGGAGAGCGTCAGCGGCTTTTCATCGTGCTGGCCCTTATTCCAAACCCGCAGGTTGTTTTCCTGGACGAGCTGACAACAGGCCTTGACGCAAGGGCGCGGCGTGGTGTTTGGAAAATTCTGAAAGAGTTGAAAGACGGTGGGCTGACAATTTTTCTGACTTCTCACTTCATGGACGAGGTGGAGGCCCTGTGTGACGAAATTTGTATTCTCAAAAAAGGCCGAGCGGTGTTTTATGGAACCGTGGCACAGGCAACAGAGGAAAGCGGCTGTGAAAATTTTGAGGATGCCTATCTGAAACTTTCTGGGGAGGGGATTGAATGAAAACCTTTTGCACTCTGCTGAAAAATGAAATGAAATTAAATATCCGCAATATGAATATGGTGATTTTCGCCGTGATCCTGCCCCTGGTCGTGCTGGTGATCCTCGGCTTTCTGTATGGGGCAAGTCCGGCGGCGGACGGGGTGGACTACACATTTTTGGAACAGTCTATTGGCGCACTGTGCGCAATCTCCATCTGTGCGGGCGGTTTGATGGGCTTGCCGCTGGTGGTAGCGGAGTACCGGGAGCGAAAAATCCTGAAACGCTTTCAGGTTACACCCATTAGCCCCGGTATGCTGCTTGTTGTGGAATTTTTGATTTATGTGCTTTATGCGCTGGTGTCCCTGATCACCCTGCTTCTGCTTTCCCGGCTGGCCTGGGGTGTCCAACTGCGCGGCTCCTGGGCCGGATTTTTTGGCAGTTGGCTCTTGACCATATTTTCTACATTGAGCATTGGTATGATGGTGGGAGGTATCGCCAAGAATGCCAAAAGCGCAAGCGTCATCGCCTGTGTTCTGTATTTTCCCATGCTGATTTTCTCCGGGGCCACCCTGCCCTTTGAAGTTATGCCAGAGGTCATGCAAAAAATCATTAGCGTGTTTCCTCTGACTCAAGGCATCCAGCTTATGCAAACGACTTTCCTGGGATTGACAGTGGAACAAGCAATATTCCCCGTTATTGTTATGCTGTGCGTTACAGTGGTCTGCTCTGGAATTGCGGTCAAGTGTTTTAAGTGGGAGTAGTTTTAGCAGTATTTCAATTTACCGTTGTCCACGTTTTTTGATACAGCCTTGATTAGATTTCAAGCCCATGATAAACTGTAATAGCAGAAAATCGGCAAGGAGCAATCGCTTATTTTCCCCAGGACGCTTGCGGATTTTCAGCTATCAACATAGCAAAATAAAACATGGAGGTTGAATATGAAAAAGTGGTTCGATGAAGAATACGAATTTGGAGTTGAAGTAATTGGCTTTCTGCGCAGCGACCATACAGAGCATTACTGCCGAAACGGTGAGGAAATCGGGGACAAATATACCTGTACCTATGGCTGCCCCGTCAATTCGGAGGGGTATGGTATTTGCTCCAAAGTAATGATGGTACTTTATCCGATTATGGAGGCCGTTAGGAGCGGCGGGAATTTAGAGAACATTGGTGGCGATGGGAAGTACAGCAAGGTAGTTGTCTGCCCTGAGTTTATACAATAAACAACATCATTTATATGAAAACCATCTATGAAGAATTCATGGAGTGGCCGGTGAAGGTGTACGGAAAAAGCAGCAGGCTATTTAGCTTGCTGCCTTTTTTGTTTCTTTAAAATAACCACCAAACAACGACCAAAATGCACTTTCAGAGAAAATAGAAAATCCTCAAACCCGCATAACGCCTAGGTTTGAGGATTTTTTAACTGGTCCGAGTGACAGGAGTTGAACCTGCGGCCTCTTGAACCCCATTCAAGCGCGCTACCAAAACTGCGCCACACCCGGAAATTTCCAACGGTTTTTACTATATCATATTTGGAAGAAAAAATCAACCCTTTCCTATGATTTATTTTGGAGTTAATCTTTCTAATAAGGGAAAGTGTAGTCGGACTGTTTTGAAGAGAGAGGGAATTCTTTTGTGAAAATCTTTCTTTTTTAAGTTTTTTATGATACAATAAATACACAGAGACAACAATGCGTGCGATCATACTTTTTTTAAAAGGACAGCAATGTGTGCAATGCGCCCACCGCAGGCGTAGCACAATAACACACGAAGGGAACCACGCAGGCATCCATGCTTTTTCAAAAAATGGTGGAATGCGCAACGTGTTTGGGATCATATTTTTGTCCCTTTTACCATACGTGTTGCCGGGGTTTTATCGTGATGATTTCACCAACTGCCTTACTGGAAAACAGTTTCATCGTGCAATCAAACCAGTAAATCAGGATTTGAATTCAGTATTGATATGGAAACAGCGCTCCGAGAAAGAGATCGGCAATCCTACTTTATAAAGGAAAACCAGACCAATTCCCATTAATCGGGGAAGTCACTTCAAAATCGGTGGCTCCCTTGCTCACCTATTGTGATGGAGATGTAAGGAATGGGCTTAGAGCAACACAACAGGTTTGCTGTGATTTTTATTTGTATGGATGATAGAAGCAATGGAAAGGAAGGATAAACATGCAAAAATGTACGCTGGTCGCTGGGGTCAATGGAGTAGGTAAGAGCAGTTGGCTGGGGGTTGCCGAGAATTTGCGGACCGATTTGGGAATGATGATGGATGATACCATGGATTCGATCAAATTTATTACGGAAAATGCCAATACATTTTTCCACCGCGGCGTGGATTTTACCATTGAAACCACTTTGGATGGCGAACACATAGAAGCAATTTTACGAAAGGCCAGCCAGGAAGAGTATCAAATTACGCTCCATTATATCGCCCTGGATACGTTTGAGGAGTGTTTTGACCGGGTGGATCGGCGCGCGGAACAGGGCGGACGAATGGTTCCAGAAAAAATAGTATACAAACGGTTTGAGCGCCGTTTTGAAAGCTTAAAGCAAATTTTGCCGTATTGCCATTCCGTCGTGTTTTGGGACAATAAAAATGTATTTCGTGTGGTTGCCGAATATCGCAACGGTTCCTTTATCCGTAAAGGTGATATGCATCCGGCTTGGACCCAAGAGCTGCATGAAATTTTGTGGTGGAAGGAAGAGCGGAAATAAAACCATACCAATGAAAAGCCCCTATGCTGAATCAGAAGCATAGGGGTTTTTTCGAGTTAAGGTTCGGAAGGAAATTCATGATTCATAGCGTCTAGAAAAATACGGTATAACTTGGCATACTCCGAAGCAACATGAAAGTCAATGCGGACAGCCTCCTCTCCAGACATAGGCTGAAGAATTTCCGGGTTATTCATGGTGAATTTCAGCATCGCCAGAGCAAGGTCATGAGCGCGCTGTTCATTGCTTAGCATTGTGATCCGCCTCCTTTGAAGTTTTACTATAGAAAGAAAATGGCTGTTCCTCCTGGGAGAAAACAGCCATTGGGGTGGGGATTATGCCAGGACATCCAACTGATGTCCAAACGATGGGGCAGGATTTGCCGCTTGGAGATTTTCAATCAGGGCGGCAGCCTGCGTTTCTTGGGAATCCATTACTTTTTTCATGACAGAAATACTGGCAGCTTGCTGGGTTTGCGCCATGCTCATGCCAATACTTGCTGCAGCAATCGCAGAAACGTCGATGATAATCATCTTCTTTCTTTTTGGATTTCTTTTATTATAACAAGATTGTGCAAAAAAAACAAGTGATTATAGAAAAGAAAGCTAGATTTTTGTGTTCAACGGTACATCGTTTTTGCAGCTTTGAGCAATACTTTTGGATTTTTGTGATATGGGGTAACGGGACAAATTTTCTTTTTGATATCGAAGAGCTGATAAATGGCCATGCGCGCGGCACGGACGGAGTATTCTTCCGTAAAGACCATATCCTCCGGGATTTCCACAAATTGGCTGATCATAGCGAAATTGGTGCTTCCTTTCGGCACGACGGCAGGGCGGTCGGACATGGCGCGCGGCTGGAATTGCGCGTCCACATAAGGCATATAACAAGGAATCACATTGATGACGTCTTGTTTGATTTCATGCCATTCGGATTCCCAATGGAAGTGGCATATCAGCTCATACAGAATTTCCTCACCGGTACATTCTTTCATTGGTTTTTTGACGTAATCGCCAATCCGTCCAGGGTACAGGCCATAGCCCCAGAAAATGGTAGTGTCAGAGCCTTGCGCTTTAAAATGAGGCTGCGCAGCCACCACAATGCTCATAAGCCAGCTGGAATCCTTAAAGGTCATCAAGGCTCCACTGCCCGGAATATTTCCACTGAATCGCTCGATTTTTTTCAGTAAACGGTTGCCTTTACAGGTGACAGTAAAACTGTGCCAACAGGTTTCATCTTCATTGCCAAAGAAAGGGAAGGGGTCGCCTAGTCCTGGTTTTTTTTCGGATATCTTGGTCCAAAGCTCGCCGCTGATTGGTTTTCGTTCTGGAGCGGGAGCGGGAGTTTCCCAGTCTCCCAGCGTGGCGCTGTCCGTCATGCAAGCATTGGTCATAATACAGGTATCTCCGTCTTTCAGAGGAATCTCAGTTCCATCCTCCAGATGCAGAGCCGTGGCGGTGATTCCGTCTCCATCTTGAAAGTCGATATCCGTTACGGTAGCGTTGAGTCGGAAGTCTACCCCTTGTTCTTTCAGCCAGTGTTGGAGAGGCTGGATGATGCTTTCATATTGGTTGTAAGGGGTACGGGTAACGCCTTCCAGGGTTTCGATTCGACTGAATTCAAAGATCATCCGGTTCATGTACCGGCGGAACTCAAACAGGCTGCTCCACTTTTGGAACGCGAAGGTGGTCTGCCACATATACCAGAAATTGGTTTCAAAGAAATGAGGCGTATGCCCGAACCAATCCTCAATGGTCAAGTAATCCAATTTTTCTTCGGGAGTGGCCAGCAGTTTGATCAAGGCCATCCGGTCCGCATGATGAAAGCCCATACTGTGGACGTCTAAAATGTTGCCGTTCTTGTCAATAAGACGCGCTTGGGCATGCGTGGGATGGGCATGGTCAAAATTCAGAATTTCTTCGGTCACGCTGTGTTCAGGGTGTTCCAGGGAAGGAATGGACGACATCAGTTCCCAGAAATTCTCGTAGGTTTCTTCGTTCAACATGCGGCCGCCTCGGCAAACAAAGCCTTGCTCAATGGTACCATTTCCATCGTTGCTGCCGCCGAGAATCGACATTCCCTCCAAAATGTGGATGTTTTCACCTGGAAAATTAGCGTCCCGCAGCAAATAGGCTGCGCCAGCCAAACTAGCCAAGCCGCCTCCCACGAAATAAACCTGACGGTCTCTATAGTTGCGCGCTTGGATGGCTTCGGAAACGGAACGCTCGGACGCAGCTTTCCAGGCTTTGATGGACTTGTTGGCGGCATAAGCGGCGCCAGCGAGAGCGGCGCCAGCAGCTAATGTACCAATTAATTTTTTCTTCATTATGATCACGACTCCTTTTAACCGACGAGTGTCAGTGTATTTCTTGTTTTTATGATATCTTTGATGGGGGAGTTCGTCATTAGACAAATTGGGAGAGGCGTCAGAAATTTTAACAAAGAGAAGCTATTGTAATAAAATTCCTTCCACAATTTTTTACAGGGGAACTTCGTACTTCTCTATTATTTGTCTTTTCCAGCAAAATAATCCAGAGGAATGAAAGGTTTTTTAATACTAATCGCACTAATCGCAAAAATTGAAATCTCTTCTTCTGGTCAAGACTTTTCTATTTTACGAATCTATGGTAAAATAAAAATACATATCAAATTTAGGCGAAAAATATGTTTTTACAGATGATCAATTCTGCGAATATCGCTTTAGTGTTCTTCTATGATTTTAATATTCGGGCAAAAGAAAGGATTTTATTATGAGTTGGCAAAAGGAATTAACAGCAAATCTTCATCAATTAAAGCAACTGGAGCCGTATTTTCCAGATCTTGTGAAAGATAGAATAACCAGTGAGGAATTGCTTTCCCGTTATCCTATGTCCATTCCTACCTATTATTTCTCCTTGATTGACCGGGACAATCCCGACGACCCCATCCGCAAAATGTGTGTTCCTTCCTTTGAGGAAATGGATGTTTCGGGCGACTTTGATACCAGCGGAGAATCGGATAACACGGTAATTACAGGGATGCAGCACAAATATCGGCAGACTGCGCTGATTTTATCTACCAATCGCTGCGCCATGTATTGCCGCCATTGTTTTCGCAAACGGATGGTGGGCTTGAGCGATCAGGAGGTGGCCAAGCATTTTGACGAGATTATGGAATATATCCGCGTGCATGAGGAGATTACCAATGTTTTGGTATCGGGCGGAGATGCTTTCCTAAACAGCAACCAGGTGTTGGGAAAATATTTAGAACGGCTGTCCGCCATTGAACACTTAGATTTGATTCGATTCGGCACACGGTTGCCTGTAGTATTTCCTCAGCGGATCAGTGAAGATGAGGAGCTGCTGGATTTGCTCCGTACTTATGGCGCTAAAAAGCAAATTTATGTCGTGACCCAGTTTAACCATCCCAATGAGATCACCCCAGAGTCGGTGAAAGCGATTCAGAAGATGCAGGAAGCTGGTGTGGTCGTTAAAAATCAAACGGTGCTACTTAAAGGGGTTAACAATGATTCGGATGTGCTAGGATTGCTGCTTCGGAAGTTGACCCGTGTCGGTGTGGTGCCGTATTATATTTTTCAGTGCCGGCCTGTGGCCAGTGTAAAGAACCATTTTCAAGTTCCATTGCTGGAGGGGTACGACATTGTGGAAAAAGCCAAGCAGCAGCAAAATGGACAAGGGAAATGCTTGAAATATATTTTGTCCAACCAAGATGGAAAAATCGAAATCGTAGGAAAAGTTGGATCGGCCACAATGCTGTTTAAATATCATCAGGCAAAGCTCCCAGAAAATCAAAGCAAGCTGTTTTCCATGGAGCTGTCTCCAGCGGATTGTTGGGTGGAAGCTGGAGTAAGAAAATAATTTTATGTTTCATTCCATCTTTGTGGTGTTGAGATTGGATGGAGATAATTCTCTTAAATTTTCCATTTTACTTATAATTTCTGTATGTATTTCTAATTATTTTCTTTATCAGCACTATTTTGTATAGAAAAATATGGTATGATAAAACGAAGAAAATATGAAATTGGGGAATTTGATAAGGATTAGGAGGAGTATCAATTGCTAAAAGATGATGTAATTGGCAAAATCGGAACATGGTGGATTCTAGGGCGAGAACAACAGACTTTTTATGGACAATTGAAAGAAAAACAGGGAAAGCTTTGTTTGGTTAGTGAAGTAGTTAATGGGGATTTATATGGGATACTTTGTCAAAAAGAGAATTTCATTTTACAAGGCCAGATTGAAAGCAATAAAGTTACCTTACGGCAAAGCAATTTATGTCCTTGTTGTTTACAGGAAGTTTCAAACGAGATTGCATCCTATGGTATTGCTGTGAAATTTTCCGAACTCTTTATTGGAAACCAATGGATTCCGGAAATGATCTTGGTGAAAAGTGCCTATGTGAAGTATGAGGAAATGGGAACCTGGTTCTTGCAGAAGTCTTACAAGGATCATTTTCCATTTATGCAGGATGGCACGCTGCTTTCCTTTGAGCAGCACAATCCTCTGACCTTTTCTTTGGATGGATTCGATTTACAGTTTGATTTTGGACTCTCTTATCGCAGTTCGGAGTGGGACTATATCCAATATACCAACTTAATTAATACCGTCTTTTTCCCAAAACAGTCTTCGTTCCATGTGCTTTGCCAAAAGGTCGACCGTTTTTCCCAGCTTCTTTCCCTCTTCCAAGGGAAAGAAGTGGATTTCTCTAGCATGATTTTGGAAACCACCACTGGTTTTAATGGGGAGTACCATCGAAATGAGCCGACAACCTTATCGGAGCTAAAAGAATTTTGGCTGACCTATCCACAGGTTGCGGCTTGCTTTGATGAGGTCTTAAAAAAATGGTTTGGTCTCGCGGAGCAAGCCAATCCAATTTTAGCGATTTTCATGCAAGCTTTGTCCCTGGACAAACAAAACGCAGGAGATTTCTTAACCGTTGCCCAGGCTTTGGAGCTTTTCTCCCACTATTTCCGGGAGAAAGAAGCGGAAGCATATGCGAAAAGTACCAGTGACTTGCCAGACGATGAGGAAGTTCCAGTAGAGCGGTATCATAAGATGTATGATTTATTGCGTGTTTGTCAGCCTATACTGGGTTTTTCGGAAGTTGAGCTTTGGAAATTGGCGAATAAGATTACGACAGGATATGATTATTACCTTCACTATGATGCGGATCGCCGATATGATGCTTTAAGCGAAGGGCAACTAGAAGCGTTGGTTACCTTCTGTCAGGTTGTACTACGGCTTTTGTTACTGCGGGAGATTGGAGTTCCAGATTTGGCGCTCCAAGAACATACTCGATCTCACATCGCCAATAATCAGGCGCTTGTTTATCAATATCTTTTGAAAAAACCGCAGATTACTTCTTCAAAAGGGCTCAAAAAGATTTATTAATCGAAAACATAATGAACAATATTTATAAAAAAAGCTATTTTGTTGAAAATAGCAGGTGGATTTTATACCAATTTATATAATTTGTATATTTTCGTTTCTCAATCTGGGTTAAAATGGAATAATACAGAAAAAATTTAGGTTTTTATAAAAAACACTTGCTTTTTCTCAAAGATTATGAGATAGTAAACACGCAAACATTTTCACAAAAACATGATATTTGGCAAAACCAATGAAAATTGGTGACGCAAAGCTATAGGGTCTTCGTTTGGAAAAACATGACAGCCAGTTGCAATATGGTGATACCAAAATGATTGGTATTGCTCTATTTATACTGCAGAAAACCCACAAGCTTTTTTGTCTTGTGGGTTTTTGATTTGTTTGTATGAATAATGGAAGGAATAAAAAATTATGGGGATTTATCAAATGACAGAGCACATGTATTTCTTAGATGGTGAACATTATATCTCTTATGGAATTCGTTGTGAGGACATGGAGATCGAGGATATCTCCTTGGATCGATGCAAACTGGAACAGCTTGTGAATTGGTGCAATGATTTTTCGCTGGATTCCATCCATTTATATGATATCGTCGAAGATTTTTTGGCTGAGGAATCTACGGAACAAGTCAATACCTATGCACCATGTTTCTGTTCTTTAGAATTGAGCTATTTCATATGAAACCTCGCTGCCAGGAAGAAAGAAAAATCTGAAATCAGACGGGAATGTGAAAAATATGAGCAAAAATCAATTCTCTCCGGCACAAATTAACGCAGTACAAGTGCTGAAAGATATGATGTATGCGTATCTAGTGGAACGAGACGCCGAAAAAATGTTGTCTTATTTCACCGATCAGATGCAAAGTATCGGTACAGGAAAACAGGAAATTTCATTTCAAAAAGAAGAGTTGAGGTTTTTAGTGGAGGAAGAAATTACAAACGATCCCACACCGTTTTCCATTGATTTTCAAGATATAAAAGTAAACGGAAATGAAGAAGAGTCGATCATTTTTATTTATGCTGCAATCGAAGTGAGCAAGCCTTTGCCTCAAGGTCAGGTGATGACCCTGGACATTCGTCAAACGGCTACTTTGATGCAGGTCGGAGACACCTTCCAAATTGGCGTTGTTCATGTTTCGTTTCCCGCCAGTCAGCAGGAGGAAAGGGAATATTTTCCGATTACCTTTGGCGGAAAATGTGTCGCCCAAATCCAAAGTGAATTTAACCATAAAATATTTTCCTTCTTAAATGAGAATATGCCAGGGGGGCTTCTGGGGGTTTATGAAGAACCAGGATTTCCTCTTTACTTCATCAATGATAACATGTTGGAGTATTTGGGATATGATTATGATGAGTTTGTAGAAGCCACTGATGGAATGGTTTTAAATTGCATTTACTCTGATGACCGGGAAATGGTTTCCAGTCAGTTCCAAGAATGTCTCAAAACAGAGCAGGCTTATATCATGGTGTATCGGATGATAAAAAAAGACAATAGTTTTCTTTGGATTTATGACAAAGGAAAGCATATCATTACAGAAGATGGAAGAGAAGCCGTGATTAATATCTGTTTGGATATTACCGAGCAAGTAGAAACCAAAGATCAGTTATATTTTATTTCACAGAGTCCTTTATGCGGGCTTTTTAAGGCGAGAGTTGATGAATATTTCACTTTGCTTTACGCAAATGATTGCTACTATGATCTGCATGGTTACACACGGGAGCAGCTAGAAGAAATGGGGGGCCGGGCGATTGAACTGGTTCATCCAGAAGATGTGCAGCGTGTTTCGGATCTTCTGCAAAAAGCAGTGGAAGAACGGCAAAAAACTATTTCATTTGAATATCGGATTTTACGTCGGGATGGAGCTATTTCGTGGTTTGATGTAAGCGCTGGTTTCTCCAATACCAATGAAGGCTTGATTTTAAGCGGGATGTTAATTGATGTAACAGAACGGAAAGAGGTGTTGCAGAAGCTGGAATTAAGCGAAGAGCGGTTTCGGATTGCAATGAGCCAAACCAGGATTCATGTGTGGGAATACGATATTAAAAATCGACGGATGTTTCAAACCGAACGATCCCAAGAAGTACATGGGCTTGGGGCGGTCATTGAAAACGTACCGGACAGTTTAATTGAAAATGGGCATATTCATCCCGACAGTGTGGAAGATTTTCTGGAAATGTACCGAAAAATTATTTCTGGTGTAGAAAGTGCGGATTGTATTATTCGGGTTCGGACTCCCGAAGGCCAGTATTGGTGGGAAAAAATTCACTACACAACGATTTTTGATGGAGATGGCAACCCGATTCGAGCTGTGGCGGTTTCAGAGGATGTTTCCGCGCAAAAAGAAGCGGAGCAACGAGCCTTTCAGGAAATTAAATTACGAGAAATGCTCTCGATTGATATCATTGCCTTTACCAAAATTAATTTAACAAAAAATTATGTAGAATCGCTCTGGTCTTGCGAAGAAGAAAAATTGCATTGGAACCGAAAAAATTTAGTTACTTATGGACAGGTATTCCATTTAGTATTGGGGCGTTTGGCCAATGAAGAGGATAAAAAACGATTTGTGGAAACCATGAGCTATCAAAAATTGCTCAAGGCCTATGAACAAGGAAAGACCACTTTATATCAGGAATATCGATGTAATCGGGTGGATGGAAAAATTGTTTGGATGTCCTTTACAACTACAATGGACCAAGAGCCGAATAGCAGGGAGCTTTTCTTTTTCTGCTATTTGCGCGATATTGATGAGAAAAAGAAAATTGAATTAGCCCTCAAAGAACGGGCGGAACGGGATTCTTTGACTGGACTTTATAACAAACAGACCGTACAGTCCATGATTGAGGAAACCATCCACCAGAATTATGGTGTGGATGGTTATTGTGCTTTATTGATGATTGATTTGGATGATTTTAAGCAGATCAATGATCATTATGGCCATTTGTATGGTGATAATATTTTATCGGAAATCGGCCGGATTTTACAGGTGGTTTTTGATGTCAAAAGCATTGCCGGCCGTTTTGGAGGCGATGAATTTCTAGTTCTTTTGGAGCATGTGCCCTCCTATCAATGGGTGTATCAAAAAATTGAGAAATTGAGACAAGAATTAAATTTAGTTTCTCTTCTCGATAAAGATAACTGTAATCTTTCTGTTTCGGTAGGTATTACCTTTTCTACAAAAAATAACGCGGATTTTCAAATGCTTTATCAGCAGGCCGATGATGCCTTGTATGATGCAAAATGGCAGGGGAAAAACCGATATGCGGTCTATAATCCAGAAAAGCAGGATCGGATCCGCTGGAAGCCATTTATGACTGGATGCATCGGAAAAGACCAAGTATCTAAAAACTGTTTGCTGGATGAGTTTGAAGATGTTGTTTTTGTCATTGATTGCGATACCAATGATATTTTATATATGAATCATGCAGCTAGAAAAGTGTTTTCTCTGGATGAATTCCGATGTAGCCAAAGCAAGTGTTATCAGGTTATATATGGGTTTTCGGAACCTTGTATTTTTTGTAAAAATCATTTACCAGAGGAAAATAAGTTTAAAGTTTGGGAAAGCACCAATTCCAAACTTCACAAGCGATTTTTAGTGCGGGATAAAATTATTTATTGGGGAGGCAAAAAGGCTCGATTGGAAATTTTTTCTGATCTAATTTCTTGGCAAAAACAAGAAAATCATGAACACCTTATGTCGAAAATTTTATTAGAATGCACTAGTGCTTTATTGTCCTGCAAGACTTTGGAAAAAGCCTTTCACACTGCTTTGGAATGTATCGGTAATTTTTATCATGCAGAACATACCTATCTGATCAGCAATAAAAATCAAGAACTGACATTCCCCTATTTTTCTTGGAGTCAGGATAATAGTATGGATCGTTTTCAATCGATAATTGGAGAAAAAGTTTCCTCATGGTTTGATCCTTCTAAAGGGAAAAATGCTATTTTTCTAAATAATCTTTCAGAAGCTAAAATCATCGATCACACCCATTATGAAATTTTGGAACAAAATCAGATCCATTCTTTTTATGCTATTGCGCTCATTGATTGTGGGAGGGTGATTGGACATATTGCAGTAATAAATCCGAAGGAGTATTTAGGACAATTTGATCTGTTGGAGTCCCTATCATATTTTCTGATCAGTGAGTTAATCAAACGTACCATGCAGGAAAATCAAGATTTTCTTGCCTATCATGATGGTTTAACCGGGCTGCTAAACCGAGAAAGCTACTATAATTATATCCATTCTATTCAAGAGGACACGCTTTCTTCCATGGGAGTATTAGTAGTGGATATTAATGGGATGAGAGCGATCAATAAAAAATATGGGTTGGAATATGGGGATGAATTATTAAAAAACGTAGCTAATATATTGAAGGCGTCTTTCGATTCTGATTATGTTTACCGTTTTATCGGAGATGAATTTTTAGTTCTCAGTCAGGATATTGCTTATAATGACTTTATAAAAAAAGTGGAGATCGTTCGGCAAAAAATTGATGAATTCTATTCCAATATGGTATCTTTTGGACACACTTGGTCAAATTCCGGAATTTCGATTTCGCGTATGATGCAGCACGCTGATGAGATGATTGCATTAGAGAAAAGTGCCTACTATACAGAAATTCATCAAAATCACTATTCTAATCTTCGGAATCGTTTGAATATCTCGTTGCGGAATCATCAATTCCAAATTTATTTACAACCAAAAATTGATTTAGCAACACAAGAAGTTTATGGAGCGGAGGCTCTGGTACGTTATATAGATCCGAAATTTGGTGTGATGGCGCCAGATAAGTTTTTGCCTCAGTTTGAAGAGAATAAGCTCATTCGTTATATTGACTTTTTTGTCATGGAAGAAGTTTGTCGAACTTTACGGAAGTGGAAACACCTGGGAATTCCTTTGATACCGATTTCTTTCAATTTTTCCCGTGCAACGCTCTTAGAACAAGGGCTATTGGAAGAAATGAATCGGATTACCAATCAATACAACATTGATCCTCAGTTTTTAGAGATTGAAATCACTGAAAGCTTTGGAATGGAACGCAAGAAATTGACCGAAATCGGAAATTGCATTATGAAAGAGGGATATCGGTTATCCCTAGATGATTTTGGGGCGGAGTACAGTAATATTTATGTTTTATCCAGTCTGCCTTTGCATGCTTTAAAAATTGATAAAAGTGTTATTCAAGATTTATACTCCAATCCCTATACCAAAATTATTATGAAAAATATGATGGCGATCTGTCGGCAAATGGGCATTGAGAGTGTAGCCGAGGGTGTGGAAACGACAGAGCAAGAGAAGATTTTGCAGTCTTTGGGGTGTAATTATGCACAGGGATATTTGTATAGCAAACCAATTTCTGTTGTTGATTTTGAAAAGAAATATTATCGTTTTTTGGAATTGGGTTCAGAGAAAGCAAATTCCAGCTTACTGAAAAATCTTTAAAATTTTTTCTAAAACAATTCCTCTTTTTTGTAAACTCCGTGAAAAAACCGTGGTAATCCGAAATAGGAATTCCACGGTTTTTCTTTGTTTGCAAGAAGTTAATTCTTTATCTGTATTTATTTTCAGAGTCCAATTGCGTAAATATTTTTTCTTCTAATGAGAAGGTTTCTTCGATATATTGTTCGGGAAAGCTTTCTGGCTGAAAAGCCGTTTTCTCCAGGTGATCCGATTCTTCTGTTCTTTGATTTTCTTCCATTTTAGTTATAATTGCTTCTGCTTTTTTTTTCTTAGAAAGGCGTTTTTTGTAAAAGACAACAATCAAAATGACAATTGCTGCTCCAAATGCAGCCAATCCAATGGAGGAATAAATGCCCATGTACTCTACGATTTTTTCCCAAGAGGCGCCGGCAAAAACACCTAGCCAAACCAAAACTGTATTCCAAATTGCAGTTCCAGCCGCGCTTAATAGAAGAAAAATACCAAGGTTGATTTTTGCCATGCCAGCAGGAATGGAAATCAAGCTGCGCACCAAGGGGATAAACCGGCAGAAAAATACCGTTAGTTTTCCGCGCTTTTGAAACCAGGCTTCCGCTTTCCCGATATCCTCTGGTTTCAGGCGCAGGATTTTTCCCAAACGACCAGCCAGGATTCTTTCCAATCGTTTAGGACTGATAATTCGACCAATTCCATATAAAATGATCGCGCCAACCAGAGAGCCGAGGGTAGCGGCCAGGATGACTAGCCAAACATTGAGGCTGGTATATGTGGTCATAAAACCGCCAAAAGTCAAAATGACCTCTGAGGGGATGGGAGGGAAGATATTTTCAATGGCGATCAGTCCGCCGATACCCCAGTAGCCGAATTGATCCATCATTTGTATGATCCAGTCTTGCATAGCTTTTACTCCTCATTTTTATCAATTGTATTTCTATTCTCTGTTCTGAAGATTAGTATACCAAAATTTCCTAAACAATTTCTAAACGAGGCATAAAGAAACCTAAAATTCTCTCTATTTCTTACAGCTTGAAGCGATATCCTGCTCCCCATACTGTTTCAATGTAACGTGGATTGGCCGTGTCTTTTTCAATCTTATCCCGGATTCGATTGATATGAACCGTTACCGTTGTAGTTTCTCCCAGAGAGTCCATTCCCCAAATCCGGTCAAACAGAGTCTCTTTACTGAACACATGGTTTGGATTTTTTGCCAGAAAGGTTAAAAGATCAAATTCTTTGTTGGTGAGGGAAACTTCTTTTCCAGCGCAGGAAACCCGCCGAGCATCGATGTCAATTTCCAGTTCTCCGATGGAAAGGTGATTTTTGGATGAAGACTCTGCGGAAGAGAGCCGTTCATAGCGGGCAATGTGAGCTTTTACCCGTGCTACCAATTCCGAAGGGCTGAAAGGTTTGACCATGTAATCGTCAGCGCCCAGGCCTAAGCCGCGGATTTTATCAATATCATCCCGGCGCGCTGATACCATCAAAACGGGAACTTCTTTATTTTCTCGGATTTTTCGGCAGATGGCGAATCCATCCATTCCTGGCAGCATAATGTCTAAAAGGATTAAGGCGTACTCATGGTTCAGCGCTTCGGCCAGTCCATCGTTTCCATTGTCCACTAAGGTAGTTTCGTAGCCGTTGGACTCCAAATAATCCCGTTCCAATTCGGCAATTCCCATATCATCTTCAATGATTAAAATTCGTTTCATCGTGTTTATCCTCCTGTTCAACGGCGGGGAGAGTGACAGTGACGGTCATCCCTTGATCAGGAATTCCTTCCGCGGAGATGGAACCTCCTAATTTTTCAATAATTTGCTTCGTAATGGCCAATCCTAGGCCGCTGCCTTTGATGGCTTGACTGCGTGCTGGGTCAGTGCGATAAAAACTGTCAAATATTTTTGGGGCATCCTCTGGGTGAATTCCACGCCCGTTGTCGGCAAAACGGATTCGCAGATGCTGACGGTCTGCTTGTTCCAGCGTAATCGTAATTTGACAGGGGATTTGGTTGCGTTTATATTTGATGCTGTTTTCCACTAAGTTGGAAACGGCTCGCCCAAACTGCATCCGATCCAAAGATGCCAAATAAATTCCTGGAGCGTGCTGGAACGTGATGGAGGTATCCTGCAACTCCAGGCGAGGAGCGGTTTCCCCACAATAGTCCTGAAAATATCCCCCTAGCTCTACGGTTTCAAAATGGAATTCAATGGAGCCCATATCGAGTTTGGAAAATAGAAATAAGCTGTCCACCAACTGATCCATACCACATGCGGTGCGGTAAATGGTTTGCAGATAATGAGTTTGCTTTTCCGGGGTATTTGCTACTCCGTCCAGCAATCCGCTGACATATCCTTTGATGGAGGTGAGGGGGGTGGAAAGATCGTGGGAGATGCCGGCAATCAGCTCCTTACGGCTGGTTTCATATTTTTCTTGGAGCTGCACCGATTTCTGCAAGCGTTTCCGCATCTCATCAAAATCACGGCAGACATCCCCAAATTCATCCTGAGGCATAGGGCCGATCTCATAATTGTAATTTCCCTCTTTGATCTGGATGGCTCCGCAGCGCAGTTTTTCTAATGGTCCCAATACGCTTTTGGATAGTTTTCGGGTTAAGAAAAGGCCAGTCAAAATGATGATAATAACGGCAACGCCAAAAATCAAAACCACTCCTAATTTGACATAGGTTTTAAAGTGATCCAAAAAAAGGTAATCTGTCGTATGGTAGGCCAAGGATTGTCCGATGATGGTTAAAGTGACAGGCTCTCCGTTTGTTTGGGGGAGTTGCGTGCGATATACCAATCCTTGTCCATTGCGGAAAAAGAATGGAGAATTTCCTTGGGGAAGGGAAGCGCCCACAATCTCAGACATCATCGTCTCCAAAGCGGAGGAACCCGTCTGATTTGTGGCGTATAGGGTGGTTTCTTCCTGCTGAATCCAAAGATAGCCACCGGAATTCTCCAGGCTTTCACAAGCAAACTGAAAATCATCTTGCTGGGAAAATTCTGTTTCATGTTCTACAATCTCCTCAGACATGGCATCAAACCAAAGCTGAAGTTGATAATTGGAATCCGACCAGGATTGTCCGTTGGGAAAGGGAGAATGACTGATCCCGGCCAGAAAGCCCATAAGGATCGCGTACATGATGAGCAAAACTAAAATGACAGGGATCACAATCATCATAAAATTCGAAAGCAATAATTTTTTTCGGATGGACATATCTTGTAGCTTCACGGGTAGCACCTCTTTCCTCCTCAGTATAGCAAATATCGAAAGGTTTCTCTATGGGTTTCTATATTATTTTACAAGAAAAAGGATAAATTTTTATATTCAAAAACACACTAAAAATTTGATTAGCCGCTAAAACGCTGTATCTATCGGCATTATCAAGGAGCTAAACACATCAAAATACTACTAATTTACTACGATTGAATGAGCCTTGATACGTCCTATTTCCCAGATATGCAAAGATACGGTACAGCATATCAGTATTGAAACAAGAAAAATTGAATACTTCATAGACTATGTAATGCACAATATCAGCGTTCCTTTTCTATTTCCAGCCGTTCCTAGTGGACGGCTATTTTACTACCAAAATGAAAGGAGCATTTAGAATTATGAAAAAGATATTAAAACGATTGTGTAC
>JAAWSO010000027.1 GCA_022801595.1 Clostridiales bacterium | reverse complement strand
GCTATCCACGTGGATAGCCAAGGGGTTATTCTGCGGTTTCATCCGCTTCGGTATGGGATTCCAGTGCAAACCGCACCCGGTCGGAGCCTAATTTATAATAGGCGTCTGTGACTTCGATGCCCACAGCTTCGTATCCTTCCAATCGGGAAGCAAGGACGGTAGTGCCCGCCCCGCAGAAGGGGTCGAGAATCCTCCCGCCCGGTTCGCAGATTTTGACCAAATCCCGCATGAGTTGCAGGGGCTTCTCCGTCACATGGGTGCGGTTTTGGGGATTGGCGTAGCGGAACACCCCCGGCAAACATCCCACAGGGCGGTTCACCGGCATGGGGCCGTTGCTGCCCCACACGATATATTCGCTCTGCTGGCGAAAACGCCCTTTCTGGGGGCGGCTGGTCATCTTATCCCAAACCACCGAACCTCTCCAGATCCACCCGGCCCACTGCAAAGCGTCGGTGATGGAGGGATATTGCCGCCAGTCGATGAACAGGCAGACGGGTGCTCCCGGCTTGCAGGCTTTTCTGGCATCGGACAGCCATTCGGCCATCCAGCGAGTCCAGCCTCGCTGGTCCCGGTTATCCCCATCAAAATCCGGCAGGGCGTTCTTCGGATCCATGCTGCTGTATTTCTGATTGGTGGTGCGGTTTTTCTCCGAGGGCTTCCAGCCGCCCGAAGCGTAGGGCGGATCGGTGATGAGAGCGTCGAACACTTGGGGCTTGAAGGCACGGATCACCTGCAGGGTGTCCCCATGCAGGATGGTCCAGCCATCCCCGCCGCTGTGCTCCATGGGCAAAATGGATTCGTCTACGACTTGAGCCAATTCGTTTGTTTTGGTCAGAGGCATCTTCCTTTCTCTTATCGCTCCATATCGGAGCGTTTTTTCTGCTTTATCGGTGTTTTTTCAGACAATTCTGTTTCCACATATTCACTGATGATATGAAGGGCTTTATAATAATCACCGGATTGATAGACACGGCTGCTCATCTCCTTGGCCTGCTCCGACTGTCCATTTTCCCGCAGCAAGCGGGAAGCCCTTCCGAGAATTGCAAAGATGTTTCCATCTTCGCCAACCAGCTTCATCTTTGGACGCTGTTTATCTATAGGACCATCTTCCTTTCTAACGGGAACAGGCCGCCCTTTGATGGACGGCCCGTTCCTCATACTTTTCTTTAGCCAAGTCGGCGTAATCGCAGCCCTCTTTTTCCGGCAGGTTCTTCACAATGCGGTACTTGCCCTGATAGGCTTTCTCGATATGCTCGGCTGCCCACCGTCCGGCGAAGTCGTTGTTTGTGCAGATTTCAATTTCCGCAACCTCCGGATGCCGTTTCAGAAAATCGTCCAGTGCAGGCGGCGTTTTGAAAGAAAAGGAACGGGATTGCTCTCCTTCTTTCGGAGCGTAAATTCCCCCAAGGGAAAGCCGCCATTTATCCGCAGTCCCTTCCAGCGTCAGGTGGGCAAGGGTTTCGATGGCCGCTTCGTAGACTGCCAGCCGGTTGGTTTCCCTTTTTGGCGGCAGCAGGAAGCAAAACCGCTTGTCGCTGCCTGACACCTCTGCCTTGAAGGGCTTTCCTCTGGTATAGGTGCCCCGCAGAAAGGCATACCGGGCAGCATCGGCTTCATCCTTCCCAACAAACACGGCGTTGTGGTAATCGGCGCTCTCATAGAGGATCCCCGCCCGGAAACAGGCTTCGATCACCTTGCGGTCGATCCCTCGTTTCATCAGGTACGCAAACACCCTGCGGTTGCTGTTCGCTGCCGGGGGCAGGACAAACTCTTTTTCCTGCTCCGGCTGGGAAGGCGGTGGGATGTAGCTGGGGCTTTCTTCGCATAGGTCCAGCACCGCATCTACAAACGGCATCCCCTCCACCTTGACGAGATAGTCAAGGGCGGATTTCCCGCCCACATCCCGGCTTTTCCAATGAAATTTAGAGGTTTCCCCGTTGATTTTGAAGCTGCTGTGTGCCCGGAGCTGGAATTCTCCCCGGCTGTCGGCTTTGACCAGTTCTCCGGGCCGGTACCGCTGTAAAAATTCAATGGCGGTCATCTGTCTGGCGGCAATGATTTGTTCTTCGGTTACTCCGGGCATAAGGCTACTCCTTCTTTCTTCGGTTAAATGACAGCTGCCCGCAGGATTTTCGCCTGGTTGGTTCTTTCCCACGGAAATTCCGGCTTTCCAAAATGCCCATAGGCGGCTGTCTGTGTATATCGGGGCGTTAAAAGGTCAAGCTGGGAGATGATCTCAGCCGGGGTCAAGCCGAACACCAGCTTCACCGCTTCGGCCAGACAATCGTCTGCACAGACGGCGCCGGTGCCGAAGGTATCCACCTCCACCATGACCGGCTCGGCTTTTCCGATGGCGTAGGCCAGCGTGACCTGGCATTTCCCGCACAGGCCCGCCGCCACAAGGTTTTTGGCGATGTACCGGGCCATGTATGCGCCGGAACGGTCCACCTTGGTGGGATCCTTTCCGGAGAACGCGCCCCCGCCGTGAGGGGCGAACACGCCGTAGCTGTCCACCATGAGTTTTCGCCCGGTGAGGCCGGTATCGGCTTCCGGGCCGCCCAGCACAAACCGCCCGGAAGGGTTCAGAAGGATTTTCGTATCCTCGTCCGGGGGCAGGGCCTGCAATGCCGGAGTCAGCACTTTATCCGTCAGTTCCCAATAGAGTTCATCGTTGGGCTTCTCCGGGCTGTGCTGGGCGGAAAGGACAATGGTGTCCAGCCGCAGGGGATTCCCATCCTCATCGTATTCCACGGTGACCTGGGCTTTCCCGTCCGGGCAAAGGCCCTGCACCATTCCGGATTTCCGGGCAACCGTGAGGGCGCTGGTGAGCCGATGGGCCAACACAACCGGCAGAGGCATCCTCTGCGGGGTTTCGGAACAGGCGTAGCCCACCATCACGCCCTGATCCCCAGCTCCCAGCTGCAGGGCGGGGTGGTTTTCGCCGAGATCTCTTCTTCGCTCCAACGAACAGTCCACCCCGGCGGCGATGTCCGGGCTCTGTTTGTGAATGAGGCACTGAACGGCAAACCGGGCGGGGTCATAGCCCACCTTTCGGAGAACCGAATGGGCGATCTGTGTGATATCCGGCTCAAACAGGCTGGTGATTTCCCCAGCTACGATGATGGTCCCCTTAGTGGTCAGTACCTCACAGGCCACACGGGAGAGCGCGTCGTGGGAAAGACATTCGTCCAGCACACTGTAGGCAATGATATCGCACAGCTTGTCCGAATGTCCTTCCGTGACAGATTCAGCGGTATAAAATTGGTTCATGGCATTCTCCTTATCGTTCATAATGGGGCGGCTTCTTGTTTTTCTCTTTTGGCGTCACCACCGGCTCTATTCGAAGGCACAGAAGCCCATTGGGTGTTTGAATAAATTTCTCCGGGCACCGGAACATCTGCTGGTATTTTTGAGCCTGTTTTTCCGTGAGGCCGGAAAAATTCTCGCCCTGGATGCCGCAGATGAAAAAGATCCCGGATATGATGTCTTAATCTTCCAGAACACGGTTTAAGGGAAGCCCGTCCAGTTTTCCCTCGTCATTGCAGATGAGCGCTACCGGGTCCGCCCATGGATAAAGGGCTTGAATCGTGCCGCCCACAATCTGCTGCATCTCATGGAGTTCACCCTTAATATCCATAGGCCGTGCGATTTTACCTGGTTCTACCAGAACAATTTGCATTATTTCACCTCCAGCGAAAAGGGCTTGAGGCTTTTTTCAATTTCTTCGTAATCCTTGAAGTGTACTTCGCAGCCTAAGAGATAGGAAACCGCTTCATTCCACTCTTTTAAAGGGTACTGCTCCTTGTTCTCCATACGGTATAAATCCCCAAGGGCCGCCCATTTGAGCTCTGGCAGCAGCCGCAGGTTGGAGATAAAGGTGCGGTGCTGCTGGGCTAAGAGATCTAACAGTCCAGATTTCTTCAATCAATCCCTCCAGTATGATAAAAAATATGGGCGGAGCGCCTGTTGGCACCCCGCCCGGTTGAATTCTGAACAGGTTCTATGCTGATTTTTCCCACTCCTCACTTAAAAGCCGGTAGGCTTTGGAAATGCGTTCTTTCGTATCTTCCGCCAGCAGGCTGCTTTGAGTTAAATGATACAGCCATTGGAGAATTTCCTCCTGTTCTTCCGGGAAGATCGTAAAGTGCTTTTCTTCAAAGTACATGATTTCGTATTCCGACAGGCGGCAGGCTTGGTCGATTTCCTCCGGTGTGACTTCTCCGGCTAAGGTATCCTCGTCGATCCAATCCTCCAGCATTCCGGCTTCTTTTCCCTCAATGCCTTGGCTCTCTCGTTTCTGGTAAGCATAGCACTTGAGCATGGTCATCTTTTCCTGCACATTCATATAAATTCCCCTTTATGTAGTATTTGCCTTTCGAGGCAACCACAGTATATCTGAAGAATCCGCGGCACAGGATAAGACATTTTTGCGATTGTTTGGCGACATTGAAAACTTTTGGCGGGGTTATTTCTTCCTGCGGTTGCGAATATGCAGGAAAACAAGGCCGCCTAAAATAACAGCACATAAGACGATTACAATAATTGCTTTCGGTTCCATCGGTTGATTCTCACCTCACTTGTACGGCAACGACCACCGTGCGGGCGTTCTCCCATTCATAGGAACAGGTGACAAGCATCAGCAGGCGGCAGTCCGCGTCGGGGATGGTTTCGGGCGTATAAAGCGACTGTGCGAAGAGTTCTTTCTGAAAGGCCAGATAATCCGCATCGTCCGCAAATACGGTGCGGTTAAAGGTAAGACTTTCAATATCCGTTTTCAGCACAGCCACAATTTTGTATTCCCGCAGCCCCTCTGCGGTCTGCAGAAGGATTTTTGAATGCTCGTTTCGGAAGGCTTCATCGGCCATCTTCTGGAGCACAGCGAACATCGTGCCGTCATTCATGTTGTGCCCATAGGCTACAAGGTTCCGGCTCTCCGGGGAACAGTCCCACTGAAAGAAGATGCTTCCGGCAGTGCGCCATTCCCCCTTGTAGGTACGCCGCAAATAGTGTTCGGGAGCATCGGCGCTGCTCTGCAGAACAGGATAATCCACACAGGTGCCGGGGATGGAAATCCAGCCCTTAACGTCCGGGTATTCAGCCTGCAAGGCTTTGAGGTCTACAAGGTTTTCCTGCTGCGGTTGTTCTTTCCCAGCGGGTAACTCCCCGGAGGATTCTCCGGGGAGGGACTGTGTGAATGCTTCCTTGAGAGCCTGGGTTTCTCCGTTGGTCATTCCCGGCTGGAGCACCAGAAACCAGAGAAGCCCCAAAAGGCTCAGGCACAAAAGGCCGATACAAAATCCTTTCAGAAAGGCTTTCATTCTTCTGTGCCCTGATCCTCATCGCTGTCACCGGCAGCTTTCCGCTTCTTGCCGGTATGGTACAGGAAGAACAAAGTGCCGCCAGCCAATGCGGCCAATCCGGTCAGACTCATCAGCAGTGCAGGCATCCAAGGGTTATCGCCGGTCTGGGGAACAGAGGGAACCTCCGGCACCAGCTTGTTGTGCATCTTGACGGTTGTGGTTTCTCTCGCCTTGATTTCTACCGTCTGGTCATCGGGCAGGATGTACTTTTCGGCGTCCTCGCCAGCCACTTCGGATACGGTGTATTCGCCTACACGAAGCTCAACGTTGATTTCGCCTTTTTCATCGGTCTTGAATTCCTGCTCATAGGCGTTGCCCATGAAGTCGGCGCCGGTGATTTTGAAGGTGCGGCCCTCGACCTTATCATCGTCTGCGGTTTTTACCACCTTCAGAGACCCGGTCTGCGCTTTGTTGAAGAAGCCCACGCCAGTCTTGGTTTCGATCCGCACAACGGCTCCGTTCTCGGTAATGGAGAAGGGATAATACCCCTCGTCACGCTGGAAAAATTCCGGGGCTTCTTTCTCATGCAGGAAGTAGTTTCCGTACACGAGATCCTTCATCTGGTAGAGGCCTGGATCGGACTCCGCCATTTCTCCCGTCAGTTTGTCGATTTCCGCATCGAATTCCCCGTTGTTGTCCACATCGGCATAAATCTCAAAGACAGCCCCGGACAGCTTGTTTTCCGGGTAGTCGGCGTCCACCTTGGTGGTTTCGGCAGTTCCCCGGATGACCTGGTTTTCGATAGTGATTTCAATGGCCTGCCCGTCCTCGGTGATCTCCACCGGGAAGGTTTCTTCCGTCAGGACAAAGGATTTCGGCGGGGCGATTTCACGCACCACGAAATTTCCTACCGGCACATTGTCGAACTCAAAATACCCGATTACATTGCTCTCGGTTACTAAAAGTGCGGTATCCTCGGTGAACTCGGTTTCATCAAAGCGGAACAGGCCGATGGTGGCTCCTGCCAATTCAAATCCATCCTGATCTACCTTCCAGCCGGACACCTTGCCCCGCTTCAGGGTGTTTTCAATGACTTCTCCATTGTTCACGTCAATTTCGACTTTCGCCACATCCTGACCGGCGTATTCAAATACCACCGGGTATTTTGTATCGCTCAAGATGTAGTGCTCATCGGTTCCGATTTCCTTTACATACAGGGAAGCCCCGCATGGTACGTCAGTTTGAAATACAGCATTTCCGTTTTCGTCAATGCCGATGGTTTCCATGAGGCCGTCTGCCGGGATGGAGGTTCCATCTGCTGCGGTCATTTCTTCTGCGGCGAACAGGCCGAAGGTGATGTTTTTCCATTCCTCATTCCTGCCGAGGGAGAAGATTTCATCCTGCTCCAGCAGCTTTTTAAGGGAAATCTCCACCTTCTGGCGTTCATTGACAAAGCCAACATCGGCGGAGGTGATTTCCACTTCCTGCCCTGCATAGGACAAAACCACTTCCCTGGGTTCGGGATCAACGACCATTCCTTCCGGCGCAATGCGCTCCAAAACCTGATAGCGGCCCAGATACAGAGGTTCCAAGGCGGCGGTCCCATCGTTCCCGGTGGTGAGGGTGGCGGCCAGTTCACCGGCTTTCAGATGGACGGTACCGTCCGGGGTGACGATATCTTCCAATGCGGTGATGTCATAAACAGCGCCCGGCTGGCCCTGCACCTCATATTGAGGCTGGTAAAGTCCGCCAGCTTCCGTTACAGACCTAAACACCTCGCCCTCTTTGGAGACGGTGATGGTTCCTTTCTGCGGGATATTGTATTTTTCCACGGTGATTACATCCTGCGATCCGTCTACCACAAAGGGAACCGGCTCTTTGTCGAGCACATATCCCCACGGGCTCTGCTGTTCGTACAATTCATAATTTCCAAAGGGCAGCGGCTCCGGCAGCATGAGGGTGCCGGTGGCGTCCGTCACGAAGGTGTCGATATCGATGGGGCTGGGGTAGTTTAAATGCTGCACCACCCACTCGCCGGTATCGGCATTGCGGATTTTGACGGCGGTTCCCGCCAGCGGGATGATTTTGCCGGATTCGGCGTCCTTTTTCTCAAAGCGGATGAGGGAGGTAAAGGTGGGGTTGTTGAGGATGAAATAATAGGTTTTGCCGTGTTCGGAAATGAACACAGAGAAGTCTGGGACAAATTTCTGTCCTTCGGCCCCCTTGATTTGATGCACCACATACAGGCCATACGGGAGATCCTTCGACCGGGCAAAACCATAGGAATCGGTGATTAAAAGGTCACGCTCGGTTTCCCTGGCATTCTCATAGCTGCCTGCACCGGCAAGGTAAATCTGAAATTCCGCCCCTTCCTCCGGCTGCTCGATCTGCACCTCATCGTTGGAAATTTCAGCGGCCAGAGGAACAATGGCGGATTCAGCAGCAAGGTTCGCAAACGTGGGAACAACCTCCAGCACGGGAGTTGTGCATTCCGTCACAGGAGTGCTCTCGGCAGGCTGTTCCTCTGCGGGAACTTCGGATTCCACGTTTTCTTCCGGCACAGGGGCGGATTCCGGGGTTTCCGAAGAACTGGAAACAGGCGTTTCCTCGGCAGAACTGCTTTCTGCCGGTTCTTCTGTCGGGACATCTTCTGCTGAGGCGCTCTCTGCGGAATTGCTTTCCTCAGCGGGTGCTTCCGACTGCGGGGCCGGTTCTTCCTGTTCCGGGATGGCAGGCTGATCGGTATGCTTGGTGATGGCGATGCTGCCGAGAATGACGTCCTCTTTCGCCGTCATGGGGATGCTGTTGTTCTCCAACTCGAAGTTCCCCGGTTCTGCGCCTACCGGATAGACGGTTTCGTCCAGCAGGTACCCCTCACTGGGAGAGATTTCACGGATGGAGTAATCCGGGCCGCAGGGGTATTCCTTGGTGGTAAATGTACCCCCGTTTGCCGTGGTGTAGGTATCCAGCAGAGTTTCACCTTTGAACATTCCATACACGGCTCCGTCCAAGGTGGCGTCGCCCTGTGCTTCATATTCGGAGCTTCTCGGCTTGTTATGACCGAAATCCCTTTTCTGCAGTTCTACGGTAAACTTCTTCAGGATATTGGAAAAACTCACGCTGGAGGTCTGTCCGGGGTAAATGGTTATCTGCTGGGACTGGGGCTGGACGTATTTGTCCGGGGTCTTCTCGGTTACGGTGTAATTTCCGGCCTGGAGATTATCCACCCGGACGGTGCCGTCCGGCCCGGTCACCACGTCTTTTTCGATGCCGTTGCCGGAGATGTGGAACGGGATGCCGGAAACCTCTCCATCCTCGGAGGTCTTCACAAGCTGCAGGGCCCCTGCCTTAATTTCAAGGGAAAAGTAGCATTTTACAAATTCGGCGGAACCAGCCACATCAAAGGTGACTACATTCTGGTACTCATCCCGCAGCCAGTATTTGGTGCCGCCTGTCACCACGCCGGGAACAGAGGAGGGCAAACGCTTTTCGGCGGTGATTGTGCCGAACTCCGTCTTATCGGTGGAAACGTTCAGCCGATTACCGCTGACGGAAAAATCCACGTCCGGATAGCTGACGGCGAAATCCCCCAGCACGTTGTTCTCGTCCACCAGTGTGGTTTCATTTTTCCCGCCTTACCCCATCTTGATTCGTTACCACCACAGGCTCCTTTCCATATAGATAAGGGAAGCCCTCGTAATGGTCCAGGTGCTGTTCATCCCGTTCGGAGATCCGCCAGAGGACGCCGTCCACATAGCTGTCCTGCTCCGGTAGAATAGTGGCGACGCCATTCCCGCCGCCATTGGTGCGAAAAGCAAGGCGATATCCTTCCAGACGGACAGGCTCCACCACCTCTGCGTCGGGGCAGCGGAAGGCCATCTGGTTTACGTTCATATTGCTCCCATAAGCAAAGTACAGCAGCGTGCCGCTGCACCCACTTCGCGCACCATGATTTGCTTCCTGTTCCGGCATTTCATGCCCGCGCTGAAAATCTGGTTGTTCCGTCAGCTTTTTAAAATTTTCGGTTTTCATCACCTCTATCGTTCGTGGTTTCGGCGGTTTTGCAGGCTGGGGTATTGGGCTTTGTCATACCGCCACGCCCGGTCGCCGGGAAGGTTCGAGAGCAGATGCTCCCGCACATTTTTGTATTCCGGCCCGATGAGTCCCAGCCACAAAAGGAAGGTGCGGAAGGTAAAGGCCGGGTTTTCGCTGATCTCGGTTTTCCGCATCACCGTCCGGCTCTGGTTGATGGCCTGGGCAGAGATGGCCAGCGCCAGCGTGATATTGGCCCGTACCTTACCGGCGTGGAGGGTGCTTTCAAAACAGCGCCATTCCAAAGTACCTCGATAAAACACAGAATGAAGGTTCAGGGCGTAATATCTCGTCCAGTTGTAATGGTCGTAGCTTCCGTCTGATCCTTCATACCATTCCCGCCTTAACCGGTCCATGGTCATGTTTGTGGGCAGCTTGCGGATTTTCTCCAGCATAGGCTCCCGCACTTTCTGGCACCACCGTTCCACCCGGCTTTCGTTGACATTGAGGGCTTTGAACAGGATATCCTCTTTGGAATACATGATGGAAAGGGCGTTTTTCAGGCTCTGCGGGGTATGCTTGGAGGCATCCACATGAACGTGCATCCCGCAGCTGCCGTTCACGACAGCCCCTGCATGGCGAAGGGCACGGACAACCTCCTGCAATTTCGGCATTTCGCTATATTCCAGTTTTGGGGAGTTCATCTCCACCTTGTAGGTGTCATCGCCTATGGGAAGCTGTTGCCGCCCAACCCGATGAGAAGCATGGATGCTGGAGTCGTAGACAAACCGCCATGTTTTCCCCTCGTTGTCGGTGACCTCCCACGGGTCGTAGGTTCGGGAAGAACGGGAGTGGACGGCGGTGGTGCCGAACAGGGATGCCACGGCTTCCGCTGCTTTCTGGCGGGAAAGCCCCGTCATCTCAATCTCACAGCCAAAGTATTGGTCTTTTAAATCAATCGATGGCGGTCACCTCCCGGTGAATAGCTGAAAGTCGTTTTCCAATGGCTTCCACCACATTCACAGTGACGCCGTTTCCGGCCTGCTTGTAAAGCTGGGCGTCCGACTGGATAGCCAGTACCTTTTCAATGCGATCATCCCGCCATCCCTGCAGCCGCAGACACTCTTTCGGTGTCAGGCGGCGGATCCGGCATCCATTCCAGATGCCGGAAGCTTCTCCTTTATGGCGGTGGATCCCGCTGCTTTGCTTTGCGGTAAGACACCGGGCATATGGAGTAAACGCCGAATCCTCATTCATATCCACAAAACAGGGCGTGCCCTGGTCGCTGCTTGTGGTGAGGGTATGGGCAATCTCCCGTCCAACCCTGCCGCGCCGGGTATTTTTCTGGGCATAGGCCAGGTTGATGCTATCGCCGGGATATGCCAGTTTGTATCCCTTTTTCGTGTTTTCCTTGATGGGTAAGCCGCCCACCTCGTACAATCCGGTTTTTCCGCCGAAGCCGCCAGTCTGCGCCGCAAGGGTGCAACTTACTCCTTCTGTGGAATAGACTCGGTTTCCCTGTGTTCCGGGGACGACTTGTATAAGAGCTGTGCCTGCTGTTTCGGTGAAAGGAAATACTTTTCCCCGGCATCGCTCATCAAGATATCCGATAAGGTACACCCTGCGGCGGGATTGGGGGACGTGGAAATCTTTGCTGTTAAGCACCTGCCATTCCAGACCATACCCCAGTCTGTCCAGCGCATGGAGGATGGCCGCAAATGTCCGGCCCCCGTCATGGTTAAGCAGTCCGGGAACATTTTCAAGAAGCAGATACGCAGGTCTTTTTGCCGCAGTCAGCCGGGCAATTTCAAAGAACAGCGTACCTCTTGGGTCTGCGAATCCTCCACGGTTTCCAGCAGTTGAAAAAGGCTGGCAGGGAAACCCTCCGCACAGCAGGTCGAAGTCGGAGATGTCGCTTGGATTGGCTTTTTGGATATCTTCACAGAACCACTCTCCTTTGGTATCAAACAGGGCTTCATAGCTTCGGTTGGCCTTTTCATCGATTTCGCAATGGCCAATACAGGTAAATCCTCCGGCGCGGGTGAGTCCCTCTCGGAACCCACCGATGCCGGAGAACAGGTCAATATATCGTATGGTTTTTCCTATCACGCTCCCTCTGTAAAAATCCATGAACAGCTAAACGACAATCAATCGGCATCGCCCCTTTCAGATGATGAAATGAAATCTATATATGAAAACAGCCTGCAGAAACCGGGTTTCCCCAATCCTGCAGGCTGTTGTTAGCTTTCTTATGCGTAGGTTTCTTCTTCGGAGGATTCCTCTGTTTCCTCGATATCGTCAGGCTCGGTATCTTCATCCTCATCCGGATACCCGGCTTCCGATTCGTCCTCTTGCTGGGTACCCTCTGCGGGGTATTCGCTGAGGTATCCTTCATCGGTGTCTTGGGCTGAACCCTCAGATTCGCCGGATTCTTCGCCCCAGCCCTCCGGTTCCCCGCAGTCGGGTACTTCCTCGTCCTCATCGGTTTCGGGGGCTTCTGTGGGCTCCCAGCCGCTTTCTGCCTGTTCCTCGTGGGCGGCGGCTCTGGCGGCTTCAAATTCTTCTTCCGCTTCCTCCAGCGCCTGCTCGATGAGCCCGATGACGAACTCCTTTTGGGTGAGGCGGCGATGGTAGGTTTTTTCGTAGCGGTCAAGGTATTCCTTCACTTTTTGGAACAATTCCTCGCTTACCTGAAATGCCAGTGTTCTTCCTTTTTCCATGACTGTAACAGCCCCTTTCTCATAATGTTCGGTGATAATCATCTCGATGAACTTGCTCATGGTGCTTTCGCTTTCCCGGATTTCCTCGCTGATCCTGTTGTGCAGTTCCAGCGGGATTTTACAGGTTACGCCCTTGGTTTCCATGCTCCCATCGCTCCTTTTCGCTTTCTTTCCCTTTCGGGCAACACAAGCATATATGAAAGCTGCGGATAAAGCTATTACCAAGAGCAACAACCTTTCGGCCAAAGCAGGGCTGACATACGTCACAACCAATAAAGGCTATTCCTCTCCTAAAAGGGAACCGAGGAAGCCCATCATCTGCTCTGGGATGGATTCTTCCTGTTGCACCACAGGCTGGGAAGGAACAGCTTTGAGTTCTTCCCGCAAAACCCGGCGCAGAGTGGTTTCCAAAACATTCGCCCGCTTGCTTTCCAGAATCGCCTGTACCAGAAAAGCGCTTTTCTGACCTTCCGGCACAGCCTGCAGGATTTCCCATGCCCGGCGGTGATCCTCGTTCTGGAGGTTGGGGCGGAACATAAAAAGGGGCCTGTTCATCCCTTGCTCACACCGCCCGACAATTGCCCCAAAATCCGCTCGAATCCCTCGGCGTTCACACGGTCGTCTATCAGGGCAAAAACCCGGCACAGGCCGTCCTGCTGAGCCACGTTGCCCTTGACCACCGCTGCACCCCCGCCCAGCATGACTACCGGGATGGCTTTCAGGTCAAACCCCGATTCCATGGCTGCGGAAAGAAGGCGTTCGGTGTAAAGGCGGCCCTGTTTTTGGATAATAGTCCGGGCTTTCTCATCCATGCTGCAGGCTTTTCCGGCCAGCACACGCTCCACCTGGGCGTCGGTAACAGACAGCCCAACGTCCCGGCGAACCTGTTCTTTTGTTTCATCGATGCACCGGATCATGCCCAGCTCCAGGCTGCGGCAGGTGGATGCGTTGGGGACGCCGTTATCCAGCCGCATCAGATCCACCGTCCAGCCACCGATGTCCATAAGCAGGACGGAAGGCTCGTTCTGGATGAGCTCCGGATGGATGGCGATGGCGGAGTACCCCTGCGGGAACAGCTTTACATCCTCGATGGTCACTTTGTAGGGCACTCCCTCGAATTTGAAGCACACCTGCTGGGAAGAACGCAGAAGGTACTCCCGGAAAGATTTCTTTTCCCGGCCAAATCCGGCCAGAGGCAGCCCGGCAGCAAGCTTGACGGAACACTCTGGCTTTTCTCCACGCTGCTTGATCTCTCTGGCGATGGCGGCAAGGGTAAGCAGGTAGTAATTGTCGTTCTCCATTTTGTTGCGCAGGATGGGCTGACGGCCCGTCCCGCACACGAAAAACTTCCCGCCGTATTCCAGCGTGTTCTGCAGGGTGTAAGGCTCGTGGGAATATTCCGAGATGCCGGGTCTTGATGGCGTAATAGCCGTGGTCGATACCGATGTTCATGGTTTTGCTCATCCTTTCCTGGTGATTGTTGAAAACTTGAAGTTTTGCTGGTTTAGACTAAGCTTACTGGAGAGAATCTCTTGTTCGAGAACAAGTATTGTTCTTTCCCAGCCAAGTAAGTAATTTAGGGGGGAGAGTGTGAGAGGGGGGAAGCGATGAATCGCCGCAAAAACCTCTCCAGCGGCCTGCCGGAGAGGTTCTAAAAAAGGGCGCACTTCCCCCTTGAATTTTGAGGGCTTGAAATTGCCCTTGGAGGTATTCGTCAATTTATCTATTTGAAAGCCGGAAACTTCTACACATCTGTGGGCGGGGAAAAAGGGTGTAAAACGCAAAAAAGCGGGGCCTCCAACCTGAAAAATCAGGGGGAGACCCCGCTGCGACGGATTTTATTGCGGTTTGTTGTTTGGACATCTACGGTAAAACCGTTTTTCGGATTTCGTTCCAAAAAGCCCGCAAACCCGCATGAAACCTAAGAAAAAAGGGTTGACATCTTTTTTGTCAACCCTTCATGGTACCGGTGGCCGGACTTGAACCGGCACGGGTCGCCCCAACGGATTTTGAGTCCGTCACGTCTGCCAATTCCATCACACCGGCTTGACAACGTATATGATTATACCCCATATTTTTTAAAAATGCAAGTGTTTTTGAAAAATATTTTTTCTTTTTTTAAATCTAGACAAATCGATAAAAAAATAAATTAATTCTAAAAAAATCTGTATTTTTTGCCAATCCTTTCCTTTTCTGGTATAATAATTTAGAAATGCCTGCGGAATCAAAAGATCGCGGAAATTTCTCAAAATATCGAACCAAAAACAACCAGGAGAAAATAAGGAGGAATCAATATGCCAAATACGATGATGGCGCTGATATATCATGGAAACCGCCGCCTTTCTTTGGAAGAACGGAATGTCCCCACCATCCAAGATCCACGGGATGCCATTGTACAGGTGACTCGCTCCACGATTTGCACCAGCGATCTGCACATTCTTAACGGCGCAGTTCCGCAGGCAAACCCCAACACGATTTTAGGTCATGAATTTGTGGGCAAAGTGATCGAAATTGGCAGCGGCGTTCATACACTTTGTCGTGGTGATCGTGTTGCCGCCAACTGCATCACTTTCTGTGGAGAATGTTATTTCTGCCGGAAAGGTTTTATCAATAACTGTCAAAAAGGAGGCTGGGAATTGGGATGCCGGATCGATGGCTGCCAAGCCGAATATGTTCGGGTTCCTTACGCCGACCAAGGGCTGACGAAGATTCCCGATTGCCTCACCGATGAAAACGCCTTGTTTTTGGGGGATATCCTTTCCAGTGGCTATTTTGGCGCGGAGCTAGCCGAAATCCAGCCAGGCGATACAGTTGCTATTTTGGGAGCGGGGCCGGTTGGGTTATGCTCTATGATGTGCGCAAAGCTGTTTGGAGCCGCTCAAATCATTGCGATTGACTTGGATCCAAGCCGCCTTAGGATTGCGGTCCAGCAAGGATTAGCCGATCTTACCATCCAGCCCAATCAGGAATCCGTCTCCGACGCAGTGCTCCACGCTACCCATGGAAGGGGGGCTGATGCTGTTATCGAAGCAGCCGGTGGAAAAGATACCTTCCAAACCGCTTGGCAAATTGCCCGGCCCAACGGGGTGGTCGCGTTGGTAGCCATGTACGAAGAAAATCAAATGCTGCCGCTTCCTATTATGTATGGGAAAAATCTAGTGTTCAAAACCGGTGGAGTAGACGCGATTCATTGCCAGCAGCTCATCCATCTTTTGGAGCACGGCAAGCTAAATACGGATTTTCTCATCACACACCGCTCCCCTCTCAACGATATCTTGGTTGCTTACCAGCAGTTTGAGCAAAAACAAGATGGCTGCCTCAAATGGGTGATTACTCCCTGGGAAGACTGACAATAACCTTTCTCTGATTCCCACCAGATGCCTTTGGATATTGGAACAAAAAAGAAAAAGCTTCCAAGTACCGAAACTGGTATGGAAGCTTTTCTGTTATCGCGCTACCAACACAACTGCTTGCCGTCCTAATTCCCGGTAACGCTTTTCAACTGTCTTTTTGTCGTATCCAACGACGCCATGGTTTTGATATGGATCATTAAAGTAGTAAGCATCTTCATCATATCCAACCAAAACGAGGCAGTGTTCTCCGGCAATCCAGGTAAAGGTTTCTCCGTTTTCCAACTGCCATTGATCCGATTTGTAGGATTCTTTCATATCCATGGTTGCCCAAATTAACACCGGGATATCAGTGTCGATATAAATTTCCACCAGCTTATTCAAACTGCTTCCCATCTCATTACGCACATCAAACCCAGTTGGACAGGCCTTTCGCAAAGCGTCCACAATCACTGGGGCGTAACAGCCATAACTGTTGCTGGAATAAGGGCTTCCCACAAAAGCTTCCCAAGGACTTGGGCCAATCCGCACGCCATTTTCTTCCCAGAAATCTTCCTGAATCAAATAGTTTTCAATAAAATCCTCTGGGGAAATATTCTTTCCATAATACTGCAATACCATCACGGCACTGACGCTTTCACATCCAGTGGGAAAATCGCTGTCCTGACTGAGATATGGCACATCAATCATCTGCAAAACCTCTTTCTGGTTTGGAGCATAAATTTCGCCTTCTGGAACCAATATAGAATCCGCTGCCGCAAAATACACAATACACACAAACAAACTAAGAAATAGAAAACTGCCGATCCCAATCGACAAAATTGCGCAGCGATTTCTCCATTTTCGGGACAACTGTTTCATGATGCTTCTCTCCTTCCTCATCTGTTTACAGGATAACAGACAGAAGGACAATAAGTACTCAAAAAACAGCAAAAAATATACAAATTACACGTTTAGGCTATATCCATTCATATGTTGAAGAAAAGGATCATAGAACAATACAATACGTTTGGATCCTTCCAAATCATAGACCAACAAAATTTCATCCCGATACACAATCCGTTCGCAGTGCTTTTTATCTGCTAACCAGTACAGCAAATCTTCCCGCCAAAATCCCCAATATCCATTGTCAAACACTTCCCAATACCAATGAAGCAGAGGATTGGAGTTATGAGAGGTATCCAATTCGCCATAATTTAAAAATTTATTGGCGGATTCAAACATTTCATCCAAGGTCTCATAGGCCGATTCCAAAGTAGAAGGCAGCATCAGCTCCTCCGACTGCCGGGCAGTGTGAAGATACACATTCTTCCCATTACGATCCCATACGAGATCCAGCACATATGGCGTCTTCGTAGAAGAAACATACGAAAAATCCTTTAAGTAAAATCGGTTGGAATTTCGATCTATTTTTAACGCCTGGGAAAAATCCAATTCCTGATCCAAGCTGTCAATCCTGCTCCTGACATAAATCTCCTCGTTGATCTCTTTTTTAAAATCCTCAAATAATATTTTTTCCTTCTCGGTCAAAGAAGAATCCGAAGAGAGGGACGAGGAATTTTCCTTGGAAGAGAGGAAATAAACTTGTTTAAAATATTCTTCCAGAGAAAGGTAGGCTTTGGGGTTATATTGATCCCAAGGAAAAATTACCAGCTCTTCTGTATCCTCTACATACAGCATCTGTTTAATTTCTGGAACATCTGTAACCGTAATGATGGTATTTTTATAGGAAGGCAGCAAAGATTGGATCAGAAAGCCGCCTGCGATTCCCGCTCCAATGATGAGCATGGATAAACTGACCATGAGCCACGGCACAGGAAACGCTTTTTTCTCTTTCAAGAACCCTTCACCTCCATTTCCCAGGAAACCGTCGTTCCCTCTCCCGGCTGACTAGCAATGGACAATTCCCCGCCATGCAGCTTCACAATCTCCACGCAAAGCGCCAAACCAAGACCAGCTCCGCCATGTTTTCGGGTACGGGATTTATCCACCATGTAAAATGGCTGAACCACCTGACGGATATCCTCCTCTTTCATCCCAATTCCATGATCGATGATGGAAAAACGCACCCGGTTCTCTGCCCATTGTTTGGCTTCCAAAATTACAACATTTCCGGTGGCCGACGCTTTCACCGCATTGTCAATTAAGTTGTAGAGAAGGGATTTAAACAATTCCTGGTCAATCCAGATCATGCCGTCGATGGGATGGGATTGCAGCTGAATGCCCGCTTTTTCCATCATGGGCGTCAGTACGGTCTCCACTTCCGCAAACAATGCGGGCAGCGCAATCCATTCCTTTTCCAAGGTGGTGTTTCCCACCGTAATCAACTCCATCAGCTTGCCCGACAAGGTGCGCAGCCGTTTGGCTTCTTCCACAATGATCCCGGCGTATTCCTGGCGCTGTTCCTCCGGCACCATCCGCTGAATCCGCAGTAAATCCCCAAAACCCAAAATGGAAGTCAGCGGGGTCTTCATTTCATGCGCTAGGTTAGCAATAAAATCCTTTCGGTCGTCGGCCACCTTTTTCAGAGCGTTCACATTCTTCTCGATGGCGTCGGCCATCCGGTTCATATTACGGCACAGCTCCATCAGCTCACTGCTTCCTTGTTCCTCTAAGCGGATGTCATAATTCCCCTTGGCAATCTGCCGAGTGGTTTCGTTGATTTTTTTCAGCGGCGCCATCAGCCACAACAGCAACCCCAATAGGATTCCAGCAATGACGCAGCCGCAAAGCACGCTCAAAATCTGGATGGACTGCAATTGTTGATCGCGGAACAAATAAATTTTTGACACATCTGAGGAGGTAAAAATATCATAATTCTGTCCCTCAATGGAAATCAGCGAATGAACCACCAAATAAGAATGGGAACCCACATCAATAATTTTGACCTGGTAGACGTTCTCTCCCGCCGTTTCCTCGTCTAACCCAGAGGCTACAATCGCCTCTGGATTCCGGGAAGCCAGCCAACGCTTCTCCTTCGCGACCAAAACGCCGCTTCCTGGCTCCGCGTGGGTGTCGGTCTGCTTTTGAATCAGCTCCAATACCGTTTCCTCCGCCAAAAAGAAGCGGTTTTGCTTCAGCCGTTCATACAGCACATTGTTGACCAGGTTGACGGAAAACGACTGGTGATCCGACACTCCACGGCTTTGCTCCTGCTTCACCAAAAGCTGATGGCTGCGGTACAGCAACAGGCAGGCGATAATGTCGATGGCGAGCATGATCATGGCCAGGGAACACAAGAAAATCTGCTGCCACAGCTTCATCCGTTTCATCGTCTGCCTTGGCTTTCCAACCGATACCCCAGCTTTGGAATGGTAATCAAGCGGTTTTGCAGGCCAGTTTTGCGCCGCACCTGCTGGACATGAATATCCACCGTGCGGCTTTCCCCTTCAAATTCATAGCCCCAAATACTGGATAACAGCCGTTCCCGGGTCAGGGCGATGTCTGGGTTCTGCAAAAAGAACACCAGCACGTCGAATTCTTTGGGGGTCAAGGAGAGGAAACGATCCCCCTTTTTGACGGTATGGGCATCCAAATTCACAACCAAATCCTCATAAACCAGTTCCTTTTTTCCCTTATTGGAACGGCGCAGCACGACTTCAATCCGTGCCAGCAATTCTACCGCTTCAAACGGCTTTATCATATAATCTTCTGCTCCCAGCCGCAGACCCTTAACCTTGTCCGACACATCCTGCATAGCGGTTAAAAAAATGACCGGGGTTTGCCTTGCGCTCACCTGCTGAAGCACGGAAAATCCATCCATGCCAGGCAGCATAATATCCAGAAGCGCCAAGTCATATTCTCCAGAATCCAAATGTTTCACCGCATCCATCCCGTTATCGCAAATATCGCTTTGATACCCGCCCATCGTCAGGGTTGCGGCAATCATTTTGGCAATATTTTCATCATCTTCCACAATTAAAATTCGGATCATGGTTGTCCCACTCCTTCCTCTCCAACGCCTATTATACGAGTCCTTTTCCAAAAAAACAACCGATTTCCCCCATTCTCGAAAACTTTTGCATTTTCTTTGCAAACAGCATCCGGTTTTTTGTTCAAACTTGTCCATCGCTTTTAGAGAGTGATCCTGAATGATCAAAACCGATCCCAAAATTTTCCCTGATAGAAATTTTCATTTCCCAGCTTTTTTGCCGTCAGCCGAAATACCACACAATCATCTGGACAGACCAACTCCTTACAATACGTGCTGCCGCCGCCGATCTTCTCCAGATCGCCGCCGCTTCTCATCGCCTCCATAATGGGGAATAAAAGCAGCATTGCTTTGGAGCAAATCCCCTGCCCATCCTCATTGACCGGACAGCCATAGGTGTGCAGGTATACCGGTCTCCAATTTCCTCCCCATTGCGGCAATATTGATCTGTCTGGTTCCCGCGAAGAAATCCGATTACCTCAATTTCAAATTCGTACTCTTCATTATACCATTTTTCATGAGAAACTTCCTAACTCATCGTTTCCGTCATTGGACTTCCTAGTCCGTTTTCTTCCTTATAACACATTCCCATATTCTACCGTAAAATTTGATCCATCCCGGAACCCAAAAAGCGCATGGAGAGGTTTCTCCATACGCTTTTCCAATCAAAACCGGCCGTTTTTCGTTACCGGTTGTCAATCTTTTCGGGATAGGGGTCGTGGTTTTGCAGGCGGTATTCCGCCATGGCCTCATATTTGGTTCCCGGCTTTCCATAATTACAATAAGGATCAATGCTGATACCGCCGCGTGGAGTGAATTTCCCCCATACCTCAATGTATCGAGGGTCCATCAAACGGATCAGGTCTTTCATAATAATATTCACGCAGTCCTCATGAAAATCGCCGTGGTTGCGGAAGCTGAACAGATACAGTTTCAGCGACTTGCTTTCCACCATTTTAATGTCTGGAATGTAACTGATATAGATCGTAGCAAAATCCGGCTGCCCAGTAATGGGACAAAGGCTGGTAAATTCCGGGCAGTTAAATTTCACAAAATAGTCATTACCAGGATGTTTATTTTCAAAGGTTTCCAGCATTTCCGGGCAATAGTCGTCTGGATAGGAAACGCCTTGGTTTCCCAGCAGGGTCAAAGATTCTTGTTCTCGATTCATTGGGATACCTCCTTTTCTTCCGGTTGTTTTTTATGGCTCAAATACCGCTCCAGCCCTTGCTTACGCAGCACGCAACTGGGGCATTTCCCACAGCCGTCCCCCTTGACGCCTTCGTAGCAGGTCAAAGTATTTTCCCGCACATAATCCAGTTTTCCCATGGAGTCGGCCAGCGCCCATGTCTGCTCCTTGTCAATCCACATCAAAGGGGTGTGGAACTCAAAGGCATAATCCATGGCTAGGTTCAAAGTCACGTTCAAAGACTTAACAAAATCGTTGCGGCAGTCAGGATACCCGCTGAAATCCGTTTGGGATACCCCAACCACAATATGATGGCACCCTTTCCCCTTGGCCAGCACCGCCGCAAAGCTGAAAAAGAGATGGTTCCGCCCTTCCACAAAGGTGGAAGGCAGGGCGCCGTCCTTTCCCGCCTCCACCGGAATATCCTCCCGGGTCAGCGCATTGGGAGCTAACTGATTCAGCAGGCCCATATCTAAAATATGGTGCTCTACGCCCAATTCCTTGGCGATTTTCGCGGCGCACTCAATTTCCAGCTTGTTCTTCTGGCCATAGTCAAAAGTCACCGCGATCACTTCGTCAAACCGCTCCAAAGCCCAAAACAAACAGGTGGTGGAATCCTGTCCGCCGCTAAATACAACTACTGCTTTCTGATTCATCATTTCTTCTCCTTACCGCATCAAAAGCAACGCTTCCTGACGCAGAGCGTCATCATTCTGGAATACCCCGCTAAAATAAGTGGTTAGCGTAGGCGCTTTGATTTTTTTTATTCCACGAGCGGACATACAACTATGTTCTCCCTGGATATATACTCCGATGTCTGGGCTTTCCGTCACCAGGGTCATCACCTCTACAATATCGTGGGCAATCCGCTCCTGGAGCTGCAGACGTTTGGATACCATATCCGCAATCCGGGAGATTTTGGACAGGCCGATAATCTTGTCCACCGGACGATAGACTACGGAAACCTTCATGTTGTACATCAAGGCCAAATGATGCTCACAATAGCTGAAAATCGGAATGTCTTTCACCACAATCAAATTTTTATCGTTGGCCTTAATGTATTCCTCCTGCTCAAAGGTGGTGCCAAACTTCTCCGCGATTTCCTGGTTGGTATAGGTCATCCCTTCAAAGACTTCCGCATACATCCGCGCCACTCTTTTTGGTGTATCCACAAGACCTTCCCTCGTTGGATCATCCCCCAAAGCGATGAGCAAATCATGAATACACTGCTCAATTTTTTTCGTGTCAATTTGTTTCATCTATACCCCTCTTTCCTGTGGGTCCCACACAATTTTATGAAGCTGAATCTGCAATTTCACCCGATCCAGTCCGTATTCCTTCATAAACTCCACCAATTCTGCCGGCGCAATTTTGCTCAACACCGGGGAAATATGCACCTGGGTATGACTGCAAAGATCCGATTCCTCCAGGATGTTTCTGGCGTATTCCAAATCCTGACGATCCTGCACCACGAATTTATACACATCCTGCGGGCGCGCCAGGGACAAATTCCCCAAATCCATATGCTGAGTCATGCCGCTGCCAGGCAGCTTAAAATCAATCACAAAAGAAATTCGGGGGAACGCCTCTTGAAAGCGGCGGATATTCACCGACCCGTTGGTTTCCACATGCACCTGCAAGCGGGGATCTTGATCCAGCAACTCCAAAAGCGCTTCAATTCCTAGTTGGAGCAACGGCTCTCCTCCCGTCAGGGTTACATTGCGGGCAGGGTTCGCCCGGATATAGTCATAAATTTCTTGAGCCGTCTGCCGCTGGGTCACTTGCTCCACACCGAAAGAGTAAGTAGTGTCGCACCAGGAACAACGCAAATTGCACCCTTGAAAACGGACAAAAGTCGCCAGCTCGCCAGCGGTTGGACCTTCCCCATCAATGGAAAGAAATTTTTCAATGATCGGGAACATCATTCCACCTCACTGTAAATGCAACTGTTGGTGGGCGTTTCAAACAGTTCCACCTCATACACCGGCAAGCCTTTGGCTGTCAGCCGGCGATAGATGTCCTGAGCCATGCTTTCCGCTGTTGGACGGTACGGCACCAATACCACGGTGTAGCCGCTCAGTTCCTGCTGAAGCCGGCGGCCTTCTTCATTCTCTTCAATAACCAGCTTATGGTCGAACGCGTCCTCAATCTCCTTCAGAGCCTGCTTAACTACGGTGAAATCGTCCACCATTCCTCGAAGCTGCCCTTCCTGATGCAGTTCCTTGGCGGCAAAGGTGGCAATCAGACGATACCGGTGCCCGTGAATGTTGGAACATTTCCCCTGATATCCACTGAGATAATGAGCCATATCAAACTGTACTTCACTTCGAATTTTAAACATAGTATTCTCCTCATAAAAACAAAAAACGGCCCAAATAGGCGCAAAGACCCTATTTAGACCGATGATAATCGTTCCAGATAGCCTAGTTTTCTTTTGAGACAGGATGGTCTTAATGAACTGTCTGATTCAATTTTTCAATTGGAAACCCGTTCCCGCCGGCATTATCGCCGTAAGAGAGCAGCTCTTTTTTCTAATTCCATACTCTCAAAAATTCCCGGAATCTTTGATTCTGTTGGTATTTCGAGGTTATTATATCACAAAGCCGCAATCCTTGCAAATGGAAATCCCTTGTTTTTCTTGCAACGCTCTCATTTCTATAGTAAAATTTAATAAAGAAGCAAACAAGCCCAGGAGCCGAGGCAATCAAGCCGTGTCCGCTTAGGAAACCAAGCGACTCCCCTGTTTCCCGCTGCCTTTCCCTGCAACACAGCAGGAGGCTCCCGTCCAGCAGAAAGAAGATGATCACAT
>JAAWSO010000026.1 GCA_022801595.1 Clostridiales bacterium | reverse complement strand
GCGACCGGAGGGAGCGTGCGCGACTTGCTCACCGCAGGTGTGGTATAATAACCTGGAAATGCCAACGGAATCAAAGATTCCGGGAATTTCTCAGAACATTGAATCATAAAAAGAGCTGCACTCCTGCGGTGCTGCCTCGCTTGCGCGTTGCACAAGATTTTTATGGTACAATGATAAAAAATACAATTTGAAGGAGAAGAATAATGAAAAAGAAAAAAATCCTGGCAGTTGTTTTGGCAGCCTTAATAGCGTCTACCATGACATTATCTGGCACTGCCTTCGCGGCACAAGGCGGCGTGATGGGTCTGGAAGAAGAGGAGTCTACTACCCAGACCAGGAGTATCATTGCTAGCAGAGGAATCATCGCTAATACCCAAACCAACTTTACCATGAAAGTCGGCGAGAGCGTCCAGGCAACCTTGGATACCCCGGTACGCAGCGGCACCTGGAACTCCTCCAATCCTTCCGTTGCAACGGTGGATCAAAATGGAACGATCACAGGCAAACAGATGGGTCAAGCTATCATTACGGTAACTAGCGTTACTGGGGAAACCATTCGCTGTACCGCTTCCGTTGGGTTCCATGTGGGCATTGATATTTCTACCTACAACAATTATTCCGGACAGCCGGGAGAATCTCGGAAACCGGTGGACTGGGCAAAAGTGAAGGAGCAGGGGGTGGATTTTGCCATCATCCGGGCTTCCTACGGTTGGGAGAATTATCCCAACCAAATTGACGCAACTTTTGCAGGGAATGTAAAAGGCGCCTATGAAACGGGAATCCCGTTTGGCCTTTATCATTTCAGTTATGCGAAAACGGTAGAGGACGCGAAGAAAGAAGCCGATTATTTACTGAAAGCCATTGAAGATTATATCCCAGAATATGCCGATAAAATTACCCTGCCGATTGCTTATGATATGGAAACCACCCAAATGCAGAAGCTTTCCAAGGAGCAATTGACCAATATTGCGCTGGCATTCTGCGAGCGGATTGAGCAGGCAGGCTATCGGCCAATGGTCTATTCTATGACCGTCTTGTTTGAGAAAATGGATTTGGCGGCCTTCCAGGAGAGAGGCTATCCCATTTGGTACGCTTACCCGGACAACGAAAGCGCAAATTTCTCCGTCCGTAAACCAGTGGGACAAACTGGCTTTTTATCGGATGTGTGGCAATATACCTTCCGCTCCAAAATGGAAGGTACCGCAACCCAGGCAGGCAATACTGATGTGAATGTGGCTTACATGAGCAGCTGCAAGATCAGCAGCTTGAGCGCTCCAACTTTGAGTAGCGCTCAGCAAAACAATGGCAAAGTAACCTTGAAGTGGAATGCTATTTCCAACGCAGACCGGTATAATATTTATCGTTACTCCAGCAACGGTAAAGGGAAAGTAGTCGGCTCTACCAATCAGTTAACTTTTACGGATACTACTGCCCAAGCAGGACAGACTTATACCTACAGTGTGATGGCAGTTCACAATTGTGACGACATCATGAACCGGGTAACCAGCGCTCAAAGCGCAAAGAGCACCAGTATCACCATCAGTGGGACAACGGGTAATCCGGTCGTTTTGGACACCCGTTCCGTACAAATGACCAGCAATGTCAGTTCCTACCGTTTCCTAGTAAAGGGAAATAACGATACGGCAAACATAAAAGTAGAAAGCTCCAATCCGAATGTGGCTGCAGTTACCTTGGAAGACGCCAACGATTCCAGAGGCGCCAAGTATCGGGTAGATGCCAAGGCTGCCGGTGACGCTGAGATTAAAGTGACTTACCAAGGCCAAACTGCTTCCATGGCCGTAAAGGTCTATCCGATTGGCGGCTCCATTATGTTAGATACCTCCAATTATGTGATGGCTCCTGGCAACCAATATACCATTGGAGCCTTCGTTCGGGATGCACGAGGCAATAAGCTTTCTGCAGCGCAAACCCAAGAACTGGTAAAAAATGGAAAGCTGGTCGTGCGGGATTCCCGGACTGGTTCCATTGTGGATTTGAAGCAATTATCAACTGGTAATTTCCAGGTGACTGCAAAAAATGAAGGTACTTGCTACATTATGTATGAAATTAATGGGGTGCATGCTTCCGTACGGATCGACGTAAAGAAAGGCTTAGCAAAGCCATATGGTTCCGCTGTCCGCAGCACCACCTACTGGGCGAACAAAGGCTAATTCTTTCTTAAAATATAAAAATACTTCCTCATAAAAAACCAGGAGCCAAATTAGCTCCTGGTTTTTTCGACTTACCGACCGGATTTATTGAGGTTGTTACCATCATGACTGACAAAATGCCGCCCAATTTGCAGTTGCAAACTGGGCGGCATTTGTTGCTTTTGTTTAACCGAGGCGTACTCTCATATTTTGGATTTTTCCATCTTCGCCATACTCCTCAATGGTAGCGCGGACAAAGAGAGAATGGCCGGCGTAAGACATAAAGAAGTTTGCGGTATTCTCGTTTTCGATGACCGCATCGCTGGCCTTGAGAATACGGAAGGTAAACTTATGCCGGAAAAACATCTCAATGGATTTTTTTCCGTACACATGATAATTATGCATATTCCAGGTGTTAAGCGTATAGTCAAAATAAGAGCATTTTTCAGAAAAACACTCGGAAAGTGCCTTATAATCTCCTTGCATCATGGCATCCACATAGTTTTGAATCATCATGATTGAACAACTCTCCTTTAATAAACTTTCTCAGAATTAAGCAGTGCGTCTGTGCCGCCGTCACAGAACAGAATCACACCATTGATACCGCGGGAATGGGGGCTAACCATAAACACAAGGGTTTCTGCAATTTCAACTGGATCCATCAGCTTATCTTCGCCGTATAGAGTTGGAATAGGAAGCGCCGCTACGGCAATCCGTTGGCTTGGCGTCAGCTTTGCAGTCATTGCGGTTTCCACATTACCTGGAGCGACTGCATTAATCCGTACGCCGTCTGCTGCCCAAGAAGAAGAAACACGGCGTGTCCATCTTGCAAGCGCATATTTGGAGGCTACATAAAGCGGATGCCCCATCGTGGCAACGTCGTAATCTTCGACCAGAGAAAGGATACGCTCTTCATCCCCTTTATTATTGAGAAGGGCAACAATATCCATACGAGCATTGCCTTGAGAAATGGTGTTAGAGCACACCATCACACAGGAACCTTTTTTCTTTTGGAGCAAATCGAAGCATCCATCTGCTAGTCGGATGGCGCCAAAATAGTTCAGAGAAAGAATTAGTTTTAAGCTTCCACAGGAATCGGATACGCCGGCGCAGCAGATTAGACCATCCATCCCAGCAGGACATAGTTGGTGAAGCTGATCAATGGCATTCTGACGCCCTTCTTCGGACGCTAGATTTCCCTCAATATCCGCATCACGGATGTCAATGTTATAAACGGTGTGGCCTTGCTCTTTTAGGAGCTCTACTGTTTTGGCACCGATGCCACTGGAGCCACCAGTCACTGCATAAATTCCCATCATTATTTCCTCCTTAAATTTGGGGGCTGAACCTCAAGCTCCTGCTTTTTCCAATATTACCAGATACCAACGGCTATTATCAATGGCAGCAGGACCAAGGGATCAACTTCCACTTTTAACTTAATTATACCTGATTTTTTTGTTATGTGCAACTTGTTTATTTTTTGTCAAAGATATTGATAAATTATGATGAAAGTTATCAAAGATAGGTTGTTTTATCAATTATCGAACATAGAACGAAAAGGGACAAGAAAAACGCCAGTACTCTAAAAAAATGAGTACTGGCGGAGAAGTTGGTCAAGACTATTTCACAATTAGGATCTGACCTGGATAAATTAAGTTGGCATTTTCAATATTATTGTCCCGCATCAATTGATCCACAGTAGTTTGAAAATGGTTGGCAATTCGGAATAAGGTATCGCCGCTTTGCACCACATACCAGCGGGGAGGCTGATTGTCTGGAACAAAAATACGCAATGTCTGTCCAGCAAAAATTTCATTGGGAGTAGCAATTCCGTTATAGCGGGCCAAGTCGTTGACAGTGGTGTTATATCTTTGTGCAATACTCCACAGTGTGTCGCCTGGCTGAACGGTATATACAATAGTAGCCAAAATGGATTCCCTCCTTTTCATCCATAATCGGGTAGGCTTTTCTATTATATGTCAAAGGACGAGGAACGGTCCCCGTTCTAAGCCGGTGGGAGAGAGTAGCGGATTGCTAAGACGAAAAGCAAGAACTGGATCTGGGATTTCCTGCTTTTCTTTGCAAGGTAATCCAATTCTAAAAATTACCAGGTACCTTGACTTTTTCCACAAAATTGATTATAATTTTTATTATATATCGGTTCGGATGTACCACGGTCCTTATTTCACCAGGAATGGAAGGTTTGCTGGTGATTTTTTTAGAAACCCTTTCCTAGCTTTTTTCCACATCGTCCCTGCAAAACAAAAAGGGCGGAAAGGAAGCGGTACGCGGGACGAACCATCATATTAAAAAGGAAGAGGGCAAGGAGAACATCATGAAAAAAGACCGAATTGTAATTACTGGGATGGGTGCGGTGACTCCAGTAGGAATTGGGGTCCCTGCCTATTGGCAGAGCTTGGTCAATGGAAAGGGAGGAGTGTCCCAAATCACCCGGTTTGATTCCTCCAGTCTGCCAGTACACATTGCTGCGGAAGTGAAAGGTTTTGATGCGACAGAGTTTCTCCCCAAAAAATTGGTGCGGGAAACCGATATTTTTATGCATTTTGCTTTGGTAGCAGCCCAGGAAGCACTTCGGGAAAGTGGGTGCTTGGACTCGGTGGATCCCAAGCGGGTCGGTATTGTGATGGGAACGTCGCTGAGCGGCATCACGACCATTGCCCAGACCCAGCAGGAATGTGATGAAAAACAAGCGTATAAAGTCAGCCCCAGGTTTGTCCCAAAGGTATTGGGCAACATTGCGGCGTCCCAGATTGCCATTGCCTATGGGATTCGCGGCCCCAGCCTGACCGTTAATACTGCGTGTTCTTCCGGCGTAGACGCCATCGGTACGGCTTCTATGTTACTTAGTATGGGAGAGGCGGACGTAGTGATTGCGGTGGGAGCGGAGTCGGTTTTGTGTGCCATCATGGTTTCCGGGCTGGCTCAGTCCCGCGCTCTTTCTACGAGAAATGATACGCCGGAAACGGCCTGCCGTCCTTTTGATTTGACTCGGGATGGTTTTGTGATTGGGGAAGGCGGCGGGGCTTTGATTTTGGAAACCGAGGAACATGCCCGGAAACGTGGAGCGGACGTGAAGGCGGAGTTGTTGGGTTACGCCAGTAATACAGACGGCTATCATGTAACATCACCAGACCCAGAGGGGGTGGGGGCAATTTTCGCCATGGAGAAAGCTTTGGAAAAGGCTGGATTGCATCCAGAAGAGGTCGGGTATATCAATGCTCATGGCACTTCCACGAAGGTGGGCGATGAAATGGAAACCGTCGCTATCAAAAAGGTATTTGGCGATTACGCCAAGAAATTGCCGGTAAGTTCTACCAAGGGAGCTACCGGACATCTGATGGGAGCGGGCGGGATTACCGAAACCATCGCTTGTATTCAGGCGATTCGGGAAGGTATGCTCCCACCTACGCTCAACTATCAGCAGCCTGACCCCGCGTGCGATTTGGATGTGATTCCCAATCAGGCTCGATCGGCCCGAATCCGGGTGGCAATGTCAAACGCCTTTGGATTTGGGGGACAAAATGCCAGTGTGATTGTTGGAAAATATGAAAAATAAATCGCTGGAACTTATTAAATTTGAAATTAATAGTAATAGAAATATGTTTTATGGATAAAGGAGGCAATCGGATGGAATACACATACGATGTTACGATGTTTCGGGAGACTTTCGAATCAGATTTCACCTATATCAATGGATTTTTGCGTAATGTGCACCGCTTTGCAGACAAAAGAGCGCTGTACTGTCCGCTGCGGGAGCAAGGATGGACCTATGATCAGTTGAATCGGGAAGCCAATCGTTTGGCTCATGCACTGCTTGCGGATAGTGTCAAGCGTAACGATGTGGTTATGTATCAAATGCCAAACTCTGCGGAGTTCGTATTTAGTTATTTGGCGCCGCAAAAAATCGGAGCGATCAACAGCCCGATTAATTTCCGGTTATCCCCTGGTGAAACTGCGATGATCCTGGACGACAGTAAGCCGGTTGTATTCCTTTATGACGAAGAAATCCAAGAGATGGTGGTAAAGGCTCTGGAAATGGCTCAGCACAAGCCGAAAAGGGTTGTGTTGGTGGATCCCTTCCATAAGGTGGAATTGCCGGAGGGCCATATCCGGTATGAGGATTATGTAAAGGAATATCCTGAGGACAATCCTCCTCGGGAGCGTCCTGGCCATATTTATGATGAAAACACCCGCCTGTACACCTCGGGTACCACTGGTTTGCCCAAGGGTGTGGCGCTGAATAACATCAACGATGTGCTATCCGCTCATGATGTTATTATGCACTTCCCCATGAGTCAACTGGATCGCACCATGAATATGAGCCCTTGGTTTCATCGCGGCGGCCTTCATTCCGGCGGTCCGACTCCAACTTTGTATGCTGGTGGCGAGGTCGTGATTCTTCGCCAATTTAACCCTAGGATTTGTTTGAAATACGCGGAGAAATATGGCATTACCTTCCTGATTGGAGGTCCTCCGATGCTGAAAATGCTCACCGATATCCAGAAAAAACATCCGGTGGATTTGAGCAAGTTGAAAGGGATTGTCACGATGGGCGCCCCTCTGGAAAAAGAGGCATGCATCCAGTTCCAAAATGTGTTGACTGCGAATATCTACAATGGTTATGGCACTACCGAAACATTCTGGAATACGTTTCTGCGTCCCTATGATTTGCCGGAGATGGCAGGTTCTGCTGGCCGTTCCTGTACTGACGATGATGTGGCGGTGGTGAAAGTGTATCCCGATCGTCGGGCCGAGCCACACGAACATGTGGCACAGGACAATCATGAGGTGGGCGAGATCATCCTGAAATGCCCAACAAAAACCACTTATTGCTACGTTAATAAGCCGAAAGAAACCGAGCGGGTTTTCCATCAGGGATATATGTACACCGGAGATCTGGGCGTTTGGGATGGCAATGAATTTGTCACTATCGTGGGGAGAAAAGATGATATGATCGTTTCTTCCGGAGAGAATATTCATCCAGTACAGATTGAGGAAATCATCAACGAGTATGAGAAAGTGAAAGAGTGTGTCGTCACCAGTGTTCCAGACAATTTGCGTGGCGAAAGCGTGGTTGCTTACGTGATTAAAGCAGACGATTCCCTGACGGTCAAGGAGCTGGTGTCCTATTGTTCCAACCATCCGATGCTGGCGGCATACAAGCGTCCTCGTTTCTATCGGTTTGTGGAGGAGTTGCCTTACACCGCTACCGGAAAAAAGAAGCATTTTGCAGTGAAGCAAATGGCTCTGGAAGACCAGAAAAAGGGATTGTTGGAGCGAATCTGATGGAGGATGATTCAAGGAAATTCAGCGTGTGGTTCGCTAAAATCCAGGTTGGTTTTTCTAAGAACCATAAGCGAAACAAGAAACGAATGGTCTTTCGATGGAACGTTGTCTGGGTTTGCTGTGTTGTATTCCTGGCTGGGATACTGATGTATTCCTGGCCGGTTCATGCGCAAGAAGCAGTGCCCCAGTCGGTTACGATTGACCCCAAAATTGAAAAGGAAATTTTATGGGTGGGAGACGAAGTTGAGCTTCCGGTGACTGTTTCCCCAAAAGAAGCCGCCGATACCAAGCTGAATTGGGAGGTCAGTGATCCTCAGGTTTTTGAAGTAGTCAAACGGGATGATCAAACTATTTTGATCGTGAAGAAAATGGGGAAGGCTACCATTACCGTAAAGGCGGGGGAAGTTTCCGCATCAGTGGAATTGTGGGCGTGGGATTTGGTTTTGCCTCTTTCTCTCGTAGCGGTTGCAGTGGTGATTGGAATATTTGTGGTTGTCATTGCGATGGACGAGAACAAGAAACGTGTTTCCCAAACCAAAGATTTGGAACAAAAATAAAATTGGAAAGCAGGAACAACTTTGTATCCTGCTTTTTCTTATGTCCTTCTGTCTGGATTCCAAGACAAAAAGAGAAGAATTTGGTAGAAAAGTACCAATCTGTAAAAAAGTCTGAAAATTCCCTAACTTTTTCCCCCTCTCATGTGTCTAAATAGTGTATGCATACTCAACAACTACATTGGAGAAATCAGAGGAGAATCGAATCATGTCTCGTTATCAGCAGCGCCCAGAGCAGCGTTATCGAAAAAAAAGAATGAAACGGAAAATACGCAACCGCATCCTATTAGTATCCTCTGGCGCTATGTTGCTTACTATCTTATGCCTGGCTTTTCTTTTAGTCATCTATCAGGCCTTTCGGGTGTATGCCCAAGATGAGGGCAGCGCGGCTCCCAATCCTTCCGAGTCTGCGTCTTCGATGTCTACAAGTTCCACAACGGAAGAAAGCGTTTCTTCTGCTGTGTCCCAGACTCCAGTGGAATCTTCCGCCAGCTCGGAAGAGGTGTCATCGGCAAGCTCCCAAGCAGCTTCACCCACGGCCGATTCTTACGACTATACCAAACCTGTTCCAGTAACCCAAGAGGTACCCGTCTCTTATTTTAAGGATGCGGTTTTCTTAGGAGATTCCCGCATGGAAGGTTTTATGCTGTATTCTGGAATAGAAGGGGCAAAATCTTATACTTATAAAGGATTGATGGTGGATACGGTGATGACCAAACCGGTTATTCCCTTGGGAGGGAAAACCGTATCGGTGATGGATGCTCTGGAGCAGAATCCATCCTTTTCCAAAGTGTACATCTTATTTGGAACCAATGAATTGGGATGGTCGTACAGCAGTGTGTTTGAAAAAAAATATGGAGAATTGATTGACCGGATTCGGAAGATCAATCCAAACGCTCAAATTTATGTACAGTCCATTTTGCCCGTCAGTGAGAAGAAAAATGAGACAGACTCGGTTTATAATAATCAAAAGATTGCAACATACAACCAACTGCTCCAAGAGCTGGCAGCGGAGAAGAAGGTTTTTTATGTCAATGTAGCAGAAGCGGTAGCAGACAGCAAGGGGAATCTACCGGACTCCGATACGGTTGACGGAGTTCATTTAAAGAAGGCAGCTTGTGAAAAATGGTTGTCTTATCTGGTCAGTCATACGGTGGCTGTAAATTAACTTGATTTGCAAGGAGAAAGAAGATATGAAAAAGATTGCGTCGATTGTATCGGGATTTACCGTTTGTGTTGCCATGATATTTGTACTGGCTGGATGTGGAGAAAAACAACAGCCAGTAAACCTGGATATTTTGTCCCAGGAGTTGTTGGATAAAGCGACCTTCCAGGAGGAATTGGTTCTGTTGGACCGAGAGGTTGCCACACACCTATATCCAATGGCTGAGGATACCAAAGGGAGAGTATTGGCAGGCAGCGGAGCTACCGCGGAAGAGATCGCTTTGTTTGAGACCAAAGAGGAATCAGAAGCAAAGAATATGCTGGAAGCCGCTCAGAAGCGGGTAGAAAGTCAAAAAGCTGCCTTTGAAAATTATGCCCCCAAGGAAATGGAGAAGCTGAATAAAGCGATTGTTTTCCAAAAGGGAAATTATGTTGTGGTCTGCATTACCGATGATGTAGACAATGCGCAAAAGATTCTGAATAAATATTTCGCATAAAACCTTACGGGATGGATATGGCGGCGAGAGAGAAGGACGGTGAGAACATCTTGCAGAAAAATCAGGATCAAGAAGCGCGGTTGGTCGGTTATATCAAAGAGAATCAAGACAAGTTTTACCGTTTGGCATACAGCTATGTGAAGAATCAGGAGGATGCCCTAGATGTGATCCAGGATGCTATCATCCGGGCTATGGAAAAGATTCATACGCTAAAAAATCCAGAGTATTTAAAGACTTGGTTTTACCGCATTTTAGTAAATGAATGCCTGAATCATATTCGAAAAGCGAAAAGTATTCTCTATACAGATCAAATTCCAGTGTTGGAAGGAGAAACCAACACATTTGGAGAACGGGAAGCCGCCATTGATTTGTACCACGCAATTGATAAACTAGAACCAAATCTAAAAACGATTGTGATGCTTCGCTTCTATGAGGATATGAAGCTGGAAGAAATTTCAAAGGTTACCAGTTGTCATTTGAGCACCGTAAAAGCAAGGTTGTACAAAGCGTTATCCATTCTGCGGGTCGATATCGAAGGAGATCCTGTGTATGGAACACAGAATTCTTTGATTAGGCGAAAGGGTGAGAAAGAACATGAAAAAGAAGCTACAAAATCTATATGAGCAAATACCAGTTCCCAAAGAGGAACTGTCAGCGATGATTGACGATACCATTGCATTTCAGCAGAAACGTCAGAGGCATCGTCCTGTCAGAGTCATTTCCACAGGCGTGGCAATTTTTGCGGCAGCTTGTGTGAGTTTTGTGGTGATGCTGAATATCAGCCCTGCGTTTGCTAAAACGATGTATGAGATCCCAGTATTGGGGGATATCTGCCGGGTATTTACCTTCCGGGAATACTATGTTGAAGATGATACCAAAATTGTTAATGTCCGTATTCCCAATATTGAAAATACAGGGAATACGGAGCTAGAGAAGCGGATTAACCAGGAAATCCGAAGCAAAATGAATGAAAGCGTGAAAGAATCCGAACAGCGGGCTCAGGAGAATTATGACGCTTATATCGCGACGGGCGGTGATCCTAAAGAGTATTTGCCAATGGATATTCATATGGATTATGAGATTAAATCGTCCAACGAACGAACGCTTTCTTTCGTGATTGATAAATACGAAGCCCATGCCAGCGTATATCGGGAGCGGTATTTTTATAACTTGGATTTACAGACCGGAAAAACATTGACGCTCCAGGATATGTTTGGACCAGACTACCAAGATTTGGTCTACAACCAAGTGAAAGAGCAAGTGGAACAATTGGATTCAGAGACAAAACAGTATATTTTTCCCCAGTATCTAACCAAAGATTTGATCAATCAAAATCGTCCTTTCTATCTGGACAAAAATGGGAATGTAGTTGTTGTGTTTGAGAAATATGAAATTGCCGCCGGAGCAGCCGGAGCGCTGAAATTTGTGATCAAAAAAGAATCCCTTTAAAAATTTTGATTTTACAAAAAGAAAAATGCGTGGAGAACTTGGTTTCTTCACGCATTTTTGGGCTTGAAGACCACACGGGGCAGTTGGCGGGTGACGATTGTTCTTGAAGAAAATGTGCGTCTCAGAAAGAGAGCATTTTCCTCCGATTTATAAAATTTGAATAGACTTATTTGTTTTGTCTATGAATGGAGATTAAACACATTTTGATATTGTATTATACAAAAATGGAAAAGTGAAATATAATAGAGATAATATTTTATCAAGATTGAAAGATCATAAGGCTGTTTACCAATAAAGGAGGAACTAACAAAGATGAGTAAATTTACACCAGAGCAATTTCAAGATTACTTGAAGAAGATCCGGGAGATGGCAGAAGGGCCGTTTGAAGAGATGGAGCCGGAGGTGGAGCAGACCGACCGTTTTCCCCAGCGCTTTTTTGACTTAGTGCAGGAAAGCGGCATTTACCGCTGCGCCCTTCCCGAGGAATACGGCGGATACGGGATGAACGATCTGGAATTGGTCAAGGTGCAGGAGGAATATAGCCGCGGTCCAGGGGGGATGCGGATGTATCTCCACTATGCCATGGGAATGAACTGGCGGATTCTGCATGATTTTGCAGGCGCGGAAATGAAAAAGGAATTCATGCCAAAATTCCAAGACGCTACGGTCTTTACCTGTTTTGGCTTGACGGAGGAAACAGGCGGTACTGGCGCTGACCTGCATACCACTGCGGTGCTGGATGGGGATGAGTATGTAATCAACGGGGAAAAGACCTTGATCTCCTACGCCCAATATTGTAACTATGCCTATGTGTTTGCTGTCACCAATTCAGAAAGCAACAAGGATGACCGTCTTTCCGCCTTCTTGGTGCCCATGGATACCCCTGGGATGGAAGTGCTCCCTATGCCGCGTCCTATGGGCTGCCGCGGCGCCGGCTATGGGAAGCTGCGTTTTACCAACCTTCGTCTGCCGAAGAAATTCCTCATTGGACAAGAGGGGCAGGGCCTGCATATTGCGGTTCATTCATTGGCTGTATCCCGCGCCCACGTTGGGGTAAGTAATTTAGGAATTGCTCAGCGGATGATGGAAATTTCCATCGCCCGCGCCAAAGACCGGGTGACCTTTGGAAAGCCATTGGCGAAACGTCAGATGATCCAAAGCTATATTGCGGAGATGGGGACTTACATCAATGCCCTGCGCACCATGCTTTATGATTTTGCTCGGGACTTCGATGCAGGGAAGGAACACGAAACCAAGGCGGCGATGGCGAAATATTTTAGTATTCTGACTGTCCAGAAAGTATCAGACTATATGCTGCTGATTTTTGGTGGCATCGGATACTTTGAGGACTGTAAATTTGGTCCGGTAGAGCGTTTGTATCGGGATTGCCGAGTAACTTGGCTGGAGGAAGGACCTCCGACTGTGCTGAAGCTGACGGCGGCCCGCGGCTTGCTGCAAAGCAACGGCGTGCTGGAATATTTGGATTGATCCGAATTGGGAAGCATCGTGAGGCGAGGACAATCTATGATACACCAACACAACCCAAACACGAAAATTGTTATCACTGGTATGGGAGCGGTCACACCCATTGGCATTGGCGTGGAGTCTTTTTGGAAGAATCTGATTGCTGGGAAAAGCGGCTTATCTCCGATTACTCGGTTTGATTCCTCCCAGTTACCGATATCCGTGGCGGCGGAGATCCAGGATTTTCAACCGGAGCAGCATATCCCGGTCAAGATGGCGCACCGCATGGCTCGGTTTACCCAATATGCGTATGCGGCCGCTGGGGAAGCGTTAGCAGATAGCGGCTATTCCGTCCAGCCTTCCCGCACCGGCATGGTGCTGGGAACAGCAATGGGAGGCGTGGCGGACATTGCCCAAACGCAACAGGAAGTTTGCGAAAGCGGCTCCAAGCGGGTTAGCCCAGCTTTCGTACCCAAAATATTGGGGAATATCCCAGCTTGTCAAGTGGCTATTGCCCATAACCTGCGGGGGCCTAGCTTTACCCTGAGCACGGCCTGCGCTTCCGGTGACGACGCCATTACCTTGGCCGCTATGTTGCTGCGGTCCGGCGCGGCGGACGCCATGCTAGCGGTAGGCGCCGACGCCATTGAATGTCCCATTGTGATTTCTTCTTTGGCTGCGTCCCACATTTTGGCTCACGATGACCAGGAGCCTTTGTGTGCGGCTCGTCCGTTTGATAAAAACCGGAATGGCTTTGCCATTGGGGAAGGAGGGGGGGCTTTGCTGCTGGAAACCGAGGAACATGCCTTGGCTAGAGGAGCTCACATTTACGCGGAACTGCTGGGAAGTGCCAACAACAATGACGCATTCCACATTACCACGCCGCGAGAAGGCGGAGAAGGCGGAGCGGATTGTGTCCGCATGGCTTTGGAGTCCGCCGGCCTAACAGTGGATGATATTGATTATGTCAACGCTCATGGAACTGGCACGGTCAAAGGTGACCAGTTGGAGTGTGAAGCCTTCCATGCTGTTTTTGGAGAGCGTGCATCTCAGGTTCCCATGAGTTCCTTGAAGGGAGCAACCGGCCACATGATGGGGGCTGGCGGGATTGTGGAAAGCATCGCCTGTATTTTAGCCATCCGGGACGGCATGGTTCCGCCTACCTTAAACTACCGAGAACTGGACCCCGCCTGCGGGGCCATTGACTGCGTGCCAAATGAGGCACGCCAGCTTCCGGTCAACATTGTGATGAATAATACCTTTGGTTTTGGCGGCCAGAATGCCAGCTTGATTTTTGGCCGGTATTCGCTTGCTGAGGCTTAGAATGAAAGAAAAGCGTCCATTTTTTTGAGATGGACGTTTTTTTATTTGAAATATATTCTAAAAATTACAATAAAACATTTATTATTGTGAATTTTCTATAATCATGTTACAATAAAAATCAAGAAATTCCAAATTACGAGAATGGAGGAAAGAGGTATGGCCAGGAAACGAAACGGACGGTTTATGAAATCAAAGAAAGCGATTGGAATGCGATTGGGGAAGTGCTTTTCTTTTGGAGAGGCAGACTATCTTGACTGTGGAAGCATAAAACAAAAAACGCTGGGTTCTCAAAATGAAACCTAGCGTTTTTGTTTAGCGGTTTTCGTCGTCCGGGAAACGTTCCCGCAGAATATTTAAAAATAATAGAGCGGCCGGATTGAGGATTTCCTTTTTCCAGGCGGCCACGTAGGTGACGCTGGTGTCCATATCGTCGATGGGGATGACTTCAACCAGCTCCGGCAGGATCATCCGGGGGATAGCCAGGGGCAGAATGCTGACTCCTAAGCCAGCGCCCACTGACAGCAACACCGATTTGACAGTGTCAAACCGGTTGATAATTTGAGGAGAAAAGTGGTGGGCGCGGCAGACGTCCAGCACCTGCATATAGAGCAGGGGGCTTTCCTCTTCTGAGACCATAATAAATTTTTCCGCCTTAAGCGCTGAGAAATTCAGAGGCTCTTGCAGCATAGGGTGCCCTTTCGGAACCACCACGCCCAGATGGTCGGTGTGAGTCACCAGGAAATCAAAATCGTCGCCTTCGGGGAGGATATCTCGGTGCAAGAAGTGGAAATCATATTTGTCCTCCCGTTCTTCCCATTCCGGTTCACAGCCGGAAACATAAGTGATATCCACTAGAATATCGGGATAGCGTTTTCCAAATTCCCGCAGGCAGTCTGCCAGAACCATGCTGGAGGTAATAATGGTAGCGATGGACAGGCGTCCTTCCGCCCCTTCGTGGAGCTGTTTGACCACATGATTTGCCTTCCGGGCTGTTTCTAGCATTTCCTTGGCGTAAGGAAGGAAAGCCCGTCCTTCCCCGGTCAGCTTGACATCCCGCTTTGTGCGGTAAAACAGTTTGACGCCTAGTTCAGCCTCCAAATCGCTGATGTGGCGGCTAACGGTGGATTGCGGTACGCCATTGCGCCGGGCGGCGCCGGAAAAGCTTAGAGTTTGCGCAACGGAAAGAAAATTGTTCACCTGGTTTAAGTCCAAAATAAATCCTCCTCGGTTAGTCGGCAGTCCCGTCTCTGAGACTATGCCGGATGGCTTTTTAATTGACAAGGCGTACCGGAAACAGTATAATTATAACTAAGTATATAATACCAAACAGGATTTGTAAAGTCTTTTGAGAGGGACCGCTATGAAGAAAACAAGATTGGTGATTACAAGTATGGGCGCTGTTACCCCCATTGGTATTGGCGTATTGGAATTTTGGAAGAGTCTCATTGCCGGAACCTGTGGGGTTGCGCCCATTACCCGGTTTGATGCCTCAGATTTGGCGGTACGGATTGCAGCCGAGGTCAAAATGTACGATCCTGCCAAATATCTGCCGAAGAATCTTATCCGGGAATCGGACCCCTTTATGCAGTATGCATACATAGCGGCTTCCGAAGCATTGGGAGAGGGGGCGCTGCCGGCGGAATCTAGCCGGATGGGCATTGTGATGGGAACCTCCCTGAGCGGGATTTCTACCATTGCGGCTACTCAGGAGGAATTAACTAAATTAGCGAAAAAACGGGTTGGCTCCCGGTTTATTCCTAAGGTGCTGGGGAATGTGGCGGCGGCGAAAATTGCCATTGACAAAGGGATTCAAGGTCCCAGTTTGACTGTATCCACTGCTTGTTCTTCCGGTGGTGACGCCATTGCCATGGCGGCGATGCTATTATTAACAGGGGAAGCCGATGCGGTGGTGACAGTAGGTTCGGAGTCCATTTTGTGCCCGCTGGTTTTACACAGCTTAACCAATGCCCGCGCCCTTTCCCACCGAAACGAAGAGCCGGAAAAGGCTAGCCGCCCCTTTGATGCGAACCGGGATGGGTTTGTGATTGGAGAAGGAGGCGGGGCGTTGGTGTTGGAAACTGAAGAACATGCCCAGCAGCGAGGCGCTATAATTTTGGCTGAGCTTCTTGGATGGGCTAACAATTCCGACGCTTATCATGTGACCGAACCAAGAGCGGACGGCAGTGTGGCGGCTATGTGTATGGAGAAGGCATTGCAGCGGGCAGGGATTTCTCCCGATGAGGTGGATTACATCAACGGCCATGGTACGGCAACCAAGATGGGAGATGCAGCAGAAACAGCAGCGATCCACCGGGTGTTCGGAAATAACCCGCCTCCGGTCAGTTCTACTAAAGGAGCCACTGGCCACATGATGGGGGCTGGCGGTGTGACAGAGGCTATGATTTGTATCCTGGCCATGCAGCACGGTATTCTCCCGCCGACTCTAAACTTAGATACCCCCGACCCTGCTTGTGATTTGGATTATATTCCAAAGGTGGCAAGGAAACAGAAAGTTCAGGTTTGTATGAGCAATGCGTTTGGATTTGGAGGACAAAATTCCAGTTTGATTTTGAAAAAATATATCCCATAAATAAAAAGAAATCCCCAAGAAAATTTCCTGGGGATTTTTCTTATGCGATTTTTTGCACAGAAAAGTTTTTTTCCACAAACGCGAGGAATCGCTCCATTACTTTTGGAATGTGATTTTCCTTGCTGTAAATCAAATAAATCGAGAAAAGATGCTCGGGAAGCCCGGTGACCGGAATGGAAACCAAGTTGTTTCCAGAATGAAGCAGCGGGCTGGCTGGAGCGATTGCCACCAGCTTTGGATCGTGAGAAAGATATCCGTAGATGGTCACTTCATCATCAAACATCTGAGAAATATTTAAATGGTGTTGTTTGGCTGCATGATGAATGGCATGTCCCGTGGGGGTATTGTTGCCATAGGTCAGAATCGGATGCTCTGCCAGATCCAATAGTTCTACCATGGACTTTTGGGCAAGCGGATGACTGGGGTGCACAAACGCTGCAATCCCCCGTGTGCATAATGGAACCGAAATCAAGGGGCTGGAAGCGGGATTCGTACTAAAACCAATATCATAGATGTTTTTGTTGATCCCGTTTTCCATCTCCTGCATGGAAGAAATGCTGTGGAAGTGAAACTGCATTTTGGTAGGGGAGTGCTCTTGATAGTCTGCAATCAAATCTGGTACAAACTGGATGAGAAGGGAAGGAGGAACCGCTAGATCCATCGTACCGCTTAAAATGCCGCCGCGCTCCCAAGCCGTGTCAATGCCGTCTTGTAAGGTATCTAAGGCGCGGCAAACGTAGTCGTAAAATTCTCGGCCATCCTTGGTTAGCTTCACATTGCGGCCTTTTTTCTGAAACAGCTTAATATGAAGTTCCTCCTCCATCGAAGAAATGGAAGCGCTTAAGCTAGGCTGGCTGATAAACAATTCCTGAGCGGCCTGAGTATAGTGTTCCAATTGGGCCAATTTGCGGAAATAGTGAAGTTGCGCTAAGTTCATTATGTGGTTCTCCCTTCTGGTATCAGCGGATTGGCAAATCGACAGCGGCATTGGTTGCAGTACGGACTGCCTGGGTAATGCGCCCAGGAGCTTTGGCGTCTCCAATTATCTCCACTCGACGCTGTAGTTCTTCTGGCCAATGCTGTAGGTGGGTGGCCAACGAAGAAGATTTCCAGCCCTGAGCCAGAATCACCAGGTCGGCTGGAATGGTTTTGGTTTCCCCATCTTGTTGATAAATGACCGCAGATGGGGTGATTTTCTGTACGGTCGCATCACAAATCATTTTAAGCTGTTGTTGTTTTGCTTCCTGAATGGCCGCCCATACCACGCTTTTGGCCATGCCGCCCCCTGGTTTTCGGTGAATTCCCAAACAGGTAACTGTGGGGGAAGCCGCCTCCGATTCCGGGATTGGAAACGGCGGGAACCACTGGGAAAAAAAATCCTGTGTTTCTGATGGGGAATGGATTTTTTCGGTACAGAATAGGGCGAATTCCAGTGCTCGAAAATCATTGCCTAAAATCACAGTATGGAAGCCTAAAGGAAGCTGTTGCTCCATGAAGTCGTTCATAGAGCAGATAGGAGCGCCGTCCTCTACCGCGAAGTCGGGAGCGGAAAGTTCCGCGCCGGATGCTACGATGATTTTATCGTAGGAGTTGGCTTCCAGCATATTTTTTAAATCGGTAGGGGTAGCCTTTTGGTGCCACAGGAAGGGAACGCCTTGACGTAGGCAATTTTGATAGAGCGCATCTACATAATCCCCGGCATCTTCCCAATGAGGAAGCTGAGAAAGTAGCCTTCCAGCCCCTCCATATTTTCCGGATTGTTCCAAAATGGTAACGTCATTGGAAGTAGCGGCAATGGAGGCGTAAGCGAGACCGCTGATTCCCGCACCGACAACCAGGATTTTCTTTCCACTGTCCCGACAAATTGGTTTTTCCATTTCCCGCCCCAGGAATGGATTAACGGCGCATCCAACTGGATTGCCGCCAAATACCCGGTCCAAGCATTCCTGATTACAAGAAAGGCAGCGGTGGATTTCAGTTGCTCGTCCATGCTGGAACTTATGAACTAAGTTAGGGTCAGCCAGGAACGGGCGGCACATGCCCACCAAATCGCATTCCCCATTTTTCAATGCTTTCCGCCCACTGGGAAGATCCATCCGGTTGCAGGTAATCACTGGAATAGAGACCTGTTGCTTCAACGCTTTTCCAAATCGGCTGTAAGCGCCATGGGGAACATGAGCGGTGATTTGGGGAATGCGGGATTCGTGCCAGCCTCCGGTGACGTCAATGGCATGGATTCCATGCCGTTCCAAGGCTTTCCCGATTTGCACAAAATCTTCCAGTGTGTTTCCTCCTGGGATCAGATCTGCGCCGGACAGGCGAACCATAAGAGGGAAATCTGCGCCAGCGGCAGATTTGACGGCATCTACCAGCTCTAAAAGAAAACGCATCCGGTTTTCTAAGCAACCTCCATATTCATCGGTACGATGATTCGTCGCTGAGGATAAAAATTCCGCAATGAGATATCCCACGCTTCCGCACAGTTCTACACCGTCAAATCCAGCCTCAACCGTCCGTGCGGCAGCATCCGCAAAGTATCCGATGATCTCTTGGATTTGCTCCTGGGTCATTTCCTGGGTTTGGGCTCGGGTCAAACCGCTGACATAAGAGGAAGGAGCAATCGGTTCTGCGCCTCCATATTCTCCCGGATGGGCATAAGCGCCGGGGTGAAGCAGTTGAAGGAAAATTTTCCCACCTTCTTGGTGAATCCGTTCGGTCAATTGAATTAAGCCGGGCAGGAAGGTATCGTCACAAATCTGCATCATGCCAGCCTGACTGCGGCGGCTGGGGTCAACTCCAGCCGCTCCGGCGATCACCAAGCCAACGCCGCCCCGGACTCGCGCTTGATAAAAATCAATGGTGTCTTCCGTAATGAATCCGTCAGTACATCGGCACAGGCTCGCGGCTGTCATGACAAAGCGGTTTTTTAGTTGACAGCATCCAATTTGAATGGGGGTGAGGAGTGGTTCCGTCATAGTGATGCTTCCTTCCTGCATGTTTTGTTAATTATACAACTTCTTAACAATTCCATAAATGCATTTATTAATATTATTTATGGATATTATACCATAAGAAATCAAGAGAAAGCAATGGTGGAAGTCCCAGCAATCACAGGTAAAATCGTATGGATTCGGGCAAAATCTATAAATTTTATTTGGAAAGCAAATTGCTTGTCCTATTTTACGACAGAAAGAAGACATGGCTTCCCTTGCATTTTTCTCAGGATTTCCCTATAATGAAAAGAATTCAATTCAAATGGGATTAGGCGGGATCTCTAGGAGAACCGAGGTGGAAAGGCGGAGAATCGTGAAAAAAGTAGCGGAACATATTTATCAAATTAAGTCATCTTGGGAGCCGCAGCGTACTAGGGCTTCCAATTTATATCTGATCCATGGAGACACCCGAAGCCTGCTGATTGACGCTGGATTTTGCAACCAAGCCAGCATGGAGGCGGTTAGGCGCCTATTGAGACAGCTTTCGATTCCATGGGATCATCTGGATATTTTTGTCACCCATAACCACCCCGATCATGCCGGATTAGCTGCGGCGTTATCGGAAAAAGGGGCGCGTATTTTTATGAAACCAGAGGAATGTGAAACCTGTGCGATTTTGTGTTCCTACTATTCAGATCCAGATCACAGCGGTATGGGACTGCTCCACAGTTATGGGTTTTCTCAGCGTCAGGCGAAAAAGCTGATGGAGCGTTCCCGGGCTCCCGAATACCGGTATCACGATTATCCGTGGAAGGGCTTTCCTGTCACAGACATTCAAGCTGGGGAGCATCTGCAATACGGGGAGTATGACTTGGAGGTTTTATCTTTGCCCGGGCATACCATGCACCAGATGGGGCTGGTGGAACGTACCCATAAATGGCTGTTTACTAGCGATACCTTAAGTAAACGCCAGGTTTTAACATTGGCTTCGGTACAGCCAGGTTCTCAGCAGCTGCATATTCACTTGCAAACCTTGGATGGACTAACCAAAGATTTTGGGGATTTCTGGGTGGTTCCTGGCCACTACAATCCCTTTTATGGGACGAAAAAAGCAGTACAGAATACCAAACGGTATTTTGCCCATATGCTACAAAAGGTAGGGGACGCCATGGAAGCAGGAAATGGGAAACCGTGTACCTTAGCGGAAATGGTACAGAAGGTATTTCGGTACGATCCCAGTGCTTTTTTTGAGGAAGAAGTATTGAAAATCCATTTCCGTTTGGCAAATACATTGTCCTGTCTGGATGAATTGGTTCGGCAGGGGAGCTTGACTGCCAAACAGGAACATGGCGTTTGGTATTGGGTGAAATCATTTCCTTATAACACCTTGCCATATTAGAAGTACAATAACGACCCAACTAAGTCTTCTAAAATTCCTGTTATGCTTTTCCTTTTGGAAAAGCATTTTTTATTGCTCTCTTTCTATCAATAGCAAAAAACTATGGATGATTGATAAACATATTTTGATATTGTATTATACAAAAATGGATAAATAAGATAAGATAGAGGATAATAGTAGGAAAAATGGCAAATAAAATCAGAGGGTGATCGTTTGTTACAGGCAAAAATTCAGGAGTCCCAGAAGCGGATGTACTATGAAAAAGGATATTGGACCGAGAAAACCATGCTGGACTATTGGCAGGACACCGTTTCCCAATATCCCAATCGGGAATATATCACCGATGGCCGCGGTTACCGGTTTACCTATGGAGAGATCGACGATATGTCCTCCCGGCTGGCTTCGTTCCTGCGGGAAACCGGAGTGGGGCAGGGGGATATTGTAGCATGCCAAGTGCCGGTATGGGCGGAGTTCGCCGTGCTGGCCATGGCTTGCCTCAAAGTGGGGGCTGTGCTCAATCCCATTTCTGTGACCTATGAACAACGGGATTTGCTCTATTTTTTAAACTTGCACCAGCCTGTGCTGTTTGTTTGCCCCACTTGGTTCCGCAACCATGAGTTTGAGAGCGGGGCGGTGTCCTTGCTTGGGGATATGCCCTTTTTGAAGCAGGTGCTTTTGCTGGATCACAATAAGCCGAAAACCAGCGATTGCCCAACTATGCAAGAAGCGCTGGATCAGTATCCGCCGTTGGAGCAATGGGCCAAAACCAGTGCGGATGACGTTGCGATTTTGCTGTGCACGTCCGGGTCCACAGGGGTATCCAAGGGAGCCATGTTAACCCACAATAATATTATTTTTAGCGAGCGGCAATTTAATTTGGAATTGGGATTGACCAAAGACGACGTGATGTTCATGCCCTCCCCTTTGAACCATGCAACCGGATTCCAACATGGGATCATTGCTACCATGATGATGGGGGCCCGGGTGGTATTGCAGCAAAAATTTATCGTGTCCGAAGCGGTGGATTTGATGAACCGGGAGCAATGCACCTATTCTATGGGAGCAACCACGTTTATTTACGACATTTTAAAGGAACTGGAGGAAACGGGCAAGGAGCTGAAATACCTGCGTTTTTATCTCTGCGGCGGGGCTCCGGTGCCAGGCTCTATGGTGCAGCGGGCCTGGGAGTACGGAATTTTGCTCTGTGAAGTGTACGGCTCTACAGAAAGCACCCCTCATCTGTATGTCCCGCCCTCCGAAACCCTGCGGCTAAATGGCACGGTTTCCGGCCGGCCGGTGGAAGGGGTGGAAGTCCGGGTGATTGACGCTGATGGCAATGACGTAGGTATTGGAGAAGAAGGGGAAGAAATTTCCCGGGGTCCCAATGTATTCGTGGGATACACAACCGGCATGAATGCCACCAACTGTGCCATTGACGAGGATGGCTGGTTCCACAGCGGCGATCTATGCGTCAAAAATCAAGAGGGCTTTTTCCGAATTACCGGCCGCTTAAAGGATATCATTATTCGGGGTGGAGAGAATCTCAACGCCAATCAATTGGATGAGAATTTGGAAGGCTGCCCCCAGATTGCGGAGCACACGGTGATTGGAATGCCCGACCCTCGGATGGGTGAGCGGATTTGCGCCTATGTGGCGCTGAAAGAAGGGGTGGAATCTTTCTGTTTGGAGGATTTGTTGGAATATCTCAAGGCCAGACAGATTCCCAAATGGCAGTGGCCGGAGCGGGTGGAGATCATTGACGCACTGCCCCGCACCGACTCTGGAAAGATCAAAAAATACGTGCTGCGTAAGGACATTGCCAAGCGGATGGGGCTATCGGAACCCCAGGGCGCAATTGCGGCGATTGGTTAAGTCGATTTTCTAGGATTCATAGATAAAGGAGAAGAAACATGAGTAAATTAACACCGGAGCAATTGGAAACATATTTGAAAAAAATCCGTGCTTTGGCCGAGGGGCCATTTGAGGAAATGCAAAAAGAAGTGGAAGTCACCAACCATTTCCCAGATGAATTTTATCAGTTAGCCAAAGAGCATGACCTGTACCGCTGTTCCCTGCCGGAGAAATATGGCGGATTCGGCCTCAGCGAGCTGGAAATCCTAAAGGTACAGGAGGAGTTCAGCCGTGGTCCAGGAGGCATGCGGATGCATCTGCACTATGCCATGGACTTGAATTGGAGAATCTTAGACCAATTTGGCAGCGAGGAATTGAAGGCCAAATATATGGATAAATTCCAGGATAAGAGTATTTTCACCTGCTTTGCCCTGACCGAGGAGTCTGGAGGCAGTGGCGCTGACCTGCATACCATGGCGGTGAAGGATGGGGACGACTACATTTTAAATGGCGAAAAGACGCTGATTTCCCACACCGACTGCTGCCAATTCGCTTATGTCATCGCGGTAACCAATCCAGACGGCCCGAAAGAGGAGCGTTTGTCCGCGTTCTTTGTGCCGGTGGATACGCCGGGATATGAAACCCTTCCCATGCCCCACCTGATGGGCTGCCGGGGAGCCGGTCATGCCAAGCTGAAATTCACCGATATGCGGGTGAACAAAAAGTATCTGCTGGGCAAAGAAGGGGAAGGCCTACGGGTTGCCATGCATTCCCTGGCCATTTCCCGGGCGCACATTGCGGTGAGCAACTTGGGAATGGCTCAGCGTATGATGGAAATGTCCATTGCTCGGGCCAAAGATCGGGTGACTTTTGGCAAACCCCTGGCAAAACGCCAGATGATCCAAAGCTACATTGCCGAAATGGGTACTTACATTCACGCTTTGCGCACGATGGTTTACGATTTCGCCCAGGATTTTGACGCTGGCAAAGACCCGGAAACCAAGGCGGCCATGGCGAAATATTTTAGCATCGAGACCGTGCGTCTGGTGTCCGATTACATGCTGCTGATCTTTGGTGGGATCGGCTATTTTGAGGACTGCCCATATGGCCCGGTGGAGCGGATGTACCGGGATTGCCGGGCCATGTGGCTGGAGGAAGGCCCTCCCACGGTACAGCTTCAAACGGCTTCCCGGGGGTTGATCGCCAGCGGCGGCCGCTTGGAATATTTGACCTGATGGAACGAAAGCGGTTTTTCCCAACAAAATAGGATAGAAAAAAAGCCTGCTTGGATGGAATCCAGCAGGCTTTTTGATTGGAAATCGAAAAAGGCTTTCCATCCAAGGTTCCGGTCGGTTTTGGATAGAAAGCCATATTTTTTCGGGATGGATGGGACGTGATGTGCGAAAACCCGTGATTTTTTAAACATTTCATTTTTTATCAATTTATTTTTAAATTTCATATGATTTTTATGAATCATTGGGAGGTTA
>JAAWSO010000006.1 GCA_022801595.1 Clostridiales bacterium | reverse complement strand
TGATGGCAAATGTGGGCCTTTCCCACCGGATGGACAATTTTCCATCCCAGCTTTCCGGTGGCGAACAGCAGCGGGTTTCCATTGCCCGCGCCCTGGCCAGTGGTGGGATAAATTAATTGCTGCTGCTATCGGTGCAGTATCGTCCGGCCTTGTTGCAACAATTTTGAGCCAAGTATTAAAATAAGGATCGCATATGAAAGAGATTATCGTAAATCTGATTCCTTTGGCGATTGCCGTTGCGGTAAATATCACACTAGGAGTGTATCATAAAATTGGCACGGAGCATCTCACTTGGAGCTGGCAAAAATTTTTCCTTGGAGTTGTAAAAGCTGTGATTGTAAATGATGCTTTTAACGGTTTGACCTACGTATTTGAATCAACGGCTCTATCCGATACAGGTATCAGATTATGATGTATGCCATTGTGCTATATGCTGTGAAAGGTTGTAAAAATCTTGCTGGAATCCTCGGTGTTAAAACGGAAAATACATAAGTGATTCTTGACAGCTATTTCATAGAAATGAAAATAGTAAATACCTGATAAAATAAATCTAGGGTAGTGAACTGAGCGAAAATTTAGTCCACTACCCTATTTTTAGCGAATAATATTACAAAGATTGTTATTACAGTATGATATCTTCTTGTTATAAAATATAAGTGTTTTACATCTAACCAAATATACGAAAATTTACAAATTCACATTCGCAAGCTACCTATAGCTTTTCGAATATCAAAGCTTGTAACCCCGCATCAAACCTAGGTTTTTTCGCATACTTACACACTATATCTTATGCTATTAGATATATGAATAATCATAGGTTTCCAGTCTTAAAATCCCCCGGTAGCAATACCGTACCGGTTCAAGTCCGGTCACCAGCACCAAACCTGCGGTATGCAACTAGCTTTCCGCAGGTTTTTATTTTTTAAAATTTGCTGTTGTAAAAAACTGCTCTCTAACACTTAGCAAGTTAGAGAGCAGTTTTCCTTCAAAAATCAAATGCTGTTTTCACGCATATCCTTCAAAGCTATAAGAAGAATTCCATGACCTCTCGGTTGACGTAAACCTGGTAGAGAACAACTCAGGCAGCATTACACATAATCTCACTTCAAGAGATATGCAAGAAAGTAGTTTAACCTGCCGTACAACAGAACGGAGCAATCTGCCGCATTTGCGAAGAGCCATAGTTCCCTAATTTCCCTTTTTGATTTCCTTCATTTCCTGTGCCAGAATATAGGTTTCTCCATGAAAAGACAGAACAAAAAACTCTGCGCTTTTGAATCGTTCAGAGGCTTTTATTATAAAAAATAGAAATCAATCGCCTACTTTTCTGTCAAACTAATACGAAAAAAAATCAATCATCGTTCGATTGAAAAAAGTAAGAGGTGTTTCGGACAGAGGAACCATGCGCTTTTACTCCCTTTTTTACATCCACCTTCACGGAAGCATGGGTTCCATTAATTTCATAAATAATGTATGTCGTTCCCTCATTCTTTCCAGTCACCCGATAGTTGCCATTGTCTAGCTTCTTCAGGTTAACAATGGAACCGGTCCGGGAATCCCGTACCACCAATTTTCCGTCCGTTACCAGTTGATCCATTTGAGTGCCATTCAATTGCTTTCCATTTTCGTCTTTAATGAATGCTCCGATGGTATACGTATCCCCTGGCGCCATGATATAGTTGGAAGTATCTAGTGTAATGGAACCAGTCACATCTTTGACGTCCACCTTTAGATAGGTTGTTTCATTTCGATATGTCACTTTTACATAGGTGGAACCTTCTTTTTTCGCATTGATCTGATATTTTGCGCCCCTTGCATCCTTGCCATTCACCAACTTGACATCCGCAATATTGGTATCTTCGATTTGCACGGTAATATTAGCCGCATCCTGATTTCCTTTCACCAGGAATTGATAGGTACTTTTCAAGCCCATCATAGATACCTTTTTGGTGTCTAGCTTCACGCTGGATTCCAGCACCGGAACAGAGCGGTCTTGATCTTCCATCATATCTTCCAGTACTGGAATGCCCATTTCCGTCCGGTCCGGCAGTTTCCAAGGAGATTTATCCTCTCCAAAAATCAAGGTCCAAAAGCTTCCATTAAAGGCAGTTTTCGCCATTCCTTTTCCGTTTAAAGTATCCTGTGGTTCCGTGTCGTCATCCTTCACTATGTTTCCGTTCACAGTCATCCCATGAAAGGCATAGCTATCCAATACTTCCCCGACCTCTTTGGTCTTTGGATGAGTACCATACTCACCAGCCACCCGTCCCAAAAGATTACCTCCCCCTTGAATGGATGGATTTAAAGCAATGCAAGTACTCATATTACCATAAATCGTGCCGACGACACCACCCATTGCACCATGAATCAGATCTTTCCCAGTTACGGTACCCCCAGAATAGCAGTTGATCATATCGCCAAATAAACCGCCAACGACACCACCCACAGAGCTTTCTTCTCCATTGGTTAAGGTCACATTGCCAGTTGCCGCACAGTCACTGACTGTTTTGGTGTAAGCCACACCAATCAGACCGCCAACCCAATCGGCCCCCGATACGTTTCCTGAAGCATAACAGCTCTTGACCTCTCCTTCGGTATAGCCAGCTAAACCACCCACATATTCCCCTGTTCCGGTCACATTGCCTCTGGCATGGCTTTGTTCAATGGTATTCCAAGAAGCTCCCACCAAACCACCAATAAAATTTTTCCCAGATACAGCGCCAGCACCATAAGAGGAATGGATGGTACTTTTGTCATCGGTTGCACCAACCACTCCCCCTACTTTCTCGGTACCAGATACCTTTGCGCTGGCATAGCACTTTTCGATAGAACTCTCTTCCAGCTTACCAACAACACCACCAACGTGCTCTTTGCCACTAACCGATCCTCTTGCAGAACAATTCTCTAAAACCGCATGGGAAGAACCTGTTACGCCACCTACATAATTTTCTCCTTCAATTGTCCCAGTAGAGTAGCTTTTTTCCACGGTGTTGCTTTTATTTGGAATGGAGCCAACCACACCGCCTACATAATTTTTTCCGGTAACCATCCCAGAGGAATAGCTGGAGACGATCTTATTGCTACCATCTGTCATGCTACCCACCAAACCACCGGTTTGATCTTCTCCCAACACGCTGCCGGAAAAATAACTCTTTGTGATATCATTGTTATTTTTCATGGAACCAATCAAGCCGCCTATGGAATCTTGGCCCTTTACCATCGACGTAGAGTAGGAATTTTCCACGCTGGTTCCTTGGGCGTACCCTAGTAAGCCGCCTACCTGATTGTTGTCTCCAATCACCGTACCTTTGGCATAGCAATCCACCAATTCAGCTCCTTGGTCTGCTTGTCCGACCAAACCGCCTATGGCGCTGTTTCCCGTCACTGAAGCTGTAGAATAACTGTTGGTAATCGTTCCACTGGTTTGGCCAACCAGACCGCCTGCCTGGTCACTATCTACCACAATCGTACCGCTGGTCGAACAATTTTTCACATCGCCAGCTACCTTGCCTGCCAAAATTCCTGTGTGCCCATCTGCGGTAATACTAGCATTCCGAAGGTGAACCCCTTCCAGGCTGCCGGACGAATCCACTGCCCCAAACAATCCCTGATAATCCGTTCCATCGGTAATTTTCAAATTATAGATAATATGGTCGTCGCCTTGAAACGTACCTGAAAATGTTCCAGAAGAACCATCCTCCGATGCTCCAATCGGCATCCACTCCTTGCCATCCAGATCTAAATTTCGTGCCAAACGGAAGGTTTTACCCTGGAATGAAATTTTTTCTTCGCTGCCGTCTTTGTCATACTGATAACCTGATTTAGTTTTTTTATATAAACCATTGGACAATGCAGAAAGCCCGGCTAACTGACGGGCATTGACAATCGCATAAGTCGTTTTGTCCTCGTCTTTGTACCAGGAAAAATCATATCGGCCATTCCAAATATCCGCCACTTCCGACTGGCTGTCCGCCGCTAAGACGGACGGAGCTGCAACCACAGCCGGAACCGTCGTTCCTATCGCGAATAGCGCTACCAATGCTGCTGCAATTAACTGTTTTTTCTTCGCTTTTAATGTCATAATAAACGCCCCCATTATTATATTAAAATTTGATTTTTAGGATTACTTTCTGGATCGTTGATTCGTTGATTCAAAATTTTATTCTTATATTTTCTAAAAAATCCTCATAACCAAAAATTGTAGTAAAAAACGCTTGTTTCCATTCGTTCCATATCCTGCAAATTCCCACGCTGAATTTCTTCTGTTTGGGCAGAAGTTGCATCCTCTAAAACGATCACATTATAATTGGCATCATATGCAGTGGTACGGATACAATTTGGCGTAGTGGTTCCAATTAAAACCACCGTTTTCAAATCTAGTCTTCGCAATAGCAAATCCAATTCCGTATGAAAAAAGCACTCCAGCGAGGCTTAGTAATCAAATAATCTCCCAATTGAGGACACAAGGTTTCCGGTAAAATCCCCTTACTTTCCTTATAATCATCATCATTCATCGGACGGCCATGTTCTTTCCATTTGGCATAACAGATAATTTCCACATCACTGCTATTGGCTCAGTACGGCGATGGATAAAAATCACCAGAATCCCTTTTTGCCGAGCAGCTTCCATTGCAGCTTTTCAGGGTTCCTCAGTTTTCTTCGCCCCTTGAATATAAAAAGCGGACTCAGGATTTAAAAAAGCTGGAAGCATATCAATGACAAGCAGAGCGGTTTTTGTTTCATTTTTCATCTTCTTTCCGCCTTTCTCTTGTTTGAAACGCAGCGAAAACTATTGAAAACTATTTTATTATATCACGAGAGAGGCAATTTCTCAAATAATAACATCTCTTTTTTAAGATAAAAAAGGATTTTTATTACTTATTGTTAATTATTATATTAAAAATACAAAAAGGACTAGAAAATTTCTAGTCCTTAACAGATCGGTTTGCTTTTATTCCATTGCCATCTGGAGCTGGCGCTCTGCTTCTTGCAGCGCATTACGTGCTGCGTCCAAACTTTGACAGCCGCAAACCGTAGCAATTTCATCCATGCTCATTTGATTAAGATGCTTGCATTTCAGCAGCATCAACTGTTCCTGAGATAATTGACACAGAATCAAAGCCATCCGTTTTTCCCGTTCATTTGGGATTTCCTCCATTGCTTTTTCCACCGGAATTTCTGCTGATTTTTGCTCCCAAGCATAGTCCATAACGGTTTCTTTTGCAGTTTGAACCACATAGGCAGATTGCTGTTTTGTGTTGAGATCCTTTAACTCCAAAATCGAATTTGCTAACTTAATCATGGTGTAATCCGAAAGCAAGAGAGATACTGTTTGATCACCGGTAATTTCATAGATGGTATTTTGAATTTTTCCATAATGCTTTATGTAAATTTGCGCCAAAAGTTCTCGGTCGTCCTTATCCTCCACAACCGATAAAAAAGATAAAATCATTGTTTAAGCCCCTTATTGTTTAATCATCTAGATGTACTTTTTATTGTAGCATTATCCATCCTTTTTAGCTAGTGGAAATGTTTAGTAAAACCGTTGACAAAAACAGGAGTTTTCTCGAAAAAATTGCCGTTTATAATTTTAAAAAAGCTTCCGATAATAAAGCTTGGGGTGATAAAAATGAGCCATAGTATTGATCAGCATCTTTGCCTTTCCGATCTTTTGGAAGAGGATCTTTCCAGCTATGAATTCTTTCATGGACTTCCTATAGAAATCCAAAAACAAATTGAAAAAGCCGATGTAGGAACCTTCCAAGAAATGCAGGAAATTGCTCACCATATCGGCAAATAAAATCAGATTCATAAAAATAATCCTGTTCAAATTTTCAAGACTGATCCAAAATGATAGCACGAACCAAAATGGATAAAAATGAGAATTTCTATATTTAATCCAAATGAAAAAACGCTTCTGAAATTAGGAAGCGTTTTTTATTCCTTTATTTTTTTAGGACTGCGAAAACTGTTTGAAACATGATTTTCATATCACGGAATACGGAAACTTTTTTCATATATTCCAGCCCTAAATTCATTTTAATTGGTAGAATATCTTCCATATAAATTTTTTCTGGATTATCTCCTTGCGCTAACAATTCATCCTCATTTCGGAAGCGGATACTTGCCTCTGCTGTCACTCCAGGGCGGACGAGTAAGGTGGCCATGTATTTCGGCTGATAAGCATCTACATATTTGCGCACTTCCGGACGAGGGCCCACTAGGCTCATGGTACCGTTGAGAACATTGAGCAATTGGGAGATTTCGTCCAACCGACATTTCCGAATAAATTTTCCCATTCGAGTAATTCTTGGATCATTTCCCGTTGTAATGGCTAGGCCAATTTTATCTGCATTCGATACCATGCTGCGGAATTTGAAGATTTTAAAATCCTGATTATATCTTCCTACCCGGATCTGTCGGTAAAACACAGGACCTTTGGAATCCAATTTGATTGCAACCGCTAAAAGTAAAAAAAACGGTGAAAAACAAATTAGTAGAATCAGCGATACTGAAATATCGAAACAACGTTTCATTACCAAATGGAATTTACGCTTTTTCAGGATTTCCAAATACTCTGCGGTTGTTTCATTTTTCATATTTTCAGGAAGTTCGGAATACGTCACGATATCACCACCACTCCTTTTTATCGTGCTAAAAAATAGCGGAATCTAATGTTACACTTTACCTTGAATTGAACATTTTGTCAAGTATCAAGCAAAATTCTCATTCCCTTTTTTCCTATAAAATGCTATACTAGAAAGAAATTGCCCAAATCAGGAGGGGTTTTCTTGCATTATTTAGGAATTGACTTAGGCGGCACTAACATAGCTGCTGGGATTGTGAACCAAAACCACCAAATTCTCGGTCGAGGAAAAATAAAAACAACCGTCCCTTGCTCTGAGGATGAAATGATTGCACAGCTAGCTAATGCAGCCATGGCTGCCCTGAAAGATGCCAACAAATCTATGGGGCAAATTACTTGGGCTGGGATCGGCTGTCCAGGTGCGGTAAATACCGAAAAAGGAATTGTAGAATTTTCTAGTAATTTATTCTTCCACAATTTTCAATTAAAAACCAAGTTGGAAGAAAAACTAGGAAAAAAAGTTTTTATGGAAAACGATGCCAACGCAGCAGCCTACGGCGAATTTCGAGCCGGTGCTCTGCAAGGTGCCCGCAATGCCTTGGCAATCACATTAGGAACGGGTGTGGGCTGCGGCATTATTGTAGACGGATCGGTTTACAGCGGTTCCAACTTTGCGGCTGGTGAAATGGGACATATGGTCATTCAAATGGGAGGACGTCCCTGCCATTGTGGTCGGAAAGGCTGTTGGGAACAATATGCTGCCGCCACTGGACTAAAACAGACAACCCGGGAAATGATGGCAGCTTCTTCCGATCACACCTCCCCCATCTGGAAATCCGTGGAAGGCGATTTGAGTAAAGTCAAAGGACGGACAGCTTTTGATGCCATGCGTGCCGGCGACCCACTCGGCAAAGCCATTGTAAACCAATACATCGAGCATTTAGGATGTGGCGTCGCCAATGCGATCAATATTTTCGAACCGGATCTTCTCTGCATTGGCGGTGGGGTTGCTAATGAGGGCAATGCGTTGCTGGAGCCTTTGCAGGACTATGTGGATCGCGAACAGTACCCGATTACCGGCAAGCGAACCACCGTCTGTCTTGCCAAGCTCGGCAACGATGCTGGGATTATTGGGGCAGCGCTTCTCGGAGAATTGGAATAAATTTTTGATATCAAATAAGAAAAAGACTTTAAGCAGATTTATTCTCTTAAAGTCTTTCTTTGTTATGTTTTAATGGAAACCAAACAGGTTTCATCCTGAAAAACATCATACATTTTTTCCATGTCCCAATGCTCTGGAATACTGATGCCTAATTCCATTCGAAACTCTTTGGTATCTATATTTCGTGTCATCGTGATATAACTGATCAAAACTTTTTTCTCGTTCATACGTCGACTGAAAGACAGTAGCTGTTCTTCTGAGCCTTGGAGAAGAAGATCTAAATGCTGATAGGAAGAGTAGCGGAACAATTTCCAACGTCGATGGAAAAAAAACTGAATCAGAAGAATCAAAAGGGAAACCACTGTGCCAATCAAATACATACCGGCACCAAACGCCATCCCTACACCTACGGTAGCCCAAAGTCCAGCCGCCGTAGTTACCCCATTGGTTTTAAAGTTCTTTACAAAAATAATACCAGAGCCCAAAAAGCCTACTGCAGTAACGATGCCAGAAGCGACACGGGAAGGGTCCAGTTTTACATTTTCCGATAAATTGGGATCAGCAAATAGATCAAAAAATCCATATTTTGAAATGACCATCATTAAAGCAGCTCCAATTCCAACAATAATATGGGTTTTTAATCCTGCGGATTTAATCCGCCTTTCTCGCTCAAATCCAATGAGACCTCCACAAATCGCCGCAATGACAACCCGCAAAACGTACTCAAATTGCTCTAAGATTGAAATTCCTGCCATGAATCATTTCACCTCTTGTTTATTGTAACACAAATAAATTCTGTTGTACAACCGTTATTTGAGATAAATTTTTCTTTCTCAACACGATTCGACAGAATGATTTCCAACAAGAAGATAATTGAAACGATATGATATAGCCATAAAACAGGGAGAATCGAGCTAATTTTATTTATGATATTTGCCGTGATTCATAATTTGAAAGGTGCGGTACACCTGCTCACACAGCATCACTCTTGCCAACTGGTGAGGAAACGTCATTGGCGACATGGACAAACAAAAATTTCCTGACTGCTTGACCCCATCGCTGAGTCCAAACGAACTGCCAATTGCAAAGCTAATCGCACTCGCTCCCCCCACCGTAGCTTGCTGAATACCTTCTGCCAATTTCGGTGAGGACAGTTCTCTCCCTTCAATACAAAGTGGAATCAAAAACGAGCCTTTGGCTGCCTCCAAGATTTTTTCTCCTTCCATATCCAAAGCTTCTGCAATCTGAGCATCGGACGGACGTTCTGGCAAACGGCTTTCCGAAAACTCCACAATCCGAAACTTACAAAACGCCCCTAATCGCTTGGCGTATTCTTCACAAGCCTCTCGCCAATATTTTTCTTTGAGTTTTCCAATGCATAGAATCGTTACGGATAGCACCAAACCACTCCCTTAAAACAAAATCGAATTTCCCGTTGTATTCTCTTTGGGAGCAATCCCCAGTTGAAAATCAATTCCTTGTTGGAATCCCGCCATGGTGAGGCTGCACAAGGCCGTTTGCAAGGCTAATGCTGGGGTATTGTTCTCCTCGCTGAGATGGGCCAGCAAAAACCGTGTGGTTCCGCTGCCAGCTAACCGGGGCAAAACATCCGCGCATGCCGTATTGGACAAATGCCCTACTTGAGACAAAATTCGTTTTTTTAACGGATAGGGATAAGAACCATTTTGCAGCATCCCCACATCATGATTGGATTCCAAAATTACGAAATCACAACCATGCATTTCGGCTAAAATTTCTTCAGACAAAATCCCCAGATCCGTAGCAAGGATAACGATTCGGTCATCCGTCGTATGGATCCGAAAGCCAATGCTTTCCGCACAGTCATGGGAAGTAGGAAATGGTTTCACAAACAAATCGCCACAAGCCATTCCCTTAGGATCAATGACTTCTGGGGTAAATTTTCCCTGTAAATCTCCGGTTCCTTCCAACTCCTGCAGCGTCCCCAAAGAAGAAAAAACAGGAATTTGATACTTGGAGGCAAATACCCGCAGTCCTTTCACATGATCGGTATGTTCATGGGTGAGAAAAATCCCCTGAATAGAAGCCGGAGCAATCTCACAATGCTGCAACATTTCTGTCAATTGTTTGGCTGAACGACCCGCGTCAATGAGAATCCCTGAGGTTTGAGAACCGATAAAATAGCTGTTTCCTTTGCTGCCGCTGAACAATGGACAAACCCTTGCCAAAATCCGTGCCTCCTCCATTTTCGTACAACGAGGAAAAAGGAGTAATTTCTCTCCCTTTGCTTTTTCTCGAAATATCCGGCACGTTATGATATGCCGTTACATAGCTTGGTTATTGGGATTATTTCCAGCATCATCCGGCACATGAACCCGTTTGATGTCGGCGCCTAAAGCGGTCAATTTTTCCACTACCGCTTCATATCCACGCTCAATATGCTGAATATCCTCCACATTTGTGGTGCCATGCGCACACAAAGCAGCAATTACCATAGCTGCGCCCGCCCGTAAATCCGTTGCCTTCACGGGAGCAGCATTTAAGTGATCAATGCCTTCTACAACAGCTAGTTTTCCATCTACCGAGAATTGAGCGCCCATACGGCGCAATTCCTCCACATAGCGGAAACGGTTGTCCCACACGCTCTCATTGATGATACTGGTTCCCTTAGCAATGGATAATAGTACTGCGATTTGCGGCTGCATATCGGTTGGGAAGCCAGGATGAGGCATGGTCTTGACGTTGCACTTATGCAGGTCGCTCTCCCGCTTCACATGCAGAGAATCATCGTATTCTTCAATGGAAACGCCCATTTCAATCAATTTTGCAGAAATGGACTCCAAATGTTTGGGAATCACATTTTTAATCATCACATCTCCGCCAGTGGCAGCAACTGCTACCATATAAGTCCCGGCTTCAATTTGATCGGGAATGATGGAATAGGTAGTGCCGCGGAGATAATCCACCCCAAAAATTTTAATCACATCGGTGCCAGCTCCACGAATATCGGCGCCCATAGAGTTGAGAAAATTAGCCAAATCCACAATATGAGGCTCTTTGGCTGCATTTTCAATTACTGTTAAGCCTTTTGCCTTTACAGCAGCTAACATAATATTGACGGTTGCGCCAACCGAAACCACATCCATATAGATGTTATTTCCAGTCAGACGCTCAGCACGTACATCTACCATACCGCCATCTAAGCTATAGGTAGCGCCTAAAGCGGCAAAACCTTTTAAATGCTGGTCAATTGGACGTACGCCAAAATCACAACCGCCAGGCATGGAGACAACCGCATGAGAAAAACGCCCCAAAAGCGCTCCCAGCAAGTAATAAGAACCACGAATATGGCGTGCAAGCTCATAAGAAGCAATATGAGAACGAATTGGGCGAGGATCAATCTCAATAGTCGTTTTATTAATCGTACGGATCTGAGCGCCCATATCCGCAATAATCCGGATCATGGCAGATACATCGGTGATATCGGGTATATTCTCAATCCGGCAAACATCGTCTGACAAAATCGCTGCTGGAATGATCGCAATGGCAGCATTCTTCGCTCCGCTGATGGTGATTTCACCAACCAGCGGATGGCCGCCAGTAATTACAAACTTGTCCAAAGTGACACGCTCCAATCATTTATTTACAAATCTAATCCTTATTATCAATTCTTTGCATAATATTAGAAATTATTAAAGTAATATAGAAAAGAATATAATCTGTAAGATTCCACAAATTACATCCGGAAAAATCATGAAAAAATCTTCACTAATTGATAATAATACACCTGGAAAGAAAAGTCAAGGCAAAGGCCAGCAATCTCCTAAAAATCTACGTTTTCCCAAGGATTTTTTCGAATATCCAAGAAATTTTATCCAATAAAAAAAGCCTCCTCCAGGAGGCTTTTTGCTATTTCATGCGTAGAGGACTGCTACGGAGCTCTGCCCCATCCCCGTCGCATTTGAAAACAAAGTAGATTAGCTACCTATCGTGACATACTCTAAAGGATTTACAGCCACGCCATTTTTATGAATTTCAAAATGCAAATGGGCGCCAGTAGAATCACCGGTACTGCCGACTAAAGCAACCGGTTGACCTTTAAATACTTTTTCGCCTGGCTGAACTAAAATCTCGCTTGTGTGAGCATACAAAGTTGCGGTGCCACTGCCATGATCAATTTCCAAGTGATAGCCATAGCCCACATTGCTCTTCTTCACGTACGTAACCACACCGGCATCCGCCGCTACAATGGTTTGTCCATAAGAATTTCCGTTCGAGATATCCAACCCTTGGTGTGTTGTTCCCCAACGAGAGCCAAAGCCACTGCTAATATTGGTGATGGTAGGAACTGGCCAGGTAAAGGTGCCGCTGGCTTCTCCCGGAACCGAACCATCCGGTGGAGTAATGGTACCTACAATTGCTACTTCATTGACTGCTGGAGAAACTACCACTCGATTCACATTAGTACGTTCCGTCTCTACTCCGTTGATATAAGTAACTTGATCTAAACAAGTTTGCGAACCTTCTTGTCCCTCAACCGTCACTTCTTCATGGGTGGTATATTGGGTAGTATCTGGCACCATAATCGTCGTATATGGAATGGATGCAGTATAAACATCATTTTTCACCATTTTGACATTTACCAAAGCTTCGTTATTGATCACATGGATGGTTGTCCCTGCCTCTAAAGAAAGAACTCCACCATTGATGTCTTCCAAAGATGCTTCATTCGTATGAAATTTTTCGGTGATACTCTCCAAAGTATCGCCTGGTTGTACCGTATAGTTCATTGGGGTGTTGGAACCATTTCCCTGCAAAATATCACGGAAGGTTTCGGTTGAGAAAATATTGGTGGTTGCGTATAAACCTTGCACTGTTTCTACCTTTTCCACAAAGCTAACGGTAGCCCCCGGCTCATTATATGTTTCTAAAATACTTTTCAGCATAATATCTAAGTCAGAAGAATTTTTGATCGCGCCTACCAAGGTGCCGTTAATATAGAGACCAGTTGCTTCTTCCACCACACCATTGACGGAAGTTTCCCCCTGGGTGTTTAAAATGCCATTGCCAGAACCGCCGCCTACTAAGGAAGCATCTGTGGCTGCGCTAACAGAAAGCGGTACGGCAGTCATGAAAGCAGCTACCATTGCGATGGTGATAATGTGCTTCTTTGCGGAGATTTTCATTTTATTTTTACGATTTGCGTTTGTCTTATGATCATTTTGTAACTTTAAGGGTTTAATAGTGATCCATTCCTTTCACAATTGCAATCTCTTGTTACAACTTTGTAACTTAACTTTACATATGATACCATAACGATTACAAAATTGCAACAATTTTATGATTGCCAATTGTCTAAAGAAATATAAACTTTTAGTAGCTTAATTGTTCAATTGTCCAATTTTTCACAATTTGGTAATATTTTGCAGCTTGTTGCTTCGCCCCTGTCAGACTATGCTCCAAATAATTCCCACATTCGACCGCCGTATTTCCGGGGATTTCCCCCTCATAGTTTGCAATGGCTTTCACCACTTCCTGGACCAAGGTAATGGCATCTGCATGCTCCAAATTTCTCAGTAGCAAATAAAAACCGGTACGGCAGCCCATCGGACCAAAATAAACGACCCGATCTTGAAACTGGGAATTGCGTGCCATGGTAGCAAACAGGTGCTCAAAAGTATGGATAGAAGGCACCTCTAAAAATGGCGGGCAGTTTGGTTTGATAAACCGCAGGTCATAGGTAACGATATCATCATCAATCCTGGAAATGTACATTCCTGGCTCTAATTTATTGTGGTCCACGCAAAAACTTGCAATTTTTTTCATAAAAAATTCTCCTTAATTCTGAATTAAAATGGGATCTGTTTGGTAAAAGCGGCAAAGTCTTGGGTTTGAAAGTACGCTTCAATCAGCTTCTTCGCTTCCTCGACCGAGTGTTCATATAAATCAAAAAAAGTTTCGCACCGTACATGTCCTGTAGTTAGTGGCCATTGCCATTCCTGTTTGCAGACATTTGCATAGTCGTAATTCTCTTCCTCACTGATACTGCGGAAATAGCAGGAAATCCGAAACTTCCCTTTTCTACGCTCCCGACGGGCTAAAAATGTCTTTTTCAACGTCGTCCGGTCATAAAGTACCCCCAGTACCTTACGGCTATCCTGAAGCATTTCCAGCAATAAATCTTGAGAAATTTCTTTTTGAAACAATGCCGCGATTACCACCTGATAAAACCGGCTCACTTCTTGCCATACCGCTTCGTTCATCGGTACCGCTTGCTTCAATGGAAATTCTGTAGGAAGCGCCCCTCGCTCATAACGAAGAAGGATGGTATCCAGAGCGGATTCGATTTGATGATGCAAAAACAATTCTGATTTCTCTGGATGCAATAGATACAGAGTAGCCGCTCCATATTGAATCAGAGGGTGAGTAGTGCGATCTAGACTATAGTGACACAGAAAACCATATAAATAAGCTTCTAACACAGGGGTACGATTTTGCTCGTACTGTTGCCGAAGCGTCTGAAACAATTTGGCTGGATTTGCTTGATGAAATGCATCTCCCCAGATATACAGGCTCGTTTCTTTTTTCTTATGCCACGGCAATGCCCGATGAAAATAAAAAAGATCTGGCCCCTGTGCTCCCAAGAAAAAGGCATCGGAAGAAAGTGTTGGTTTTATCTCTTGCAGAGCCTTCCAAACCCGTTCTCCATGGAGATAATGACAAATAGCGGCTGGCATCTCGTCCCCCCTCAAATAATCATCTTATATTGTAACACACCTGCGGTGGGCACGTTGCGCCGGTTACCATTCTTTCCGAAAAGGCGCTGCTGTACGCCACCTTGCCCTTGTGTGGTTATTTTACCATAAAAAACACAGAAAGGAAAGAAAGTCACATCAATGGATCAATCCGCTTTTCGGAATGAACTACCTATAAAGCATTCTCACGCTTCCGCTGCTTTTAGACACAAAACTTGCATATCTTCTGGAAGCGGACACGCAAGAGAAATCCGCTCATGCGTCACCGGATGGAAAAATTGAACCGAACCGCAAGCAAGAGCTTGCCGAGAAATCCATTCCCGGCTGCCGCCATACATATCATCCCCAGCCAACGGATGGCCAATGTGAGAAAAGTGCACCCGGATTTGATGGGTACGTCCAGTTTCCAAATGAATTTTCAACAGGGTATGGCCGTTTTGGTATTTCTCCACCGCTTTCCAGTGGGTCACTGCATACTGCGCTCCCTCGCCTTCCCCTACTTCCCGCTGGATACCATGGCCTTCTTTCAGCCGGATCGGTGCAGAAATGGTGCCTTCCCCCTGCAAAATTCCCTCACAGATCGCGGTATACTCCTTTTCCACGCCAAAAGCCAACACCGAAGCGCCATAGGAATGTTTGGCAATGATAATAAGCCCAGAGGTATTTTTATCTAGACGATAGATGGGGTGAAACCCAAGCTTCCAGCCATGAGCCTGGTAGTGAGCGGAAACTGCATTCGCTAAACTGTCAGCGTCATGCCCTGGCGTTGGATATACCGGCATATGGGACGGCTTGTTGATGACCAGCAAATCGTCATCCTCCCAAACAATGTCCAAAGGAATCGGAACCGCTTCTATTTCCTTTTCCCAATCTGGAAGACGCAAACAAACCAGATCTCCGGTATGAATGATTTTCGTCACATAAGCATGAATACCGTTCACCAAAATGCCGTTAAATACCAACTTCTGACGGGTCATCAGCTTGTTGGAAATTTTACAGGGACCTCGCAAAAAATGCTTTAATTTTGCCCCCTCAAAACTTTCCGGAACCACAAATTCCAGTTCCCGCAATAGTTTCTCTCCTTTCTATAAAAATAGGTGACAGCGATTGCTGCCACCTAAACCGGCCCCGTGCCGTATTATTATTTTACTTCCACAGTCCAGCCCATGGTATCCGGCAGCTTACCCCATTGGATACCCGTCAAAGTATCATACAGCCGTTGAGAGATTTCTCCAATTTTTCCATTGTTGATAACCATGACATGATCTTCCCACTTCAAATGTCCAATGGGAGAAATAACTGCAGCGGTACCGGTTCCAAACGCTTCCTTTAAACGGCCGTCTTTCGCTGCGTCCGAAACCTCTTGAATGGAAATGGGACGTTCCGTCACCTTCATCCCCCAGGATTTCAGAATATCAATGGCAGACATGCGGGTCACGCCAGGCAGAATCGATCCCTGCAAAGCCGGGGTTATGATCTCGTCGCCAATCACAAAAAAGACATTCATGGTGCCGACTTCCTCGATATATTTTCGCTCAACTCCATCCAGCCACAGCACCTGGGTATAATCCTGCTTCTCCGCCTCGTCCTGCGCTTTCAGGGAAGCAGCATAGTTGCCGGCGGTTTTTGCATAACCCATACCGCCTCGGACCGCGCGGACATACTGGCTTTCTACATAAATCTTAACCGGGTCTAGGCCTTCTGGGTAGTAAGCGCCAACTGGAGAACAAATGACCAGGAACATCAAATGTTTAGCTGGGTGAACACCGACATGAGGGTCTACCGCAATAATAAATGGGCGGATATAAAGGGAGGTTCCCTCTGCGGTTGGAATCCAATCTTTTTCCACGGAGACTAGAGTTTCAATGGCCTTTTGGGCAAAGGCTTCGTCAATCTTTGGAATACACAGACGCTCATTGGATACGTTCAGACGAGCCATATTCCGATCCGGGCGGAACAACAAAATTTTGCCCTCTGCCGTCCGGTATGCTTTCATTCCCTCAAACACGGCTTGTCCATAATGAAGGCACATAGCGGCGGGAGAAAGGCAAATGTCCCCAAACGGCACAATCCGTGGGTCATGCCAGCCTTGGCCTTCGTCGTAATTCATAAGGAACATGTGGTCTGTGAAGATGCTGCCAAAGCCTAGTTTGCTTTCATCCGTTGGTTTCTGCTTCGGATTCTTTGTCAATTCCAGTCTGATTTCCTGCATGGAAAAACACTTCCTTCGTTTATTTTCCATTTTATTGTATCATCAAATATCAGTAATTTCAAGCAAGATCAAAAGGACAAGATTAAAATTGCGCAACTTATCTAAAACCGATGATTTCGTAAACCCTTAGGATAGCGATTTTTTAACCGTCCTTGGGAGCATTTCCCAAATCCCACTGGGATTCCCTCCACTGCTACCAAAACGAACCCGCGATAAGAATCGGCCACTTCCAGCTCTTCCCCCAGCAAAAAGCGTCGGATTTCCGCAGAATGCCCAGACAAATCCACTACTTGACGGCAATTCTTCGCAGATGCAGAAGAAAAAAGCTGATGGGTAGGCTCCAAGCGGCTGGTTTTTTCTTCGGCAGCCAAAATCCCCATACGGATCACACCTAGTCCTTCCAAACGGGGTAAATCATCCGGCAAGAAAACGAAAGAATCTTTAATTTGCTCAATGCGTTGATTTGGAACCTGTACAAAAATGGAGGCCAACAGCTCCTGCAATGCTTTGTGGCTGTCTTTTTTCTTTCCTCCTGTATATTCATACGGCATAGGGAATTTAGAATTGGCAGCAACCCGCTTCATTTTCGCAACAAAATGGCCATCTCCCCCATCCATGGGAAAAATTCTCCTGGTCATGGGCAACTGTTTGGAAGCGCGGCCAAAGGACACCCCACAGTCTTCACATTCAAACTCAGGGTGTTCCTTTAAAAATGCCTCCACTACCTGCTCATTTTCTTCTGGGGCGAACGTACAGGTGGAATACACCAAAATGCCCCCTTCTTTTACGGCTTGAGAAGCGGAATCCAGGATTGCCTGCTGGCGAACCGCGCAGGTTTTCACATGTTCCTCGCTCCAATCCAAGGCTGCCTGCTGATCCCGACGGAACATGCCCTCCCCCGAACAAGGGGCGTCCACCAAAACCTTATCAAAATATCCAGCTAACTTTCGGCAAAGCATGTCGGGATGACAGGAAGAAACCACCCCATTGCGAATTCCCAACCGCTCGATATTGGAAAGCAAAACAATGGCGCGGTTTTTGACAAACTCATTGGACCACAGAAGGCCTTCCCCTTGGAGGCAAGCACCAATTTGTGTGGATTTCCCTCCTGGAGCAGCACACAAATCCAGTACTCGGTCGCCAGGCTTGGGATCTAGGATCGTAACCGCTGAGGAAGCCGACGGCTCCTGCACATAAAAGGCTCCGGCATGGTGCAGGGGCATGGAACCAATCCGTTCTATCTCTTGAGGAATCCCATAGGAGAAGTTGGAAAACGGCGTGGGAGTCAAGGGAAAAGCCAAATTTTTCTGAAGGGTTTCCCTGGAGCATTTCAAGGGGTTCCAGCGAATTCCCCGAAAGGACGGCTGTTCCATGGATTGTAAAAAAGCATCCCACTCCTCTTCCAACAGTATCTTCATCCGATTTTGAAACGCTTCCGGCAGCAAACCAATCAACTCCAAATATTTTTTTACTTCCATGGTATAAAGTGAAGAAAAAGATGCCATAATATTGATCAGAAGGGGGTGAGTATCTTGGAGAAACAAAACAAAAACAACTACAGCAACACCAACAGCCAAAACCAATCTCAAAACAAGACTTCTTCCAACCAGACCAATTCTAACAGCACCAACACCAACAGCAATTCTAACAGCACCAACTGTAGATAACTTCTCATCATTCGTAGGCGGATTTGTAAATTCTTACAAATCCGCCTATTTGTTTTTTATAAGAATAATCCTATCAGGATTGTTCTTTTTTCTTTCGGGACAACAATTCCCGCACACTTTTTTCCTGAGCTTTCTCCTCTCGAAAGCCTTCCCCAGTAATTTGTCCAGCTTCCCCAATGATAATGAATGCCCGTTTGTCAATTTCTCGTATCAGATGTAGGGCGCGATGCACTTCATATTTCCGCACCGCGCAAAACAGAACATCCCGCTCCTGTCCACTGTATGCGCCGTGACCGGACAGGATCGTCACGCCACGTCCCAAAGTCTCAATAATCTTGGTGGAAATTCGTTTTCCTTGATCGGAAATAATAAACAGCAATTTTCCGGTGCCAATATCCAAACCATACAGAATCGCGTCAATAACCCTAGTAGCCACAAAAATCACAATCAAAGCATACAGAGCGCTTTCAATACTCCAATACACAAACGCAGAAAGGGTAATCACCATCATATCCACGGTCATCATCAATTTTCCCATGGACAGATGAGGAAACCGGCGGTTGAGCAGACGGGCGGTCATATCGGTACCGCCCGTGGTACCGCCCCGAATAAAAATTAACGAAAGCCCAATTCCTTCCAATACACCAGCAAAAATAGCGGCCAACATATGATCGCCCTGATACGCTGGCAAAAATAAGGCGGAAAGATCAATGACGAGGGAAGAAATGACAATGGCCACAATGGTTTTGATCACCACTTTATAGCCAATTTCCAGCATGGCCCAAATAATAATCGGGATATTCAGTAAAAACGCCACCGTACCAATGGGGGTATGGATCAGCGTGTTTAAAATAGTAGCCAAACCGGTTACGCCGCCAGGCGCAATTTGATTGGGAGCCGCAAATACGGAAATCGAAATCGCATACAGGCAGCTTCCCGCCACAAAACATCCAGCATCCGTCAAGATCTGGACTCCCTTCTTTTCACTGTGAAGAAATGACACAATAACACCTTCTTTTTCTTAATGGTGTTATTGTATGATAAAATTTATATTTTACACCTTTTGTTTACCCTTCACAGAGGATGGCAAATAATTCACGCAATCTTCCAATTTCACCTTTTAAATACAGATAGCCAAACAAAGCCTCAAATCCGGTTGCCGAATGGTAATCTTTGGGCGAAGCATTTTTTGGCACATGGGAAGTATTGGCGTTCCGTCCCCGTTTGAACACGCTGATTTCTTCCTCGGTCAACACTGGCATCAGTTTTTCCATCGACCTGGCCTGCGCTCCGCAGCACACCTGGGCCACCGAATTTTTGTGCAGTGCGTTGACGGGACAATTGGCCTGACAAACCAACCGCTCCCGCACAAACAATTCAAATACGCAGTCTCCCACAAACGCCAAGGTCAGGGGGCTGAGCTGTTTGGGATTACATTCTCCCAGAAATAGACGTTCCAAACCTACACCCCTATTCTACGAAATCAAATTCCAGGTCATACATACTGACGGTGTCGCCTTCCTGTACGCCTGCGTTCCGCAAAGCGTCGATCACGCCCGTGTTGATCAGCACCCGCTGAAAATATTGCAGGGATTCGTAATCGTCAAAATTGACGGATTGGATGACTTGCAACAGCCATGCTCCTTCCACCATATAAACGCCGCCCTGGTTCGTAATTTTCACTTCATGTTTCCCAAATTCTTCTGGTGCTTTCACGGGCATTGGTTCCGGCTCAAATTGAAGAACCGGCGGCAACTTGCTGAGCATTTCTTGAATCCGATCCAACAGAGGGTCTACCTCATAACGAATCGCTGCCATGATTGGAAAAAATTCATATCCTTTTTCGTCGACATACCGTTGGAAACGAGCAATTTGTTCTTCCTCCGCCAAATCGCATTTATTGCCCGCTACTATCATAGGACGTTGAGCCAAATCCGGATTGAATTTTTTCAATTCGGCATTGATCACCTCAAAATCCTGAATGGGATCCCGTTCTTCGCTTCCAGAAACATCCACAATATGAACTAGCATGCGGCAGCGTTCTACGTGACGCAGGAATTGGTGACCCAGTCCCACGCCTTCACCTGCTCCTTCAATCAATCCAGGAATATCAGCAATGACAAACGAATCCTCACCACGATCCACCACGCCCAGTACCGGAGTCAAAGTCGTAAAATGATAGTTAGCAATGTTTGGCTTGGCCTGACTGACCACAGAAATCAGAGTTGATTTTCCCACATTGGGGTAGCCTACTAGCCCGACGTCTGCCAGCAGCTTCAGTTCCAGTTGGATTTCCGCTTCCTCTCCTGGCACGCCTGGCTTAGCAAACCGAGGAACCTGACGGGTCGGTGTGGCAAAATGGGCATTTCCCCAGCCTCCTTTGCCGCCGTGGAATAGGGTCTGCGGTTCCATCGTCGAAATGTCTGCCAACAAACGGCCAGTTTCCGCATCTTTGACCAAGGTGCCCAAAGGAACTTTGATCACCAAATTTTCCCCGCTTTTTCCAAAACACCGTTTGGCCCGGCCGTTTTCTCCATTGGGCGCGATAAACTTCCGCTTATACCGAAAATCCATCAAGGTGGATAAATTCGTATCCGCTTGGAAAATAATATCGCCGCCTCGGCCGCCGTCTCCACCGTCCGGCCCGCCGGACGCTACATATTTCTCTCGGTGGAACGATACGGCGCCAGCACCGCCGTCCCCCGCTTTTACTTTAATTTTTGCAATATCAATAAACATTACATCCCGCCACTTCTTATTTTCAAAAATCCTCACTGAAATTAGCATGGACGAATCACAAAAAAATATCAAAAAAATCCTGGAGACATTTCTGACCCAGGATTTTCCATGCATCGAATATACGCTGTGATTACTGCTCAATTGCGTAAACACTAACCTTTTTGCGGTCACGGCCAAGGCGCTCAAACTTTACCTTGCCATCCACCAGTGCAAACAGAGTGTCGTCGGAACCGATACCAACGTTGTTGCCTGGGTGAATGTGGGTACCACGTTGTTTTACCAAGATATTGCCTGCAAGAACAAATTGACCGTCCGCACGTTTTACACCAAGACGCTTGGACTCGGAGTCACGACCGTTCTTTGTAGAACCAACACCTTTTTTATGAGCGAATAACTGAATATTAATCTTAAGCATTTCCTTACACCTCCAAATAACTTACTCGAATATTTTCCGAATACTGTTCTTCCAGCCCAATCATGTGGAGCTTGAAGCCCGCAAAAATACTGCGGCAATCCGCGGCGCTGCTGCGGGATACCCGCACATACATTTCGCCGTCTTCCGCAGACACCTGCGCATCCGCGTGCAGAATTTCGGTGACGGTATTAGCGGTCAGATACGCTGCGGACGAAACCGCCGCGCAGACAATATCCTCCTCCGCCTCTCCATAGCCAGCATGTCCGCTGAGGGAAAAGCCTAAAAGCTCCCCGGAATCCGTTGTGAGAAACCGCACACTGATCATAAATTACCCGTTGATTGCGGCAATCTCAATCTTCGTGTATGGCTGTCTGTGGCCCATCTTGCGCTTAGAGCCTTTTTTGGGTTTGTAAGTAAGCACGGTGATCTTTTTCCCTTTGCCGGTCTTCAAAACCTTACCAGTTACGGAAGCACCATTTACATAAGGGGTACCGATCTTCAGCCCGCCTTCGCCGCCAAGTGCCACCACTTGGAACGTAACCTCTGAGTTTTCTTCTGCTGCAAGCTTCTCTACATAAATGACATCGCCATTTTGTACCTTATACTGCTTACCGCCTGTTTCAATTACTGCAAACATGAAAGGTCCTGCCTTTTCTAAAAATCTCGCTGCGACAGGTGGGCTGCGCCTCTTGAAAACCTGTAACATGCGGCTTGACTATGATACCACATTCTGCCACGCCTGTCAAGGCGGAAAATGGAATCTGTTAAAAATTGCTGCGGACGTGGTCTGTACTCACAGTCCCCATCCATGGCGATCTGGGACGTGTTCTTTGCAGGAAAGCTCTTCTACTTCGAGCTGAAAAACACAAACGGCACGGAGCATGGCTTCGGAAAACAACCACTGCTCCTTTCCGGTACCCTGCCTCATAATCGCCTGAAGCGCATGTTTCTTATCCTCTATATCCGCAAGGAAGGCAATCCTGCCGCTTCCCACTACACTTTGAAAATAGGCGGAGTACTCGCAGGCGGACGCCCCTTCTTTCAACCGGTAATGGGTATCCAGCTCAAAGCCCACATTGGGATTCTTCGCGATCAAATCCATTTTCCGCCCCTCTTTTGCTCCGTGAAAATAGAACAGGCGTTTTCCCTGCTTTTCTTCATATCCAAAATTGAGCGGCACGATATATATCCGATTCCCATCCTGTAGACCAAGCCGGCAGCAGTGGCAGTCCTGGATGATCGCCTGGATTTTCCCCGGGTCGGTCACTTCTCGATCCTTTCGCCTCACTGGCCATCCCTCACCTTTCTGCTTCCCTACTTTTTCCGGGAAGCCAAATATTCCGCAAGCTCCGCAAGGCCCTGCTTCTCCTCGCCTTCTTCAAAAATATCCAATGCCTCTACCGCCTGATGGGTCAACTCCAGAGCGGCTTCCTGGGCTTTTTCCAATCCTAGCAGAGTGACATAGGTAGACTTCTGATTGTCCGCATCGCTGCCTGCCTTTTTTCCTAAATCTTCCGTGGTTCCGGTTACATCTAGAATATCGTCCACAATTTGAAAGGCAAGTCCAATGGCGGAAGCGTATTTGCGGGCTGCCTGCCTTTTTTCCTGGGAAGCGCCTGCCAAAATACAGCCCATTTCTGCAGCTGCTACAATCAAGGAGCCTGTTTTACATTCATCCATCAATTGGAGGATTTCCAGCGGAATCTGTTGACCTTCCGAAGCCAAATCAATCACTTGGCCGCCCACCATACCGTGAGCGCCTGCCGCGCAAGCCAATGTCCCAGCTGCTTCCGCAGCCGGTTGAGTGCCAGCCAGGGCAATGGATTCCGGGGAAAGCATGGTTTCAAAGGCCAGGGTCAACAAGGCGTCCCCAGCCAGCAAAGCCAAACCCTCCCCAAAGGCTTTGTGATTCGACGGTCTCCCCCGGCGCATATCATCGTTATCCATACAGGGCAAATCATCGTGGATGAGGGAGTAGGTATGGATCATTTCCAGCGCACACGCAAAAGGCATGGCTTTTGAAACCTCTCCGCCGCAAAGCTGACAAAATTCCAGCACCAACAGCGGACGAATCCGCTTTCCTCCATCCAATAAGCTATACCGCATCGCCTCAATTAAATTTCGATATAACGTATCCGTTTTCGGTACATAGGAATCCAGTTTTTCTTCGATTTGTTCCAGGAGTATTTGTTGCCTTTTTCGCAAATCATTCACCTGCTTTTTCTGATAGTTCTTGTTCCACTTGGGTAATTTCCTTAATTTTCTGCTCTGCGTGTTGGAGTTTTCCGTAACAAAATCCAGTCAACTCACTGCCCTGCTCAAACAGCTTCAAGGAAGCATCTAGGGATTGGGTTCCACTTTCTAGTTTTGCAACAATCTCACTCAGTTTATTCATTGCCGTTTCAAATGTCATATTTTTATTCATCTTGAACTCCTCCCGGTTCTGGAATTTCCACTGCATCCACGGTACAATTCACGGTTCCTTGAGCAAACTGTACCCGCAGTCCATCGCCCGGCGCTACCTGCTTGGCTTGCGTAATCATACAGCCGTTTTCATCCCACGCCATAGCATACCCCCGCCCTAATACCTTCAACGGGCTAAGTGCATCCAGCTTGCCGCTTAAAGAAGCCAGATTGGTCTGCTGCTGCGCCAGCATCTGCTGGATCTGCCCAGTCAGGCGGAAAGAGAGACTGTCCACCTCCATTTTCCGTAGGGAAATGGTTTCTTCCGGATGGGTCAACAGCCGGTTGTGCGCAGCGGACTCCAGAGCCTCCCTGCATTGCCGCAACTTCTGTTCCATGGACTGGTGTAAGGCGTACCAATACCCATTAAGCAAAGCGGCTACTTCCTCCTGGTTCGGAACAGCCATCTCCGCAGCGGCAGACGGTGTGGGAGCGCGTAGATCCGCTGCAAAATCACAAATGGTAACGTCAGTTTCATGTCCAACTGCGGAAATGATCGGAATGTCCGAAGCTGCGACCGCTCGAGCGACTGATTCCTCGTTAAAAGCCCAAAGATCTTCCAAAGAACCGCCGCCCCGCCCTACAATTAAGACGTCAGCACAGCGCAATCGGTTCATCTTCTCAATCGCGTCCACAATTTGCGGGGCAGCTCCATCGCCCTGCACCAATACCGGCGCAAAAATAATTTCTGCCGCTGGATACCGGCGTTCCAGCACATGCCGGATATCGTGGATGACCGCTCCCGTTGGAGAGGTAATAATCCCAATCCGCTCTGGATACGGAGGGAGCCGCTTTTTACGTTCCAGATTGAAAAGCCCTTCCGCTGCCAGTTTAGCCTTTCGCTGTTCAAACGCTACGTTCAAAGCCCCCAACCCATCGGGCTGCATGTCGTCAATATAAAGCTGATATTGTCCGCTGGCTTCATACACCGATACTCGTCCCCGTACGATTACCTTCATACCGTCCTTAGGGACAAACCGCAGCCGACTGGCTTGGGAAGCGAACATCACTGCTTTCACCACGCATTTCTCATCCTTCAAGGACAAATACAGATGGCCGGATTGATAGTGGTTGGTAAAATTGGAAATCTCTCCACTGAGAAAAACAGAATGAAGATGAGAATCCCCGTCAAACAAGGATTTCACATATGCGTTTAGTTGGGTTACGGTTAGCATCACAGGGGCAGTGCGCATGAAAATCCTCCTTCTTGGATCGCAGTTAAAACAGCAATTCCTGCTGCGTTGTCCGAGGAAAACTCTGGAGCGGCAAAATAAGCGCCATACTTCTTGGTCAAAGCCTCCCGGATAATGGAATTAGACATGACGCCTCCTGCAAACAAAACCGGCAGTTCTCCATATTGATGAAGAAGCTGACCGCAGGATTGATCCAAAGTTGCCAGCAAAAACTCCAAGCAATACCGAGCGATTTCCTCCGGTTTTTTCTTCTTCGCATACATCGCCGCACACTGGTTTTCCAGTCCAGACAAACAAAAATCATTGCCCTTCATGGTGGGATGCACCAAGCATTTGCCTTCCCATTGCAGAGCCAGCGCCTCCAGCTTCTTTCCCGCTGGAAACGGAAGCCCCAGCATGACCCCTACCCGGTCCACGGCTTGTCCTCCCTTTAAATCTAACGATGAAGCCACAATTTCGCACGAGAACCCATGTTTGGCCTCCGGTGTAACCAAAACTGCTTCCGTAGTTCCGCCGGATACATGATAGGCAAGAAATTTCTGCTCCAATAAATCCAATCGGCCGGCTGAATACAGCGCCGCCGCAATATGGCCAGCTTGGTGGGAAAAGGAATGGAATGGAACACCGAGTACGGCCGCCAAGGCTTTTCCAGTTCCATAGCCTACCGTAAAGCATGGCATATAAGAGCCTTCCACATCCCTCGGCCGGCTGGTCACACCAATGGCCGTCAAGCCGGAATGCTCCATCAGCAATGGCTCCAAGACATCAGGAAGCTGTTGCACATGGTGAAACACCGCGTCACTTTGCCGCAGTCCCAACTGTCCTTCTTTTACTGGAAGCAGTTTTTTCTGCTGATCCACTTTGTTGTCTGCACAAATGGCCGCTGAAGTGGTATAGTTGCTGGTGTCAATTCCAAGAAACTTACTCATTTTTCAAGTCCAAATCCTTTGCTACCGTTCCCAATACCCCATTGATAAACGGAGCGTCCTCACTGCCGCCATATTTTTTCGCCAAATCAATGACCTCATTGATGGAAACACTGATGGGAATATCCTTTTCAAACATCATTTCATAAATAGCCAGACGGAGCAAAGCAAAGGATACCTTGGAAAGACGGCTCATCTTCCACCCCAAAATGCTTTGTTCAATTTTTTGATCTATAATGGATTCTTTTTCCTCTACGCCAAGCGCCACATTAGATGCAAAGGCAGACAGCTCCATATCCCGGGAAAGGTTGGCATTTTCGATAATGTCCGCCATGGTATCATTGTTGATGGTTCTCTCAAAAATTAAAAGAAAAGCTTGTTCTCTTTCTGCACGTCTCTTCATCGATGCCTCCTATATGTTAAAAAAATAAACCCTCACAGGAAAATATACTTGTGGAGGGTCTGTTGTGGAATCATTCATTGAATTTTCAAACTCCACCTTGTTAGCATACCCAAAATCTGGCGCAGCCAACCAACTTTGCTTTGATAAAGCTAATTTGTAACGAAAGATATCCAGCGCCTAAAGCATAAAATACCACAAAATATAAAGAGTGAAACGAGCTGCTATAAAAGTTTAAATACACATTGTTTGTACGGTTCTCAGCTCAATTGAGCGAATTGGCAACCCATTATTCCTGCTCTCAGAAACTCCCAGGATCTTTGATCCGTTGGCATTTCCAGGTTATTATACCATAAAAAACGTGCGGCGCAAATATTATTTTGATTCCTTTTTCTCAAAACAGAAAGAAAAGAGAGGAAAACCATCGAAAGCCCACAAAAAAATCGACCTTACTTCCGCATATCGCTTCGTAACGTCGACTTGATTTCAGCAAATTATTTCGCCTCTACAATCTTAATATTGCTGGGTTTAACTTCGGTCTGGCCAGTGATGATATCCCGGATTGCCACCGCGTCGCTCTCCACAAATTGATTCTCCTTCTTCACCACCACGTTGCATTCGTCGTTTTGCAGGAATACCACGCAATCCACATATCCTTTGGATTTAATCAGGTTTTCAATATTGCTTTCCTTGAGCATATTCTGCGCAATGACTGCCGCATCGTCCACTGCTTTCTTTTTCGCGTCTTCCGTGGAGGTTTTATCGTTCATCACCTTTTCCAGCAGCTCAATAGCTTCATCCCGTGTCTTTTGCCGGGATAGTCTAGCTTGATTAAAATACTCCGTAATCGCGCTGGCGGAAGCTTCCGACGACGCTGCCGAGGAAGCGGATGATTCGGTTTTGGATGTGGTCGTGGAAGATACAGCCGATGTAGAAGCCGACACGGTTGACGTGGCGGAAGATGCAGCCGAACTGGTTTTGCTTGACGTACTGGATGCTGCCGAGGAAGTTGTCTCCTGCGGACGGGAAGTCAGACTGCTCCCCGATGCGTTGACCAGTTGCGTCGCTCCCAATTCCTTGTCAGACTGGGAAGTTCCGGTTGCGACGATATCGTTCGTCCCAGAAAATTGCCAATTTAAATAAACTGCCGCCCCCAACGATACCACCAACGCGGCAAGCACCAGCTGACGTTTTTTAAATCCCATACCTAATTCCTCCTGTTTTTCCTTATTTGGATTTGACGACACAAACCCGTGCCGATGAAATGTTGAGCGCGGTGGTGACCGCACCGGTTACATTTTGCTGCACGGTGGGATTGTCACCTCCTCCACAGACCACAACCACCCCCTTGACTACCGGCTGCACTTCTGTGACAGCAAGGGCTTTTTGAGAACCATCCGCGTCCTTGACGATAATATAGCTGGTTTCCACATTATCATGCTCTTGGCTTTTTCGGTCTTGGTCTGAGGCTTTGTCCTCCGTGGTCTGCTTGCTCTTTTTTTCCTCCGTGGCATACACATGTTCCACACCCTTTTCCAACGTCACCATGACGTCAACTTCTCCGACTCCCTCGATCCCACTGATCAAACTCGTCAGGTTCGCTTCCAACTGTTTCGTATATTCCTCTGTGGTCAGAACATTTTGCGCTGCCACCGGCTGGGTTTCCTCTGGTTTTTCCTTAGAGAAATAGCCGGAAACAAAAATCAAGACGATGGCGCCGATCCCCACAAGCAAAAGGATTTTCCGCGATTTTTCGTTTTCCGCCAGACGACGGAACAGATTTTTCGGGGAAGCATTGTTTTTTTCTTTATCCTGATTCGCCATCCCAAACGACCTCCGTTTTTAACCCCAATGTTTTTTCCAGATGCGCGACCAACTCATCCTTATGTACCAACGCGTCTTTGTCCAAGGTAACGACTACCTGATTAATTACTATGCTGCGATCTTCGTTTGTATCCATCCTGACGGAAACATTTTTCCAAGGATAACCGTTTTTTTCCAATTCCACAATCACAACCTGTTTCACATTCTGTTCTGCCTGGGAAAAAATCTGCCGTTCCACCTCATCAGCAAACCCGTCCGTATCGTGGATGGTTTCCGTCGGTTTTTCCAGCTCCCAATCCAGGCCTGGCAATGTTTTGGAAAGGGGAAGCAAAATACCGCACAGGACAAATACCCCCAGAACCAGACGAAGCATTTTTTCCATGGAGCCGCTGGGGATCACATAATGAACCACTGCGTTGATCAGCACGGTCAGGCAAATCCCCAAGGCCCATTGATGTACTGCATCCATTATGTTGTCCCCCCTCCAATCGCCATCATCACGATAGTGGAGATAATCAAAATGGCAATGCTGCAAAGCAAAATGGCAATAAGCAGAGAAATCACCTTGGAAATCGCCCGGAGCAACCCGGCGATCTCTTTCAAATCAAATACATCCGCAATGCTGGCGCATACAATCACTGTCACCTGCCACAGCAAACATTGAGCCAACACCGGGAAAAAGATAAATCCTATGGCCAAAAGTCCAAAAGCACCCACGCCGGATTTCAGCAGCTTCACGCTTCCTTGTACGGTGCCAAAGGCCTCCCCCAACGCACTGCCCACCACCGGAACAAAGCTGGACACCACAAATTTGACCGTTTTGTTGGTGGAGACGTCCACCGCATTCCCCAGCAGACTTTGCATGGTGAGAAGCCCGGTAAAAATACTCATAGAGAACCCTAGCACCCATTTCATGATCGTGGTAAAGGTTTTGCACAGACCATTTAAATTCAAGTTGGGTGACAGAGACGATACCAAAGAAAACCCCAGAAAAATATTCAGTACCGGAACAATAAAGTGAGCGGAAACAAAAGAAATCACATTCCCCGCCCCAAATAGGAAGAATTGAAAGGAGCTGGCCGAGACCGCCTGTCCCCCGGCAATCAAAATCCCAACCAAAACCGGGATACAAGCCAGCATAAAATTAGAAGCTCCTTGAATCACATCCGCCGCCCTTACAATACAACGCACCACCGGTTCTATCATGACGGTGCAGACACACAAGGTGCCCACCAGATTCACCACGCCTCCCACTGGCTGTTCGCCCAGGGAAAGGCGCATAGAATTGAGCATAGCACATAAAATCATGACCGAAAGAATGGAAACCGCTGCTTTCAGCGGAGCGTCCGCCTCTACGCCAAACAGGGTCAGAACCTGATAAAACACCCCCTGAGGCGTAACATTGGAAATCTGCTCCCAATTCACCCCGTCAATTCCCATGTCACTTAAAATGTCCATGGTTCCCTCTGGAAGCTGATAAGGCAGATCGTTGGCGCCGGACAGTTCCAGCTGTTCTTCATAATATTCCTGGGTCAATTCCGCTTGATTGTCCTGCGCCGCAGAAACTGGACAGGCAAACAAAGAAAAAACAAGAAAAATTCCCAGGAACAGGAGGATTCGTTTCCGATATCTCCACATGGTTTCTTTCCAGGAAAGAGTCATATCATCCACCTCCCACTAACGAAACCGCTGTAGAGGCAATGCTTTGAAATAAGGGCAGCGCCATTACCACCACCGTCACTTTTCCAGCCAGCTCCACCTTGGAAGCCAAAGCGCTTTCTCCTGCATCCTTACAGGAGTCCACCGCAAATTGCGTGAGAAAACAAATCCCCAAAGTTTTCAATAAAATCAATGCCGCCTGATTGGGAATGCCTACAGCTGAAATCCATTCGTTGACCTGATTGAGTGCCGGCGTGATCTGGGCGAGGATTAAAAAAATCACCACGGCACCGCCGCAGATACTGATAATAATGGCATATTCCCCATGATGCCGCTTGAGCATCACCGCAAAAATAGCTGTGATCAAGGCGATGCCCACAATTCCAATCATGTTCATGGTTACAACCCAAAGATGGATTTAATAGAGGAAAATAGGCTGTCAATTTCCTGGATAATCATCATCAGCACCACAATCAGTCCGGCCAATGTGGTCATCATCGCCTGTTCCTCCCGCCCGGAACGGATCAAAAGCTGGTTCAGCACCGCAACAATAATTCCGATTGCGGCAATCTTAAAAATCAAGTCAATGTTCATCATACGTCCTCCGTTTTTAACTGATTACAAGCGCCATTGCTACGCCGAAAAAAATCCCCAGCATGGAATAGAGCTTTGCCTTTTTTCCTTTCTCCTGCCTGGCCGTTTCCAATTGAGTTTCCAAAAGCTGCGCGGTCAATTGGCAATGAGCTGCCTGGCCCGCCAAATCGGTGCTGCCTAAAGCGGTTCCAAAATCTGAAATCATCTGTACATCCTTTTTTTGAAGACCGCAGCCTTTGGTCCCTTTTACGACTGCCTGCCGCCATGCGCTTGGAAAATCTTGTTGTTCCTCGCAGTACTGATGGCAGAATTCCAGCAACTTCATATCCTCCCGATGCTTGGCAATCAATTGTCGCACTGGAATGGAGGAAAACTGAATTTCCGCCTGAACCGCCGTGACAAACCGAAGGAATCGCTCCAATTGTTCCACCCGCAGAGACAGCTTATAGGACTCGATAAAGCCGACGGTTGCCGACGTTATGAGAAGGAGAAGAATCCCCGCTAATTTGATCAAGCAAGTCACCTGCCTTAAAAATCCCCGTCACCGTTCCAAACTTCCCGGTGTTGTCCATCATTGCTACCCAAGGGAACGCTCCAGTTTCCAACAAAGCCTTTCCCTGCGGTCGCTGCAAAAGCTGTTCCAGGGAACCGGCATGGATGCTGGCGATCAAGCTGACACCAGCATTGAGCCCCTGCTGTACCGCTTCAATTTCCTCTCGGCTGCCGATCTCATCGCACACCACCACAGAAGGAGACAAACAGCGGATCGCCTGCAAAATCCCTTCTCCCTTCGGATAACCATCCAACACATCGCAGCAAGGCCCCAGGTCATTTTGAGGCTCGCCACAATAGGTGGCTGCCAGCTCGCCACGTTCGTCCACCACCGCTACCTTCCGGCGGTTTTCCAAAACCCCCTGGGAAATCTGGCGGCAAATATCCCGCAGAAGTGTGGTTTTTCCGCAAGCTGGCGGGCCTGCCAACAAAAGTCCCTCCCCCAGCCGACTGCCAAGCTTTTGAATGAGCTCACAGGATGCCCCGTAGATCTGCCGGGCAATCCGCACATTCATGGAGGAGATGTCCCGCAGGTTGGTAATCGTTTCCCCATTGGTCACTGCCGTGCCGCAAAGCCCAACCCGATGGCCGCCCCGGTAAGTGATATATCCGTTTTTGATCTCATTTTGATAGGCATACACCGAATAGTCGCACAACTTGGAAAACGTCTCCAGCAAATCTTCCTTGGTAACCTTTACGGTATCTTCGCCCAAACGCAGGGAGGGCGGTCCATTTTCATTGACGAATAGGATCGCATCCGCAAGCACCAACGTCAAAGGACCATGAACCCGCATTCGAATTTCATGAGCTTGCTGTTTCATCCGCTGAGGGATTTGATTGAGCAATAATCGAAGCCGGTCGCATACCACACAAACGGCTGTATCAAAACGTTGTTCCATTGGCCTTGTCCCCTTTCTGTTACCATCATATGGACAAGGACAGAAAAAAAGAACCTTTTTTTACTTTCCGGCAACAAAAAAACAGCAAGCCATTTTGGCCTGCTGTTTTTAATTAAGAGGAATGATTATCGAATAAAATAAGAGGTATTGCGCACTGCGGAGCCTCCCTGTTGCGCTCCTTTGCGTACATCGACCCGTACCGAGGCATGGGTTCCGCCAATTTCATAAATAATATATGTGGTACCTTCATTTTTACCGATCACTCGGAAATTCCCTGTGGAAAGCTGAACGAGATCTACAATGGACCCTGTTCTGGAATCTCGTACTATCAGTTGCCCAGAAGCCACCAGATTCTGTACTTGCGCTGCGGAAAGCGGATTGCCGTTGGCGTCTTTGATGAAAGCGCCGATGGTATACATATTACCTGGAGCAAGGGTATACTGAGCCGTATCTAGAGTGATTGAGCCTTTTGAGGCTGTAACTTTCACTTTTATAGAGGTGGTCTGCCCTTGGTAGGTGACTCGAATTTCCGTCTCGCCCGGAGCCAAAGCTGTTACCCGATACTTCGCGCCTCGGCTATCGTTTGCATTCTCAAGAGAAACGCTGGCCACGCTTGGGTTTGCTACTGTTACGGAGATATTCCCCGCATCGTTATTGCTCCGTACTAAGAACGAATAGATTCCATTCGTCAACATGTTAACGCTGCTGGTATCCAATCGCACGGTATTTGAATTGGCATTGTTGCCGGTGTTATTGTTTGAGTTGTTGGAATTATGATTACCATTGTTATTTCCATTGGAGCCGGCCTGATAAGCGGCTGTGCTCAGGGCTGGGTAAGCAAAAACGCTTTGTTTTCCTGTCACAAAACCGCTGCCGCTGGCAATATGATTGGTGGAAAAGGTTGTGGAGCCGCTTACCGCCGTATCACTCCCCACCAAGAAATAGGTATGGTCTTCCCTGCCGCTGTTTAGGTTGCGATTGCCGGAAAATGCCGGATCATCCCAAGTGACGTCTACTGCATACCACTTGCCATCCTCCATCTGAACGTAGTTCCACATATGCTCTTCAGAACTGCCATTTGAGGTAGCTTGTCCGCTAACCAGAACGCAAGGAATCTCTAGTTTATCGCACACCATTTTAAATGCCCGGGCATAACCCTCGCAAACCGGGTTTAAAGAATTAGCTCCGATACTTTCATCCCTCACCAATGCGCTGATCGGGGAATGGGAAATGGTTGCCTGAGTACTGACTGCGTTATTCGTATTGTAGATATTATTTTCCGTCAGCCAATCGTGAAGCGCCAGCAGCTTGGCATAACGAGTGGAACCGCCTGCATTGGCCTCCCGCACCAAATTATTCAGCGCAGTATGGACGGTTGCAAGGTCATTGGCCAGGCTACGGTCGCCGGATGACGTCCAGTTGGAGGCAAGATATAGGGTAACATCTAGCCCTACGGAGTAGGTTCCGCCTGTTACCGAATAGCTTCCGTGGATATCAACGCCATCTTTGGCCGCAAATGTGGTGGCGCCTCCTCCTCGAAACCAAAAGACTTGGGGATAATCTCGATCAAAGGCAGCCACCGCGTCATTAAAATACTGTAGGTATGTAGGGGTGGTATTGACAAAGCTACTCACACCTGTAGAATTCGAAAAGCTTTGTTCTGCCATTACCACACGGATGGATTGGCCGGAACGCAGGGCTTGGCTGGGATTTCCGTTGTTATAAGCCTGAACCAAAGCATCATAAATTTTTTTCGATTGCGCAGAAAGTTGACCCCCAAAGTAATTGGTAAAAGCCTGGCTGCTGCTGACCTGGGAAAGCACTGCGATATGCTCCGAGCTTTGCCAAAAAGTTTTCCGGTCAACGGAAGTTGTTTGGCTCTCCACAGTAGCCGTATCAAATTCCTGGGCAAAAGCGGTGGGAGCAGACGCAACGACAGTGGGAACCACCGCTCCGATCGTTATAAGGGCAGCCATCGCTGCAGATATCAATTGTTTTTTCTTTTTTCTTAAACTCATTCCATCAATCTCCTCTAGGTTTTGGATTATCTGGTTTCCGTTATTGTGGAAGTATATAATAAAAATCAGTTTCAGTTTTATTTTACTATCTTTGGAGAAAAATGTCTAGTAATTTTTCATTCCTTCCCTTTTCTTTTGACGGCCAACATAAAAAATCCCTCGGAAGCCTTCAAGCTTCTCAAGGGATGTATTCGTTTCTTTGATTTATTGGATCATTTGAAGAAAAGCGTCTTCATCCAAGACTGGAACTCCCAGTTGCTGTGCCTTCGTCAGTTTACTGCCCGCCTCTTCTCCCGCCAATACATAAGCGGTTTTCTTGGACACACTGGACGACACCTTCCCACCGAAGCGTTCGATCAAAGCCCCCGCTTCTGCGCGGGTCATCGTTGGCAGAGTACCAGTTAAGACAAAAGTTTTTCCCTGAAACCGGACATCCTCTACCACCGTTTTAGAAGCCATTTGAATCCCAGCCTTACGAAACCGTTCCAAGAGTTCCGCTGTGTGGGGAAGCGAAAAGAAATTGGCTACGCTTTGCGCCATGACGAGGCCAAACCCCTCAATGGCACAAATTTCTTCCTCAGTAGCGGCCACAATGGCATCCATGGTATGGAAATGATCCGCCAATAGTTTCGCGGCCTTAGAACCAATATGTGGGATTCCAAAGGCAAACAGCAACCGGTACAAATCATTTTCCTTAGAACGCTCCAAGGCTTCCAAAAGATTTTGAGCAGACTTTTCCCCCATCCGCTCCATATTTTTGATGTCTTCCAGTTTGAGGTCGTATAAATCTACCGAAGAACGGATCTGCCCGCTTTCTACCAACTGCTCCATCACTGCCGGCCCCAATCCTTCAATGTCCATAGCATCCCGGGAGGTAAAATGAATCAAATGGCGTAAAAGCTGTGCAGGGCAATCTAGATTGGTGCATCGTACTGCTGCTTCTCCTTCGGCGCGCATAACCTGTTGGCCGCAAGAAGGGCAATGGGACGGAAGAATAAATGGTTCCGCATCCTCATCATGCTCCAACACCGAAACAACTTCTGGAATGATTTCCCCTGCCTTCCGCAGAACCACAGTATCCCCAATGGCAATCCCTTTTTCTGTGATAAAATCCTGATTGTGCAGGGTTGCCCGGCTGACGGTTGTTCCTGCCAGCGTCACTGGCTCAAAAATGCCGATGGGCGTTAATACCCCAGTACGGCCTACGTTCACCTCAATATCGAGAAGTTTCGTTGGTTTTTCCTCTGGTGGATATTTATACGCTTCCGCCCATTTTGGAAACTTAGCGGTGCTCCCAAGCTGCTCCCGCTGGTCAAAGGAATCCACCTTGACCACGGCTCCATCAATGGAAAAATCCAGGGCGCCCCGCATTTCCCCAATCCGTTTGACTTCCTCCACCACTTGTTCCATGGTTTCGCATTTCCGATAAAACGGTGTGATCGTAAACCCTTGAGCTCGAAGATATTCCAACGCCTCTCCATGATGGGTTACGGCGATTCCTTCCACCTGCTGAATGTTAAACACAAAAATATCCAGCATCCGAGTAGCGGTAATCGCCGAATTTTTCTGCCGAAGAGAACCAGCAGCCGCATTCCGGGGATTTTTAAAGGGCTTTTCTTCATTGTTTTCTTGGCGGGCGCAAAGCAGCTCAAAGCTTTTATCCGACATATATACCTCGCCCCGCACTTCCAAATACGGAATGGGATCTTTCAGTTTCAGCGGAACGGTACGGATCGTTCGGATATTTTCCGTAACATCCTCCCCCACAGAGCCGTCGCCCCGGGTGGAGCCCCGGACATAAACGCCGTCCCGATACTCAATGGCAACGGATAGGCCGTCAATTTTTGGTTCCACGATATAGACGGGCTCCTCCACCACAGCACGCACTTTTCGATCAAAATCAAACAATTCTTCTTCGGAGAAGGAATCGTGAAGGCTTTCCAGCGGAACTTGATGAACCACCGGAGTAAACAAATTCACGGCTGCACCGCCTACCTTTTGAGTAGGAGAATCCGCAGTCAGCAGCTCTGGGAACTGGGCTTCCAACTGCTGCAATTCCCGGTAAAGCATATCATATTCATAATCATCAATTTCCGGCTGATCTTCCACGTAATATTTTCGGTTATGATATTCAATTTCGGCCCGTAACACTTTCACGCGCTGGGTTGCTTGCTGCACATCCATTCCGTTTCTCCCTTGCCTTATTTTTTTGTATTTCCCTGACTGAGAATTTTCCCCAATGCATCCTCTAAATTGGCATCTGAACCGAAACTGGCAAACATCTGGGGAACATCCCCTACAATCACGGTTTCCGCCACCGCCACGTCGGTGGTCACATCGGTGGTCGTAGAAGCTCCTGTCAGATAGGAGTAAGCGCTGGTGGTAATTTCCAGATAAATCTGGTGGCGGGTTTGGTTGATGCCGGCCGCCTCAAAATTACTTTTCAATTCCACAGACACATTTCCCGCTATACTGATCCGAACCGGCACCTTGGGCCCATAACCGCGAAGCAAATCGCTTCCCGTCAGCGTTCCTAAGGGTACGCCCGTCTGTGTATAGCTGTTCCCCAATTCTTCTTGGATCGCCAATGCAATATTTGCCTTGAGCTGATTGATATTCACCATATTGGTGGTGATGGTAACAATGTTTCCATTGCTGTCCCGCTGGATGTTGACAAAATCCTCATAAGTCCAATTGGCTTCCTGTAATTGTTTGACAACCGTGTTATGAATCGCTGTAGTAGATACTTGTTTTGCCACCGTAGCTGTCACAGTTTGGATCATCGGCCGCAGACGCAAGCTGACAAATAAAAACAATGCCAGCAAAATTATCCCTGCAATTACCAATTTGATTTTTGTACTCTTCTTCCAAGGCCGGCGGTTGCTCCGCCTTGGCCTGCGGGATCGGAATCTTCTCATATCGGCTCCTCCCCTTTAACACAGAGTTTCCTACTCTATTCTTATGACGGAGCGGAGCAAATCTTGTATCAAATTTTTCCCACGACAAAAAGGCACAAAGAAATCCTTTGTGCCTCTTATTTTGTCTTTCTGGAGGATCTGATTCTACCTTCGCTGTTATTCAGCTACTGTTTCCTCAGCGGCCTCATCTGCTGCTTCATCCTCTTTCGGCTCCAGAGTTGCCCGGATCGAGAGGCTTACGCGCTTCTTATCAAAATCAATCTCGGTGATCTTCGCTTTCACAACATCGTCGATCTTAAGAATATCCTGGGGCTTTTCAATTCTGTGGTCTGCAATTTGAGAAATGTGGATCAGACCATCAATCCCTGGGATGATTCTGGCAAATGCACCAAAGGTGGTCATTCCCACAATTTTCACATCGGTTACCGTGCCTACTGGATAATCCTTTTTCAGAATCTCCCAAGGATTATCCTCGCTGCGTTTAAAGCCCAAGGAAATCTTGCCTTTTTCCCGATCCAGGCTCTTGATGTAAACATTTACCGTATCGCCCACGTTTACCACTTCGGATGGATGCTTAATCCGGCTCCAGGACAGCTCAGAAATGTGAACCATACCATCAATCCCGCCCAAGTCAACAAACGCGCCGTAAGCAGTCAGGGATTTCACGGTACCTGTGTATTCCTTGCCTTCTTCCGCGGTCTCCCAGAACTTTTCAGCCTGAGCTTTTCTTGCATCCTGGAGAACGGAACGGATCGAACCTACTGCGCGTCTTCTGGAGCGGTTTACCTCAATGATACGGAATTCAACTTCCTGCTTGAGCAAATCATCCAGCGGTTCGCCACGGGATGCAGTTGCCTGGGATGCAGGGATAAATACCCGCACGCCGTTGGTAACCGCGATCAAACCGCCTTTGATGATTTCCGTTACAACACCCTTGAGAATGGTGCCGTCTTCCTCAGCAGCAGCCACAACTTCCCAGCCCTTTTGCGCATCCAAACGCTTTTTGGAAAGCATGATGGTGCCTTCCTGATCGTTGGTACGCATAATCAGCAAATCCAGTTCGTCGCCAATTTTGACGATATCTTCTGGTTTTGCATTTGGGTCGGAAGAAAGCTCGCTTGCAGGAATGAACCCCGCTTGCTTTCTTCCAACATCTACTTGGACCTCGTTGGGAGCAATACCGACAACTACACCGCGCACCTTCTCATCTGTATTGAAACTTTTCAGAGATTCTTCAAGCATCTCCGCAAAGCTAGTTGTCTCCTCAAATTGATCCGCGCCTTCATGAATAATTGACATGGTATCAAGTACCTCCTTTATAATGCTTGCAGGCGTTGAGGCGCCTGCTGTAATGCTGATATTGCGCGCCGCCCTGACCGCTTCCTGCGGAAGCTCGTCCGCGGATTCAATCAGATATGTAGCGCAGATATCTGTACACACGTCATAGAGCTTGGCTGTGTTGGAGCTTTCCCTACCCCCAATGATAATCATCAGGTCAGATTTCTGAGCCAGCGCAATCGCCTCCGATTGACGTTTTACAGTCGCATTACATATTGTATCAAAAATTGTTGCATTTGTATATACCTTTTTTATTATTTTCAAACAATTTTCCCATTCAGATACGTTAAAAGTGGTTTGTGCAACAATAGTGACTGATTTATTTTGCAAATTTGGAATATTATTTGCAAAATCCTCCAATTCCTTCGCACTGTTAAAAATATAACAGTCCGATGAACAGTGCCCGCGGATCCCCTCAACCTCGGGATGCTTGGCATTTCCAATAATAAAAATCACATCGCCCCGGCTGGAAGCCTCCGCAACAATCCGATGGATTTTTGCCACAAAGGGGCAAGTCGCGTCGGCACATTCCAGTTCCAGTTCCTCCATCCGGTCCAATGTGTTTTGGGGGATTCCGTGAGCACGGATTACTACGGTACCGTCATGAGGCGCATCCTCCACCGAATGAAGGATTTCCACTCCTTTCGCTTCCAATTCTGCGATCATCTGGGGATTGTGGATAATCGGTCCCAAGGTGTATACCTTTTTTCCTTCCCCTACTAAATGATAAACCATTTGAACCGCGCGGTCAACACCAAAACAAAAACCTGCGGATTTTGCAACGGTAATACTCAATGTTTTTCCTCCAACAATCGGTTTACTTCACGAGCGATAAAACAAGAAGCCTGCTTGATCGCCGTTTTACTGCCGTCCTCCACATGAAGGTCGGCAAAGGGAATCCGCGGACCAAACCGAACCGTTACCTGGGAAAACGGCCGAATCCGCCCTTCACAATATACACAGGCAGGCACCACGTCGGCATGGGATTTGGCGGCCAGCATCGCAACGCCTGCCTTAGGCTGGAAGGGAGTCGCATCAAACACACATTTGCCTTGGGGGAAAATCCCCAACAACTTCCCCGATTCCAATAAAGATAGTGCTGTCCGCACAGAACCGGCGTCTCCAGAATTGCGGTGAACGGGAAAGGCCCCCAAACGGCGCAGTAAATTTCCCCACCTGCCTTCAAACAATTCGGATTTTGCCATATAAAAAATCTGCCGTTTTCGGACGGAAATCGCCAGCAAACAAGGATCTAACACAGACTTATGATTGCTGCACAAAATCACTTTTCCATCCTTTGGAATATGCTCCTCCCCTTCTACCTGAAGCCGATAGATCCCCCGCAGAAAGGGACTGAGCAAGCCCCGAGCAAATCCATATAACATCATACGAAACCTCCCGCCATCCATGATATGTATGAGGGAGCGCGCTATCCTTGCTTAAGCGCCTTAGGTTTCTTAGGCTTTTTCTTCGGAAGAGGGAACATTTTTTCATCCCGTTCCCGCATTTCCGCAATGCGATCCATAACCATTCGGCTTGCCTGACGAAATTCACTTCCGGTCCCTTCTACAATTCCCAGTTCTTCTGGTTGGATCAACTCGCCAAAGGACAGGATCACTCGCTCAAACTGCTTAGGAGGGCCGCCGGTAGCGGTCGTAATGCACGCCGGAAGGATCGGCACATGATGCTGATGCGCCAGCATCACCGCCCCGGATTTGGGCCGCCCCAGCTTGCCATCCTTCGAACGGGTTCCTTCAATGAAGATTCCCAATGCGCCTCCATCTCTCAGGATTTTCTCCGCTGCACTGAGAGATTCTTTATCTCCGGCGCCTCGTTCAATAGCGAACGCTCCCAAAGCGCGCAGCACTTTTCCCACGAACTTATTCTCAAATAATTCTTTTTTTGCCATATAAAAGATTTGCCGCTTTGGGGAAAAGGTCAGATAAATCGGATCTTTCATACAAACATGGTTACAGCAAATGATCAGCGGCCCATTTTCCGGCACCCGTTCCGGGTTATTTTCCCAAGATGGAAATAAGATCCGAAAAATCGGCACTGCAAAACTTTTACCAAACTGATATAAAAAAGTTCCCTTTCGATTCATGCATCAAACCGCCATTCTCCAGCAAATCAAATATGTATTTTTCTAGGCCTTCCCCTCTTGCTGGCAGAGGCAAGGCCGATGGTGAATCTAGTTGGAAGAGAGAGCCGTTTCCACCAAATCGAGAACCGTGTCAACGGCCTGCTCCAAAGTCATAGCGGAAGTATCCACCAAAACCGCGTCTTTGGCCGGCACCAGCGGCGCAATGGCACGGTGAGAATCGTTATAATCCCGCTCCTCAATATCTCGAAGCACATTGCCAAAATCTGCTTCGATCCCTTTTTCCCGTAACTCCTTGCAACGCCGTTTCGCCCGTTCTTCCGCGGAAGCAGTCAGAAAAATTTTCACTTGGGCTTCCGGGAGCACCACGGTGCCAATATCCCGGCCATCCATAATAACGTGATTTTCCTTGGCCAAATCCTTTTGCAGGGAAAACAAAAACTCCCGTACCTTTGGAATAGCCGATACTTGAGAGGAGGCGACAGACACCTCAGGAGTACGGATCTGCCCAGTAACATCCTCTCCGCCCAGCAATACCTTTTGTTCGCCGTTCTGGAAGGTAAGGCCGATTTTTACCCGCCCGGAATCCACTTCTTCGGCCACCATTTTCTCATCGCTGGGAACAATACCGTTTCGCAGCATAAATAATCCTACGGTACGGTACAACGCTCCTGTATCCACATAAATAAAGCCAATTTTTTTTGCCGCTTGCCTGGCAATGGTGCTTTTCCCAGCGCCAGCAGGGCCATCAATCGCAACCGCTATCATATCCGCTCTCCTTTTGATGCTTGATACAGAGAATTGGCAGCCAGTCTGCCCGTTGAAAATGCAATCTGTAAATTAAACCCACCGGTATAGGCATCCACATCCATAACCTCCCCAGCAAAATATAAGCCAGGCACCAGCTTCGATTCCATCGTTTTCGGGTTAATTTCCTTGACGCATACGCCCCCAGAAGTCACAATCGCTTCCTCGATAGGCCGAAATCCCTTGATGGAAATCCGCACCCCTTTCAGAAGCTCCGCAAATTTTCGGCGAGCTTCCCTAGTAATTTGGTTGCACTTGGTATCGGGCGCAATGCTGGATTTCGCCACCAGCACCGGGATCATTTTCCTGGGGAGCAACTCTGACAAGGAATTGATAAAATCCTTATTGAGATTTTTTTCAAAGTCCCGCTGTAAGCGAGCGTCTAATTGCTCCACCGTCAAAGCCGGTTTCAAATCAAGCGCCACTTCATAACGGCCGGACTCCATCTCCCGCATATGGCTGCTGGCGCTTAAAATAATAGGGCCAGTCAATCCAAAATGGGTAAACAACATTTCCCCAAAATCTTCATATATTATGTGTTTTTTTCTGGTATCATATACCTGAATTGCCACATTTTTCAAGGATAATCCCTGTAAGGCTGAACAATCCCTCCCATTTGCTACTAGCGGCACCAAAGACGGGCGCAAATCTGTGATCATATGGCCAGCCTGCTTTGCCAAACGGTATCCGTCCCCGGTAGAACCCGTTACCGGATACGATAACCCACCGCAACAGAGGATGACATGATTCGTTCGAATCTCCCGGCCATCCTTCAAGCTTATCCCAGCGATGGCTCCTTCCTCAAACAGCAAATGTTCTGCCGTGCCTGTGACAATCTCTGCACCATGATCTCGGACAAACTTTACCATGGTATCCACCACATCTCGGGAATTATCCGATTGAGGAAACACCCGGTTTCCTCGTTCTGTTTTTACAGGAAGGCCCAAATCTTCAAAAAAAGCCATGACATCCTGCGGGGAAAACTTAGACACTGCACCATATAAAAACCGCCCATTTGATGGAATGGACGCAATCACCGTGGGAACGTCACAGTTATTCACCAGGTTGCACCGTCCTTTTCCGGTAATGATCAGCTTGCGTCCCAGCCGTGGATTCTTTTCCAGCAAAAGGGTTCGATAACCATTTTGCGCAGCAGTCCCAGCCGCCATCATTCCCGCTGCACCGCCGCCCACGATGACAACGTCATAGGTTTCCTGTTGTATCTGACTCAATTTATTTTTTCATCCACCTTTTCATACACATGATATTCGTCCCAAATCCGTTCCAGCTTAGTCAGGACTTCCTCCACCTCTTTTTTCTTCTTAATGGCCGTGCTCACAATCAGTGCATTAATCAAGCTGAGCGGCGCCACCAAAGAATCCACAAACGAAACCATATCACTGCGGGCCAATAAAAGACAATCAGCGGATTCCGCAATAGGGGAAGTTTCGCTGTCGGTAATCGCCACCACTTTGGCCCCTTGGGAAGAAGCGAATTGTAACGCTTTGACTACCCGACGGGAATATCGGGGAAAGCTGATGCCAATCATGGCGTCCTCTTTTCCGATCCGTATCATTTGCTCAAACATTTCCGCCTCATTGCTCACATTGACCAACTGAACATTATCCAAAATCAGATTAAAATAATACGACAGAAAGGTAGCCAAAGCGGAGGAACTGCGTGCCCCAATAATGTACACCTTTTTCGCCGCCGCAATGGCTTCTGTCGCCTGATTAAAGGCCACACGGGAAGTTTCCTCCATCGTGCGGCGAATAATATCAATATCCTGGTTGAAAACCGGCTCCATGACCATTGTTGGATCATAGGATTTTGCTGTCATTTCCAGCCGTTGCAGGGAAGTCATTTTGCTGCGGATCATTTCCTGCATAGCACGCTGCAATTCAGGATATCCGGCATAACCGATTTCTGTTGCGAACCGTACTACTGTGGATTCACTGACCCCTACTGTTGCTCCAAGCTTGGAGGCCGTCATAAACGCCACCGTATCATAGTGTTCATCAATATATTTTGCAATCAACCGCTGCCCTTTGGAAAACTCAGGCATTTTCCGTTTTATTCTGGTCGTCAGAGTATTCATAAAAAAACGCCGCCTTCTCCACCCGCATTCAAATCTCTCGCTTTACAAACGGTTCCGGGCGGAAAACCATTCTGTAAAAGAATATTCTTTACCGTTTTCCATTCCTCCAAAGAATCAAAAAACTTTCTATCTTTTCATTTTAATTTGTAATCCTGCAAAAATCAAGTGAAATTTCATGAATGTTGCGTATTTTTGCAGGAGGTTCATCATGATCATGCAAAAAAGCAAAATCGCGCCTTTTCCTAGCATCCAAAATATTTTTGAAGCCAACTTTGTGAACTCTACCAAACATATTCAATCCCTCTTTCCTGTTTTGAGCGGATAAAAAAACGCTGCCCAATACAAACAGGGCAGCGTTTTCACCATCCTAAGGCCTGTCGCTGTTATTTCTAAAACCATTTCCGAAAAACGGGATGCAGTTTTCGATAATACGTAACCACCAAACCGGAAAGAGCAAAATCGTAAATAATAAAAATCACATTGCCTATCAATAAGAGAACCCAAGGCAGATACGCCCCAAAAATCATGAAGGTTTCCATCGGTACCATCATTACGTAAACCGCCAAGAAAAAGGAACTGATCACAGCAACATTAAAAATCGCGAATTTAATGGCATAAGCTAAAACCCGGGTTTTTAACCGCTCAATGGGCGCTTTTACAATCGGATAATAACCGGCGAATAAAATGTAAATCAAAGCCGCTTCCTTGTCCGGTACAAAGAAAATACAAATCAAGGATGTCGCCACATAGGCGGGCAACGCCCAGCCAATCCCCACTTCAATAACCAGCATAATCCCTAGCATCCCAGCCAATGCCGGAAGAGCATAAGTCGCAATGGGAATCACTGCTGACAGCAACATGATCACAACGCTGAGCGCTGTCACAATTCCACAAAACGCAACGCGGACGGTTTGTTTCATGCCAGTCCCTCCCATCCGTCAGCAGCCCCGGATACAGTCGCCGCCCATACATTCGCAGCAACAGTCAGCACACAGCAGACCGGAGCAAACGTCACAGCCGCTGCAGCCGCCGGCACGCGGCATATTCGGATTGTATCCGCCATACGCGCCACGGCGTTGGGCGTTGATTTGGTTCATTGCAGCTTGATACTCTTGGTTGGATGGATCCATCTGAACCGCACGGGAGAAATGGTTGAACGCTTCCTCCAGCCATCCCCGGCGGTACAACACAGTGCCCTTGAGAAAATACCACTCGGCATTACGGCCTTCCGTAGGAACCCCGTTAAGAATCTGCTCCGCATCGGCAATCCGTCCGCTCATAATCAAGTTGCGTACATCCTGGAAGCTGGACCCGGCTGCGCTTCCACCACCGCCCCAGCTTCCTGCTGAATAACTGCCACTTGAGCTTCCGCCCCGTTTCCGGTCATTCATAATCTGGTCGTACGCTTCGTTGACCTCTTTCATTTTTTCATTGGCTAAGTCGGCAATCGGGCTCCCAGCATAATTATCCGGGTGATACTTTTTAGCCATTTTGCGATACGCTTCTTTCACCTGATCATCGGTTGCATTCGGTGAGATTTCAAGTACCTTATACGGATCGGACATTGCTCTTCTCCTTTTCGAACAACAATTTCTTTTGCATTTCAGGCAATCCTTGCAAAATAATATTGAGAATAATCGGGCCAAAATGGGAAAAATCCACCAAATGAATCGCCCCAATGACCTGGGATAAAGTCAGGTTTAGTACTTCATTGCAATACGTTTTGGCTTCCTCCCACTGTTCCGGGGTGGAAGCCTTCGTTAGCCGCAGTTTGGTTAGAAACGGATTAAATTCTTGTCTCTGCAAATCCTTTTCCATATCATCGGCGGCATCCATCAAATAGACCCAACGTCCCAGAAAATACCCAAAGGTTTCCAAAACTCGGCGGGTAGACGCTTCTTCGCCTGCCAACAACCCAAAAGTACGGGACAGTAGTTGAGCTGTCGGTTCTGCACAAGCATCCAGAGAGGGCGACTCTTGCTGCTCCTGCTCCTTTTGGCCCCCAATGGTTTCCTGCAAAATTTGTTCCAACTTCGGAAAATCCCGAGCGGCCTTTTTGCGGGGACGAGAAACCAAGGGCAAAAGCAAATAAGCGCGCATCCTGCCAAGAAATCCAGAATCTTCCATATCATCCCGGATTTTATAATAGGTCATAAGAACCGAAAGCGCAGAGGAAAATTTTAGCCCGGGATGCCGCTGGCCACAATAGGCGCACCGCTTCAGGGGGTTAAACACACACCGTCCTTTTTGGAACGACACGCATTCCTCCGTCTGCCCCAGAATAAATAAGGACAAAAACGTAGAGTCATAGCTCAACGTAAACCGGGTTAAAATCCCATAGCTTTTTCCCAGCTCTTTACAAAGGGAACAATAAACCCCTTTGTATTGTTCATACTCGCGAACCAAAAGCTCGGATACGTGAGGCCGAATATAACCAAACAATACAAAACCATCCTTAAATTTATATGACACCATTCTACTATACTTTGCCGGTTGATTTAATTAACAGACTGTAAATTTTCCAGGATTCTCCGGTAAAATAGTATAAAATTTTTCATTTTTTTAGAGAATCCATCAAAATTTTCCAGCCTAAATAGAATGGTGCATCTTTTCTCCCATATATTATGCATCATTTTACTCCAAATACTTTTTCAAATATTGTCCAGTATAGGAGCCTTCTACCTGGGCGACTTCCTCTGGCGTTCCTTGGGCCACTACATAGCCGCCCCGGTTTCCGCCTTCCGGTCCCAAGTCAATGATATGATCCGCTGTTTTAATCAAGTCCAGATTGTGCTCAATCACCAGTACCGTGTTACCGGTATCCACCAATGCCTGAAGCACTTCAACCAACTTATGGACATCGGCAATGTGTAGGCCTGTGGTTGGTTCATCCAAGATGTAGATGGTTCGGCCAGTCGCCCGCTTACAAAGCTCGGTAGCCAGCTTGACCCGCTGGGCTTCTCCGCCGGACAGCGTGGTGGACGACTGCCCCAGCTTAATATAGTTAAGTCCCACATCCTGCAATGTTTGCAGCTTACGGGCAATTTTAGGAATATTGGTGAAGAACTCCAATCCTTCTTCTACCGTCATTTCCAAAACATCGTGAATACTTTTCCCCCGATACTTCACTTCCAGCGTTTCCCGATTGTACCGCTTTCCTTTGCATACATCGCAGGGAACGTAGACATCCGGCAAAAAATGCATTTCAATTTTTAAAATACCATCGCCCTGACAAGCCTCGCACCGTCCCCCTTTTACATTAAAAGAAAAACGGCCTGCGGAAAAACCACGGATTTTAGCCTCTTGGGTAGAAGCGAACAAATCCCGGATATCGGTAAACAACCCAGTATAGGTAGCCGGGTTGGAGCGAGGGGTACGCCCAATGGGGGACTGATTGATTTGAATGACTTTATCCAAAGCGTCCACACCGCGGATTTCCTGGAAATCTCGGGCCTTAGCCCGTGCTCCATTCAACTCCGAGGCCAAGTGTTTATACAAAATCTCATTGATCAGCGAGGACTTTCCCGATCCAGAAATTCCAGTCACGCAAACCAAATTTCCCAATGGAATGTTCACCTGGACATTTTTCAAATTATTCTTATGCGCTCCTACAATTTCTAGGCATTTTCCGTTCCCTGACCGGCGGGACGCTGGAATTTCCACCTTCTTTTTCCCACTTAAATACTGTCCGGTGACCGATTGCTCACAACGGAGAATATCTTCTACTTTGCCGTTGAATACCACATGACCGCCATGTACGCCGGCGCCGGGGCCAATGTCCACAATATGATCCGCAGCCAGCATGGTGTCCTCATCGTGCTCCACTACAATCACTGTATTGCCCAAATCCCGCAGCCGGCGCAGCGTATCCAGTAGCTTATCGTTATCCCGTTGATGAAGTCCGATGCTTGGTTCATCTAAAATGTACAGCACCCCCATCAAGGAGGAGCCGATCTGGGTCGCTAACCGGATCCGCTGGCTCTCTCCGCCGGATAACGTGCCGGAAGAACGGGACAAAGTCAAGTATTCCAATCCCACGCTTTGCAAAAAGCCCAGCCGTTCCCGGATTTCCTTCAAAATCGCTTCCGCAATCATTTGGTCCCGTTGGTTCAGGGAAAGCTGATTGATAAAATCCAACGCCTCTGTAATGGATTTATCACAGAAAGCGCTGATATTGATTCCGCCGACCGTGACGGCCAAGCTCTCTGGAGACAGACGGTCTCCGTGACAGGCATCGCAGGGAATGGCTGTCATATAGGACTCAATCTCCTCTTTGATCCAACTGCTCTGGGTTTCCCGAAAACGGCGCTCCAGATTATGGATAATCCCCTCAAAGGCCTGCTGGTATTTCCCAGAACCATATTCATTGGTGCGCTCCAAGGCGATTTTTTCCCCCTTGGTTCCATAGAGCAAAATATCAATGATTTCCTCCGGCAGATCGCCGATCGGGGTATCCAGAGAAAAATGATAGTGGTTGGCCAATCCTTTCATGTACATAGCCGCAATCGTACTTCCCTCCATCGCCCATCCACTGGCTTTCAGTCCGCCCTTATTGATGGAAAGCCGTTTGTCAGGCAAGATGAGATCTGGGTCAATTTTCATAGAAACCCCCAAGCCGGTACATTTGGGGCAAGCGCCAAACGGATTGTTAAAGGAAAACATCCGGGGAGTCAGTTCCTCAATGCTCACTCCATGTTCTGGACAAGCATAATTTTGGGAAAAAGTAATATCCTCCCCATCCACCACATTGATCACCACCAGACCACCGGAAAGCCCAGAGGCGGTTTCCAAAGAATCGGACAGTCGCGAAGCAATGTCATCTCGGATCACCAAGCGGTCCACGACGATCTCAATGGTATGCTTTTTATTCTTCTCCAGGGAAATCGTTTCCGACAGATCATAGAGGATTCCATCCACCCGCACCCGAACAAACCCACTTTTGCGCGCCGCTTCAAACTCCTTGACATGCTGGCCCTTTTTCCCTCGCACCACCGGGGCCAACACCTGAATTTTGGTTCCTTCCTCCAAAGCAAGAATTTGGTCCACGATCTGATCCACCGTTTGTTGCTGGATCTCCCGGCCGCATACTGGACAGTGAGGAATTCCAATCCGGGCATACAGCAAACGGAGATAGTCATAAATTTCCGTTACTGTGCCCACCGTAGAGCGGGGATTTTTCGAGGTGGTTTTTTGGTCAATGGAAATGGCCGGAGACAGCCCGTCAATGTAATCCACGTCCGGCTTCTCCATTTGTCCCAAAAACATCCGGGCATAGGAAGACAGCGATTCCACATAACGGCGCTGCCCCTCCGCATAAATCGTATCGAAAGCCAGCGAAGACTTTCCTGACCCCGACAAGCCGGTAATGACCACCAGTTGATCACGGGGAATGGTAATGTCGATATTTTTCAGATTGTGCTCCCGGGCACCTTTCACCACAATATCTTTGAATGGCATGGTCACTTCTCCTTGTTATTTTTCACCCTGCAATTGTTTGATCTTATCCCGCAAATGAGCGGCATGCTCGAATTCCAGCAGCTTGGCCGCCGCCTTCATTTCTTTCGTCAGCTGTTCGATCATCTGCTGCCGCTGCGCCCCGGTCAAGCGCTTTTTCGGCTTCTTATCTTTGCTGTCCTCTTTGTGGGTGGAAATCTCCAAAATTTCCGAAACTTTTTTGGTAATGGTTTTTGGTACAATCCCATGTTCTTCGTTGTATTTTGTTTGGATATTCCGCCGGCGTTCCGTTTCCCTGATGGCATATTCCATGGACGGTGTTACCCGATCTGCATACATAATCACCGTGCCCTCAGCATTTCGCGCGGCCCGGCCAATAATCTGAATCATGGAGCGCTCCGATCTTAGAAACCCTTCCTTGTCCGCGTCGAGAATGGCCACCAAGGACACTTCTGGAATGTCCAAGCCTTCCCGCAGCAGGTTAATTCCCACCAATACATCAAATTCACCCAGGCGTAAATCACGGATGATCTCCATTCGTTCCACCGTATCAATGTCATGGTGCATATACCGCACCCGGATACCGACCCCTTCCAAATAACCGGTCAAATCTTCCGCCATTTTCTTGGTCAAGGTCGTGACCAAAGCCCGCTGGCCTTTGGCTGTGCGCACATTAATTTCGGAAATCAGATCGTCGATTTGCCCGTCGGTAGGCTTCACGGTAATTTCTGGGTCCAGCAAACCGGTCGGGCGGATCACCTGCTCCACCACCTGTTCCGATTTTTCCTTTTCAAAATCTCCCGGCGTGGCGCTGACGAAAATCGCCTGATTCACATGGTCGTAAAATTCATCAAAATTCAGCGGACGGTTATCGTAAGAAGAAGGAAGCCGGAATCCATACTCCACTAAAGACATTTTGCGGGCACGATCCCCGGCATACATAGCTCGCACTTGCGGCAGCATCACATGGGACTCATCGACAAACAACAAAAAATCATCGGGGAAATAGTCCAGCAAGGTACATGGAACCGACCCTGGCGCCCGTCCTGACAATACCCGAGAGTAATTTTCAATCCCTTTGCAAAAACCAATTTCCTGAAGCATTTCCACATCATAATTGGTACGCTGCTCAATTCGCTGCGCCTCAATTAACTTTTCATTTTCTTTGAAATAACGTACTTGTTGCGCCAGCTCCTCCTCGATGTTGCAAATGGCGCGCTGCATTTTTTCCTTCGGCACAATGTAGTGAGAGGCAGGATAAATCGCTACATGCTTAAGGTTGGCTTTAAACTCTCCGGTCAACGCCTGAATTTCCGTGATCCGGTCAATTTCATCGCCAAAAAACTCCACCCGAATAATATTTTCATCCGACTGCGCAGGAAAAATCTCCACCACATCGCCACGCACACGAAATTTATTTCGGATAAAATTCACGTCGTTACGTTCATACTGGATTTCCACTAGCTTGCGCAACAAATCATCCCGGCTCTTTTTCATGCCAGGACGCAACGAAATCACCATCGTGCGGTAATCAATCGGGTCGCCCAAGCTGTAAATACAGGACACGCTGGCCACAATAATCACATCCCGCCGCTCCGATAAAGCCGACGTGGCTGAGTGGCGCAGCTTGTCAATCTCGTCATTGATGGCGGAATCTTTTTCGATGTAGGTATCTGTGGTAGCAATGTACGCTTCCGGCTGGTAGTAGTCGTAGTAGGAGACAAAATACTCGACCGCGTTTTCCGGGAAAAACTCCCGAAATTCCGAACAAAGCTGTGCAGCTAATGTTTTATTATGAGCCAACACCAGGGTGGGACGGTTTACCCGGGCAATAATATTCGCCATCGTAAAGGTTTTTCCGGAACCAGTCACCCCCATCAGCGTCTGTTCCTTATCTCCCCGGTTGAGCCCTTCCACCAACTGATCAATTGCTTTTGGCTGATCGCCGGTCGGCTGAAAGGGAGATATTAGTTTAAATCCCTGTTCTTCCATCCAATCCTCTTCTCCTTGCCATGCCATATTATCCGAGGTCAGAAATCCCCCGGAACAAATGTTTATTTTTATCTTACTCTTTTTGCGACGATTTGTCAATTGTTTCGCCATACCTCGCAGAAGCGATTTACCGCTGCTTTTTCTCCCCTATTCCCTGCTTCCTATTGTATCCCATTTGGAGCGGATCATAAGAAAACTACAATGGGTTTCTTTCCAAATAAAAAACACTGCAAACAAATTGCTTGTTTACAGTGTCAAAAAGATCGAGTTCTCTGTATTGGTTTTTCAAGATTTTTTTATATGATCCATCACACCGGTGTCTTTCATCGAGAAATAATCTCCCTCGACTACGATGAAATGATCCTCCAGCTCCACTTCTACCGTTTCCAAAGCGGAATAAATATCCCGAGTCGCCTGCAAATCTCCGTTTGAAGGCATGGTTTCTCCACTGGGGTGGTTGTGAGCTAAAATAGCAGTTGCCGCATTGTACTGCACCGCTTTCTGGACAATCGACCGAATGTAAATGGGGACCTCCCGGATGGAACCTTCATTCATCACATCGCAATAAAGGACACGCCCTTTACTATCCAACAGAAGCAAAATCACCACTTCATTTTTCCGCCCAATAAACTTTGGCATTAAATACATGCCGATGGAGTGGGTGTCATATAACCGATCTTGGGAAGTATGTAAATCCTCCATATATAGCCGGGCAAGCTGTGGAATCAATTTCAGCAAAATGGCGCTGGAAGGTCCAATTCCCTTGATCTTTTCCAATTCCTCAACAGGAGCGTCCAATACTTTTGCGAAGGAGCCAAAAGCATCTAGCAAACGGTGAGCCGTTGGATTGGTATCGCCTTGGGGAATTCCATAATACAACAGCAGTTCCAGCGCTTCGTGAGACTCAAAGGAATCCAACCCTTTTTCTAAAAAACGCTTTTTGATCCGGTTGCGATGCCCCTCATGAACCGACCGTTCTTTTTTCGCGGTTTCTTTTGTGGGTTTTGCCGTGTTAGGCATGTCCTTGCCCCCTTTCTCCGCCAGGTTGCGACAAGCTTCTGTTATGCCTTTCGGCTGCCTGGTTTCACGGGGGCCGGAGCGCCGGCTTTGCAGAGCGGACACTCGTCTGGCTCCCAAGAGTCCACTTCCACAGCAATGACCGACTTAAAAGGTACGCCAAAATCCACCTTGCCCGCAGTACGATCCACAATCGCACCAACGCCAACAATATCGCCGCCTTGCTCCTGCACAATCTCCATCACTTCTCGGACGGAACCGCCAGTGGTGACCACATCCTCCACTACCAGAACCTTTTGCCCTGGCCGGAACGCAAAACCACGGCGCAGGGTCATTTTGCCATCATCACGCTCAGCAAAAAAGTTTTCGCACTTCAGCCAGCGGCTAACCTCATAGGTCATCTGTACCGCCCCCAAAGCAGGGCCAATGACGACCTCGACGCCCTTGTCTTTGAATTCCTCCGCCAAAGCCGCGCAAAGTTCCTCACTGTATTTCGTATTGCGGAAAATTTTTGCACATTGCAGGTACTTGTTGCTGTGTTTGCCGGAAGTCAAACGGAAATGGCCCTCAAGCAAAACCCCAGCTTCTTTTAAGATCTCCATGGCCCTTTCTTGTGTCAGCATGATGCATTCTCCTTTAAAATCTTAATAATATTTTCTATTATATAACAAAATATTTTTTTTGAAAAGTAGAGAAACCCATTATTCTATTGAAAGTTGTAAATATTCCCGCTATAATCACAAATGGGTGATCATATTGAAATCAATTGTAATCGGTGAAAACGACGCTGGGCAGCGTTTGGATAAATTCTTAACCAAAACCTACCCAAATCTGCCCCAGTCTATGCTTTATAAAAGCATTCGAAAAAAGGACATTAAATGCAATGGAAAACGCTGTGAAATCTCAACTCGTTTATGCAAAGGCGATACCCTTACCATGTACCTGAAAGACGAGTTTTTCCAAAAAGAAGCGAAAGACTACGACTTTCTTAAAGCGCCGAATCAGCTCAATATTTTATATGAAGATGAAAACCTTCTGCTTCTGGACAAAAAACCTGGCCTTTTGGTTCACCCAGACGAGCATTACCATTTTGATTCCCTCATCGCTCGCATTCAGCACTATCTGTATGAGAAAAAGGAATATCGGCCAGACGAGGAAAATTCGTTTGCTCCCGCTCTGGTCAACCGGATTGACCGGAATACCGGAGGCATTGTGATTGCTGCGAAAAATGCGGAAACGCTCCGTATTCTCAACGATAAAATGAAACATCGAGAGCTGGAAAAAAAATACCTCTGCGTGGTTCATGGGCGGCTCAAAAAGAAAGAGGATACCCTCACGGCCTATTTAGAAAAAAAGGAATCCCAAAACCGGGTGTATATTTCTCATAAACCAACTGACCAGACCAAAACCATCCGTACCCGCTACCGTGTTTTAAAGGAACAGGGCGATTACAGCCTGTTGGAAGTAGATTTGCTGACGGGACGTACCCACCAGATCCGCGCCCATCTGGCTTCCATTGGGCATCCACTGGCTGGGGACGGCAAATATGGCACCAATGCCCTAAACAAGCAAACCGGCTGGAAATACCAAGCCTTATACTCCTACAAACTAAAATTTTGCTTTACCTCTCCTGCTGGGGCTCTAGAATATCTCAACGGAAAAGAGTTTGAATCGGGTAATGTTTGGTTTTTGAAAGAATGGGAGCAATTTTTATCGAAAGGAGAAGAAAACAAAAATTTTAATGTAAACCAAAAATAAAATTAAGTTGACATTCTCCCCTTTTGCGCGTATACTAAAAGTTAGAATTGCAAAAAAGGTGGTCGTAATCATGCAGCAATCCATAACAGCCATAACCGAATCCATCCTGCAAGGGAACCAGCTCAAGCGAGGGGATGACTGCTCTTTTCTTCTGGAAACCGATCTACCCCAACTTTGTACACAAGCCAATCGCCTGCGAAAGCACTTTTGCGGCAATCAGGTGGACTTGTGTACCATCATCAATGGTAAAAGCGGCCGGTGCAGCGAGGACTGCAAATTCTGCGCCCAATCTTCCCACAATCACTCAGGCTGCTCCGAATATGCATTTTTGGATGCGGATACCATTGCAATGGACGCAAAGAAAAATGCCTCCCAAGGGGTACACCGGTATTCTATTGTAACGGCTGGAAGGAAGCTTTCGGACGCAGACATGGAAAAATCCTTGGCCGCTTACCGGAAACTACGTCAGGAATCTTCGATCTCTCTCTGCGCTTCCCACGGTTTTTTAAGCTATGATCAATTTTTAGCTCTGAAAGAAGCTGGTGTCAACCGCTATCATGAAAACATTGAAACCTCCCGGCGGTATTTCCCTTCTATCTGCACCACCCACTCCTATCAAGACAAAATCGATTCCATCCGCTTGGCGCAAAAAGCCGGGCTCGAGGTCTGTTCCGGAGGTATCATCGGCATGGGCGAAACCTGGGAAGACCGGATGGATATGGCGTTGAGCCTTTCCGAACTTGGGATTTCCTCCATTCCCATCAACGCCTTGAGCCCCATTCCAGGCACACCGTTTGAAAATCGGGAACGGCTTTCTGAAGATGATATCCTCCGTACCATTGGGATTTTTCGTTTCTTCAACCCAAAGGCTCAAATCCGTTTGGCTGCTGGCCGCTCCTTGATGCAGCACTCTGGGAAACGCGCGTTCCTTTCCGGAGCCAACGCCACCATTACCGGGGATATGCTGACCACCTCCGGCACCAGCATTCAGCAAGACCGTACTATGTTATTGGATTTGGGATTCGATCTTTAAATCCAGAGAGGAATGCACACCCTCCCCACAATTCTCTGGTATACAAAAATGAAAAGCACACCGAGATGTTTTCTTGGTGTGCTTTTTCCTTTTCTTTCAGTCAAAATGCTTGGCCTGCAAAAGAGAAAAAGCCTGTTTGCACAGGCTTCCTCTTTTTAGGGTTTATCGCATGTATTTTGAAATCGGCTTACACATTTTCATTGCGCAGGATATCAATCACATTTTCCTTTTTCAGTTTTGAACTGGAATATAACATGGTCAAAACCACAATCAAGAAAATTCCCGCAACTCCGCAAATCAGATTGCCCCACGGAATCGTAAACGGCATATCAAAATTCCGCCGCAACGCCCAATAGATCAGACCCATGACCCCAAACCCAATGGGTAGGCCATACACTACAGTTTTCAGCCCATAGAACAAGCTTTCAAAATTAATCATTTTTCGGAAGCTCTTGGGCGACATCCCGATGGATTTCATCATGGCGGATTCCCGCTTGCGCAAGGCCAGGCTGGTTGAAATCGTATTGAAAATATTTGCAATTCCAATCAAGCTAATCAGCGTGATAAAACCATACGTAAAGATATTCACAATCAAAACCATTTGATTGACAGTTTCCGCCTCAGAGCTAATATTGTACACGCTTCCGCCAATGCCGTCCTGTTGCCGGTATTTTTCTAGAATCCTTTCCATCTCTTTCGTCACCGCTTTGTCATCCTCGCTGTTGAGAACAAGCATTGCGGAAAGTGGAGAAATCACAGCGTTTTCATCTGAGATTACTTGATCATCTCCAGTAACTTGGGTTCCCAGCGTATCTGGAATGTCTTGAGCGACCTGGTCAAAGACTTCTTGAGACACGATTATCACCATGTTGTTGGGAGAATCCACTTGAGAGTTCACTCCCATTGGAACTTGGTCGGTGAGTGCAGCTAAGGTAATTTCCACCAAATCCAGGTTTTCTCTACTTAGGGTTCCCCCTTCTCCCGTTCGATTGGATTCCCGATTGGAATTATATAGAGATATGGAGTCTCCCACTTTTTTGTTTAGAAAAGAAATTTTGGCAACGTGATGCCCCTTCACATAATCCACTTGATTCACGACAATCGCCTTTGGATTGGAGGGATCGGTCAAGGCATTGTAATCTACCCCCACGTCTTTCGCATACTTACGGAGGGATGCCTCATCCATCGCCATAAATAGAACATTGATATCCAGATCATCCTGCATCCCTTCCGTCCAATAATCCGCAACTGCAGAGCTTACCATGGACCGATCCGCTTTCAGTATGAGCTCCTTCGTAAAGTATGACGTCCACTCGTCAATCCCAGATATCTGCGTCATTTCATTGAGGATATCGTTGCCAATTTTTTTCTCTTCTTTATAATTCTGATTCTTCGACATGGACAAAAAAGCATTGATATCATAATTGATCGTATGCTTAGCCATATCATAGGTGTACGTCAGGTAATGGGTAAAACTGGACGCGCTCAGAAATAGAACCAGGGATAAAATCAAGGACACAATTGTAATCCGATATCTCTTTTTATTGCGCTTTAGATTCTTCAATGCCAATTCTGCCTCAAAACCAAAAATTGTCCGAATGATCTTTGGAGTTTTGACTTCTTTGCTGGTCAGTTTCACGTCCTTACTCTTTCGGATTGCGTCGATTGGAGTAATCCGGGAAGCGCGAACCGCTGGAATCCAAGCGGATAGAAAAATCGTGACGAGAGAAATCAGAATCGCCGCAAGTACCGCAGAGGGCAGAATCACCAAATGCAAGGTCACATTCTGTGCGCGTACGTTTAAAATATTGGTGAACATGGGGTTAACAATGGCCAAGGTCACACCCATGCCAGCAAATCCCAGGCCCAAACCCAACGGAATCCCAATGCAGGACAGAATCAACGCTTCAAACAACACCGAATGGCGTTTTTGCCGGGCAGTGGCTCCAAAACCGGACAGCATGCCAAAATTGACGCTCCGCTCAGAAACCGAAATGGCAAAGGAATTGTAAACCAGAGCAATGGCCCCAACGACCACAATGAAAATAACAATGCCAATGACCAAATACAGCGTTGTGAGCATAGAATCATCATCGCTGACGCCGCTATAAGCCAGAAAAGAACTATTATAATAGAACTCTCCTTGAGACAAGGTTTTCATCAACGCTTCGGAACGGGGATAAATGCTTTTATCCACATTTTTAACCGCTACCATCACGTCAAAAGTTGTGTCCTGAGGCAGTGCGTTGAGATCCAAAGCGGAAAAGGTGGTGTAGCCTGGAAAATAGCTTTTCGCATATACCGGAGCGTCTACAATACCTACAATTGTTACCGTCGACGTTTCCGTTTTCACGAAGGTTTCTCCATCTTTTCCCAAATAACTAGACGACCATTTCAATGTTCTCTCTTCTTCCGTCAGATTCCCATCCTCTTCCCGTGGGTTTGCGATCCTTTTTCCCAATTCCAAGGATACCGTTTTTCCCACTTGGTATTGTTCTGGAAAGTCTTCCGCCAATTCTTTGGAAATCACGATTTCCGATGCAGTTTGCGGCAGGTGGCCTTCCAACAACGTAATTTGTTGCTGTACAAATCCCTCTGGATTCATTTGAAGATTCATTAGATAAGGCCGCATCGCAGTCTCCGAATCTAACTGCACAAAACCACGGTTATACAATGAAGCGTAAGATTTGGTATTGCTATCCTGCGCAATTTTGCTTACATCCGATTTTGCCACTCCGGCATATTGAACATGCCATTCGCCTTTGGTGGCAATTTCCGCCTGTTTGAACACATCCATAAAGGAACCAAAAAAGGTGGAAACCGCTGTGATCAAGGCGACGGAAAACATAATGCCGATGATCGTGACAATCGTCCGCCGTTTGTTCAGCAGCATTTGGCGGAGCGTCAGCTTCTGCATAATATTCATGAGCGGATCACCTCGTCTTTGGCAATGCGGCCGTCCTCAATGGAAATGATCCGGTCTGCCTGCAACGCGATATTTTCGTCGTGGGTGATCACCACCAAGGTCTGGTTGTACTTCTGATTGGAGAAACGAAGCAGTTCCAAAATCTCCTGGCTGTTTTTGCTGTCCAGGTTTCCGGTGGGTTCATCAGCCAGTACCAAGGAAGGCGCATTGATCAATGCGCGGCCGATGGATACCCGCTGTTGCTGGCCGCCGGACAGTTGATTTGGCAAATGTTTGCGGCGTTTTTCCAAGCCCAAAATTCCCAGCAGCTCGTTGAGTCTCTCCTGGTTGACCTTACGTCCGTCCAATAACACCGGCAGGGTGATGTTTTCGTCCACATTTAAAACCGGGATCAGGTTGTAGAACTGATAAATCAGCCCCACCTGCCGCCGCCGGAAAATGGCTAACTGCTCCTGGTTCTGGGCGTAAACATCCTTCCCTTCCACATACACCTTTCCAGATGTCGGTTTATCCACGCCGCCTAAAATATGCAGTAAGGTAGATTTTCCAGAGCCGGACGGTCCAATGATGGCGACGAACTCCCCACTCTCAATGGAAAATGAGATATGATCCAAGGCGCGTACCATATTGTTTCCGCTTCCATAGGTCTTACATAGATTTTCTACTTTTAAGATTTCCATAACTTGATCCCTTTCCAAAGCTTCGGGCTCATCCCGAAGATACTCATTCCGCAAAAGAGTTTTTGTTCTGTGTCATTCTCTTACGGTTGGTTGGTTTCTGCCTCTTAGTATAGAAATCTTAAGTGACAGGCTCGTGACTTTTCTATGACAAAAACGTCACTTGCAAGTGACGCCCCTGTCAATTATACCGTACTTTTGTAGAATTTTATCCGAAAACAGACGCCTCCTTGGGGAAGATTCTTCACCTCGATGGTGCCGTTTTGTTCCTGGATGATCATTTTTGCCAAGGCAAGTCCAATCCCCACACTGTTTTCCGAAGAATGTTTCCCCACATAAAATCGCTCAAAGATATGGGGCAAATCATCCCGGTCAATGCCTTCCCCATTGTCTGAAATCTCCAGGGAAGTAAAAATGGTGTTCCCCATTCCCCGCACGGTAATCGTCCCCCCTTCTGGGGTATGCTCCATACAGTTTTTCAAAATATTCCCCACGGCTTCCGTGGACCACGCGAAATCCCCTTCAAACATCACCGAATCGTCACACTGAATCGCTAAGGTCTGATTGCGCAGTTCCATGGGAATCATCAATGGGTTCGCCGCGGTTTGGATCAGATTCTCAACGGATACCGCTTCCTTTTGAAACTCTGCGGTTCCAGCATCCAGTTTGGATATTTTCAGCAGAGAAGCCACCAGCCAATTCATGCGCTCCAGCAGTTTGTGCAAATCCCGCAGCAGTTCCCGCCGTCTTTGCTCGGTTAATTCCCCTTTTTGCATCAGGGATATGATGAGATACATGGACGCCAGCGGTGTTTTCAATTGATGGGAGATATCGGACATCGAATCCGACAAATACCGTTTATCCTTTTTCAAAGCCTCCGCTTGTTCCCGCAAGGTGATGGTCATTTTACAAATCTCACTGCGCAGAATGGAGAGTTCTCCCTCGTCGTGCTCATCGGGGGGCAGATGGAAATTATTATGCAGCACCCGGTTCAGCTCGTAGCTTAGAGTGGAAATGGCTTGGTATCGTATCCGCATAAAAATTAAAATCACCAGCCAAAACCCTGCGCAGGCAATGAGCGTCCAAATCCCCGCCGCTATGCCAATCAAGAACGCCCCCACCAACGCCACAATGGTCACGCAGCCTAGCGCCAAAACCAGATGGTTAATTTCGGGATTCCTACACACATTCATCCTCATATTACCCCTCCACCTTATAGCCAAGGCCTCGGACCGTTTTAATAATCGTGGGATTTTGCGGATCATCCTCAATTTTATCCCGTAGCCGCTTGATATAAACCGTCAGTGTGTTGTCATTGACAAAATCTCCCGCCACATCCCAAATGCATTCTAGAAGCTGACTGCGGGACAATACCACTCCTTTATTATTGAGGAATACCAGAAGCAACCGATATTCTAAAGCGGAGAGAAACACTTCCTCCCCATTTTTGTGCACCGTCCCCCGCACGGAATCCACCTGCAAATTGCCCATTTGGAAAATAGACGGCGTTTTTCCATGGCGGCGCAATGCGCTCTTAATACGGGAAACCAGCTCCATAGGACGAAATGGTTTGGTGATATAATCGTCCGCTCCCATATCCAGTCCTGTGACTACGTTCATTTCGTCATCGGAAGCGGTCAAAAAAATAACGGGGACATCGGAAATTTTGCGCACTGCTGTGCAAACGGCATAACCGTTTCCGTCCGGCAAAGAGACGTCCAGAAGCAAGAGATCGAATTCACCGTCTTCAAACAATTCCAAGGCCAGCTTCTGTCCCATAGCCACCGAAACATCGAAGCCTTCCTGTTCTAAAATATCGGAAAGATTTTTCACAATATTATAATCGTCTTCCACCAACAAAATTTTCGTCGCGCTCATTTTACAACCTCCTGTGCTTTTCTATATTCATAGGAATCAGTCGTCTGCTTTTGGGAGTCATCTCGGAATTACAAAACACTTTTTTCTTTGTATGAATTTTATCTTTTTTATTTTAACCCACTCCAGCCTATTTTTCAAGTGATCTTTTCCCTAGGTTCCTGCGCAAATCGGCGACAAAAAAGGGCTGTTGCCAGCCCTTAAGAAATTGCCGATTTAGCTATTTTTATCCACCACATGGAACTGTTTTAAATTCCCGCTTTTTTCGCTGCGTTTTTCCAGTTCCGCATTAACTTCCTCTAGGGTAATCCCTTGATTCACCATTAATACAGTCAAATGATACAGCAGATCAGAAATTTCCAAAATAGTTTCCTGGTGGTCGTGGTTCTTAGCCGCAATGATGACCTCGCTGCATTCCTCGCCGCATTTTTTGAGAATTTTGTCCAGGCCTTTTTCAAATAGATAAGACGTATATGACCCTTCCGGCTTCGTTTCCCGGCGGGAAACAATGGTTTCATAAAGATGCTGCAATGCATGTTCATTCATGGTTGATCCCTCCAAATTTCCTGAAAAAAGCAGGTGTGCGACCCAGTGTGGCAAGCCGCGCCGGTCTGTTCCACGACGACCAAAAGCGTGTCATCGTCACAATCTCCATGGATGCTGACCACCTTCTGCAAATGCCCAGAGGTTGCCCCCTTATTCCAAAGCTCCTGTCGAGAGCGGCTGTAAAACCAAGTGTAGCCGGTTTCCAGGGTTTTCTGCAAGGATTCCCGGTTCATATAGGCCAGCATCAACACCTCTTTCGTATCCTTTTCCTGGATCACGGCGGGAACCAGTTCGGATTTTTGAAAAAATAATTCCAAATCCTTCCCGGCATAAGGAGCGCCGTTTGCTGTGATAAAGTCCTGCATACGATTCCCCTCCTATTCGTGACGACTGACCACAATCGCTTGATACAGGCTTAAATCCCCGGTATAAAGAGCCTTGCCACAAATAGCCCCATAGAGATGCAAATCTCTCAAATCCTCAATGTCGGATAAATTGCTTACGCCGCCGCTTGCAATGATGTTGCAGGATACCGTCTGATTAAGAGTGCGCAACATATCCAAATTGGGACCGCTTAGCATCCCATCCCGGGAAATGTCAGTAAAGATAATACAGGACACTCCTATCGCCTCCATGCTTTTCGCCAGCTCCAGATAATCCATTTCTGACTGATCGGTCCAGCCTTCTGCTGCTACTTTGCCGTGTAACGCATCAATTCCCACTGCAATTTTGTCGCCATACTTCTTTACTGCTTCCTCGACGAAAGCGGGATTTTTCAAGGCTACTGACCCCAGGATTACCCGGGAAACCCCGCGCTTCAAATAGAATTCCACCGTTTCCATATCCCGAATGCCACCGCCGACTTCCACTTTGAGATCCGTGTGGGAAACCACGTCAAACACAATATCGGAATTGACTGGCTTTTTTTCTTTTGCACCGTCCAAATCCACCATGTGAATCCAAGTCGCACCTGCTTCCTGAAACGCCTTCGCCGTCTGCAAAGGATCTTCCGCCACCTTATGCGCTGTAGCGTAATCTCCTTTTTTCAATCGGACGCAAATTCCATCCTTTAAATCAATGGCGGGAAAAATTAACATATCCCAACCCCCTTCTTCCAAATTATAAAACACCTTTGGTGGACAGCACTTCTCCACTCTGTGACCGCGCCACCGCCAATCGCATCGCATGAGCAATCGCTTTATAAATTGCTTCCACACAATGGTGAGAATTTTTCCCATATTCCAACCGTGTATGCAATGTCAGTCCCGCATTGGTGGCAAAAGCCCGCACAAATTCTTCTGTCATACAGGTATCATATTCACCAATCCGTTCCTCGGCAAATTCCGCCTGAAACACCACATACGGCCGCCCACTAATGTCCACGGAGCAAAACGCCAACGCCTCATCCATAGGCACATAAAAGCTTCCGAACCGGGCGACACCCGCCTTGTTTCCCAAGGCCTGAGCAAAAGCTTTCCCCAGCACAATGCCAGTGTCTTCAATGGTATGATGGCAGTCTACATGTAGATCCCCCTCCGCCCGCAAGATCAAACCAAATCCTCCGTGCGTCGCGAAAGCGGTCAGCATGTGGTCAAAAAATCCAATGCCCGTATGGATGTCCACCTCACCCCCATCTAACTGCAAGGTCAGGGTAATGTCTGTCTCTCTAGTTTTTCTGGATTGTGTAGAACTTCTCATCAAGCTTTCCCCTCCCCTTCCAGCAAAAATTGCCGGCACGCGGCAACCACTGCGGCATTTTCCTGGGCATTTCCAGCAGATATCCGCAGATATCCTGGAAAGAGCCGCACCGCGATGCTTTGAATGAGCAAAAAGTCATAGATTTGTTTCGCTTTTTCGGTACGAATAAAAATAAAATTGGTACAGCTTTCGTACACCAAAATTTCTTCGTGACAAGAGGCTTCCAGTTCTTTCATGTTCCGATACAAAGCCTGTTTAGAATCGACAATCTCCTGGATCCCCTGATGCAATAATGTCGGATGCCGGAACAATTCCGCTCCAATTTTTTGGGTCAGGGTATTGGAATTATAAGGCGATTTCACCGCTTTGATGGCATTGGTCAAGGTTTCATTGGCGACTGAAAAGCCCAGCCGAATGGCCGCCATGCCAAAGGCTTTGGAGCACGTGCGCAGGATGATCAGGTTCTCGTATTGGGCCGCTTCCCTCAACAAAGACTGATCCCAAAAATCCATATATGCCTCATCCAACACGACCAGCGCGTCTACGGAGCGAATCAACCGGCGCACTTCGTCCCGCTGGAGTCCCAGTGAAGTTGGATTGCAGGGATTGGAAAAAATAATCATCCGTACCTTCTGTTCATTGGCAGTCTTGATCAGCTTGTCCACCGAAATGGTTAAATCCTCTTCTTTTTCCAAGACAACGGATTCTGCCTCCACAATGGAAGCATAAAATCGGTACATGGAGAAATCCGGGCTAACCGTAAGGATTTTATCCCCTTTCATGAGAAAAGCCGAAAGAATCACTGAAATGCTCTCATCGGAACCATTCCCCACCGCCACATGCTTTGGGTCCACCTCATAATAATCGGCAAACGCGGCGCTGACTTCCTTGGCCAAGGAATCGGGATACCGGTGGAACGCGGTTTCCTCCACTGCCTGCAAAATTCCAGTTTTGATTTCTTCTGGAACCGGCAGGAACGACTCATTCGCGTCCAAGCGAATCCGATATTCCCCTTCAATTGGGTCATAGGGCTTTAAGTCTCGGATCTTACGGTTTAACGAATACGACATCATCTCACGCCTTTCAAAAAGAATTCTTTATTTCTCAAACCGAACCTTAATGGAGTTGGCATGAGCGGTCAATCCTTCGGTCTCTGCCAGGATCACAATATCATCTTTTGCAGTCTTTAAAGCGTCCTCCGTATAGTAAATAAAACTGGACTTTTTGACAAAGCTGTCCACGGAAAGGGGAGAAAAAAAGCGGGCGGTCCCGCTGGTGGGCAAAACATGGTTGGGGCCTGCATAGTAATCGCCCAATGGTTCCGGCGCATAGTTTCCCAAGAACAGAGAACCAGCATTGTCCAAACGGCCGATGTATTCCAGTGGATTCGCAGCGCAAAGCTCCAAATGTTCGGGGGCCAAATCATTGGCAAACTCCACCGCCTCGTCCATCGTCTCGCACACAATCACCGCGCCAAAATCATCCAGGGAACGATTGATGATGTCTTTCCGCTCTAAGTTCTGAACCTGCCGCTCAATTTCCGCAATGGTCTGGGTAGCGACGGTTTCGGAAGTGGTCAGCAAAATCGCAGAGGCAAGCACATCGTGCTCCGCTTGGGACATCAGGTCTGCCGCCAGAAATTTGGGGTCTGCGGTTTCATCTGCCACAATCAAAATCTCACTGGGGCCGGCGATCATATCAATGTCAACAATACCATACAAATGCTTCTTGGCAGTCGCCACAAAAATATTGCCTGGTCCTACAATTTTGTCCACCTTCGGAATACTCTCGGTCCCATATGCCAATGCCGCGGCGGCTTGCGCGCCCCCAACTAAGAACACTCGGTCCACGCCTGCCACGTAAGCGGCCGCCATAATATCCGGGTTTGGCTTGCCGTCCTTGCCTGGGGGCGTCACCATGACAATTTCTTTCACCCCAGCTATTTTCGCGGGAATGGCGTTCATCAATACAGAAGACGGATAAGCAGCGGTGCCCCCCGGCACATAAATCCCCACTTTCTCCAGGCCGCGAACCCGCTGGCCCAAAATCACGCCGTTGGCCTGGGTATCCAGCCAACTTTGCTGTTTTTGTTTGCTGTGGAACGCCCGGATATTCTCCGCCGCCCGCTCCAAGGCGTCCACAAAATCTGGGTCGCATAAGGTGGCCATGTGGGCGATCTCCTGTTGGGAAATCTCCATATTCTCAGGAGCGTGGCCGTCGAATTTCTGGGTATACGCTCGCACGGCCTCATCCCCCCGGGTACGGACATTCTCCAGAATTTCCGCCACAATTGCATCGACTCGTTTGTCTTTTTCCCCGGCGCGCTGCATCAGCTGCTGCACAAACTCACGGGTTGTTTTTTCCTCTTTTTTTACCAGTTGAATCACAGCAAAATCCCCCTATCCCTTATGCTTTCGCACGTTCTATTTCTTCAATCAACGCCTGAATTTCCGCTTTCCGCAATTTCAGGCTGGCGGTATTGACAATCAGCCGGGCGGAAATGTCACAGACATCCTCCACGACCTCCAATCCATTTTCCCGCAGCGTGGAGCCGGTTTCTACGATGTCCACAATTCCATCTGACAAGCCCAGTAATGGAGCCAGTTCCACCGAACCCTCAATCTTGATGATCTGCACATCCATGGCCTTGCTCTCAAAAAAGCTGCGGGCCACATTCGGGTATTTCGTTGCAATGGTTTTGGCATGGTAGCCTTCATAGAATTTCTTCCCCTTGGGAGCCGCCAGGGCAAACCGGCATTTCCCAAAGCCAAGATCCAGCACCTCATAAAAACTAGTGCCGTTTTCCATGATCGTATCCTTGCCCACCACACCTAAATCGCACACGCCATGCTCCACATAGGTGATCACGTCGGCCGCTTTCGCCAACACAACGGCAAACTGATTGTTCCCCACTGGCAAAATCAGCTTCCTGCCTTTGTTTTTGATCGCTGTACAATCATAGCCGATCTTCTCAAACAATGCAACCGTATCTTTTTCCAGCCGCCCTTTTGTCAGGGCAATCCGTAAAGGTTTCATAAGCCAAGCCCCTATCCCCAATTTTTATAGATTTATTTTATGTACGGTTTCAATGGTATCCCCAACGAAATCCACCCGGCAAATCCCCATTCTTCGCGCATATTCCAAAGATTCCTCCCTATCTGGAAAGATGCTGTTTTCACAGCGCAAATTCTGTTCCACCAGGTTCGCCGCATAGTTGAGGGCTTTGATTTCATAGCCGTCCTCACTGTGAACCAAAATATCCACATTTGGCATCTTTTTCCCTTTGTTTCTCTCCATCAAAACCCGAGTGATTTCATCCACATTAATGGCGAAACCCACTGCGGGCATAGGCGAATCAAAGGAGGCCAACAAATTATCATAGCGCCCACCAGTGAGAATGGCATCGCCGCACTCCTCCACATAAGCACTGAAAATAATGTTGGTATAATAATCATTGCGCTGTACCAAACCAAGATCCACCATGATCCGGTCGCCCAACCCCAACACCGACAGCGCTTCATAAATCTGTCGCAAATAGTCCAAGGTTTCCGCGGTTTTCTCATTCAAACAGAAGGGAGCGGCCTCCTCGAAAATCTCCTTGCCGCCAAACAGCCGGGGGAGCTTGCGCATAGCGTCCACCGCAGGGCCTTGCTCCAAACGATCCAACATGGTGTTCAGAGCGGCGTAATTCTTCGCTTCAATGGTCGCCCGAATATCCTCTTTCCAATGCTCCGCAATGGGAAGCTGTTGGGCAATCGCCTGGAAAAAACCGGCATGTCCCAGCTCCATACGGAAATCCGGTACACATTTGCTCAACGCTTCGATGGCGGTCACAATGACCTCCAAATCCGCCCGTTTTCCACTAGCCCCAATCAGCTCAATTCCCGACTGCATGATCTCATCGCTACGTCCAGTGAGCCCTGGGGTATTGCGGTAAATGTGCTGGGTGTAGTAAAAACGTAGGGGCTTGGGCTGATTTTGCAAATGTGTAGCGGTCACACGTGCAATGGGAATGGTAGAATCTGGACGCATCACTACCAGCCGCCCTCGCTGATCCGTCATCTTATACATGCGCTCTTGGCTGATAGCGGAGGAATCAAAATGGAACACATCATAAAATTCCAATCCGGGGGTTACCACTTCATGAAACCCATGAGATGCAAATACATTGGCCAATAGCCGCTCCACATGACGATGAGTCAGACATTCTTCAAATAACAGGTCCTTGGTTCCTTCCGGTGTAATTTTATTATATTTTTTCATCCATGGATCCCACCATTTCTTTGTGTTATTTTATCACTTTAGTTCGCTAATATAATAGCATAGTAAATTACCACTTGTCAAGATACTCTCTCAAAGATTGCTTAAAAAAAAGTCATCTGGCTACTTTCCGGCAGTCCTTGCAAGGCCCCCGACTCCGCCAGCATTTCGATCACCGTTTTGGACACCTTGGCGCGTGTCTGCAAATCATCCACAGAAATATACTCTCCTCCAGTTTCCCGGGCAGCCGCCAAACTTTTAGCCGCTGATTCCCCAACGCCGCTCAACGACGCGAAGGGCAGACGAATTTTCCCATCCTCCACCAAATACCGGGTAGCGTCGGATTGGTACAAATCAATAGGTAACACCTGGATGTTCCGCGCTAACATCTCATTGACAATCTGGAAGGTTGCAAAGGAATCCTCTTCCTTTTTGGAGGCCTCTTTCCCCTTCATAGTAATTTCCTGCATTCGGCGCCGTACTGCTTCCCGGCCCTTGATTACCGTAGCCCCATCGAAATCCTCCCCCCGCACCGTAAAGTAAGCGGCGTAATATTCCACTGGCCGATGGACTTTATACCAGCCCAGGCGCAACGTCGAAATCATGTAGGCGGCGGCGTGGGCTTTGGGGAACATATACTTGATTTTCATGCAGGAATCAATGTACCATTCCGGCACTTGGTGCTCCCGCATAGCGGTCAAATGCTCTTCAGTCAAAAGCTGGCTCGCCTTTCCCTTCCGGGTAATTTCCATAATTTTAAACGCCATTTTCGGCTCCAAACCTTTCAGCATCAAATAGGTCATAATGCTGTCCCGGGTTCCGATCACTTCCGAAATGGTGCAAGTCCCTTTTTTGATCAAATCCTGGGCATTCCCTAGCCAGACATCCGTACCGTGGGAAAGACCGGAAACCTGCAATAAATCAGAAAAGGTTTTGGGCTGAGAGTCAATGAGCATCTGCCGCACAAAGCTGGTGCCCACTTCTGGCAAGGAAAAAGTGCCTGTTTGAGAATCAATCTCCTCTGGAGTGACGCCCAACGCTTCGGTAGACGTAAACAGGGACATAACCTGCGGGTCGCTCATGGAAACATCCATTACTGAAATGCCGGTGTAATCCTCCAGATAGCGGTAAATGGTGGGCACATCATGGCCCAGCTCATCCAGCTTACAAATGGTATCATGAATGGAGTGGAAGTCGAAATGCGTGGTGATGTTATCGGAATTCTGATCATTGGCCGGCCGTTGAACCGGGCAGAAATCATAAATTTCCATCCCTCGCGGCACCACCACCATCCCGCCTGGATGCTGTCCTGTTGTGCGTTTCACGCCGGTGCATCCAAGCGCCAGCCGCTGTTCTTCCGCGCGGTGCATGGGCACGCCTCGTTCCTCCGCATACTTCTTTACAAATCCTAATGCCGTTTTATCCGCCACCGTAGCAATGGTACCAGCCTTAAACACATTGTCCTTGCCAAACAGGGTTTCCGTATAACGATGGGCGTCACTTTGGTATTCACCGGAAAAGTTCAAGTCGATATCCGGCGTCTTATCTCCGTCAAAGCCTAGGAAGGTTTCAAAAGGGATCGTGTGACCATCCCGATGATAATCCGTCCCACAATTGGGACATTTTTTCGGTGGAAGGTCAAAGCCGGAGCCATAACTGCCATCCACAATAAATTCACTGTTCTGGCAGTTTGGGCAAACATAATGAGGCTCCAGAGGGTTGACCTCGGAAATCCCCGACATGGTTGCCACAAATGAGGAACCCACAGAACCCCGAGAACCAACCAAATAGCCATGCTCTTCCGAGTCCGCCACCAACTTCTGTGCAGTCATATACAGGACCGAGAACCCGTGCTTCGTGATAGAACCCAGTTCTTTATCCAATCGTTTCTGCACCAATTCCGGCAGCGGATCGCCATACATGGCCTTGGTGCGCTCCATGGTAATGCGGATCAAATCCTCCTCTGCTCCATCAATAAACGGCGGGAACACGCCCGGAGGAATTGGACTAATGTCCTCCACCATATCTGCAATCTTGTTGGGATTTTCTACCACCACTTCATAAGCTTTTTCCTGGCCCAAATACGCGAACTCTTCCAGCATTTCCGCCGTGGTACGCAGGTACAGCGGCGCTTGCTGGTCGGCATCCCCAAACCCCTGGCCTGCCATGAGAATTTTTCGGTAATCACCGTCTTTGGGATCCAGGAAGTGAACGTCACCAGTCGCGACTACGGGTTTATGCAAAGCCTCACCCAGCTTAACAATGGTACGGTTAAATTCTTTTAATTTTTCCTCATCTGGTACCATTCCATTACGGATCATAAATTCATTGTTGCCCAATGGCTGAATTTCCAGGTAATCATAAAAGCTGGCGATTTCACATAGAACATTCCAAGGCTGTCCACTGAAAACTGCCCGGAACAGTTCGCCTGATTCGCACGCGCTGCCAACGAGCAATCCCTCCCGATAGTCCATCAAAACGCTTTTAGGAATCCGGGGAGTTTTATAAAAATAATCCAAATGGGAAAAGGAAATTAATTTATAAAGATTTTTTAGTCCCACCGCATTTTTGACCAAAATAATCTGGTGATACGGGCGAATCTTTTTCACATCACCGCCGGTCAAAGCGGTATTGATTTCCATGACGCTTTGAATTCCTGTATCTTCTTTTAAACGGGTCAATAAAACGGCGAAAATTTTCGCCAACACAGTGGCGTCATCGCTGGCCCGATGGTGGTTGAAAGGATCCAGCTTCAAATATTTGGCAACCGTGTCCAGCTTACAGTTTTTAATATCCTTCAGCATAGAACGGCACATGGGTAAGCTGTCAATATAGGCATAAGGAAAATCCATACCATGGCGTTGAGCGGCTATTCGGATAAAGGAAGTGTCAAACTCCGCATTGTGAGCTACCAGCACCGCATCTTCCCCGCAGAACTGATAGAACGCACGGATCGCTTCTTCTTCTGACGGTGCGTCTGCTACCATTTGATCGGTAATCCCAGTCAGCTCCGTAATTTTGGGCGGTATCTTCATTTCTGGATTGACAAAGGTATTAAAACGCTCAATGATTTCCCCATTTTTCAGCCGAACCGCGCCAATTTCCGTGATCCGGTCTTTGTTGGGGCTTAATCCAGTGGTTTCGATATCAAAGGAAATAAAGATATCGGAAAGCATATGATTGGATTCCCCAGTTACCGCTGGAACCATGTCATTGACAAAATAGGCCTCCACGCCGTAAATAACCTTGATGTCACCCCCATTTTTGCGAATCTTATTGACCGCGTTCATGGCATCCGGGAAAGCCTGGGCCACACCGTGATCGGTGATCGCAATCGCTGGATGTCCCCATTCTTGGGCTCTGGCGATCAAATCACCAGCCGGGGTCATACCGTCCATACTGGACATGTTGGTGTGCAAATGAAGCTCCACCCGCTTGGTCGCCGCCTGATCCACCACCTTGATCTGCTCGGCAGTGGCAAGCCCACGCACCCGCAGTACGTTTTCCCGGTCATATTTATCGTAATCAATTTCCCCCCTAGCTAGAATAGTCTTTCCTATTTTCAGAGTATCCAACCCACGGCATTGGCTCACGTCGTCAATCAGTTTTAAAGACATGGAGCCGGTGTAGTCCGTAATTTGAATGTTGTAAATCTTTTTGCTTTTGTCCCGGGTCAATTTGGAATCCAATGCGAAAATCTCACCCCAAATGGTGACGCTTCCCGCATCCGGCGTTACCTTTTGTATGGGAAGCGGTTTGGCTTTGGTGCTTCGCCCATAAAGCTCCCGCACGGTTTCAGGAATATACATTGGCAGCAAATGATTCCGGTCCCGCACCTGGGTCGTTCGCACCACACCTTGCCGCTCCATACTTTCTTCATAGGCCTCTACGTCATCCACCAAAGACTGACGGCGAATTTTCTCTTCTTCGATTTTCCGCTTCTCTATGTACTCGGAGCTGTCGCTCTCGATGGTCAAGGTGCCGCCAAACGTCACCTCCACCGAATAGTTAAACTCCTCCCGAATTAACCGGGCCAATTCCCGATCAACATGCCGGGAGGACAGGGCTTCATAGCCGCCATGACTGAGGGTAATGGACAGCCTCTCTCCTTCCAGAACCGCTTGGGAATCCTTTAGGAAACCATTTAAACTAGCGTCCCGCCGTTTCAGCTCCTGCACCAGATCCGGGTAATAATCCATAGTGAATCTCTCTTGGGGAAAACGAGGAGCAATCCGTGTATTTCCCACTCGGAGTCGGAGCAGGGATCTGGCCAACTCTTGTTCCATGCGGAATAACATCTCCCGCTGGACCAAATCTGCAAACTCAACTTCAACCAAAAGAGCACGGTGTTCCAGATCAATTTCCAGGGAGCATACCGTACCATCCTGCACATGCTTGGGCAAGGCGGAAAAATCTAAGTAATCTTTTAAAATTTCTCCAAACTTATTCAACAATCCTACTTCCTCACTCTTTCACCAAAATCACCATGTTACAACCGGTCAATCTCTTCCAATAATGCGGAGATCAATTCTTCCTCTGGCACCTTTCGAATCACTTCGCCTTTTTTGAACAGCAGTCCAACGCCATCGCCGCCAGCAATGCCAATATCCGCTTCCCGCGCTTCTCCTGGCCCATTGACCACGCAACCCATCACAGCCACCTTGATCGCTTTTTTGCAGGAACGCAGCCGCTGTTCCACCTCATTGGCAATGGCGATAAGATCAATTTTTGTCCGCCCGCAGGTCGGACAGGAAACGAGCTGCACACCACCGGTATGCAGGTTCAGCGCCTTCAAAATATCAAATCCAGCGTCAATTTCCCGTACTGGGTCTGCGGTCAGGGAAACCCGAATGGTATCCCCAATTCCCCTTTGCAGCAGGGAGCCGATTCCAATGGCGGATTTAATCAAGCCCATCCGCTCCGTACCTGCCTCGGTCACACCTAAATGCAATGGATAGGAACACTGCTCCGCCGTATATTCGTATGCCTGAATCATCATATCCACATCGGAAGATTTGATGGACAGCACGATATCATCAAAATCAAACTGTTCCAATAACGAAGCATGGTATAAAGCGCTTTCACACAAAGCTTGTGGAGTAGGATGGCCATATTTAGCCAGCAGTTCTTTCTCCAAGGAACCGGAATTCACCCCAATCCGAATGGGGATCTTATGCAGACGGCAGGCATCAGCCACAGCCTTTACCCGGTCTTTGTCCCCAATATTGCCGGGATTAATCCGGATTTTATCAATGCCAGCCTCAATGGACTCCAGCGCCAACCGGTAATCAAAATGGATATCCGCAACCAGAGGGATTCCCACTTCCTTTTTGATGGCGGGAATCAAATGCACCGCTTGCTGATTGGGAATCGCTACCCGAACCATTTGGCAGCCGGCCTGCTCCAGTCTGACCGCCTGTTTCACATTGCCTTCCACATCTTCTGCTGGAACGTTGAGCATGGACTGGACGCTGATCACAGCCCCTCCGCCGATGTTTAAATTTCCTGCGCAGATCATTTTGGTTTTTCTGCGTTCCATACTACCGTCACCATCCTTTATCCTCTCAATCAACCCTTGTGTACTCTACCATTCTTTTGGAAAACATACAATTGCCCGCATGGTTGCCTTTGTGTGTTATTGTACCATAAAAATACAGTTCAGGCAATTTTCTACTTCCCTTTTTCTTATTCTTGGCAGAAAAAAGAAAACCAACCATATTTTTCAAAACATGGTTGGAAATTGCTTACTTATTAAGAATCGTTAAAATAATCCAATGATATCCTTAATGCTGATCAAGATCATAAATCCAATTAACAAGGCAAAACCAGCGGCGTGGATCCATCCTTCATATTTGGGATTAATAGGCTTACGCCGGATTCCTTCGATGATTAGGAATACCAAACGTCCGCCGTCCAAGGCCGGCAGAGGCAGCAAATTGACGATCCCCAGATTCACGGTAATGATAATCATGACCAAAAGGATGTTGTTGACCGCCGCGCCAAAGCCGGAACTCAGCCCGGAAGACGCCGCCTGAGACACAGCCGAAGCGGTTCCCACTGGTCCAGCTAAACTGTTGATGGGAATTCTTCCCGTAATAATCCCAACTAAGCTTCCCCAGACCGAACGTACATTGGCAACCGTCGTCGAAAAGGTTTGGGACATGAGACTTCCAAAAGTTTTTGGAATCGCCTGCACGGTAAAATCGTAAGTCACCGCCACCCGATCTCCATCAAGATGGCTGTGCAATGAGACATCCGATAAAGTTACCTTTTCGCCGTTGCGTGTCATAACAAAATCAACGGATGCAGGGTCACAGGTCGCTAGCGCAAACGTGATATCCTGTAAGGTATAAATGCGGTACCCATCAATGGAATGGAACGAATCGCCTACTTGAACTCCTGCTTCCTCCAATGCGGAATTTTCCCGGAAACCGTTGATGGTCGTGGAGGGATAATAAGGCTGTTGAACCAAACAGATAAACATTAGAACAAAGCCCAAAAGAATATTCATGATCCCTCCGGCCGCAACCACAAGGATCCGCTTCCATACTGGTTTGTTGCCGAATGCCCGTGGATTGTCGCTGGACTGATCCTCCCCTTCCATGGCGCAAAAGCCACCAATGGGAAAGGCGCGCAGGGAATATACCGTTTCTTTTTTCCCAAACTTCAGCAGCCTTGGCCCCATTCCAATGGCAAACTCATTGACCTTAATCCCACACAATTTGGCAGTGAGAAAGTGTCCGAGCTCGTGGATGAAAATAATCAAACAAAACAACAATACCGCGATGACAATAAGCAAAACCGTTGTAATGAAAAACACCTCTTTCCTTTTGGACCCATCCGAACAATGCAGCTAAAATTGGAATTCCTATGCCCTATGCCTCACCGAATCCTGCACAAACTCCCGAGCCGCACGGTCGGCTTCCAAGATTTGCTCTAGGGTGATCGTCTCCGAAACCGTTTTTTGGGCTAGCATAGCATCCATCACCAAACCACCGATTTCTAAAAAACCAATTTTATGCTGTAAAAACAGAGCTACCGCCGCTTCATTGGCGCCATTTGCGGCGGTAGGGGCCAAACCGCCCCGCTTCAATGCCTTCTGGCATGCAGCTAAGCAGATAAATGTTTCCAGATCTGGCTCATAAAAGCTCAAGTTCTGGCACCCAGCCAAATTCAAAGGATGACTAGGTGACGGCGCCCGGTTTGGATGGGTAATAGCATACTGAATGGGTACCTTCATATCTGGCACCCCAAGCTGCGCCAGAACAGAATAATCCGTAAATTCCACCAAGGAATGGACGATGCTCTCCCGGTGAACCACTACATCAATCTGCTCGGCTGGCAAATCGAACAGCCAAGCTGCCTCAATGACCTCCAGCCCCTTATTCATCATAGTTGCCGAATCAATGGTCACTTTCGTCCCCATATCCCAATTAGGATGCTTCAACGCTTGTTCCACGGTGACGTTTTCCAGTTCGGCCCTTTTCTTTCCAAAAAAAGGGCCGCCGGAGGCCGTCAGGATTATCCGGCGGAGCTCCTGCAAATCCTGGCATCCTTGGATGCATTGGAAAATTGCGGAATGCTCGCTGTCTACCGGTAAGATAGAAACACCTTGGCGTTTCGCTGCTTCCATAACAAGAGCGCCGCCGGCTACCAGGGTTTCTTTATTGGCCAAGGCTATATTTTTTTTTGCCTGAATCGCAGCCAAAGTAGGCTTAAGCCCCACCATTCCCACCACGGAATTCAGAATCAAATCTGCCTGGGGCAGGGATGCAATTTCACATAGACCATCGATTCCCGCAAGCACTTTGACTGGTAAATCAGAAACCGAGAGTTTCAGCTCCTTAGCTGCGTGGACATCAAAGACCGCAACTGCTTGCGGTCGAAACTCTCGTATTTGCGTTTCCAATAGACCAATATTGTTGTGGGCCGCCAACCCTGAAACGGTCAGCCCTAAATTCCGGGCGACCTCCAGAGCCTGACATCCAATGGAACCGGTGGAGCCTAAAATTGAAAGGTTCTTTTCCATTATTATTCACCAGTCTATCGTTTTATTTCCCTTCCAAAGGAGATTTTGACAGAAACTTTTCCCCCGGATCACCAGAAAAAGCCCATAGATGGCACGATCATCGGGAGAAGCTGCACGAAAAAGTATACAAACGGAGCCACAAACACGACACTGTCAAACCGGTCTAAAATACCACCGTGACCGGGAATAATCGTGCCATAATCTTTGATACCTCGGGTACGTTTGATAAATGAAAACGACAAATCGCCCAAAATGGAAATGACCGTCGTAATCAAACCGATGAGTACCAGAGATAAATAAGACATGTGCAACGCGCCGCCATAGAAAATATAATTGTAGCTGACGCCAAATACAATCATCGCTAAAATATTTAAGAAAAAACCGCCAAAGACGCCTTCAATGGTTTTCTTGGGGCTAAGTTTGGGACAAAGCTTATGTTTGCCCCAAAAACTTCCGGCAAAATAGGCTCCCGCATCCGACACCCAGGACGCGCAGATAGTCATATACACATAAAACGCCGCATGCTGGCCAGCAAAATCCCGGATATAAACCAGACAGTTCATCGCGGAAACAATAAGCAGCGTCATGGCAAACGTAGCCGCGGTTTCCGCAAATGACAGCCTCTCATGATGAAAGAGCATCAGACCGAAAAAAGTCAACATATACAGCAGATAACAAGCCCCGATTAAGTACCAACTGATCGCCCAAGAAGTGACAAGAGGAAGCGCCAATGCAAAGCCCATTCCCGGCAGCAAAATCTCCCACCGTTTGGCAAGCCCCATGGCATTGGTAATTTCATAAACTGCCCAAGCGCACAGAGCCCCAACCACCAGGTTCATCCCATAAGGAAAAAACAGATTGAGCAAAACCACTGCTCCCAAAATAGACATCAGGATGGCTCCTGATACAATTCGTTTTCCCATTACTCTTATACTCCTCCAAAACGCCTGTTCCGGTTTGCATATTCATCCAAAGCCCATTCTAGATTTTCGGGGGTAAAGTCTGGCCAGAGGATATCCATGACAATATATTCCGCATAGGCCGACTGCCATAGCATAAAATTTGAAATGCGATATTCGCCGCTAGGACGGATCACCAAATCCAGATCCGGCTGACCGGCGGTATAAAGTTGCTGGGATAACGCTTCCTCAGTAATCTCCTCTGGTTTCCGCGTTCCGGCCTGAACTTGCTTCGCCAAAGACCGAGCTGCCTGAACAATCTCAGCGCGGCCGCCATAGTTCATGGCAATGTTTAAAATCATGCCGTTTTTGGTCCGGCCTAATTCTTCATTTTTTCGGATCAGCGTTTGCAGGCCTTCGTCAAATACTGAGGAATCTCCAATAAAACGTACCTGAACATTTTCCTTCAAAAATTCTTTGAGGGCATCCTTTAAATACTGTTTGAAGAGAACCATAAGAGCCCCTACCTCTTCCTTGGGGCGCTTCCAATTCTCGGTGGAAAAAGCATACATAGTCAGGCACTCGATCCCAATGGAATTGCAGTAGCGGATGATCTTTTTAAAATTCGCCGCTCCAGCCCGGTGTCCCATGGAACGAGGCAAGCCGCGTTTTTTCGCCCACCGCCCATTGCCATCCATAATAATCCCCAGGTGCCGGGGTAACACCCGCTGCCCTTCCTGGGAGGAATTATTTTGCGCAGTCGATTTCATTCCACTTCCGCCTTTTTATATTTCCATAATTTCCTTCTCTTTTTTCGCAAAGAGCTGATCCGCTTCCTTGCAATATTTATCGGTCAGATCCTGGGCTCTCTTTTCCGCATCCTTCAAATCATCCTCGGTCAGCTCGGAATTTTTCTTCATAGTCTTGAGTTTATCAATGGCGTCCCGGCGGATGGAGCGGATGGCTACCTTGGCGTTTTCCGCCATTTTACTGATCTCCTTTGCCAACTCCCGTCTTCTTTCCTCCGTCAGCTGTGGGAATGTCAAACGGATGATCTTACCATCGCTCTGTGGGTTAATGCCCAAATCAGAGGTTTGGATTGCCTTTTCAATGGCGTGGCAGGCAGAAGCATCCCAAGGCTGGATGGTCAACACTCTTGCCTCCGACACAGCTACCGCCGCCAATTGATTGATGGCGGTGGGAGAACCATAGTAATCCACCATGATTTTATCCAAAACAGCTGGATTTGCCCGGCCCGCCCGTACTGCGGCATACTCATCCGTCAACACGCCCATGGTTTTCTTCATCTTTTCTTCTGCATGTGCCAATACCTGTTTCATAATTAAAACCACCTTATTCTCTATGTTTTTCCAAATTAAAAAATTCCTTTATTGAACCAAAGTTCCTACATTTTCTCCGCAAATCGCTCTAGTAATGTTTTCTGGCTGGTCGATACTGAATACCAGCAGTTTAATATCGTTGTCCTTACACAAGGAAGCGGCAGTGCTGTCCATCACCTGTAGGTTTTTGTTGAGTACTTCCAAAAAGGACAGCGTATCGTACTTGACAGCATCGGGATTTTTCTTCGGATCGCTGTCATATACGCCATCTACCATGGTCGCTTTTAGGATAATATCCGCGTTAATTTCCGCTGCACGCAACGCGGCTGCCGTATCCGTAGAAAAAAACGGGTTTCCGGTACCGCAACCAAAAATTGTTACCCGTCCCTTCTCCAAATGGCGGACAGCTTTATTGCGGACATATAGTTCGGAGATTTGGGGCATCGCCATTGCGGTCTGTACCCGGCAGGTTACGCCAAGCTGTTCCAACGCTTCGGCAACGCCTAAAGCATTGATAACCGTAGCCAACATCCCCATATGGTCGGCGCGGGTACGATCCATGGTACCGCTGCTCCGGCCACGCCAGAAATTACCGCCGCCTACTACAATGCCAATCTCAACCCCCATATCCACACAAGCCTTGATGGGTTCACAAATTTTCTGTACCGTATCAAAGTCGATGCCATGGGATTGTTCACCGGCCAGCGATTCCCCGCTCAGCTTCAGCAGTACTCTCTTATATTTTGGCTGCAACGAAAACACCTCGATTATAAAATATCAGGTTCCTGGATGAAAACACCAGCAACCTTTCTTATTTTACAATATACCCGCTGTAAAGTAAAGCGTTTCTCTGTCGATTGTTTGGTTAGATTTGACAAATTTATAATTTAGCAACAAATTTGGCGAGAAGCGAATATATTACTTTCCCCGATCCCACCGGATTCTCTTGTCTGCCGTCCGATTTCCTGGTTCCTTGTTTCCAAAGAAATCTTGATTTTCTAGAGAAAATACAAAAATGGGCCTGCCCTTACGGACAAACCCATTCTTTTTCGTTCTCGTATCTCGCAATAAAAACAACTGATTCCACACCTACAGTGAGCGCGTTGCGCACGTTGCCTTTCTCTGATAAAAAGCATTCTTGCACGTGTCGTCTCCCTTGCGTGTTTATTTTACCATGTTTGCAACTTCATCAGCAAAGTTGTCTTCCTTTTTCTCCAGGCCCTCGCCCTTTTCAAAACGGGTAAAGCTCAGGATTTTGATGTCGCCGCCCAGCTCTTTGGATACCTTCTCAGTGTATTGTTTCACAGAGAGATCGCCATCCTTTACGAATGGCTGCTCGGTCAAGCAAATTTCCTTGAAGAACTTTTGCAGTCTGCCGGCCACAATCTTCTCAGCAATATTTGCTGGTTTGCCGTCGTTGATGATTTGTTCGGTGAGAATCTTTTTCTCATGTTCCACAACATTTGCCGGCACTTCGTCTGGGCAAACGTAGTTTGGAACGATAGCTGCGACCTGCATGGCAATATCCTTTGCATATGCGCTGAATTCTGGCTTTGCGGCAACCTCTGCAGGAGCCTCAAAGTCTACCAGAACACCCATTCTGCCTGCACCGTGGTTGTAAGTAACAACCACGCCTTCTTTGCGGCTAAAACGACGAATCTTGATATTCTCGCCAATGGTCAGGATTTTCTCCTGAAGCAACTCAGCAATGGTTTGCTCGGCACCAACTGCCTTGCATTCCATCAAAGCGTCCACATCTGTCGGCGCACACTCAATAATCGTTTTTGCAACCGTGTTAACAAAGTTTACGAACTCGTCGTTCTTTGCCACAAAGTCAGTCTCAGCATTGATCTCAACCACAACGCCTACATTGCCAGCCTCGTTGGTGCAAGCATAAGCCACGCCCTCCGCTGCAATACGGCCGGACTTCTTAGCAGCTGCTGCCAAGCCCTTTTCTCTCAGGAAATCAATCGCTGCATCCATGTTGCCATCCGCAACAGTCAGTGCCTTTTTGCAATCCATCATTCCGCAGCCAGTCTTCTCGCGAAGCGCTGCAACGTCTTTCGCTGTAAAAGCCATTTTTATTCCTCCGCTTCTTTTTATTACATTCATCGTTTCTGAAAAAAATACCCGTCTGGTAGGACGAGTACTTTATCAATCGGTAAAACCGCCGTTACTTTATCGGTCAAAAATTATTCCGCATCCTTCTCCGCCGCAGCTTCTTCCTCTGCAGCCGCGCCCATCTGGCCTTCTCTGCCTTCGATGATTGCGTTCGCCATAGTGCCGGAAATCAATTTCACAGCCCGGATCGCGTCGTCGTTACCTGGGATGACATAATCAATCTCATCTGGGTCACAGTTGGTGTCTACAATTGCAACAATCGGAATCCCCAGCTTCTTTGCCTCAGCAACTGCGATTCTCTCCTTGCGTGGATCCACGATGAAGAGCGCGCCTGGCAATTGTCTCATCTCTTTGATGCCGCCCAAGAATTTCTCAAGCTTCTCAATCTCCAAACGGAGCTTGATGACTTCCTTCTTTGGAAGGAGCTCAAAAGTACCGTCCTCTTCCATTGCCTTGAGTTGGCCCAGACGGTCAATTCTGCGGCGGATAGTGGTAAAGTTTGTCATCATGCCGCCCAACCAGCGGGCGTTTACGTAGTATGCGCCCGCCCGTTGCGCTTCTTCCTTCACGGAATCCTGAGCTTGTTTCTTGGTGCCAACAAACAATACCGGCTTGCCCTCAACCGAAATGTCACGGACAAAGTTATAAGCCTCTTCCAGCTTCTTAACGGTTTTTTGCAGGTCAATGATGTAAATGCCATTGCGTTCGGTGAAGATATACTTTGCCATTTTGGGATTCCATCTTCTTGTTTGGTGGCCAAAGTGTACGCCAGCCTCCAAAAGTTGTTTCATAGATACTACTGCCATTTTCTTTTCCTCCTTGGTTTTTCCTCCGCTTTGGCCAGGGCGGAAAATCCTGAAAATATCCAGGACACCAAACCGTCATTTACCAAAGCGTGTGTTTTAGCGGTACAATTATATCACAGGCGATCTGATATTACAAGTATTTTAGCATTTTTTATGTATTTTATACAAACTTGCTAATTTCTCCCAAACTTTCTTCTAACTATTGAAAAACTTGCTGAAGGGATTGTTGTTTTTTGACTTTGAAATCGGGGCAATATACCGCACTAAAATCGTGTCATCCCCAATGGTTTGCACCATATCCCACGGGATCACCACATCCTCCTCCTTGCCAAACAGGCCAAAAAAACGAGGACGGCCGTAAATAATCACCGACATGAGCTTCGCGTCCTCCGTGTTGATTTCCACATCGCACACACAGCCCAGCCGGGTGCCGTCGTTAACGTTGATGACTTCTTTATTACGCAGGTCAATGATCCGACAGTTCATCCATCACACCTCCCTACCCTGCTCTTTGGATTTTATGGGTCCTTTAGGATTGTATGAGCGGGATGCAACTTTTTTGCAAGCAATTCGCAACAAATTCATTCTTTCCATAAAATTAGTTGATGATGATAAAAAAATGTGATAAAATGAAATTTACAAATATAAAATCCATAAAATTTTGGAGGTAATCTACTATGATGAATATTTGGCATGATATTTCGCCAAAGCGTATTAAGGATGATGATTTCTTTGCTGTTATCGAGATCACCAAAGGCGGAAAAGCAAAGTATGAGTTAGACAAAGAGACCGGCATGTTGATGATGGATCGTGTTCTCCATACTTCCACCCACTATCCTGCCAACTACGGTTTTATCCCTCGTACCTTCGCCGATGACGGCGATCCATTGGATGTGCTGGTTCTCTGTTCTGAGGACATTCTGCCTCTTTCTTTGATCCGTTGCTATCCCATCGGTGTAATCCGCATGGTGGACGGCGGCGAAAAGGATGAGAAAATTATCGCGATTCCATTCAACGACCCAACCTACAACACCTTTCAGGACATCAGCGAGCTTCCTCCCCACATCTTCAATGAAATGTCTCACTTCTTCTCTGTTTACAAAGAACTAGAACATAAGGTTACTGCCATTGAGGAAGTCAGCGGTCGGGAAGATGCTTTGCAAATCATCCGCACCTGTATTGACACCTATCTTGATAAGTTTTGCAAATAAAACTTCATGAATACATTAAGAAAAAAGCCTCCTGTTTCATATTGAAAACAGGAGGCTTTTTTCTTGTTTGCTCTTTATTAATCGTAAATAACTAAATTATAATTTGCATTCATATTGTAAACTTCTGGGGATGGTCCTAATCCTACATGGTTCATCGACCAAATCCAAATTCCAAGCAGAACCAGAATTGTGAAAAGAACCACACAAACGAAAGTGACCATTTGCGCCTTATATTTTTTCATTCCACAACCTCCTTTTTGGCGAAGGTATCCAAAAATAACTGAATCGCCTCTTGCTTCTTAGATTCCTCCACAAAACGATAAGAATATTTCCCGATCTCTGGATTGGCCCAATCGTTGATATACGGATCGCTCCCATCCGCAAAATTCAAGCGGATTTGCCCCCATCCTTTCCTTGCCGCTCCCGACTCCGAAACCAATAGGATTTTATTTTCTTCCTTGCACAGGAAAATTTCCCATTGTTTTACTTGTTCCGGGTCAGTGGACCGCAACGTATCGAAACAAACGGCATCCACCGATACCAGCTCACTCTCCGGCAAATCCAATACCTGGGCAATGGGTTGGGCCGGTTGGAAGGGAGGATAGAGAAACAGGAGGCGGATCGGAATCGCCAGTAAAGGTAAAAATGCCAGAATCCACGCCAGTTTCTGTTTGGGAACCATGCCTCTTCCTCCTTTTCAAACATGATCTCATTTCCAGGAGAGCCCAAGAATACGCAAGAACCCTTTATGGAAAAACTAGAAATTTATCTTTCATAACGGTCAAAAATTCATACGGAGAATGCTAGGGTACCGTTTGATGATGATTTGGACGCACATTCCGGTAAAAAAACCAGTCAAAATACTGCTGAACAATAGAATCGGCAAATACAATACAATACTGACCGTCTCCAGCACCCACATGGCAACAACCAACTGCCCGCCAATGTGGGCGATGGCCGCAAGCATGCTCACCAGCCAGATCAAATTTTTCCCAAACAATCGGACAGTCAGCAACATAACCAGCAGGCAACATATCCCGCCGGACATGCTGTATAGAAAGGAAACCGCCTGTCCGGTGAACAGGGTTCCTAGAAAAATCCGCAGGATGTGAACCGCGATTCCCGCCTTATTACCCAACAGCAAAATGGTCGCCAGCGTAACTACATTGGCAAGCCCTAATTTGATTCCAGGAATCGGAGCCAAAGGCGGCAGCTGCGCTTCCAGGACAAAGATGGTCAAGGCATTGGCGGTCATCATAGCGGACAGCACCATTTTCTTTATATTACGCATAAACGGCTCCTAATTTAGACTGCCTTCCATTTTGATCTCCACCTTGTTGGGAAGACATACAATCGGCAAGAGGGTTCCCGCTTCAATTGCCCCGGTGTGAACGCATACTTGATCCGGACAGCTAGCTTCCGAAATCGAAATCTTGCCCGGCTCGATCAACACCACATTTCGCTCCCCATGGCTCCCCTTCACCTCATAAGTATATGCCTTGTCCACTTTGCTCACATCCACGGCATAAATCTCCGTTCCATGTTGATACACCTTGGCAACGGAATTGCTGGTTTTGGTGTTGGAAATCAAAATCCAAGCAGTCAGCAATCCTCCCAGCACAACCCCAAAGCCCAGCGCGAACAAAAGGATCTTCCATTTTTTTGATGTTTTTCCGGTCTGTTGCTTGTCCATAGCGTCCCCGCTCCCCTGTTTATTGTCTTTAAAGCATACCGGAAATTCTATAGAAAATCAAGGGAAAAATCCGCTTATTTCGGTTCCTCTTTCCCCTGTGCTTCCCGTATCTGATATTTCAACAAGGAATCCAGCCGTTTCCCTTTTCCGTCCAAGAAAATATACCAGCTTCCACACCTCTTGCATCTATACAGTGGAAACCATACGTCTTCCCTAGTTTTGGGATAATCGTGCCGGAGCTGAAGCGTTGTGGATTCTGGACTCATTCCACAACACACGTAATGGGAAAACTGCTGCTTTTTGCTCCAATGCCGTCGGTATGGGCTATGTTCTTTTAGCCAATGATTTTCCTCCATGCAAAAACGCTCCTTTTTGTGACGAAAGTTCTGCAAAATTCCCGGAATTTTTGATTCCGCCCTCATTTCCAGGTTATGACCACACCTGCAGCAAGCAAGTCGTGTACGCTCCCTCCCGCCGCCGAACTAGGCAGATACTGGCCATGCGGAAATGCATGGGTTACCGTCTCACGGCGGATAGGATAGCATAAAAAGCTTGCGCAGCGCGCAAAAACGGCATCGCCTTGAGAGTGCAGCTCTTTTTATGATTCCATGTTCTCAAAAACCCCCGGAATCTTCAATTCCGCTGGCGTTTCGAGGTTATGATACCATAAAAACTATGCTTTGCCAATGAGAAATACCACTGGCTTCTTGGTTCCAAAGCCCAGGTTCATCCGGGAAAACCTTTGTTTCAGGAAGAATTTGGGAAAGAATGTCGAGGGTGAATGTTCCTTGCTCCTCCGGGCAATAATGGTACTGTGACCAAGTAAGGAGGAGTCGTAAAATTGCAATATAATAAAGTTGAAATTTGCGGAGTAAACACATCCAAGCTTAAGGTGCTTACGGAAAAAGAAAAAACCGAACTTCTCAAGCGGGTTAAGGAAGGGGACATGGCCGCACGGGAAGAGCTGATCAGCGGTAATCTGCGGTTGGTGCTCAGCGTGATCCAGCGCTTCACCAATCGTGGGGAAAACCTGGACGACCTGTTTCAAGTCGGCTGTATTGGTCTGATTAAGGCAATTGACCATTTTGATATCAACCAAATGGTGAAATTTTCTACCTACGGCGTGCCCATGATTATCGGAGAAATCCGCCGCTACCTACGGGATAACAACTCCATCCGCGTCAGCCGCTCCATGCGGGACACCGCCTACCGGGCGATGCAAGAAAAAGAACGACTCACCTCTCTCAACGGCAAGGAGCCTTCCGTGGATGAAATTGCCAAAGGCCTGGGCATCAAACGGGAAGACGTGGTGCTGGCGCTGGAATCCATTGTAGAACCGGTTTCGTTGTATGAACCAGTGTTCTCCGACGGCGGCGATACGATTTATGTAATGGATCAAGTCGGCGACAACAACGACGATAAAAATTGGCTGGATGAAATCGCTTTGAAGGAAGCGATCAACGATTTGAGCGACCGGGAAAAGAAAATCATGTCCATGCGGTTCTTCCAAGGAAAAACCCAAATGGAAGTAGCAAGCGAAATCGGGATTTCCCAGGCCCAAGTCTCCCGGCTGGAAAAGGGTGCGCTGGACAAGATCAAAAAAGATATTTAAAGGAAAGAAACGGAATGCTATTTACGTATGGCATTCCGTTTTTTATATTGCTGAAATGATATAAAAATTTCTGATCCACTATAAATCGTTAAACCAATTTGATGATTTGATTGATTCCAATTTTCTACACATTGCGCCATATCCAAACAAAAATGTTTTATATCAAATTGCATTTGACTATCGATGATATTACAGTGAATATCATTCTCGCTATGGTCAATTAGTTTGAACCCTTCCACTCTTTGTTTCGCTTTTTGGCCATTGATGTTTAAGTTTCTTTGATACAATACAGCGCAACGAAGCGCATATAAGTCAGACGGACATAATTGTTGATATGGCATTAATTTATGTCCATAAACCATAGATTCAAAATCAATTAAATTCTCAGAAATCCACTTTTTATCTCTACTTTGCGATCCCTCCTTGGGATTTTCTATTTTTCCACATATGTCTGGCAATGATAGTGCAATGAATAGGGAAACATAATAATTTTCTGAATTAACTGCAAGTCAGATACTGTTAATAAGATTTTTCATTCTATGACCTCTATTAATTAAATTTGTAAAATGATATCATATTTTTTCATTCATGTAACTCATATTCTGTCGAGCAATTTGGAAGAACAATTATTTTTACAAATTGATGGGGATATAGGAAATAACATTCGTAATTGTCCTGCTTTTATGGTATAATATCCGCAGTGAACCTGCAGCGCGGGCATTTGGGCGCATGGGTTCCCGTGCAATTTGGCGACCGGAGGGAGCGTGCGCGACTTGCTCACCGCAGGTGTGGTATAATAACCTGGAAATGCCAACGGAATCAAAGATTCCGGGAATTT
>JAAWSO010000025.1 GCA_022801595.1 Clostridiales bacterium | reverse complement strand
TTTTCATTTTGCCTTACCGCCTTTCTCCGCAACTGTTGCTGGGGTTGACTGGGTTAAAATATTGGTTGTGTGGCAGAGATATTTGGGATTGATGACAAAACCCTGCTCGTTGGTATTGGCGATAATCTTATACAAAGTTCTGGGCCTTAGCTGGTACGAAAAAACGGTTTCTCCCGTATATTTTTCTAGATAGGAAAAAGATGCTCCCGCCACCACGTTATACCGAATGGTTTCTTTGTGCAGAATCCCATCCGTCGTTCTTTCTCCCGATGATTGTAAATGCTCGGATTGCAAGCTGAAAGAGGACGGCGACGGGATGGGAACCCCGTCGATCTTCCAAATGTTTGAGTCTGGTAATCTCATAGAACCACCTCCTAAAATGCTGGTAGGCCAGTCATTTTGCTGTACTTATTTCCACCTTTTTTGCACTGCTGTAAATCTGATCGTCTCCAATGTTGACTTCCGTTTTATTCTCCTGAATCGCTTGAATAATCCGGTTCGCAATCTGGTTGATTACCACAACCATCGGGCGATTTGCTTCCACAACCGTGTCATACATGATATTTTGGGGAGCTACAATTTCTGGGTTGCTTCTGGCTCCGATGTATTCTCCTACCTCTACAATGGAAGGTGTGCTCAACACACCGCCTTGAGCCAGCTTTGGAATCGCTACCCTCGTTCTTCCATTGGATATGGTTTGTGTTTCAGCCCCGCCAGAAGAACTTGCAGAAGATCGGAGACCAGTAGCTGCTGTTGCGGCCAGGTTTGTGGCTACAGTTTTTAATTTGGATTTCTGGCTGTTCATTCCATTTGCCAAATTCGCGCCTATGTTTATTGTTTGCTTTACTGTGGCCCCTAAAACATCCAACACTGCTTTGCTGATGCTAGCAGCGGCGTTTTGTACTTCAAATTCTTTGCTTTCCAATCCATAAGCCAGATTCAGAGAGGTTTGCATTCCTAATGCCACTGTTTTTCCTGCTGGCTTTCCAAAAACAGCGATTAACGCCTCACTGATTTTTTTAGATACTTCTTCAATCGCTGGTTTTCCATTCTGTAACCCTTCCTTTAACCCGGTCGCTCCGGCAGTTCCCATGTTTTCGTTCGCTTGTTCGAAACCAGGTGTGGCGTTGACTACTCCTTGTTGCAAATCTTGCAGAAACTGTCTGTCACTTTCCAGTCGTTTTTTCTGAATCTCGATTTGATTTTTATATACCTCATCGCCTGTTCCTTCATACACAATGCCAGGGATATCCAAGGCCACTGCAAACTGCAATCGGGAATACGATTTTTTGCCCTAGGTTAATTGCAGACATAGCCAAATCAAATCCATTGAGCAGGGCGGTTTTTATGGCGGAACCAAAATCATATTGCTTGACCTGGTTGTAGATATCCTGGAAAAAGGTTTTAAAATTCCCTAACACCTGATCAAGCCCCAAATTCATTAGGGTATCTTTGATTTCCTCCTTGGTTTTCTGATCCTCGAAAAAACCGTGTTCACCCAGCTCCACAATGAATGCAACAAACATATCCCTGCGGTGTCATAGAAACTTCTGTAAAATTGATTTCCGATAGCTTCCGCGCTACCTTGTCATAGAGCGATTGCGTTTCATAGTATCCTTCCGACCAGATTTCCACTGTAATCGAAAGAGCGTAGGAAGCTTTAAAGAGCTGCGGCCTAGCCTGAAAGTTATAGATCACGCAAACCGGAAAAGAAGCCTTTTTGGATGGATTCTCAAACAAAACCCGATTGGGGCCAAGCTCTGGAATTTCCGTTATTTTCTTTTGAATCAACCTGGTAATTTCCGACCGGTTCATTTGGTAAGGTGGAAACTTCTTCACGTTTACCCCTCTTTTCTTTCCGATGAAAATAAAAAAGAGCCGATCAATCACAAGACGCTTGTCTTGTGATTGATCGGCTCATCGGCTCTTTGTATTCGTTTTTGAATCTGGTAACAAGCTTATAATCTGTTCTCGCCGCGGGCATTTTGGATTCTTACACTGAAACATGTAATGAATCAAAACGGTATCCGGCTGTACTGGGAAAGCTTTCCTTCCACACTGGTCGCAATAAAACCATCCATTTTTAACGATTGTTACCGTTTTTTATTATATCACTTTTCGCCGCAAAACACAAGGCAATTTTTCAAAAAACTCACCACATCGTTTCAAAATCCTGTAAAATCTCCTGGAAGCGTTCCACTGCCGCCTGGTTATACCGGAAGCTGATCCCTTCTTTCCCGCTGTGTCTGGATTTGTCCATCACTCGAATCCCATATTCCGGGGTTTTCAAACCGTTGGCATTGGCGATTCTCCTAACCCTACTGGCTGAAATACCAAACATTTTCCCTATCTGTGTAGCGGAATAGGTTTCTTCACATTCTGGAAGATATCTTCCCATGTCCTCCCCGGTGATTTCTTCGGCCAGCTTAATCCCCAACACCTGCTTGGACACATCCGAAAGCTGCTGACCGCCAATTCCAACACTGCACAGAGTTTTCAGCATTCTGGCCTTGGCGTTTAACAGCATAGCCTCCGACCGTTCTTTCTGCGCTTTTGCTTTCAAGAATCCCTCGGATTGCTCTGCCACTTCTGGAGTCATATAGAACCCATGCTTGCGGATGGCCGGCAGTACTTCCGAGGTCACCCAACGTTTAAATTTATGTAGTTTATCAATTCTTTCCTGAATTTCGATGGGGTACGCATTCGACTGCCCATAATTATTTGCCTTTTGTGGTTGCATAGAAAACAGCAAAGAATATAAGCCGCTCTCGTTTATAAAAATAGCGGTTTGTTTTCTTCCAAGTGAATCTATGATTTCTTCTTCTCTCTTATCTTCATGTTCCATCTCGTTGAAACGCTTAATATATAATTCCTTAAAACGCATTGCTTTTGCACCTGTATAACCCATAACCAACACGGTAAAGCCATCCCGTGTCATCTGATAGCAGAGCAGTTTTCTACCTGTCGTATCCCGATAAAAACTCTCAGCGAAATTGGTTTTAATAAAATCTTCACTCAACCCAGATTTGGGGCCAGTGATTTTTACAATATCCCGCAAGACATGGTCATGTCGTTTTTCAAAAAAACCGGCAATAGACAAACTGTCTACCCTTGCTACTTCATTACTATCAGCAAAAACACCATATTCATCCATAGGAACTAATTGTTTCATAATTTTCTTCCTTTCTATGTTTGTTCCTCCACGGACCGGATCACGCTCCGGCACGGATGGGGAGGGTTTGCAATGGGCGGCACATTTACCCCAAGCTTGGCTTCTGAGATGGAAAACACTTTCCCGTTCAGGTTTTTGCAGGAGTCTGTCGTTCGTCCATCCATCACCGCAATAAACCGGTATCTGTCTACGCCAGAATCCTCAAACGCCTTTAAAACCGTGTAACCAATAATGAATGCCATTTGTTTATCCATTACCCCATGGTGTCCGTTGGATTCCTCCTTGGTTTTATTGGAACGTTTCAGCAACACATCCTCGATCTTCTCAAATCTTTTTTTATCAACCGGAGAATCTGGGTGAAACCTCTTCCCGTTTAAAACCAAGGTGTGATACCGCGAAAGTAAAACATCATGGTAATATCGGGCATCCGCCCATAGTCTCTGGGTAAGCGTCATTCCAAAAGCCGGGTTGATATCTTTCATCAAGGCTTCTATTTCCTTCTGTTCCGGCGGGCTGTAGCCTTTCTTTCCAAATCCAGATGCTTTCCAGATAGCTTGGTAATTGTGTCTGGCCGCTTGATAAAACAACCCCATACTTTTTTGCAGAATCCGTTGATAGTAAATGCACAAGGCCGCCAGAATCCACAGAGACAAGCTCTCTCTTTGCCGTATTCGTTTTTTATTCTCAAAATATTTTAGAAGCAAATGAAAGGATTTTTCATCCAACCCATTTTTCAACCAAATCTCGATTTGCTTGTGGAGTCTTGCAACCTCCCGCACTGACAGCATGGAATTTAAATCAACGTCTGAAAACCTTTGAAACACTTGATTGACAACATCGGAAATATCCAATCCGTATATGTAAGACTGCAAAATGTCTTCCTGTTCGTCCACAAACTCCCAATAGAATTTCTGGTATTCCAAATCATCCATAAACATCATCTTACAAACCTAAATCGTTCCGAATCCGCTCCAGAAACAAATCTTTGACAGCATCCTTCGCCGCTTCTTGGGTAACTCTTTGAATATCTTCCTCACTGAGCTCTATGGCGCCTTCTGAACCTTTAGGCTTATGTTTTCTTTTAGCTCGTTTGATCATCGTGTACAAACAAACACAACCAAGGCCAATCGCAATTAATACTTTCTTTTTCATTTTATTTCCTCCCGTTCTGTAACTATAGTTTCCACCTGATTTGATCGGTTCAAAACTTGATTATAATCATTCTCTGCCTCCAAATCTCTTTGTATAATTTCTTGATCTGGGTCAATGTCTATTCCACTTTTTGCAATACAAGTTTTATCACTGAATAACCCACTATTTTTCATAGCCGCCGCCATTTCAACGGATTTTTGCGTATCGGACGGAATATTCACTGGTATTTCCACATCCACCTTTGTAAAATCGAAACTTCTTTTCCTGTTAAGATTGATACGTCTGGTTTCAATTTCAATCTGTCTCAAATAGCCTTTTTTAAAAATCGCTTTGGTATCAGCCGCTTTTAATTCAAACGGAAACATTTTCAACCTTAATGCTAGTGAGCTTTCCGAGGTTGAAAAGGTAGTATCCGTCGTATCTGGAGAAGCCACACAAAACATAATTAGAGTGTGAAGGGATTTCAATACGTCCAACATTCCGCTGTAATCAATGTTTTTGAGTAGCCAATCAACATCTCCATCCTCTCCAACATAAATGCAATGGGATTTTAAAATTCTCTCTTCTTCCTTGATCCGCTCCGGCGTCTCTGCTTCCGATTCTGAGGAGTAACCAACCAGTTTTAGCTTAGCATCATCGTTATACTGAGTCATGGAGTTGATATTGTTTAAAATTTGCTCATAGGCATCAATCAACGTAATTGCTGGCTCAAAAATTGCAGTTGTTCCCGGCTTCTCAAACGCCACCACCGGCACATCTCCCCAGAATATTTGATCATCAACATCCATTTTATAATCTCCAGATTGATCGGTGATTAATTCAATCGCCTGATAGGTTGTATTGTCCTTAGAAGAAGCTAAACGTGATTTTATGAGTGAACTCTCAACATCGTCCGAAAATATGAGCCTAAGTGGATTGAATGAAGTAAACATTAACGGAATCAACGGAATATATCTTGAGATTGGCAATCATTCTGGAGAAGATGCTGAATTTGGTAGTTCATTTTTATTCGCATCACCATCCAATGAAGTATTCTGGATTCTCTACGCTTCTAAAAATTTAACACCAGATCAAGTGAAACAAGAAATCGAAAAGATTGTTTCTACTATTCAATTCGATGCTTCTTAAACGGATTCATAAATCGCGCCATTAAACAAACCATGGAACGAGATCATGCAGGTAAGAAAGAATGAAAATTGAGTATTCGAAAATCCCTAGGAATTATCCTAGATTAAACTAAAACAAATATAAAAATATTTGTAAAACCTCTTGACAAATATAAAAATATTTGTTATTATATTATTGTCAGGAGGGGAAATGACATGAAAAGCTATTCTTCACGGGAAGTGATGGCACTACTAAATGCAGATGGATGGTATTTATACCGAGTAACCGGAAGCCATCACCACTTCAAGCACCATATAAAAAAGGGACTTGTCACAGTGAAACATCCTTGCAAGGATATCCCACCAAAAACCTTAAAGGACATTGCAAAACAATCCGGGCTTACTTTTCGGTAAGCCTTTTCCCCTATCAAAATTTTGAGTGGAGGAATGAACTATGAAATTACCAAACGATTATTGTTATCCCGCAGTTCTCACGTATGAGGATGGATATGAAATTGCGGTAACCTTTCCTGATCTTCCGGGATGCACCACAAGCGGCGAAACAGAAGCACAAGCCCTTGATATGGCGAAGGAAGCATTAGGCGGGCATCTGTGGTGCCTGGAAACGGAAGGGGAGGAAATCCCAGCCCCCAGTAGCTTAAAGGATATCGTACTAGAAAATAATGAACAAGTAACACTAGTCCATGTGTATATGCCATCTATCCGGCTTGCGGAAGTCAATAAATCTGTAAACCGAACCGTCACACTTCCAGCATGGCTCAATGCTGCAGCAATCGAACGTGGTATCAATTTCTCCCAAGTGTTGCAGGATTCCATTAAACAAATGTTAAAATAAACCGCCCATAAAAGGGGTATAAAAATGTCACCAATAAAAAAGCCCTTGAAGGCTTCCTGAAGCTTTAAGCGCTCGAATTCCCCCCGATATTAATACAATAAAAAACCGCCCCTCCCCTGTTGGCGCAGGAGAAAGGCGGCGCCGTTAAACCGCTCGTGGGAGCTGCTCAACGTACATCATGCAATTTGATTGTATCACAAGCAGCTCTGAAATACAAGAGGGCTGCTTTTTTGCGCCCATTTTTAGGAGGTACAACATGGCTACCATTCAAAAACGTGGAGATAGCTATCGCATTCGTGTTTCTTGCGGATATACTCCATCAGGAAAACAAATTATGAAAACCCTTACATGGACACCAAAAGAAGGTATGACCCAACGCCAGATTGAAAAAGAATTGGAACGGCAAAAGGTTCTATTTGAGGAACGTTGTCTCTCTAGCGGTGATGTAGCAAATGTAAAATTCGAGGTGCTGGCAAAGGAGTGGTTCCAAAAGTATGCGGAACCAAATTTACGTATTCGAACTATCGCTTTGATGCACTCTTTAGAAGAACGTACGCCGCAATCGGGCACTTGCGGATGGATAAGATCACCACCCGACAAATCCAAGCATTTATCCATAATTTAGCGGAACCAGGCATCAACAAAAACACCGGCGGCGGGTTATCTCCCAAAACACAAGGACACTATCTAACCTTTATTTCCTCTGTGTTTGAATATGCCGGGCGCATGGATATGATCAAAGATAATCCAGCCCGAAGGGTAAAAATCCAAAAAGCGGAGCCGAAAGAAAAAGAAATCTACACTTTGAAAGAGGCACAAACCTTTCTGGATCGTATGCAAACAGAACCGCTCGAATTTCAAGCATTTTTCGCATTGGCCATGTTTGGGGGATTCCGAAAAGCAGAAATCCTAGGGCTAGAATGGAAGGATATTGATTTTAATTCCCAAATCATAACCATATGTCGTTCCTCTCTTTACACAAAAGAAATAGGGATGTTTACTGACACCACCAAAACAAAAGGGTCACAAAGAAGCCTAAAGCTACCAGAAAGTGTGATGGACATTCTGCGCCGGTACCGAGTAAAACAAAATCTTAGGCGTTTACAGATCGGAGATCAATGGGAGAATACAGACCGGTTGTTCACCAAATGGAATGGTGCGCCAATGGGGTCGGAAACACCATACAAATGGCTCAAAAATTTTGTACACAAAACAATTTACGTTTTCTTGGCATTCATAGCTTTCGGCACTTGAACGCATCCTTGCTGATCAATTCCGGTGTAGATGTAAAAACCGTATCATCGTCACTGGGCCATAGCCAGACAAGCACCACACTTAATATTTATTCCCACACTTTTCAGACTTCCCAAGCAAAAGCCGCGAAGCAATTTCAAACATCCTTCCACTTCACCACAAAAAGCATAAAATAAACATTTAAAATAAATGACGACCAAACAACGACCAAAATGCACTTTCAGAGAAAATAGAAAATCCTCAAACCCGCATAACGCCTAGGTTTGAGGATTTTTCGATGTGGTCGAGGTGACAGGATTTGAACCTGCGGCTTCTACGTCCCGAACGTAGCGCTCTACCAAACTGAGCCACACCTCGAAAAAACTGCCTCGGTTTTTCCCCGAGGCAAGCTATTTGGCTGTGGTACTAGGATTCGAACCCAGACAAACAGAGTCAGAGTCTGCTGTGCTACCTTTACACAATACCACAATACTTTTACCAGCATGGACTGTTTAAACAGCAATATTAATTATAGCAAAAAAATAAAATTTGTCAATGCATTTTTCTATTTTTTTCAAAATCATTGTGTTTTCTTTCCTGTTTTTGGGAAAGGAAAGAAAGATTCGACGGGTAATTCAAGGATAGGCATTCCATAGAATCTGGAAAAAAGGGACCGATTTTTCGGTACAAGCATAGGATAACACGAGATTCTATTTCCTCTGTCTAGCAGGTTCTACACATTTTGAAAGGAGAAATTTCATGAGCGTTCGCGGAATTGATGTCAGTTCCCATCAGGGGATCATCGACTGGAAAAAGGTAAGAGATTCTGGGGTGCGTTTCGCTATTATCCGTACCGGATATGGGGATACCCTGGTAAACCCAGGCCAGATCGACCGAAATTTTCATGAGAATATGAGAAATGCGGCAGCCGCAGGAGTGAAGGTGGGCGTTTACCATTTTAGCTATGCAGGAACAGAATCCGCAGCCCGGCAAGAAGCTCGGGGTGCGATTGATTTGATCAAAAGCTATCAACTGACCTATCCGGTTTTTTTTGACTATGAATATGATAGCGACCGGCTTGCTGGAAAATTGGACAAAAAAAAGCTGACCGACGTGGCCATTGCTTTTATGAAAGAAATCCAGCAGGCCGGTTACCAAGCTGGCGTGTATGCAAATTTGGATTTTATCCGCAACCGATATGATATGCCCCGTTTAAAGCCATATGATTTGTGGCTGGCTCATTATAACGATGACCCGGGCTATCCGTGTGAACTGCATCAAACTTCTGAGAATGGCAGGGTCAACGGAATTTCCGGGAATGTGGATACTGATATTGCCTATAAAGATTATGGGGCGGCTTCCCGCATTACTTTGGACACCCGGGAATATGTCTTTAAAAAGGTCGATCAAACCTATCGGTTCTTGGCAAAATCTGAGGAACCTCCTGTTGTGACCAGTTCAAACCCCAAAGCATTTCCAGTGAAATTTATTCACAAAGATAAACGCGGATATCTCTATGAAGTTCAGGCTCTTCAGCAGGGCATGACAACGATTTCCGCCAAGCTGAGCGGACATACCGCCAGCTTCCGAGCCAGCTTGGGCTGCCAGTTGGATACTATCTTTTACCGTTGCCGCCCTGGGGATACCTATCGTTTCTTATCCCGCAGCTTGAAAAAACCTTCTATAGATCCTGGTGACGTCCACGTCGTGGAAGTGGTATCCGACGGAGAGGATCATCGCGGCTATTTATTCCTCATGCGTGCAAAAAAACCAGGCAAAGCCACGGTTACCGCCAGTCTGGATGGATTCCATGACAGCTTTGAGGTAGAAGTGGAGGGATGATTCTTTGAGTGAAGAAGAAATCGGGAAATTGGCTGCTGAAATCCAAGATATCCAACAGCGTTTTCAGGAACATAGCCAGACGATAGAAGATTTGCGCAATTTGGCAATCGGCATTACCCGTATGGATGGGGAAATCAAGTGCATAAAAAACGATGTCCAAGCGATTAAGGAAGGCATCAAACAAAATTCCGCCCGCCCCCGCATGTGGCTGGATAAAATCATTGCCGCTGCTATCGGAGCCGTCACCTCTGGCATTGTGGCAGCGATTTTGAGTCAAGTCCTCAAATAAAACGAGGAAAAAGAATGGAAGAAATCGCTTCCAGTGTACGGTCTCTGGCGGTGGTGATTTTGGTGAATATCGCTTTGGGAGTCTATCATAAAATCGGCCATCAGCATGTGGCCTGGAGTTGGAAAAAATTCTTTCAGGGAATCCTGAAAGCCATTTTGATTTCCGGTGCTTTTCTGGGGTTGGCCTATGTCTTTGAGGGATCGGATTTGTCAGGAACCGGGATCACTCCAAAAATCATCATCACAGCCGCAATCGTTCTATATGCGGTCAAAGGCTGCAAAAATCTAGCCGCTGTTTTAGGCGTATCCATGGAAAATAAAAGCTAAAAATCGCCTTTCTCTACCAAATTCCATGAGAAAGGCGGTTTTTTCATTCCAAACCATCTCTCATTACATCGAAGTTCTCGAATATGGAAAAGCCTGAATTTGATCTTCTGGAATGACTCTGCTATAATAGAAAAACGATCTTAATATTGGTTGAAAGAAGGCTATAGTAATGTCAAATTCTATTTTTGACCGCGACCGTTTGGGAGAACCAGTTTCCAGCAAAGATCCGGATTATCGGGAAATAGAAGCTGTGATTCTAGAAGCGCAAAAAATCATCGCTAAGATGAACGCTTCCTACCTGGAAAGGGACGAAATCCGTGCGCTCTTTTCCCAGTTGACCGGAAAAGAAGTCCCGGAAAGTATTCGGATCATGCCGCCGTTTTATACCGATTTTGGGCGGAATATCACCGTTGGAAACAATGTGTTTATCAATCATTGCTGTGAATTTATGGATCGGGGCGGCATTACCATTGAGGATGACGTCTTTATTGGTCCAAAAGTCAACCTCATCACCATTAATCACGCCATAAATCCATATGAACGCCATGTTACCATTTGCAAACCCATTCACATTTGCAAACGGGTATGGATTGGCGCTGGCGTTAACGTCATGCCTGGCGTGACCATTGGGGAAAACTCCATTGTTTCTGCAGGAGCTGTCGTGACCAAGGATGTGCCGCCCAACACCATTGTGGCTGGAATTCCAGCAAAAGTTATCAAAGAAATCCCGGAGGAATCCACGAAGCAATAACATATTGGATTTGTCCCGTTAGCAAAGCGATATCTGCAATCCTATAAAAAAAGCAGTGGAGCGATTCCCTCCACTGCTTTTTCTTTGCTCGTAATCAACCACCCAGAGTGACGTCTTGTTTGTCGTACCACGCCAATGCATCGTGAAAATCTTGAGGCTGAAAGTCCGGCCACAGATTATCGACTACATAGAAATCCGCATAAACCGACTGTACCGGCAGAAAACCAGACAATCGCCGCATACCGCCCCATCGTATGATCAAATCAATCCGGGAGATATCCTTAGACTGGAGGCTTTCCATAATTTTTTTGCGGCTGCCTCCCTGTTGCCCCACAGAGGACAAATCCCATTCCCATCCATAATTAACCAGCAGATTCACTTTGATTCCGCCGCCATTGAGATCGGTGCGTGTGGTGTACGGCCGCAATGTCTCAGGAAAAGAAGCGGAATCGGTATTGCCCAGCACCAGCAAAGAAATCCCCTCGCTGGACATCACGTCTACAGCATCCACGCAAGCCTTTGAGAACGCCTGGAATTGGTTGGCTGGACGTTTGCAATTGTCTGTGGTGAATCCATAAAACGTAATTTCCTGGACGCCTTGTGCCTTTGCCATCTTCAAGACTTTCAGGCCAGGTTCCAAACCAAATTGATAACCTTCATCTTTTTGTTTTCCAGATTTCTGCGCCCACCGCCGGTTTCCATCTGGAATAATACCGATATGTGTCGGAATTCTGATACGATCACGTCCTTTTCTTTTATTTCCGCGCACAACAAATTCTGTGCGATTTTTATCTAGCAATTCAATTAAAAAAATAGCCCACCCAATTTTTCCTTTGCTGTTTCTTCCACAAAACAAAATTTTCTGTAAGAAAGAAAAAGCGCGCCGCGCTTTTGAGCATGGCGATTTCATTTTTCTTAATTTTTATTTTACCATAAAACGGAAGAAAGGGCAACCGAATTTCCTTTAGAAATTCCGATTCCTTTTGGGAAAATCCGAATGATTCCACAATTTTCCGCCCATACTTTCTATATTCCCGCAAAAAATAGCTTCCGAGGTGAAAAATATGCATTTATTCAATAAACTACCCTTAGGTTTGGGAATGGCTCTTATGGAAAATCCAGAAGCTTCCCGTTATTTCGCTTCGCTTCCTGAGCAGGAGCAATTGGAAATTATGAGCCGCGCGCATCAAATGAAATCTCGGGAAGCCATTGCGCAATACGTCTGTCAGCTAATTAAACGCTGAACTGTCAAAAAAATTACAGATTTTTGTCTGGTATCCTCCGCTTGCTTCCAGCGAATACTAACACTATCTTACAAACAAGATAGAAAGGAAGCGCGAATATGGATTCCAGGAAGCAAGCAGATATGACCCTTTCGGAAGAAGATTTTTTTGACCAGATGTTTTTTGATCAGGAACAAGTGGTATCCGCGACAGAATGTACAGGATTGATTCCTACTCCTCCCCAATCCGCAGAACAAGCGGAATCCTACGCCCAATTGTATCATATCCCCCAATCCAAAGACCAGCCAAATTCTAGCCATGCCAAATAGTTCTTTTCTTATCGAGGCGCTTTCAGCGCCTTTTTTGTTGGAAATTTACCGGATTTCTTAATTTTCTTTTTTGTTTTGTTCAAAAAAATTTCTTGCATTTTTGTTTTTTAGATGATATCATGTACATAAAAGAAAATTAATTTCCCCATCCTGGGGCTGCCTTATGAAATCAGGAGCGTGTTCATTTTATGACCTGTCAAAAATGTGGAAATCAATTTGAAGGGAATTTCTGCTCTAAATGCGGAGCGGCTGCTTCCACCCAGCAAACGCCACCACCGCCTAACGGTCCTCAATATTATAACCCGAACCAGCCTCCCTATCCCAACCAGCCTTCCCCGCCTTATATGGATCAAACCTATGCCTGGAATTCCGGGATCAGCGACAAAGATCAAATTGTAGCGTTACTTTTGTGTATTTTCGTTGGTACCTGGGGAATCCATCGGTTTTATGTCGGTAAGGTGGGCACAGGGATTTTGTATATTTTCACCTTCGGCCTCTTTGGAATCGGCTGGCTGGTGGATTTAATCCAGATCGCTTGCGGAAACTTTAAAGATAATATGGGACGCTTGGTGAAACGACAAAACTTTTAAAAAACAAAAAGCACACAGAGCATTGGTTGTCTGTGTGCTTTTCTTGTTCGTCAAATGCCATAACCATTTACTATAAATTGCTGTATATATTCGAATAGAAACCTAATTTCTATCCTCGCTCATTTATTTCTCGGAGCTAACAGACCGGTACGATAAGCGGAAAGCAACTGGGAAAGATCATAAATTTTATCACTCAAATCGTTGCCGATATCCGTATCCATGACCATAACCCTCTCCACCTGAGTTTCAAAGAAATCGGAATGAGACTCAATATCTTGATTTTCTTCCAGCGCGGACTCAATGCTGCCAAAAGGCTGATGAGACACAATCCGCATTCCATGGGAGTTATAGATCAGCGTATAGCCGGCAATCCCAGTGGTTTTTTGATAAGCGCGGCAGAAGCCCCCGTCGATCACAATAAGGCGGCCATTGGCTTTGACGGGGCTTTCCCCCTTGCCAGCCTTAACCGGAACATGTCCATTGATAATATGGGAAAAACTGGTAACCAGGTTGAATTCATGGAGAATTTTTTCACAGATTTCTTCTTGGTTGTACAGATTGTAGTAGGCGTTTTTCGGTTCGGCATGGGTTTCCTTGTCCGCAATGAACATCCGCTCAAAGGTTGTCATTTTATCTTTGCCAAACAGCGGGGATTTTTTTCCGCACCAAAGATAATACATATAATCGCAGCCGCTTTGCTTCTCCTCTGGATCAGAGCTGAAATAAGCTTGACGGGCGATTTTTTCAAAAACATCCATCAGCTTTTTCCCCTTGACCTGCGCCCCGTTCACCGTAATCGTAGTGAACGCTCCATTTTCCTCCATGGGAATGCACCCGTGGAATAACAGGTTTTGATTGAAACATTTATAAATATTGCCCACAGCATATAGGAATTCTACATGCCGGTGCAGCTGGGCGCTTTGCTTAAACGCCTCGGCCAATCCATCCATAATATCTCGCTCCTCCGGGCTTAACGCATATGGGTCTTTCGGATCAATGGTAGGGAAATAACTGGTAGTCAGCGGATGGACTTGTCCCTCCACCGTTACTGTTTGGTTTTCAAAATTAATTTGATGCAGGAGAAGCCGCTGATCCATCTCATATTCTGGGTGACGCTTGATGACCTGGCCTTCCAGTTTGAACATCATGACAGCAATCGCTTTATGTACCGCCTGCTGTACGGTTTCACAATCTGCGTACACATCCCGGGCAAACATGGTCAGCGGGCGCAGACTGATGCCATATCCGCTTTCCAGCATATCCAGACACTTATGATTCACGCTGTTTTTCACAACCGTCGCCATGCAAGCCTCGCTGCCGGCTGCTGCTCCCATCCAGAGAATGTCGTGATTGCCCCACTGAATATCGACAGCATGGTGGTCCATCAGCAGATTCATGATGCTATCCGGGCGAGGTCCACGGTCAAAAATATCCCCAACAATGTGCAGCCGGTCAACCGCCAGCCGTTTGATTAAAATGGTCAGGGCGATAATAAATTCATCGGCATTTTGGATGCTGATAATGGTGTCGATGATTTTGCTGTGGTATACCCGTTGATTGTCGTCTTCATGAGCCTGGGTGTGGAGCAATTCATCCATGATATAGCGGAAATCCTCCGGCATCGCCTTACGCACCTTGGAGCGCGTGTATTTCGATGAAACTAACTGGGCAATCTCAATAAGCTGCAGCAGCGTGATCCGGTACCACTCATCCAAATCGGCACAGGTCTTCTTTACCATCTTGAGCTTCTGCTCGGGGTAATAAATTAACGTGCAAATTTCCGAACGCTGCCCCTCCGTCAGGAAATTGCGAAATGCCAAATCCACCTTTTCCCGAATAACACCGGAGCAGTTATGTAGAATATGGGTGAAGGCCTCGTATTCTCCGTGGAGGTCGCTCATAAAATGCTCGGTCCCTTTGGGCAAGTTCAAAATTGCTTTCAGGTTAATAATCTCGGTACAAACATCCTGGACCGTCGGGTATTGTTCCGACAACAAAGCCAAATACCGCAGCTGTTCACGAGACAATTCTGGTGTCATATTTCATTCCTCCAATTTTAATTTTATATTTTTTATTTTAGTAGCAATCCTATTGGGCAATGGTCGCTGCCCAGTACATCCGAGTAGATCATGCTATCTTTCAACCGTTCCTTGAGAGCCTGGGAAAGTACAAAATAATCAATCCGCCAGCCGGCATTCTTGGCGCGGGCCTGGAACATATACGACCACCAGGTGTAGGCTCCGGCCGTATCTGGGTATAACAGTCGGAAAGAGTCCACAAAGCCAGCTTGCAGCAACTCAGCAAACTTCCCCCGTTCTTCTTCCGAAAACCCAGCGTTTTGACGGTTCGATTTTGGATTTTTCAAATCAATTTCCTGGTGGGCCACATTCAGGTCGCCGCACAAAATCACCGGTTTATTCCGGTCCAGTTTCACTAAATAGGTTCGCAACGCGTCTTCCCACTGCATCCGGTAATCCAAACGGGCAAGCCCTCGCTGGGCATTGGGCGTGTACACGTTGACTAGGAAAAAATCCGGGAATTCCAAGGTGATGACCCGTCCTTCTCCTTGGTGTTCCTCCATGCCAATGTCGTAGGACACGGAAAGCGGTGCAATCCGTGTGAACACTGCCGTGCCGGAATAGCCTTTTTTCTCCGCGCTGTTCCAAAACTGTTCATAGCCCGGCAGAGAAATTTCCGCTTGGCCAGGCTGCATTTTTGTCTCCTGAATGCAGAAAATATCTGCGTCAGTCTGTCTGAAAAAATCGAGAAAACCTTTGTCTAAACAAGCCCTCAGCCCGTTAACGTTCCAAGAAATAAACTTTAAACTCACCAAATCTTCCCCTTTCTCACAAATGTAGCCAGTGAGCTGGCGTTTCGCTCATGCACTTGGTTGATCCCTCGCTTGGAATGGGCAAAGATTTAAAACAATATTGCCGCGCTGGATCTTTTTTTCACTCCTGATACTCCCATCCAGCAAACCAAAAATGTCTTCCGCCCTTTCCTTCCAATGCAGTGGGGGTGGACAAGGCCCCAGTTGGTTCTCCGCAGAGGCCCCCTCTATTCTTTGCGATATCATGTTCCCTGCGATTCCGCCCTCATTTCCAGGTTATGATACCACACCTGTGGCGGGCAAGTCGCGCTCTTTCCCAGCCTCATCTGAAAAAACAGCCCAGCCGCCCGCGTTGGAGGTTGCCCGATTATGCTAAAACATAGACGCTAGGGAAAATATCGAGCGCACACCAAGCGTTCGGCCATCCCCCCGCCAATTGCGCGAGCGAAAAGACGGCTCGCCGTCATGATACCACACCTGCGGTGAGCAAGTCGCGCACGCTCCCTCCGGTTGCCAAATTGGACGGGAACCGATGCACTGAAATGCCCGCGCTGCAATCTCACTGCGGATATTATACCACATTGCACAGAAAAAGATAAGGGGGGATTTGAAATTTAGTGGACAAAAAACGAACCGTCAAATTCCTTTCTTCTTTGTATGAGCTTCTTTTTTAAGAAAACCCACTGTTTTACCTTGCGAAATTCCTGGTTTCATATTATAATAGAAAAATATCTCAAAAGTGAAATTCGTAAAATTTTTTGGAGGTTCATTTGAATATGAAGAATCCTATCGTTACTATTGAAACCAATGACGGCGTTATCAAAGCAGAATTATATCCTGAGATCGCTCCCAATACCGTAAACAATTTTATCTACCTCATTAAAAAAGGCTTCTATGACGGAACCATTTTCCATCGGGTCATTCCTGGCTTTATGATTCAAGGTGGCGACCCGGAAGGTACCGGTATGGGCGGTCCTGGCTACGAAATCGCTGGTGAATTCTACATGAACGGCTTCCAAAACGATCTGCGCCACACCGAAGGCGTGTTGTCCATGGCTCGTTCCATGGACCCGGACAGCGCTGGTTCCCAATTCTTCATTATGGTAGCAGACGCTCCCCACCTCGACGGCCAATACGCCGCATTCGGCAAGGTGACCGAAGGCCTGGAGGAAGCCAAACGCATTGTAAGCGTAAAACGAAACTATGAAGACCGACCCAAAGAAGATCAAGTGATGAAAAAAGTCACCGTAGAAACCTTTGGTGTGGACTATCCGGAACCGCTGGAAGTACAGTGCCGTTTCTAAAGAACACTGAGAAAGAAAAAGGGTACAGTGCTACACTGTGCCCTTTTCCCGTCTTTTGAAAGGAGTGATTCCGATGCCGGTAATGAAAAAATTTATTCAATACTATAAACCTTATAAAAAAATGTTTGTTTTTGACCTGATCTGCGCCACCGTGGCAGCTCTGGTTGACATCGCGTTTCCCCAGATTTTAAACCTGCTGACCAAGGTCGTGTATGTCCAGGACGCTGCTGTGATTTTCTCCTCCCTGGCCTATATTGCCGCGGGTATGATCGCCCTCTACCTCATTAAGCTGGGATGTGAATATTACATCACCACCTGGGGCCACATTATGGGCTCCAGGATGGAGGCGGACATGCGGCGGGATTTGTTCGATCAGATGCAGCGATTGCCCTTCTCCTACTATGATCGGAACAATACCGGGGAAATGATGTCTAAAATGATTGCTGATTTATTTGATATTTCCGAACTGGCCCACCACGGCCCGGAAAACCTCTTTTTGTCTATTTTAAAGCTTGTGGGTTCCTTTATCCTGCTCATGCTCATCAACGTACCGCTGACCTTGATCTTATTTGCCGTGGTGGCGCTCATGGGTGTGTTCAGTTTCTTGCAGAATAAACGAATGAAACGCGCCTTCAAAAACAACCAGGAGAAAATCGGCAATATCAACGCGGATTTGCAGGACAGCCTGGCCGGCATCCGGGTAGTCAAATCCTTCGCCAACGAATCTGTGGAGCATGATAAATTTGAAAAAAGCAATCAAGGTTTTCTGGAGTCCAAAAAATTCGCCTACCGAGTCATGGGAAAATTTCATGCAGGAAATGGGTTTTTGCAGGGGATTTTATATGTGGTGATCCTGGTGTTTGGCGGCATTTTCATTGCAACCGGAAGCTTAAAGGTCACCGACCTGGCTTTATACGCCTTGTATATCAATATTTTTGTGGCTCCCATCACCCTGCTGATCAACTTCACGGAAACCTTCCACAAGGGCTACGCTGGCTTCTGCCGCTTTGTGGATATTTTGGAAACCCCGGTGGAAATCGTGGACGCTCCCAATGCGCAGCCACTACAACAGGTTATCGGGGAAATCCGCTACCAAGGGGTGGATTTCAGCTACCAAGGCAAACAAAACGATGTTCTCAACCGCATTGACCTAACCATTCCCGCCGGGGAAACCATCGCCCTGGTGGGACCTTCCGGCAGCGGCAAAACCACTCTGTGTTCCCTGCTGCCCCGGTTCTACGATGTGACAGCCGGCCGGATTACCATAGACAGCCAGGACATTCGGGACGTGACTCTCGAATCCTTGCGCACAGCCATCGGCATTGTGCAGCAGGATGTGTACCTGTTCTGCGGCACCATTCGGGAAAACATCGCGTATGGAAAGCCTGGAGCATCCGACGAAGAAATTGTGGAAGCCGCGAAAAACGCCAATATCCATACCTTTATCATGGGTCTGGAGCATGGCTACGACACCTTTGTGGGCGAGCGGGGCGCACGGCTTTCCGGCGGGCAAAAGCAGCGGATTTCCATTGCCCGAGTCTTTTTGAAAAATCCCAAAATCCTCATTCTGGACGAAGCCACCTCCGCTTTGGACAATGAAAGCGAACGGCACATCCAGGCTTCTTTGGAAAAGCTCTCTCAAGGGCGCACCACCATTGTCATCGCTCACCGGCTGAGCACCATCCGCCACGCGGACGAAATCCTGGTCATGGAGCAGGGAGAAATCCGGGAGCGAGGCTCTCACGATCAGCTGTTGAAGCTGGGAGGAACCTATGCCCGCTATTATCAAATGCAATTTGCCGGCCTGGACATTTCCAGCACTTTATAAAAATGGAAACATCACGGAAATCGGAAAAGGAGAAGAATTATGATTACCACCACCCACCTCACCGCCCGCTATGCTGAGACGGATCAAATGCAAGTGATCCACCACGCCGTGTACCCGGTTTGGTATGAGGTTGCCCGCACGGAATTTATTCGGAAAGCAGGTATGCCGTATTCGGAAATGGAAAAGCAGGGGGTTATGACTCCACTGACCGACCTGATCTGCAAGTACTCCAAAACCTGCGCGTATGAAGATGAAATCACCATTGAAACCAAGCTTTCCAAACTGACCCCTTCCCGACTGGCCTTCCAATACACCCTCTACAAAAATGGCGAAGATACCCCCTTTCATACCGGCGAAACCCACCACGGCTGGGTGGACCGCGCTACCTTTCGCCCCATCAATATGAAAAAGCGGTTCCCGAAAATTTATGAATGGATGCTCACCGCAATTGAGCCGGATACGGTAACTAAATAGTTTCCCGACCAAAGCAAAAAACACCCTGGAGCCTGCCAGGGTGTTTTTTCTTTATAAATAAAGAAGAAACTGGGTTGCCGCTTCTTTTCACGTTACGATCTGATAATCGACACGACGCGCCCATCGCCATAAACCAAAATCTCCTTTTGAACCTACCCGTTTCCTCAGTCAATCGAGTAGGTTTTTAGTGGGGGTTCAACCGAAATGTTGTTGGTATATTCCTCGATCGCCTTATCCCGATCCGGGTACTGATAAGTTCGGGAAGAATCTTCCCACGGCTGAAAAGCTTGGAAGACGTCGCAATTTTTCCAAAAAAGTCCGTTCTCCTCACCATCTTGTTTTTGTGAGTTTTCCAGCCGGCTTTCTTTTGCTTTATTGCTTGGCCTGCATCTCCTGGAGCGCTTTGGCCAGCTGAGCGGGACAGGAAGTTGGCCGAGAGCCGCAGGTGATATCCTGACAGCGCTGGATGATTTCCTCCACCTTCATGCCCTTCGCCAAAGCTGACAAACCCTTGCCGTTTCCGTTGCATCCCCCACAAAACTCCACGTTTTCAACCGTATCCCCTTCTACCTGAATCTTAATCTGAGAAGGACAAACCCCTTTTGTCTGAAAGATGTAATCCATATAAAACCCTGCCTTTTTCTTTATGTTCGGTTCCTTTTCCTGGGCGAAAAAGGCCCCTTTTCTTCCTTACGCCGATACAGCGCCCGAAGCTGATCCTCTGGAGTGGTGTAGCTTCCCACTGGATCGCAGCGGGAAGAATACATCCCGTGGAAATCCGTACCGCCGGTCATGATCAGGCCATACTGCTGGGCAGTCGCCTGAAATCCCGGCCGCTTCTCCAAAGAATTTTTTGGGTGCCAAATCTCCACGCCGTCCAACAGCCCACTAGCGGCAAGCTCTTCCAGAAGCCCCTCTTTTTTACACTCGCCGGGATGAGCCATAACCGCAACCCCGCCGGCTTCCCGGATGGTTTCCAGCACCTGGTACACATCTGGATAAGGGATTTCAATATGAGCCAAACCCTCCTGATGGTCAAACAGCTTTTGGTACAGCAAACCAAAAATCTCCTTGGTATACCCAGCATCCATCAACGTATGGAGAATATGCTGCTTATAAATGCTGCGGCCTTCTCCAGCACGGCGGACAATCATTTCCTTTGTAATCGGATAGCACTCTAGTAGGGTCTGGATCATCTGCTCGGTAGCCTGCCGGCGATCTTTTGCAATCCTGCCGCAAAGCTCAGCCAACCGTTCCGGCTGGGGACAAAAATAACATAAAATATGGGCTTTTTGTTCCCTTTTGTTATCATACCCGGACAGCTCAATTCCCGGAATTACCGTCACCCCATACCGCTCTCCGTACCAGGCTGCTTCTTCCCATCCAGAAACGGTATCGTGATCCGTTATCGCCAGGGTGGAAATCCCATTGCCTTTGGCAAACAAAATCACTTCCTCCACCGTTGCCGAACCGTCCGAGTGCCTGGTATGGCAATGTAAATCCGCCGCCATTTTGTATCCTCCCTTTCACTGTATGATTCCCATGTCCCCGCCCAGGACGCTGGGAGCATGGGGGTTGCAAGTTATTATAATATAAATTACGCCGCGGTACAAGCCTGCGTTTTCTTTGCGCGATCCTCCCTTTGATGTTCTGAAAAAATCCATTATACGAAACAGAAAAGGGAGGGAAATCCTATGAATTTTGATCAACTCTATCAGCGAGCCTGTGACACACTGAACCCCCGCTCTCTTTCCCAACGAACCAAGGCCAGCTTTGTAGCCGCCGCTTTGTTGTCTGATTCGGGGAATGTTTATGTGAGGGCTGCATCGACAGCCCCTGCTCGGTGGATTCCTGCACCGAACATGCCGCCATTGCCTCCATGGTCACAGCGGGAGAAAACCGCATTGTCAAGCTAGTCGCCGTACACCAAGGCGAAGCGGTAATTCCACCTTCTGGCCGAGGTCGGGAATTTATCACTCAAATCCACGAGGACAATGGGAACCTGTGAAATCTTAGTGGATCGTAACCACGTGGTAACGCTCAACGACCTTCTCCCCTACCGCTGAGATTCATGGAGCAAAAAACCGCCATTCTATCCAGAGCGGCGTTTTTTTCAATCCCAGGAAAAAATTTCCTGGGATTGAACGACTTATACTTCCAGCAGCTTTTCGACTGCAGCCAATTTGGCGCTGATGCAGAATACTTTCATAGCCGCTTCCAGTTCCTCAATCGGCGGGAAGGAAGGCGCAATCCGAATGTTGGAATCCTTAGGATCCTCTCCCTTGGGATAGGTAGCGCCTGCTCCAGTGAGGGTTACGCCAGCTTCCTTACAAAGCGCGACCACCCGCTTGGCGCAGCCTTCCATCACATCCACGCTGACAAAGTACCCGCCCTTTGGATTGGTCCAGGATGCAACGCCAGGCCCTTTCAGCTCCTGTTCCAGATAGCGGAGCACTACTTCAAACCGAGGAGCCATAATTTTTCGATGCTTCTCCATATGCTGCTTAATGCCGTCCACATCCTTCAGAAACCAAAGATGGCGCAATTGATTGATTTTATCTGGACCAATGGTCTTAAAGCTCAACCGGCGGCGGAAATTCTTCAGGGTTTTCTCACTGCCGGCCACTGCGGCCACTCCGGCTCCCGCAAAGGTAATTTTGGACGTAGAAGTAAACTGAACGACTAAATCCTCGTTACCAGCTTCTTTGCAGGCCGCAAAAATCGAAAGCAGATGATCCGGCTCCGTGGTCAGCTCGTGTACACAGTACGCGTTATCCCAAAATACGCGGAAATCCGGGGCGGCCGGTTTCAGGGCGGCCATGCGGCGGACGGTTTCGTCCGAGTAGGTAATCCCTTGGGGATTGGAATACTTGGGCACACACCAAATCCCCTTAATCTGTGGGTCGGAAGACACCAGCCGCTCCACCAAATCCATATCGGGGCCGGTACTGGTCATGGGAACATGGATCATTTCCATGTCGTAATATTCGGTAATCGAAAAATGACGATCATAGCCGGGCACTGGGCACAAAAACTTCAATTTCCCCTGATGAATCCAAGGCTTACAGCCGTCAATGCCGTCGCTCATTGCGCTAGCGATCATATCAAACATTAAAGTTAAGCTGGAGTTGCCGCTGACAATCACGTCGGCAGGGTCCGCATCCATCAAATCCGCAAACAGTTTGCGTACTTCTGGAATCCCTTCCAAAATGCCGTAGTTCCGGCAGTCGTCCCCTGTGTTCAGCGTTAGGTCGCTGGTTCCATTCAGGAGATTCAGCATATCCATGGATAAGTCCAGTTGCTCCTTGCAAGGTTTTCCTCGGGCCATATTAAGCGTTAGGCCCAGTGCTTTTTGTTCCTGATAGCTGGCTTGCAGGGAATCCTTCAAATCCTTCAGCTCCGACTTGGACAACGATGTGTAATGACTCAATTTGCGCATCTCCTTCAATATAAACTGCAATTATACTCGTAAAACCTTTCCTATTTTAATACATCCTTCTAAAAAACGCAAGTACTATTTAATTATCCTGCATTTTATTGATTTCTCCATAGGCTTCCCGATAAATCTCCTCCAGGGGCAGGCCGGTTTTTCCCGCCGCCTGTGCCGCGCTCTCATATTCCACATAATATTTCCGCAATGTTCCATAAGTGCAAGCCTTACAGGCAATCGGGATTCCACGAACCGACACCCAGACGATTTCCCGGTTCATTACATTGCGCCACTCCATCGATTTCCGCAGCCCAATAGCGGTCGTCTCCCGAAAGATCCGCTCCGTCATGGCCGGCTCGTCCTTGATGTGGCAAAGCACTGTCAATTCATAGGCCGGCCGATTCTTTTTCATATAAATTGGGGAAAACTGCACGTCCAGCGCCCCTGCCTCCAGGAGAATTCCTTGGCAGTGCCCCAGTATTTCCGGCGTACTGTCGTCAATGGCGCTGCGCAGCACACAGACTTCATCTTCTGCGAACCGCTCTCCTGTTTCCACCAGCATGGCCCGCAACACATTGGGATGAGAAAATTCCTTTCGGCCGGCTCCCACCCCCACCTTTCGCACCACAAAGGGCCGGGAGGCCGGTTGAGCCAAAGCCGCCGCAATCGCCGCTCCAGTGGGGGTCACCAGCTCACCCTGGGTTTTGGTAATTTGAAACGGCAGACCGGCAGCTTTCAAAATCTGTACGGTAGCCGGTGCAGGAACCGGGGTTTGGCCATGGGAACAATGGGTAAATCCGGAGCCTTCATACAGCGGGGATACCAGGATTTCATCCACTCTCAATTCCTCCACGCAGACAGCCGCCGCGGCTATATCCACAATGGAATCCACCGCTCCCACTTCCTGTAGGATCACCTGATCCGCCGGCTGCCCGTGGATCGTCCCTTCCGCCTGCGCCAAAACCGAAAAAATCTCCTTGGCCATTTGTTTTGCGTGGCGGGAAAGCTGAGACCGTTCTAAAATCCGATGGATTTGCGATAACGTGCGTCCCTGCGTATGAGTATGGGCACTTGCGTGCATCCTATGCTCCTCATGGAAAAAAAACGTTGGGGAAGCTTCGGTATCCACATGAAAAAAAGTAGCCGCCATGCCCTGCTTCCACCCTTTTTCGATCGCTATGGTATATCCCTCTAAGGGCAGCGTAGCCAGCTGCCGCCGCAGCTCCTGCTCCGATGCTCCCAAATCCAGCAGCGCTCCAACCACCATGTCGCCGCTGATTCCTGAGTAACACTCCCAATACAGCTTACTCATGTTCGCCCTTCCCTTCCTGAGCCAAACGGTTGATCTGCGCCGCCAAGTATCCGCCGCCAAACCCGTTGTCGATGTTTACCACGCCGATCCCCGCCGCGCAGGAATTGAGCATGGTCAGCAACGAAGAAACGCCGCCGAAATTTGCGCCATAGCCAACGCTGGTGGGAACCGCAATCACTGGCTTGTCAATCTGCCCCGCCAGTACCGAAGCCAGCGCCCCCTCCATGCCCGCTACTGCCACGACGGCATGAGCCTTGCGAATCTCTGGCAAGGCCGTCAGCAAACGATGGATGCCTGACACCCCAATGTCATAAAACCGCTCCACCGCCGCCCCGCACATCCGGGCGGTAACAACCGCTTCCTCCGCAACCGGAAGATCCGCCGTTCCTCCGCAGCAAACCGCAACCCTGCCAATTCCCTCCCAGGGCTGCTCCATCGCGGAAATGGTGCGGGAAACGGCATCATACTCCGCCTGGGGCACCTGTGCCCGAACAGCCGCAAACTGCTCCTGGGTCGCCCGGGTAGCCAGGGCCTTCCGGTGTTTTCCAAACAAAGCGGCAAAAATTTCCGCTATTTGCTCTGGGGTTTTTCCCAAGCCAAATACGACCTCTGGAAACCCTGTGCGCAGCTGCCGGTGATGATCCACCTTTGCGTAGGGCAATTCCGCATAGGGCAAATCCTTGAGCTGCTCCATGGCTTCTTCTACCGAGATTGTCCGGTTTTTTACTGCTTCCAATAATTCTTTGATCTGCACAACGCATCCTCCTGCCTCGCCGCTAAAATCCGGCGTGTCCTGTTGTTCGAGGGAAAGGGAGTACATCCCGGATGTTGGAAATGCCAGTGACATACATGATCAACCGCTCAAAGCCAAGCCCAAAACCAGCATGCTTCACGCTGCCATAACGGCGCAGATCCAAATACCACTGGTACTGTTCCACAGCAAGCCCTAATTCTCGCATCCGTTGCTCCAATCGATCCAGCCGCTCTTCCCGCTGACTGCCTCCAATGATCTCCCCGATCCCCGGCACCAGCAAATCCATAGCGGCCACGGTTTTTTCATCCTCGTTGAGCCGCATATAAAAGGATTTGATCTCTTTGGGATAGTCGGTCACAAAAACCGGCTTTTGAAACACCACGTCCGTCAAATATTTTTCATGCTCTGTCTGGAGATCCATCCCCCAGGAAACCGGGAAGGCAAATCGTTCCTTCTGCTTCTCCAAAATCGCGACCGCTTCGGTGTAAGAAATGCAGCCAAAGTCCGAATCCGCTACATGACGCAGCCGGTTGAGCAAATCCGCATCCACAAACCGCTGGAAAAACGCCAGATCATCGGCACACTCTTCCATGACAGCTCGAATTACGTATTGAAGCATATCTCTCGCCAAATCCATATCATCCTGCAAATCGGCAAATGCGAATTCCGGCTCAATCATCCAAAATTCTGCCGCATGCCGCTGGGTATACGATTTTTCCGCCCGGAACGTGGGGCCGAAGGTATACACTTTCCCCTGTGCCATGGCCATACATTCAGCCTCCAACTGCCCGGAAACCGTCAGCGATGTGTTTCGCTCAAAAAAGTCCTCCCGGAAATCCACCGCGCCATGCTCTGTTTTGGGGATATCCGCCAGATCCAAAGTCGTCACGGTAAACATTTCCCCCGCCCCTTCGCAGTCGCTGCTGGTAATGATTGGCGTGTGGACATAAGCGAACCCACGGTCATGGAAAAACCGATGGATCGCAAAAGACGCCGCGGAACGCACCCGGTTTACTGCCAAAAACAAATTGGTTCGCGGCCGCAGGTGGGAAATGGTGCGCAGATACTCCACGCCATGCCGCTTTTTTTGTAGGGGATACTGGGCAGACGACTCTCCCTCCACCTGAATTTTCTGGGCATATAGCTCAAAGGGTTGCTTGGCCTGTGGCGTCAGCACCATCTTTCCCGTGACGACCAAGGCCGCTCCCACATTCTGACGCGCAATTTCTTGGTAATTGGAAAGAGTTTTGTCCTCAAACACCACCTGCACTCCCCGAAAGCAACTGCCGTCGTTAAGCTCAAGAAATCCCAAAGCTTTGGAATCCCGGATGGTACGCACCCAGCCGGCTACCGTCACCACTTGGTCTGCAAAATCGGACGGCAAGCGATAAAGTTGCGCCAATTCAATTCGTTTCACAATCAAGTTCCTCCCTCGAAAGCAACCAAAAATCACCAAATTTTATACCACTTTATTCTATACTAGGAAGCCTCTAGGTGCAAGGGAAATGGGAAATAATATAGGAAAATTTAAAAAACTTGAAAAAATTGCAAAAAGGGGTTGCAATTTTTAAAATGATCAAGTATAATAGTAAACGTTGTGTGAGAGATCATAAAAAATGGTTACTATGAAAATACAATTTTATGGAGAGGTATTCTAATTGGTAAGGAGCCACATTGGAAATGTGGTGTGCCGCAAGGCATTGCGTGTTCGAGTCACGTCCTCTCCGCCAAATGATGCGAATTTGAACACCAGATTATTTTTTCAAGGTTTATACATTATAGAAAAATTAATTATAGCAGTGTTTGAAATCGTAAAATAAAAAACC
>JAAWSO010000024.1 GCA_022801595.1 Clostridiales bacterium | reverse complement strand
TCGTAGGTACGCCGGGGATTGCTCGCTGGGAGCGCCGCCTCCGGCTCATCCTCCCAGCGTCGCTGGTTCAGCCAAGTCGCTGGGTTGGGGATAAACCGTGAACGCACCGTAAAAACACGGTGCGTTTTTTCATTTCAAGGAGGATTTCAAATGAAAACGCTGAAACTCAAAAAAATAATGTCGCTGTTTCTTGCGGCGTTGGTATGCGTTACTACCCTCACGGGTTTTGAGACGACTGCTTATGCTGCCGAAGAAACAGACGAAGTTTATCTTGTGTCGTTTCCCCGTGACGGCGACGCCAACTATGGCGGCGAATGGGGACACGAAAGCCATTCCTTTATGAACGGCTAGTCGGCCGATACTTCACGATATACGACCGTTTATGCTATGGGTTCGTATGAGGGCAATATCTGCTACTGCATTGAACCCGGTGTTCCTCTGAAAACAGGCGACCGTTTCATAAACCTCAGAGGACGGATTGAATGAGGGCGTAACTTTCCACCTGTCCGGCACCTCTCTTTCGGGGCTTGCTGTCGATGAATACGCTAAAACCGATCGTTCCGGCAAGGCATATTTTAACGATGTGCTGATTGGCACGGGTTATGTTCTGGAAGAAGTCGATACCGCAATCCGTTATGTTATCCCTGAAAATCAGACGACGGCGGTTGAATGGAATTCCATTACTAACAAGAGCTTTACGAATATTCTCAAAAAATGGAATGTCACCGTAACCAAGAGCGATAAGGAATCGGGAACGCCGCAAGGCGACGCTTCTCTTGCCGGTGCAGTTTATGGGATTTTCAAGGGCAAACAGCTTATCGACACCTACACCACCGATAGTAACGGGCAGTTTACAACGAAATATTATATCTGCGGCGATGATTGGTCGGTTCGTGAAATGGAAGCCAGCGAGGGGTATTTGCTGGACGAATCCGCTTATCATATCGGAGCAGAAGCTAAAAATACACCGTGGAATACAATTCCACCGCAAACGATGTGGCCGAGCAGATTATTAAAGAAAAAATTGCTTTGATTAAGCATACCGATAACGGCGACACACATCTTGAAACCCCGGAGGCCGGAGCGGAATTTTCGGTTTTCTTAAAATCCGCAGGCAGTTATGACGCCGCCAAAGATACCGAGCGTGATTATCTGATTTGTGATGAAAACGGTTTTGCCGAAACAAAGGACTTACCCTACGGAATTTACACCGTTCACCAAATCAAAGGTTGGGACGGCAGAGAGCTTTTGTCCGATTTTGATGTGTATATCCGTAAGGACGGCGAGGTTTACCGTTACCTTGCCAACAACACAAACTTTGAAAGCTATATCAAAATCGTCAAGGTGGACGCCGAAACCAGCAAAGTGATTCCGTATGCAGGAGCAGGATTCCAGCTTTACCGCCCGGACGGCAGCCTGATTACGTAGAACTTTACCTATCCAACGCCTGTTACAATCGACACTTTCTACACCAATGACGATGGCACTTTGATTACACCCGAAAAGTTAGAATACGGTTCGGGTTATTCATTGGTTGAGGTGTTCGCTCCCTACGGCTATGTGTTAAGCAGCGAACCCGTGTATTTTGATGTGGTACAGGACGCTGCCATTGACGAGGGCAGTATCGCCGTGATTGAGATTATCAAAGAAAACACCGCTCAAAAGGGCGTTATCAAAATCAGTAAGAGCGGCGAGGTGTTCTCTACCGTTACCGTGAGTGATGACATTTATCAGCCTGTTTATGAGGTACAGGGATTGCTCGGTGCGGTTTATGAAATCATTGCCGCCGAAGATGTTTACACTTTGGACGGTACGCTCCGCTATTCTGCCGGTGAAGTGGTTGATACAGTAACAACCGATGAAACAGGACTTGCCGAAAGCAAACCCCTCTATCTCGGAAAATATGAAATTAAGGAAATCATCGCACCGTATGGAATGATCCTCAATGAGGAAATCCGTACTGCCGAACTTGTGTATTGTGTATGCGGGGCAGGAAATTGAAATCACCGAACACGGAAAAACCGTTATCGTTGAAAACGAGGCGGGCAAGGGTTTTGTCAATGCCCCGCAGGTGGGTTCTCTGAAAATCGTTAAGACTTCCTCGGACGGGAAAGTTAAGGGATTTTCATTCCGTGTGACTGGTCCAAACGGCTATTCCGAAATCTTTACCGTCGATGAGAGCGGTGAAATCCTGATTGAAAATCTCCGCATTGGCGAGTATGTGGTTTCCGAGGTATCGGACGGCGCTTCTGCCGCCTATGTTCTCCCCGCCGACAAGACGGCGAGCGTATTTGAGGGCGCTGTTACAAAAGTGAAAATGCACAATGAATTAAGAGACACCCCGAAAACAGGCGACGACAGCAATCCTGTTCTTTGGAAATGGCTGGCCGCTATCGGCGTGCTGGGCTTTGTCGCCTGTGGCGGCGGGTATATCGCTTATGCTATGAAGAAACGCAGAAAGGATGGTGCTGAATAATGGAACTGAAAACTATCGTTGCAATCGGCTTGGTCGTATTTATCGTAGGCGCTTTGATTTTCCTTAAAGTCAGAAGCAAAAAGAAATAACGACTGTGGGACGGCTAAAACGCCGTCCCTTTTACATATCCCCCAAAAATATATAAGGAGGATTCGACTATGATTCATTTTTTCCATTCAAACATAGCGCAGAGCGACAGCAATTCATAGAAATTTATTTCCTAATAATAAAAAAGAGGCTATTGCTGCAACAGCGGTTCGTCTGGCTAAAACAGGAACGGTTATGATATATTCTGCCAAAGCAACTGCAATTAATGGCTTAGCTGAAAGTGTACTTTTGGCATTAGGAGAACATCCGGATAACTTTAGGTGGGATAACTCACTTTGGAATGTTTTTGAAAGTGTGTGTAAAGAGGAACTTGGTGACAATGATATTATTTTAACAGCAGCTAAAAAAGGGGTTATCTGTCATAATAATCGTCTGCCAACGCTCGTTCGGATTGCAATAGAAAGACTTATGCGTTCCAAGCCTCCGTTAATTATTATAGCTTCTTCCACACTTGGTCAAGGGGTTAATATTGGTATCTCAACAGTGATTATCTCAACTCCTTATTTTTCTGATAAAACTATAAGCAACAGAGATTTTTGGAATATTTGTGGACGTGCCGGACGTGCTTTTTCTGATGTGGAAGGAAAGATATTATATGCAATTGATACTACGGCCTCAACAGATAAAGAACGTTGGCGTGTCAATAAAGATATGCAGCTTGCTAATAAGTACTTTGATAATCAAAAAATGGAAGAAGTAAAGAGTGGATTTTTGGTAGCATTAAGGCAAATTTATAGAAATGCCGAAAAAACAAAAACTGACTTTACGGTACTTCTTGAAGCAATTGCAAATGATTCTATTGACACTGACATTCGTGAAGATTTTGCAAAGTGGCTAAATTGGCTTTTCGATTTTTTAGATGATGAGCTTCTTGCAATGCACGAAGATTTCAGCTTAGATGAAAATAATATAGATTGGATTGATGATGTTTTCAGAAAATCTTTGGCACTAATTCAAGCCGAATCGGAGCATAAAGAAGATTATATAAATCTTTTACAAGCTAGAACAAAAGCATTATTGAACCGGATACCCAATAGAGTTACGAGAAAAAAACTAATTGCTTCTGGAATTCCTCTCACTGTCTCTAAAGCAATGCTTGATGATATTGATAAATTCAAATCACTTGCATTATCTTTTATGTTGTCTACCACCACAGAAGATCAGATTGAACAAATAAATAATATTGTTCGTGAGATTGAAATTTGGAGCAACAATAATGCAGCTAATTTGACAGGATCGATTCCTAATCAAAATACACTTGACAAACTTCGTCACAACTGGATAAGCGGGCTTCCACTTTCTGTAATTGCAAAATCAGAACCTCAAGCAGATAAAATTTTAAAGGACTATTATGGGTTTGCATTACCGTGGATTATACACGCTATTTCTCAAGTGTTTGATTCAGAATCAGAGCAAGTTTTTATACAAGCCTATGCCTCAATTGCGATGTTTGTTGAACTTGGATTGCCGGATATTACGAGTTCAAACATATATGGCTGGTGTGCGTTCACGAAGTGCCGCTTTAGAACTTTCAACTTTTGATGTTTTTAAAGATAAAAGCATTTCAGAGATTAAGCAGATTCTTTCAGGTTTTCAATTTCAAGATGGTGAATTATCAGATAGTTCAAAAGTGTGGATTGAGTTGCTTTGTAATTCAGCAAAAGCACAAACCCCCAAGAAAATCTCTTTTCCAACGTTCACATGGAAGCGCAACGATTTACCTGATAAATTATATCTTCGAGAAACTAATGGAAAATGCTTTTTGTTTTCAAGAGATGGATATTTTATGAACAGGTAAAATCAACAGATGAATTACCTTTCTTGAAAATTGCAAATATTATGGGATTATATTTTGAGCAAAAGAATAACATTTGGCATTTGCACTCCTATAATCCTCGAATCATTATAGAATAAATAATTATCTACATAGCCGAGAGGTTTTCATTCTGAAAATCTCTCGGCTTTTTCTATTTCAGAATGGAGGTGAGAAAAATGCCATATATCCCCCCCGATGTTGTGGCGAAAGCCCGTGAAATGGACTTGCTAACCTATCTTAAAAACTACGAGCCGCAGGAGTTTGTTCATTTCGGCGGTAACACCTACTGCACCCGTACCCACGACAGCTTAAAAATTTCTAACGGCAAGTGGTGTTGGTTTTCCCGTGGAATCGGCGGATATTCTGCCCTTGATTAGCTTATCAAGGTGAAAGAAATCCCGTTTACGGAGGCGGTCGAGGCGATTATGGGAAATGCGGCGCCTTAACAATGGTATCTTCAATCTTCTGTGCAGGCGTCCCCGCAGGAAAATACTTGCTGATACGCTCTTTCGGCATTTTGAACTGTTCTTTCTGATTTGGCTTTTCCTCCTGCATAATGGAGAGAATCACCTCGTCGGTCAATTTTCCGTCTTTGCTAAACTCTTTCATTTTGATAGCCTGTGCCAAAGACGGGGTACAGTCCTCACATTCCATTGTTTCGTATAGGGTTTGCTGTTGTTCTTTTGAAAGATAGAAAAGCTCTACGGCAGGACGAAAAGTAATTTTTCCGTCGTCCACCATTTGCAGGACAGGCGGGATAAGCTCGGTTAAGCGGATAAATCGCTGAATTTGCCTTGCACTATCGGGGGAATCTTTCGCTAACTGTTCATCAGACCGTATCCCGATTAAATTTGTGTCCAGTGGGCGCGAATTACCTTTACTTGGTCTGCCTGCTTGTCTTTTCATAGTCTCCAGCTTCATTTTATAGGTAAATGCTTTTTCGGACGGTAAAATCTTTTCCCTTTGCAGGTTGCTGTCCACCATTACGATTGTCTCTTCATCGTCGGTGAGGTTTCGGACAATGCAGGGCATTTCAACGATACCCGCCAAAGCAGCCGCAAACTTTCTTCTGTGACCTGCGAACATTTCATAGCCGCCGTCCTCTTTCGGTCGTACAAGAGCAGGAACTAAAACGACGTACTTCTTGATACTCTCAACCATTTCAGCCATATCGTCGTCCTGCCGTACCTGAAACGGGTGGTTCGGAAAGTCGGAGATCTCGGCGGGATTCAGCGTTACAATCCTTTCAAGATTTGATTCTTCCCGGTCGTCCTGCGTAGAAAACAAATCATCGAGCGGCATCATTCCTAAATCTCTCGGTTTAAAGGGCGGGAAATTGTCATTTGGATCATAAGCCAAGTGGTTAGAGGGGTACGGAGCAGTCGTCCAAAAAGTCCTCCCGGAGTATCGTTCTGCACAGGTTGGTATCAAAGGTACATCGGGCGTTTTGAAAGTTAATCTCCAAAAGCTTGTTTTCCTCATAGTGAAATTCATGGCTTAAAACCTTTTCTCAAAGCAACTTGGTTGCCGGATGCAGGACGCTGGAATGCTGCCGCACTTCCACCGTTTGATAACCCTCCCGTTCCAGCTTCATAGCGGTGGAAAGACAGTTGTACCGGTCATACGAAATCCCCACCACCGTTACACCATAGGTTTCCTCAATTGTTAAAATGGTCTCTTCGATCACCCCATAATCCACCATCTGACCCCCACAGGCTACGCACTTCATTTGCTGGATAAATTCCTGATAGTCAATCTTTTCTACCTTGCTTTTTTCCTCCACTTGGTCTTCCGGCACAAAGGCGATTACATCCGCCAGAATTTCCCCGGACTCCTCGGCCGCCATTGCGACAGCACAGTTATCGTTGGTCATAGCTAGGTCAAGTCCTAAGAATACCTCACGGCCTTCCCAGTTTATTTTATTCACCTTTCCTGCCTGCACGTCCGCCACATCCACATAGCTTTCGGTTTCCCACATCCATGTACAGAATATTGCAGTGCTTCGTGATGAAGTTTTCCCGGCGGCTGGGCATGGCGATGGCTTTGGCGCGTTTCTTTTTGAGATCATCCATAATCTCCGGCATTTCCAATGCCAGCGGGTTTGCTTGTTCTAGGATCCCGTCATCGGTCGCCCACTCCTTGGTATTGTCCGGTTCGTACAGCAGAGCAAACATGGAATCATCCTCTAAGATGCCATCCAGCACATTCTTGGCGTACCCCACCTCATCCTCAAACGGGTTATCGAATTTCGGATACTTGGTGAAAATGATATACCCCAGCTTGTTGAGGATGGTAAGCTGTCCGGAACACATGGCCTCAATGGCATATGGTTCCGTCAGTGCCCCCGCCATAGAATCCCAACATGGGATATGTGGAAACCCCTCAAGCTTATTGGCTTGAGGGGCTTTACTTTTCCCTATTAGAAAACAACAAAATTTTTCTTCTTGGATGTTGATACAATAGCTTTTTTTAATCTATATTATCTTTTTGAAATAAGATAGCCGTACCTTCGCTTTTTACTTTGGTACGGCTTTTTTATTTCTATTTTATTTAAAGAAAATAAACTTGGTCTAAAAATGGGATATCTTCCCCGGCCTGACTATTTTTCACACGATTGTTCTGGTTCATTTCCCTGAAACCTCGCTCCCACAAAGAAATCGAGTCTCCCCCATCCTGAACCCGCAACGGAGTCGTACAATTCACAATCACCCCAGGGGAAATCGAAGCAATACAGTCTGACCATTTTCTTTTTTTCATAACAATCATCCTTCCTCTTACGATTACGTTTTCATTTCGGAATGTTCTTTCTGTTTCAACCGTTTTCGCTCCAGCCGTTTCCGAGTAGCGTCCCGGAACAAGCTATATGCCACCGACGACAGCGGGATAAACAGCAGCATACCAAAAATTCCAAGCACTGCCCCTCCGATGGTAACGGCGACCAATACCCAAATAGAGGGGAGTCCTACCGAATTCCCAACGACATAGGGATAAATGAGATTGCCTTCGATCTGCTGAAGCGCCAGAAACAGCACTATAAACCACAAAGCTTGCATTGGGTTGACAAGCAAAATAAACAAAGCCCCGACTATGCAACCGATCCATGCGCCAAAGAGGGGAACCAGAGAAGTAAAACCAATCAGCACACTGATCATCAGGGCGTATGGAAATTGGAACAGGCTCATGCTCAAAAAGAATAAAACGCCTAAAATTACCGACTCCAAACATTGCCCAGAAAGAAAACTGGAAAAAGTTTTATCCGAAAGCTCTCCGATGAAAAGAATCTTATTCACTGCTGGGTCTGGTAAATAGGCCGCCAGAGCACGCTTGGATTGGGCAGCTAATTTTTCCTTTTGCAACAGCACATATAGGGCAAAAACAAAACCCAAAACAAATGTTACCACAGCCCCTACAATGGACGTGATGGCGTTGACCGTCAGATTGACGAGCCCGCCAGCTCCACCCTGCAGCATAGCCATTAATTGCTGGCCAATTTTATTCCAGTCTACCTCCAATCGGCTGATCCACTGGCCGAACTGGGAGGATTCCCCCATTTTCCCTTCCATCCATTGCTGAACCTGCTGCAAAAATGGCGGGACATTTTGGGCCATCTTTTGAAATGTTTGAGAAAGCTCTGGAATGATCAAAAACAAAACTACAAACAAAATTCCAGCCACAAAGAACAGGGTGAATACCAAACTCAACGGCCGTTTGATTTTAAGCCAAAATTTTTTTGGGGGACGTTTGGGATGTTTTCGGGTGAGTATTTTATTTTCGATAAACCGCATGGGAACATTTAACACAAAGGCAATGCACAGCCCCACCAAAAATGGAGCGAATAACTTGAGTACATTCCCTAAAAAAGCCAGCACCAACGAGAGATTTTGCAACCCTAAAAACAATAGGATAGCAAAGGCGATCAAGAGCATAATCCGCCGCAGGCTTTTGGTACTCCAATCCATTGAGAATCCTCCTTATCAAACCGGATTATCCTTACTGTTCCAAGATTCTCAACAAAATATTCTCATGTGTATTTTTATCATATCACTGAGTATGTTCGGATTCATGAATAGAACATTAAAACTTTTCAAAAAATAAAACATGGGAATGCCTGATCCAAGCATTCCCACAGAAAGATTTTTTATAAAAATGAGCGGGTAATCTCAGGAAACGGGTATTTTCCGCTTCCAAAACTGGTGCTGAACCGCTGGAATAAAAAGTCCACCTAGCGCATTGCCTCCCGTCATCACCAAAAGGTAGAGTAACGCTTTCCAGGACCAAGCATTGGCCACAGAAAAATAGAACATATTGGCTACGCAATGCTCAAATCCGCACAAGATAAACACAGCTACACTGAGAAAAACACTCAAATATTTCGCGATGGAGTGGTTGAGATTTTTAAAACCATCCGCGGCGATAAACATAAGCAAACCACAGAAAATGGAGAGAATCAAAATACTCAACAGGTTATCCTCCAGCTTCCCCTCACATAAATTTTTGGCCTTCTCTCCAATGTTAACAATCCGGGTCAGCCGCAGCCCATACCCCACCAAACCGGTTCCTAAGAGATTTCCCAGCCAAATCAAGAGCAAATCCAATAGAAATTTTGGTTGGCTAAGCTTAAAATAGCCGACTTTTCCGGTAAACAGGTTAAATTGACGGGTCACGATGACAAACAGTCCAATGGCGAACAAAAATGCACCTAGATAACGGTTGTCCACTGATAAGAAAATCGTCCCTCCAATTCCAATGAGGATTCCCGCCAGCACAGCGTCCCGGAAACTTTTAAATTTTTCCAACATTCCTTCCTCCTTTTGACAAAAGTCTTCCTAATATTCAGTATATACCCAAATCAGGAAATTTCCTAGTCAAAATTAGGAATTTGGCGGTTGCTATAAAATTTAGCTGGAGTTTGTCGAAACCCTTCTGTAATTCTGTATAAGAAAATCCCAGGGTTCCTATTTTTTCCTCCAAATCTGGAACCACCACTGAAACAGAGAAAATACACCTTGCAGCAAAAAGGAAATTCCCACTAAGATTCCAATGGCGATAGAACCCACAGCTGGCTTGATAAAACAAAACATTCCAAACAAAATATCCAGAATTCCATGTGCAATCATCCAGCCCCATCCCTGTGCTCCTGCACGCCGGATCTCTGTGGAATTCATTAGACGAGTAATGCCGGAAAAAATCACCCATATGCCAAACACAAACGGCAGGTTAACGGCTGTAATATACTGGTTTCCCAACACGAAAAGGGCCAGGATTATGGTTAGAATACCATCTGCTAAAATCCATCCGGAGCCGGGAAAAAGATACCCCATACGGGCATACATCACAATATCCAAGATACCGGAGAGCAACATGACAACCCCTATCATAAATGCGAGATACCACAGGGTACCGATCGGATAGATAAAACAAAAAATTCCAGCGGCTATCATCAAAACTCCGGAAATCAACCATAACATTCTCGTAAACCAATTATTTTTCATACAAAAATCCTCCTTTGGAATTGGTTTCCTTTGTTATTATAACACCATAAATTTAACAATACCATAGACAGAAGTAAAAAAATGTCCATGCCGTTTCGATACGGGGAACCGAGGATTTCTTTTTTATCACACAGAACAAAAAAGCACACGGAAATGTTCTCCGTGTGCTTTTCTTGTTATCTGAACGCACGCCCGTCCAACAATCGAAACCTGAACGAACCACAAAAGGGCAAAGCGACTTGCCGCTTGGAAGCATCCGCAAATACGAGCGCAGCTCTGCCTGTTCTGAGTTTCCTCAAGGACAATACGCCGTGCGCAAGCACAAAGGCGACCGCTGTCAGTTTTCGAGCTGTTCGACTACATCGGCAGCATGATCCAATTGCGGACACTCCACCAGTTCCACCAACCCTTTGTCACAATTAGCGGCAATTTCCGGGTCAATGGGTAAGCGGCCGAGTACGGAAAGACCATACTTCTCTGCTACCGCATCAATATGGCTCTCCCCAAATACTTTGATCTCTTTCTGGCAATCTGGACATGTTACATAGCTCATATTTTCCACCAAGCCCAAAATCGGGATATTCATCATCTGAGCCATATTCACCGCTTTGGATACAATCAAGGAAACCAGCTCTTGGGGAGAGGTTACAATGATAATGCCATCCAAAGGCAAGGACTGAAACACAGTCAACGGCACGTCGCCGGTTCCCGGCGGCATATCCACAAACATGTAGTCCACATCTTTCCAGATTACCTCGTTCCAGAATTGCTTGACGGTTCCTGCAATTACCGGGCCGCGCCATACTACTGGCGCTTCTTCATTTTCCAAAAGCAAGTTGACGGACATAATATCAATGCCGGTTTTGGTCGTCACCGGGAATAAGCCCAGCTCATTGCCCATAGCGCGCTGGGTAATACCGAACACTTTCGGGATGGAGGGGCCGGTTACGTCGGCGTCCAATACAGCGGCCTTGTGGCCTCTCCGGTTCATTTTCACCGCCATCAAGGAGGTTACCAAAGATTTTCCCACGCCACCCTTGCCGCTGACCACTGCAATGACTTTTTTCACGCTGCTCAGTTCATGAAGCTTTTCCTTCATCTCCATGGGAGATTTCGTTCTGGAGCTACAGTCTGTTTGGCAGGAACCACAATCATGGGTACAATTTTCACTCATGCTATCAACCTCTTTATCTATTTCTATTTTTTATAAGATACACAACATATTGTATAGTGGAAGGATTCATTTGTCAAATTAAAATTCCATCTTCAGACTGCGCAAAAATAAATTGGATAATACTTCATCGGGATTTTTCTTTTGATTAATAATCTGATCCACAGCCGAACAAATAGGAAGTTCCACACCACAGGCATGGCTCATATCCAACAGCGCCGTGGTGGTAGCTACCCCCTCGGCCAGTTCTCCATATTCCTTCCCCTGCACAAACCGCTCTCCAAACATCCGGTTATGGCTGAACTCCGAAAATACCGTGGCCTGATAGTCTCCCAAATGCCCCAGGCCATAAGCGGTGATTTCTCTCCCCCCCATCGCCTGGATCAAGCGGGCGATCTCCCGGGTTCCCCGAGACATCAAAGCTCCTTTCAACGCGGTCAAATGCTTGCCGTCCAGCATCCCGGCGGCAATGCCAATGACGTTTTTCGCCGCCGCCCCAATTTCATTTCCGATCAAATCATCCCCATAATAAAACCGGATCAGCGGGCCGGAAAACATCCGAACCAGCCGTTCCTTGGTTTCCTGGCAGCGGCTGTCAATCACCATGCAATTGGGAATTCCTTTGGTGAAATCCTGCACATGTCCTGGCCCCACCCAAATGGCGGTTTTGGCGTTGGTAAACTCCTCTACAACCTGGGTCAGCCGTTTCCCAGTAGAAACTTCAATCCCTTTCATGCAGAGCACCAATGTTTTCTCCCGCAAATCAAAGGTAGAAAGCGGTTTCATCAAATCCCGCAGATTTTGAGCGGCAATGGAAATTACGAAAATATCTCCATGGCTCACAGCATCCTCCAAAGAATCGGTCAATGCAACATCCTCCTCCAAAACAACCAGGCCGTTGCTCCGAGTATTGCGGAACTGCTCCAGATGGGCGGAGCCTTTTCGGCCATATAACAGTATCCCATGACCCAAAGTTCGCAGATACCACGCCAAAAAGCTCCCCCATCGGCCGCAACCGATCACAGAAAGATTCATTCGTATTCCCGCCTTCCTTTTTATTGTTTGTTCTTTTTGCGCCATTACTCCCCAAACTGGAATTTTTACACGCCTGCAGCGGGCACATTGCGCACCCTCTCCCACTGTTCCAAAAAGCACGGCCGCAGCATTGCTTCCTCTGTGTGATTATTGTAACACACCTGCTCTTCCCTTGACAAGCAGAAGGCAGTCTGCAGAACCAAGAAAGCAGGAATCTAGTCTGAGGAATGTTCCTTAGCAGGCAGTTCAAACCAGAAAGTGCTGCCATGACCAAGGGTACTGTTGACCCCGTAGGAAGCTCCTCCATGAAGATCCAGCACCGTTTTGACAATGGAAAGCCCCAATCCAGTGCCGACTTGTGCCCGTTTATGGGTTTTGTCCACCTTATAATACCGCTCCCAGATATCTTGAAGCTGATCCTCTTCCAAGCCCTCCCCAGTATCCGTCACCTCAATCCGTACCCGCTGCGGGGAGCCAGACAACAGGGTTTGGGTAATGGTTACCTTTTTATCCGGCCCAGTGTGGGTGATCGCATTGTTAATTAGATTATAAATCACTTGGGAAATCTTCAATTCATCGGCATACACCCACACGTCCTGCGGAGCCAAGAAAGAAATATTATAATCCACCAGTTTGGTGTACCGCTCTAGAATATTGCGAATGCTTTCCGTCAGGCTGAAATCCGTCCGGTTCAACGTCTGGGTTCCCGACTGAAGCTTGGAAATATCCAGCACATCGTTGACTAAAGTGGTCAAACGCTTGGCCTCATCAATGATCACCTGCACATTTTCCGGCGTATTCTCCCCAGGCAAATCCCGCATCACTTCACTGTATCCGGTAATCATGGTGAGGGGCGTGCGCAGGTCGTGGGAAATGTTGGCGATTAGCTCACGCTGCAAATTCTCCACCTTCGAAAGCTCCCGGGCTGCATAATTGAGGGTGCGCGCCAGCTCGGAAATTTCTTGGTAGCCATTTTCATCAAAAGTCACCTGGTAATTACCGGAACCCAAGGCCTTGGCGGAGCGGTTGATTTTAATAATGGGCAACGAAATCCGGCGGGACAGGAAAAAAGCGATGAGCAACGCCAGCACAACCATAATCACAGTAATCCATATTAACTGAACCCGCAAAGTCTGCACCGTCGCGTTCACCGGCGACAAAGCGGTGTTAAGCAATACAAACCGGACTTGGCCCTCTTTGGTATAAAAAATATTGGTGTAGATCATGGTTTCCGGCTGGTTGGGATCCTCTCGGAAAATCTGCCCATCTTTCCACTGTACCGTTGTAGAGCGTTCCAGATAGCTGCCTCCATTTTGATCAGTCAGCAAATAGGCGCGGATCAGCATCGGGGTATTCATACGGTGGATGATACAATTGGGAACGGCTTCATGACTGTCAATCACATAGCCCATCTCATCGGTAACTAGGATGCACATCAGCTTTTGCTGGGAAATCCTGGCCAACGCTTCGTGAAATTCTTCGCCGGAACCACCGCTCTCGTTGATTTTTTTCTGGATTTCCTGAGCGCTGGATTTAATTTCCTTGATTTTAATATTTTGATAAAAGGTGTCCAGCAAAGACACTTGAAAAATCCATAGAAAACCTAAAATCACTGCCGCAAAGATCACCAGACAAGCAAAAATCCGCCACTTGATGCTGATACGGTTGAGAAACGTCCTATGCTTCAAATCGATATCCCACCCCTCTCAGCGTCACAATCATTTTGCTGTAGGGGCCCAGACTTTTGCGCAGCAGCTTAATGTGCGTATCCAAGGTTCGGTCGTCGCCGTAAAAATCGTAGCCCCATACATTGGTCAGCAGCATTTCCCGCGTCAATGCCACATTCCGGTTCTTTACCATATAAAAAAGCAGGTCATACTCTTTCGGTGATAGATCTACCTTTTGTCCATCCACCGTCACCACCCGCGCGGTAAAGTCAATCGACACCCCTTCCAAGCGAGTCACTTCTTTTTTCACCGGTTCGGTATGGGTTCCCCGCTTGATGATCGCCTGAATCCGCATCATCAGCTCTTTGGGAGAAAACGGCTTGACCACATAGTCGTCAATCCCCAGCTCAAAGCCATGGATTTTATCATACTCCTCCCCGCGGGCGGACAACATCAGCACCGGCACATTACAGGTTTTCCGAATTTCCTTCACAGCGGAAAAGCCATCTAACTCCGGCATCATCACATCCATAATAATCATATCAAATTCATTGACGCGCTGGCGGCAAATCTGTACCGCTTCCATACCATCTTGGGCTTCCGTCACGGTATGCCCCTCAAATTCCGCATACTTCCGAATCAAAGCTCGGATCATTTCTTCGTCATCCACAACTAAAATGTGATACATATGAACCATCCTCCGCAATATCCTGCAGGAACGCCCAAGGCATCCTTCTGTTTTTGTTTATTTTACCACACCTGCCGTGGGCACGCGCGCCCGTCAACTGTCTTTTAATTTTTAATAAATAAAAAGCACGGTTGCACGCGCCGCTGCCCTTGTGTGACTATTTTACCACAACCTTGTGAAGATTGGGTGATATTTTTCTAAATTTATCAGAAGAATCTCAAAAATTCTCCTTTCCTCCTTCAAAAAATTCTCTCCCTACACATCTTGCAAGAATTTGTAAATCATAGTATAATACTAATATATACAATAAAAATGATGCGGAAAAATTCATTTTAGAATTCATGATAAAAAAAAGATCGGAGAGAAATCAAAGCATGAAACTTTCTACCAAAAGCCGCTATGCGTTAGAAGGACTTCTATACATAACCGCTTATTCCCCCAAGGAAGCTGTACGGATCAAACAAATTGCAGAATACACAAAAATTTCCGTGGCCTATTTGGAGCAAATTTTTTTCCTTCTGAAAAAATCCGGTCTGCTCACGGCCATCCGAGGCTCAAAAGGAGGCTACGCCTTGGCTCTTCCGCCAGAAGAAATTACAGTGGGAATGATTATCCGCTCCATTGAAACCCACATCGTGCCGGTTGCCTGTGTGACCAACCTTTCCGCCTGCAACAGCCGGGTACGAGCCAATTGTGTGAGCCGTCAAATTTGGATTGATTTGAATCAGTCCATAAACCAGGTCGTGGATCATCTCACCTTAAAGGATTTGTCTGAGCGTTATTTGACGCAAAAGGAGGCCTGACAGTATGAAAATTTCTACCAGAGGGCGCTATGGCCTGCGGGCCCTTTTGGATTTGGCCATGCATGCCGATCAAGGCTGCGTTGCCCTTTCCGATATTGCTCATCGACAAGATCTTTCCTTTAACTATTTAGAAGGAATTTTTGCCCATCTCAAACGGGCAGGCCTAGTAATCGGCATTGCCGGCTCTATGGGAGGCTACACCCTGGCAAAGCCTTCCGAAACCATTTCCCTCTATGAAATCCTTAGTGTGCTGGAGGGAGATCTTTCGGTAACGGATCCGGTGATGCAGAATGAAGAATCCGACATTCGGACCTTCATACGCCAAAACGTATGGGATGTCCTAGACCATTCCATTGAATCTACACTGAAAAACACCACGGTGGCTGGTCTGACCAAATCCTTCCAATTCCAAGAGGATTCTAATCAATGCAGTTGCTTATAATCCCATGCTTTCCCTATCATTCCAAAGATTGAAATGATAGGGAATTTTCTTTTTTGCCGCATTTTATCGATCTTTCTTTTTCATGGATTCCTTATTTTTTGGATATGATGTACAAGTTTTGATATATTTTTTGTCACTCATAAAAAATTACTGTAAAGATTGCAAAAATTAATCTCACTATTTTCTTTAAAAGAATTAATTTTCTTCATCTACATACTATAATTTGACCAGGATGTTTACATCTCGTTAACAAATCATCCGCCTGACATCCTAAGCGGAACTTGCGGAAAGCATTGAATGGAGGAATGATCCATGACAAACACAGTGATTACCATTGCAAGGCAATACGGCAGCGGCGGCCGGGACATTGGACGAGCCGTGGCAGAGCGCCTGGGAATCCCTTGCTTAGATAAGGAAATTATTGCCCAGACCATGCGGGAAAGCGGCTTTAGCGAGGAACTGATCAAAAAAGCGGACGAAAAGGCCACCAACAGTTTGGCCTACTCCATGATGATGGGCAGTTATTTTTTCGGCTCCCAACCCAATTACATCAGCCAGCTTCCGCTCAACGATCAAATTTTTGTGGCCGAGTCCGAGGTAATCAAAAAAGCCGCGGATAAAGGCGGCTGTGTTGTTATAGGACGATGCGGCAACTTTATTTTGCGGGAACGAAAAAATCGGTTGAGCGTGTTCATCCACGCCGATAAATCCCACCGAATCCAGCGCGCGATCCAGGAATATGGCGTTCCCGAGAAAAAAATCGAAGATTTTCTGGAAAAACAAGATAAACAACGGGCCCATTACCACAGCTTTTATACCGACGAAAAATGGAGCGACCTAACCAATTACGATCTTTCGATCAGCAGTTCCTCCTTCGGCATCGAAAACACCATCGAAATGATCTTGGCTGCCGCTGAAATTGTTGGCCGCTCTTTTTCCTAAAGAAAAACTTTATGCAGGATTGTTCTTTCTTTCCGTCATTTTGATTCTTTTCTTTTTCGGTTTGTGTGCCGTTTGCTGAAAAACAGCATCCTGTCTTTCTTTCCCGACAGCGATGCTGTTTTCCTCTTTTCTTTAATGAATTCCTCTCCTCCAGGCATATCATGAAATATTCATAAATTTCTAATTTTGTAAAATTCGTCCTACTGTATTTGATAAAAATTCTTGTGCCTGCCGTTTTGATTCTAGTGAAAAGGGAAAAAATTGACCACAGAATCTTTTGTTCCTTGTGAAAAAGAGGGAACTGTCAAAGAAATCACAAATGGGAATTTACTAAGAAAGCAACTTGTGTTATAATATTCCCTAGTCCCAACTAGGAAATCAGAACTGGAGGCTGAGAATGCAAGAAAACAAAAAGAAAACATCAAATAAGGCTCCTGTGGTACCCATTGTGATTTTATCCATTCTATTGGCGGCCACCATCGGCGTGCTCATTTTCATTTGGGTACGGTTTGGCTCCCCTCCTTCTCAGGATCAAATCCCAAAGGATATGAATATTTACGCCATGGATGTGGTGGTTTCCCAAAGCGTATATGGCGACCATGCCGACACGGCCATGGAGGAAGCTGCAAAAGCCATCAATGAGCTGGACGATCTGCTTGCCTGGCAAAACGAAACATCCGATATCGCTAAGATCAATACAGCCGCTGGAGGGACGCCAGTGACCGTGGATTCCCGCACCATCGCCGTTTTGAAAACCGCTTTGGAGGTGGCGCGGAAAACCGACGGCGTTTTCGACCCGACCATCTTGCCAGTCTCCAGTCTGTGGCATTTTGACAACACGGCGCCTCAGCTCCCATCCACGGAAGAAGTCGCCAAATTCCTCCTGGATGTGGGCTACGAAAACCTTTCCATTGACGAAGCCAATTCCACGGTCACACTGGCCAAAACGGAAAACGCTCTGGATTTGGGAGCCATTGGAAAAGGGGCTGCCTGCGACGCTGCTATTGAAGCCTATCGGAAAGCCGGTGTAGAGCGCGGTATTATCTCCGTTGGCGGAAGCAGCATCGGGACATTGGGAGAAAAAGCGTCGGGGGAAGCCTGGAACATCGAAGTTCAGAACCCAAACAGCAAACATGACAACATCGCTTTTCTCGGAATCCTGAGTATAAAGGAAGGGTTTGTGTCTACCTCTGGCACCTATATTAAGACCTTTGAGCAAGACGGCGTCACCTACCACCATATCCTGAACCCGAAAACCGGCTATCCGGCGCAAGGCGACCTGGTGTCCGTCACCGTAACCTGTGACAACGGCGCTTTAAGCGACGCTCTTTCCACCGCTTGCCTGTCCTTGGGTATTGAAGACGCGAAAAAACTCTTGGCCGAATACCATGCCGGCGGTATTTTTGTGGATAAGGAAAATCGGGTTATCGTGACCGACAATCTGAAGGATTCCTTCCAACTGACCGCCGAGGGATTTACCTTGGCGTAACCGGACGGAAAACAGCCGTACATACCCGAATCAAAAAATACATCTCTTAATAAAATCAGGAAAATAACTGAAACTTTTCTATATATGATAAGGGAAAACAGAATTTGTAGTTTTAGGAGGAGTTAAGAAGTGGAGTTTCCAAGTAATCCATTTAGAACTCATGGCGGCGTTAAAGCGCCCCACAGAAAAAATACTTGCAAACAGCCCGCGGTTATGATGCCGCCGCCGGAGCAAGTCATCATTCCCTTAGTCCAACACATCGGCGCTCCCTGCGCCCCTTTGGTCAAGGCTAAGGATCCTGTTCTGGTCGGGCAGAAAATCGCGGAAAGTTCCGCGTTTCTATCCGCTCCCATTCACGCCACCGTTTCCGGAACGGTCGCGTCCATCACAGAAGTGACCCTTTGCAACGGCCAGAGCGTCCAGGCAATCGTTCTCCACTCAGACGGAACCATGACGGTTTCCCCGGATGTTCAGCCTCCTGTCGTCAATTCCAAAGAGGAGTTCCTCCAGGCAGTCAAGGAATCTGGACTGGTTGGTCTGGGCGGCGCCGGCTTCCCCACCCACGTAAAGCTGAATGTACCGGAAGGAAAACAGGTAGACACCCTGTTGATTAACGGCGCGGAATGTGAACCTTACATAACCACCGACCACCGGGAGATGCTGGAAGACGGCGAGGCTGTCCTAGACGGTATTTTCGCAGTAAAGCAGTATCTGAACATTCCGCGGGCCATTATCGGGGTGGAGGCCAACAAGCCGGACGCGATTAAATACTTGAAGGATCTTCTTGCCCGCGACTCCCGCAACAGTGACCACAGCGTTGGCGTTTTGACTCTGCGAGCCCGTTACCCTCAAGGCGCGGAAAAAGTTTTGGTGCAGGCGGCCACCAAGCGGATCGTTCCTGAAGGAAAACTGCCTTTAGACGTTGGCTGTATTGTGATGAATGTCACCTCTGTGGGATTTTTAGGCAACTACCTGAAAACCGGGATGCCTTTGATCTCCAAGCGAGTAACCCTAGACGGCTCCGCCTTGGCCAATCCGCAAAATGTAATTGTGCCAATCGGCACGAAGATCAGCGATGCAATCGCCTTCTGCGGCGGTTACAAGGAGGAAGCGAAAAAGATTATTCTCGGCGGCCCTATGATGGGCTTTGCCCTGTTCTCCGAGGAGCACCCAATTATTAAGCAGAACAACGGCGTTTTGGTTCTCAACGAGAAGCAAGCCCGGCTGCTCAAGCCCAGCGCCTGTATCCACTGCGGCTTCTGCCTGGAGGTTTGCCCCATGCATCTGATGCCAAGTCTGCTGGAAAAATACACCGAAGTAAAAGATACCGATGAGCTGAAGGATTTATCCGTCATGACCTGTATGGAATGCGGTTGCTGTTCATTCAACTGCCCTGCAGGCCGTCCTCTAGTACACTCCATCCGTTTGGGAAAAACCCTGGTGCGCAAGGCTGACGCGGCCGCCAAAGCAAGGGCGGAAGCCGAGGCAAAAAAAGCGGCCCAACAAGCCAAAACGGAAGATTAACGGAGCTTGATTACACTCGAGAAAGGCATGAATGAACCATGAAAGAAAATCTACTTGTCTCGTCTTCTCCCCATCTCCGGGGCGGGCGCAAAACCAATCTCATCATGTTGGACGTCATCATCGCACTGATGCCTGCGGTGATCGCCTCCGGCATTATCTTCGGGGTAAGAGCCCTGATCATTTTAGCCATCACCACCGGCACCTGCGTGCTCAGCGAATGGGTTTGCCGCAAGGTGATGAAACGGGATAACACCATCGGCGACCTGAGCGCCATTGTCACCGGTATTCTCCTGGCCTTCAACCTACCAGTTTCCATCCATCCGGTGATGGCTGGAATCGGCGGCGTTGTGGCCATTGTGGTGGTGAAGCAGATGTTTGGCGGACTTGGCCAAAACTTCGTCAACCCTGCCCTTACTGCCCGAATCGTGTTGATGGCCTCCTTCCCTTCCCAGATGAGCACCTGGTACCAGCCCTTCTACTACACCATGGACGCCAGCACACCGGACGCTCTGACCACAGCAACCCCTCTAGGCATTCTGGGGGAAGGCGCCGGCGCTCCCCTTCCTTCTTACTTAGATATGTTTTTGGGCAACACCGCTGGCTGTTTAGGCGAAACCTGCGCCTTGGCTCTGATTTTGGGTGGCCTGTACTTAATTGTCCGCCGGGTTATCAGCCCGATCATCCCCCTGTGTTACCTTGCAACCGTGGTGATCTTCTCTCTGATTTTCGGTCGTGACATCCTAGTAGACCTGCTGTCCGGCGGCCTGCTTTTAGGCGCCTTCTTTATGGCTACTGACTATGCTACCACTCCAATCAACTGGAAAGGTAAAATTATCTTCGCCGTTGGCTGCGGAATTATCACTATGGTTATTCGGATCTTCGGCTCGTTGCCGGAAGGCGTTTCCTACTCGATTGTCCTGATGAATATTGTGGCTCCTCACATCGAGAAGCTCACCCGTCCAAGAGCCTTCGGAAAGGCCAGAAAGGAGCGGAAAAAGAATGAAGCTTAACGCAAAAGATGTTCTGATTCCTACTCTGGTGCTTTTCCTAGTCAGCCTTTTGGTTACCGCCGCTCTGGCCGGCGCCAATCTACTCACTGCGGAAAAGATTGCGGAGCAAGAATTGCTGGCCGCAGAAGCTTCTCGCCAAGTGGTGTTGCCGGCTGCGAACAGCTTTGAAGAAAGAGCTGGAAAAGAGCCCTATTATATTGGAAAAAATGCCGGAGGAGAAACGGTAGGCTATGTCTTTACTACCAGCTCCCCATCTGGATATGGCGGCGCAATTAGCGTGATGACCGGCATTCAGACAGACGGCCAAATTTCCGGCGTGGTGATTTTGAGCCACAACGAAACCCCTGGCCTTGGCGCGAATGCGGAAAAAGATGACTTCCGCAAGCAATATTTACAGAAAGTTACGGAAGACGGCTTTTCCTTGATCAAAACCGGAACCCCTGGCGAAGGCCAGATTCTGGCGATGACCGGCGCTACCATTACTTCCAAAGCAGTGACGGAAGCAGTGAACAAAGCGGTAGCGGAATATGAAACGGTAAAGGAGGGAGCTTAATTGGCAAAAGAACCTAAGAAACCCAGCTATTTAAGAGAATTTTACAAAGGAATTATTATTGAGAACCCGGTATTTCGCTTGGTTCTGGGCACCTGCCCCACCCTGGCCGTTACTACGGCAGCTATGAATGCACTGGGCATGGGCGCTGCCGCTACTTTGGTATTGGTTTGCTCTAACATCGTCATTTCCCTTCTGCGCAATGTGATTCCCGATAAGGTGCGGATCGCCGCTTACATTACGATTATCGCTGGTTTCGTTTCCATTGTGCAGATGTTTGTCAAAGCGTATTCCCCGGATTTGGATAAATCGTTGGGTATTTATCTGCCCCTAATCGTCGTAAACTGCATCATTCTGGGTCGTGCAGAAATGTTCGCCAGCAAAAATAAGGTGCTCCCTTCCGCTTTGGACGGCCTAGGTATGGGCATTGGCTTTACCCTGGCGTTGCTAGTCATGGGAAGCATCCGCGAGCTGATCGGCGCTGGCACTCTGTTTGGATTCCCAGTTACCGTACAGTTCATGGCTCCAATGATTATCTTCATCCTCCCTCCCGGCGGTTTCTTTGTTTATGGCATGTTGGTCGCTGTGGTCAACAAAATTACCATCAAAAAAGGCAAAGTACCGAAAAACCAACTGGGCTGCAGTGGTTGCCCTATGGCTACCAACTGCTCTCGTGCAGATCAAGGGGAGTGTGGTAAACCATGATTAAAATTTTAATTTACGTCTTCTTGGCCGGTATTTTCACCGAAAACTTTATTCTCAGTAAATTTCTCGGTATCTGCCCTTTCCTGGGTGTTTCCAAGAAGCTAAACACGGCTGTGGGCATGAGCGCTGCCGTTACCTTTGTTATGGTGCTGGCTACTGCGGTTACCTGGCCGATTTACAAGTTAGTTTTGGTCCCGCTGGGCATCGACTATCTGCAAACGGTTGCTTTTATCCTGATTATTGCCGCGTTAGTACAGCTATTGGAAATCGTCCTGCGGAAATTCATGCCTCCCCTCTACAACTCTTTGGGCATTTATCTACCTCTGATTACCACCAACTGCGCCGTACTGGGCGTAACCACCTTGGTGATAGATAAAACCATCAATGGCGAAGTGATCAGTTTCCTGCCTGCTTTAGTCAACGCGTTCAGCGGCGGACTGGGCTTCTTCCTCGCCATGGTTCTCTTTGCAGGCATCCGCCAAAAGATGGAAACCTGCGATATCCCGAAATGTCTCCGAGGCTTACCCATCACCTTAGTGGCAGCCTCTTTGTTGGCGGTTTCATTCCTTGGCTTCCAAGGGATCGTCGACGGTTTAATCTCTTAAGGAGGGATTACTTTGGAATTTATAATTGCAGTTGCTATTGTCGCGGGAATCGGTCTTCTTTTGGGCCTAGGCCTTGCCATTGCATCCATTCTGCTTGCTGTGCCGAAGGATGAAAAAGCCGAGGAAATCCTAGAAGTCCTCCCTGGCGCAAACTGCGGTGCATGCGGTTTCTCTGGCTGCTCTGGTTATGCAGCGGCCCTGGCCAAAGGGGAAGCGGAACCCAACCTGTGCGCTCCTGGCGGCGCGGATGTGGTGCAGGCCATTGCCGAACTGACCGGCGGCGGCGCTATGGAAATCGAACGGAAAACCGCAATGGTAATGTGTATGGGCAATTTTGACCATACCTCGGATAAAATGGAATACGACGGCATTAAAAGCTGCGCGGCAGCCACTCTGACTGGCGGCGGCAACACAAAATGTTCCTATGGCTGCATGGGATTCGGGGACTGCGTCAGCTCATGTGAGCACAACGCTATTTCCATTTGCAACGGCGTAGCTGTGGTAACTCCCGCCTTATGCGTGGCATGCACCATGTGCGTGAAGGCCTGCCCCAGAAACCTGATCGATATGATCCCAATCCGAGATCAGGCAGTCGTTACCTGTAAGAACGCTGACAAAGGCGTAATTACCAGCAAGGCTTGTTCGGTGGGCTGTATTGGCTGCATGAAATGCGTGAAGGCCTGTGAGTCTGATGCGATCAAAGTGGAAAATTTTCATGCTTCCATTGATCCGGCCAAGTGTACCAACTGCCGGAAATGCGTGGAGGTTTGCCCGAAACACTGCATTACCCTTTGCGTATTCTAAACATCTGATCATGATACCCGTGATGGAACCCGTTTCTTTCACGGGTATTTTCTTTTGATATTTGTCGAAAATTCTGGCTTTTTCCAGATTCCTTTTATCGGAAATGCCGAGCGTTTTTTTAATAATTTGAAAATAAATTCCTCTTCAACCACAAGGTATTGACAATCGTCCTACTTTTGCATTAAGATGTAGTAGATGTAATAGTTCAGTTGCCGAACTAAATAAAATAGGATGTGTAACAAAAAAGATGGAAATCAACATGAAATCCGCTGCTATGGACGTGGCCCTTTTTTGCCGGTTGAATATGAACCGCAAAAACATGCATCCCTTGCGGCTCAGTGAAATGGGAGTTCTGCTATTCCTCTCTCTTCCTTGTACCGGAGCGGTCAGTCCTGCTGCTATCAGTTCCTATTTTAGCATTTCTAAGCCGTCTGCCGCGGCCGTTTTAAAGGCGCTGACGGAAAATGGCTATATTGATCACCGCCCTTCTCGATCCGATGGCCGGAGCTACACCGTGTTTATCACCGACGCCGGACGTCATATCGTAGAGGATGTCTGTATGGAATATACCAGCGCCATTGAGATGGTGCGAAAAGAAATGGGAGACGCAGATTTTTCCCAAATGATCGCGTTGATCTCCCGGGCAAATCAAATTTTAAAAGATAATGACAAATAACTTTCCCATGTCCGGTTGCCGCACAGGCCGGAATGGGGCCATAATGGAAAATTGAGAAATAGATAGGGGGAATCGCCCCCGACCTGTGCGGAGAAATGGTGGCAAAAGAATGAGAATTGGCTTAGATGTAGGGTCAACTACCATCAAGTGTGTGGCCCTGGATGACCAGGATCAAATCGTCTTTGAATCCTACGAACGACACTATTCCCAAATTACACAAAAAATGGCGGAAATTTTAGAGCGCGTCCGCACTGAAGTTGTCCAGGGCGACACCGCTGAAGTATCCGTTTCCGGCTCCGCCGGGATGGGCATTGCACAAGCCTGTCATCTTCCCTTTGTACAGGAGGTATATGCAACCCGGATTGCAACGAACAAGCGAATTTCAGATGCAGACGTAATCATTGAGCTAGGCGGCGAGGACGCAAAAATCCTGTTCCTTACCGGCGGCTTGGAAGTGAGGATGAACGGTTCCTGCGCCGGGGGCACGGGAGCGTTTATTGACCAGATGTCCACCCTCCTCCACATCACACCGGAAGAGATGAACCAGCTTGCCGCAGAGCATGAGAAAATCTATACCATTGCTTCCCGCTGCGGCGTGTTCGCAAAATCAGATATCCAGCCGCTGCTCAATCAGGGCGCGCGGAAAAGCGACATTTCCGCCAGTATCTTCGCCGCGGTAGCCAATCAGACCATTGCCGGTTTGGCTCAAGGGCGGGAAATCAAGGGCAAGGTCGTGTATTTAGGCGGTCCGCTCACCTTTCTCTCCGGCCTGCGAGACAGCTTTGACACAGCGCTGAAGATTCAGGGGATATTTCCAGATCATTCTCTTTATTTTGTTGCTCTGGGCGCCGCATACAGCAGTACGGAAACCATCGACCTGAAAAAGGCGATCCAGGAAATTAACGAGTATATCCACGAGGGACAATTTCTGTCCATCCCCTGTCTGTTTGAAAACGAGGCGCAATACGAAGAATTCGTCGCTCGCCATGCCAAAGCCAAAGCCAAACGGGGCGATATCGAAACTTATTCGGGCAAAGCTTTTCTGGGAATTGACGCCGGCTCTACCACGGTGAAAGCGGTTTTGGTCGGTACGGAAGGCGAGTTGCTCCATTCCATCTACCGCAGCAACAGCGGAAACCCGGTTCCTGCGGTGAAGGAATACATCACGGAAATCTATGAAAAATATCCCAATGTTCAGATTGCTGCCAGCGCCGTCACCGGCTATGGGGAGGAATTGCTAAAAAACGCGTTCAGCCTGGATTTTGGTATTGTGGAAACCATCGCCCACTATACTGCGGCAAAGCACTTTTTGCCGGAGGTTGACTTTATCATCGACATTGGCGGCCAAGACATGAAATGTTTTAAAATCCACAACGGCGCTATCGACAATATTTTCCTCAACGAAGCCTGTTCCTCGGGGTGCGGTTCCTTCCTGCAAACTTTCGCCAACACCTTGGGCTATGAAATTCCAGAATTTGCTAAACTGGGGCTGTTTGCCAAGCATCCGGTTGACCTGGGTTCCCGCTGCACGGTATTCATGAATTCCTCCGTGAAGCAAGCCCAAAAGGACGGCGCGACCACCCAGGACATTTCTGCGGGCCTGTCTGTCAGCGTGGTGAAAAACGCGATTTATAAGGTAATCCGCGCCGCCAGCGCTGACGAGCTGGGGAAAAATATTGTGGTACAGGGCGGAACCTTCCTCAACGACGCAGTACTTCGCGTATTTGAACAGGAACTGAAAGTCAACGTCATCCGCCCGGATATTTCTGGACTGATGGGCGCCTTTGGCGCGGCCATGTACGCCATGCAGCGAGAGAAACAGCACCCCGAGTTCCAGACCCACTTGATTCGCTTGGAAGATCTTCAGCATTTTACCCACGAGGTCAAGGTTGCTACCTGTGGGCTGTGCAACAACCACTGCCGGTTGACCATCAACTCCTTCGGTAAGGAGCGGAAATTTATCGGCGGAAACCGATGTGAGAAGCCGATCAGCAAAAAGAAGCAAGAACCGGTTCCCAATATGTATGACTTTAAGCTGGAGACCTTACTGAGCTATCGGCCAGTTGCCGGCAAACGGGGCAAGTTGGGTCTGCCAATGGGGCTGAATATGTATGAGCTGCTCCCCTTTTGGCATACCTTCTTCACCGAACTAGGCTTTGAAGTAGTAACCTCTCCCCTGTCTAACCGGGAAATGTACATCAAAGGACAGCACACCATTCCATCGGATACGGTTTGCTTCCCTGCTAAACTGATGCATGGCCATATCTGCACCCTCATCGAGCAAGGGATCAAACATATTTTTTATCCTTGTATGTCCTACAACTTTGACGAAGGGATCAGTGACAACCACTACAATTGTCCGGTGGTAGCCTACTATCCAGAGGTAATCTCCGTGAATGTTCCAGAACTGGAAGCGGAACAAGTTACCTTTATCAATGATTATATTGGCATCCATCGGAAAAAGGATTTCCCAGGAAAAATGCACAAGGTTCTTAGCCAATATTTTGACGGAATTTCCCCCAAAGAGGTGAAAAACGCCGCTCAAAAGGCCTACGAAGAACACGACCGTTACTTAGAAAATATCCGCAAAAAGGGCGATGAATTCCTAACCCAGGCTGAGGCGGAGGGCCGCCCGATCATCGTGCTCAGCGGCCGCCCCTATCACCTGGACCCAGAAATTAATCACGGCATTGACCGGCTGATTACCAGCCTGGGCGCCGTAGTGATCTCCGAAGACGTGGTCAGCAGCAAGGTAGAAAAGCCTGCCACCTCCGTTCTCAATCAATGGACCTATCACGCCCGGCTGTATGCGGCTGCCGAGTACATTGGCACCCGGAAAAATATGAACCTGGTACAACTGGTTTCCTTTGGCTGCGGCGTGGACGCCATTACTACCGATGAGGTACGGCAGTTGCTGGAAAAAAACAATAAAATCTATACCCAAATTAAAATTGATGAAATTACCAACTTGGGCGCCGTTCGCATTCGACTTCGCAGTCTGTTCGCCGCCCTCGACCAGTGAGGTGACAATATGGCAAAATTAATTCGAGACGAAAAAGGGCGACTCCTATTTACCGAGGAGATGAAAGAGGAATACACGATTCTGTGTCCCAATATGGTGGATATCCATTTCCGCCTGTTGGTAAACGTATTCCGCAGCTATGGCTACAAGGCGGAGCTTTTGACCAACTGCGGCGCGAATATCGCCCAGGAAGGCCTGAAATATGTCCACAACGATACCTGTTACCCGGCGCTGCTGGTGATCGGCCAATTTATTGACGCGCTGAACAGCGGAAAATATGACGTCAACAAGGTTGCGCTGCTGATTACCCAAACCGGCGGAGGCTGCCGGGCTTCCAACTACATCCATTTGCTTCGGAAAGCGCTGGTCAAGGCCGGATATGAAAATGTCCCAGTCATTTCCCTAAATATGTCCGGCCTGGAAAAAAACCCCGGCTTTTCTCTGTCCCTGCCCATGATGCGGCGGTTTATTGCCGGACTGGTGTATGGCGACGCTTTGATGCTGCTGGATAACCAAGTCAAACCCTATGAGATCAACAAAGGTGACAGCAACCGGATGGTGGAAAAGTGGATCGAAACCTTAACGGAAAAATTTAAAGAGGGCAAGGGCTATTCCATTGACCAGCAGACCGAGTATTTAAAACAAATCGCCAAGGATTTCGCGGAAATTCCAGTGAACAAAACCCCCAAGGTCAAAGTTGGGATCGTTGGGGAAATTTACGTCAAATACGCCGCGCTGGCCAACAACGACCTGGAAGCTTTCCTGGCGGAACAGGACTGCGAGGTCAATGTGCCAGGCATTTTAAACTTTATGATTTTTAAAGTGGATAATCGCATGGAGGACATTAACCTTTATGGCGGCAACCCAATGAAATATCAAGTGGTCAAGATTTTGTTCAACTATTTCTGTAAAATGCAGAATGTGCTGATTAAAGCTATCCAAACTCAGCCCTGCTTCCAGGCTCCAGAGCCATACGCCCATGTGAAAAGCCTAGTGAAAGGTGTGATCGGCTATGGAAATAAAATGGGCGAAGGCTGGCTGCTCACTGCGGAAATGCTGGAACTAATTGAAGCCGGCTATGAAAATATCGTCTGCGCCCAGCCGTTTGGCTGCCTGCCCAACCATATTTGCGGCAAGGGGATGATCCGAAAGATCAAGGAAGTGGACGACCGAGCCAACATCGTTCCCATCGACTACGACCCCAGTGCAACCCGGGTCAATCAGGAAAACCGCATCAAGCTAATGCTGGCTGTTGCCAAAGAAAATTTGGTCGCTAAGCAAAAATAAATTCCAACAATAGGAGCTGTAAATTTTGAAAAAATTTATTCGGGAATTTAAAGAATTTGCTATGAAGGGAAACGTCGTAGATATGGCGGTCGGCGTAGTTGTCGGCGGTGCGTTTAGCAAAATAATATCCTCCTTGGTTGCGGATATTATTATGCCTGCCATCTCCCTTTTAACCGGAAAGGTTAATCTAACCGATCTTTCTTTTACCTTACAAACCGGAGAGGAACCCATTGTATTGCCCTATGGTATGTTCCTGCAAACCGTGCTGGACTTCTTCATTATTGCTCTTTCTATTTTCTTTGTTATCAAAATAATCAACCGATTCCG
>JAAWSO010000059.1 GCA_022801595.1 Clostridiales bacterium | reverse complement strand
GTCTGTTGTGCCTAAAGGGTAAAACTTTTCTTCTGTGAGGTATTCAAGGGATATTTCTTTTTGCCGCCGTCTGCTCCTGTCACGCCATGCGTTGATAGCAGCAAAGCGTATGACAGTCTTGCAATAGCCATTGAACGTATACATGATATGTTCTCTGTATGCTTCTGTGCAAGCCATAAATAATTCCCCCTTTCTCCCACAAAGGGTGTTGCATGGTTTATGGTTGCTATTTATAATTCAGAGGGGTGGTAGTTATTTTAGATTTCCACTCCCCAGATTATCTACCAAACGAAATGGCTTAGAAAAACCATTCATCTTAGTTGCTTGTCCTTGCTATTTAAGGGTGATACAAAATCCATGACCAACCGCAATTAGTTTAGGCGTTATGGTAAGAAGTTTTTCTTTCAGCTTTGAAAATATATCTTCACTTGAAATATATTGTGGTTTAATATCGGCAACTTCTGTTTTCCAGTTGCTGTCAATGAGCTTTCCAGTTCCATTTCCACTACGAAGCATAAGGTCTGCACTATAAAAAACGCCGCTATTTTCCTCATAACATACTAAGCCATTTTGTAAATGTACCTCTGAGGGATAATTGAAAAAATGCAGTTTAAGTGTGCCGTCTTCTAAAATCTCATTTTCATTGCAGACTTTTATTTTCCCTGTAAGTCCATATCCGGGAAGCTCCCTTGCGCAAAGTGCAGAACATAGCACGGTTGCTTCTGGATATTCTTTTGTGAAAATTGGAAGCCCTCCACATTCATCACTTTCCATGTGTGATACAAAAATATACTTGACTGTATGCTCCCCTAAAATTTCCTTTATCGTTGCCAGATTTTCCGCTGCCTCTTTCTGCGTTCCAGTTGCAAAAACAATCGCCGGATCAGAAGCTAACAAATATTGATGAATTGTAAAATCCATTGGTGGAATGTAGGTAGTGAACTGGTAAAGATTCTCATAAATTTTTTTCATGGCTTTTCTCCTTTAATCTTGATATATTTTTCTTGTGGTATTTTCACAAGTATGTAACATTACTCCTGTTGGAGTAAAATTCATGGTTAAATTCCATGATCCAACTCCTTTTTTAACTGCACGTTCTATTGTAGCTTTTACTTCCTGATAATGGGCGCTTCTTTGCCGTTGCTTTGGATTTGTTACCTCGTATTGCTGAACCGTTAATAAAATCGCCCGCTCATGGTTTTCTAAAGAACCAGCTAATTCATTTATATGTTTTACAAATCTCTCTGTAGATGAAAACGGTGTAACCGGATGTGTTCTAATATGGCTTCCATATTTCACTTCAAGTGTCGTTAATGCGGTTTTCACTTCAATGTATGTGTTTCCTACTAAAAAATCCAGTTTAGACACTCCCAATTTTGTTTCACGTTTTATACAAGAATAATCCTGGACAATTTCATTTAGCTGGTGGGTATCAAGAAAAAATCCAACCAGTTTATTGGATAAAATCTGGTTAATTCCAATCCAATTTTTATGTTCACATTCAAGATTATCGCAAGAAACCGCTTCTACTGTATGACATAATTTCCTCTTGGGATTATCATTTTCAGAAATTAGGCAGGCAACTTGTTTTAATTCAATATCCCCAATCCGTCCAGTAGTCGGACAATGACAAGTGACAATCTCCCCATTTAACATAACGTCCATTGTGAAGCGGCTGTTTCTTTTTTGGATGATTCCCTCTTTAAGCGGTTTGTCGAACAAAAATGGTTCTCCCATATGTGATTCACAATCTCCTTTTTCTTTACCTTTTCTATAAACTCGTTTATAATAAAGCAACAAATGATGCTTTTTATTTTATCAGCATTTTATTAAAAATCAAGCTGCGTAGGCTTAATTGCAACAAAAGGGGGAAACTGTTGCTTATGAGAAGAAAAAATACCACTTCAAAGATGATGAAAGGATATATTATAGGTGCATTACTGCTGCTTATGAAAAAACGTAACTTCTCTGAAATTTCCATAGGAGAAATAACAGACAAGGCAGGTGTAAACCGTTCAACTTATTACAGGAATTTTCATTCAAAAGAGGAAATTATAGAAACATTTTTTTGTAATATTTTAGAGCAGACTATCACCGAACTACCAGCAGACGACAATCTGACATTACAGGAATATCTTGCACATGTATTCAAAGTCTTTTATAGTTATAAAGACGACATTTTGTGTATTCACCAAAACAAATTATCTCATTTGCTTCTTTCTGCCCTTAATTCCTACTTTTTAGTAAGTACAGATACAGTAAATGAGAGTTTCATTGAAAGGCTTCCTTTGTATTACCATACCGGGGGGATTTTTAACAATTTTATATTGTGGTTTGATTGTAACATGGAACCAGCCCCGGAAATTTTTGCAGAAGTCGCTGCTAAAATTTGTTTACCCAATGCAAGACCTGTTTTACTGCACCCTAAAAATTTTACGACAAATCCCGTTCGACCTTAAATAACAAAATTATTATAAAAAGATATAAGAGTGAGAGAGATTCCATAGCCTGTTATGCACATTTCCATAATGCTTGTCTTTTGGTCTTTGGTTCGGAATAGTGTGGTGCTGGCGGTCTATCTCTTGTTTTCGGTTGC
>JAAWSO010000023.1 GCA_022801595.1 Clostridiales bacterium | reverse complement strand
GCTATCCACGTGGATAGCCAACAAAAATCCAAGCTCCCGGCTGGCTATCCATGTGGATAGCCAGCACTCATTTTATCATCTATTACTTAGAAAAGAGAAAGGAATTCATCATGGAAAAAGCCTTTGCCTATATCTGCGCCGCCGCAGATGCCGCTCCCCGCCTGTTAAAACGCTACTGCCGGAAGGTTTATGAGCTGGGATATGTCCCCATCTGCCCGAAACTGAGCGAAGCACAGTACCTCCAGCCGGACAATGCCGATGAAAAAAGGGATTTCCACAGCATTGCCCGCCAGAAGCTGGGCCGATGCCGGATGCTGGTGGTGTGTGGAAATGAAATCAGCAACAGTATGTCTGCTGAGATCGGGGCCGCTGAAAAGAGGAATATCATCTGCACTACCCTGGACGGCCTTGCCAAAATTAAGGAAGCGGATGAATAAAAACCGTTCTTGACACTGCCGCCTCTTACTGGTATAATGAAAACAAGGAAACAAAGAAAATTTGTTATACATATTTCATTGTAAACAGCATATCATAGAAAGGAAGGTCTGTATGGAAACAGCGGCAGTGAAAGGCGGTACTTTGATGAACCGTAAAACCATTCGTATATCGGAAAAAAGACAGTTGACAATCCCGCAGAAATTTTTTGAAGCCCTCGGATTTGCTACAGAAGCGGAATGTATTCTGCGTGGCAATGAAATTGTGCTGCGTCCGGTCAAGGAGCAGGGCGGCGGTGAATTTGCCGAACAGATTCTTGCAGACTTAATCGCACAGGGGTTCAGCGGCGATCAGCTCCTTGCCGAATTCAAAAAAACGCAGAAGAAGGTGCGCCCTGCTGTAGAAGTTATGCTCGCTGAGGCAGAACAGGCGGCTCATGGAGAAGGTGAAAGCTACTCTTACCATGATGTATTCGGGACGGAGGAAGAATGATGGCACAGTTGCGAATCCTTCCTCCGGCAGCCAAATTTCTGAAAAAAATCAAAGACAAACGCCTAAAAACACTGTATCAGGAAGCCATCGACAGGATATTAGAGGATCATACGGTAGGAGAAGCCAAAACCGGAGATTTGGCGGGTGTTTTTGGCTATGATATCTACTACAACAAAACCAATTATGAACTTGCCTATACCGTAGAGTATGTAGAGGACAAGATTGTGGTGGTTATTATGGCCGGAACAAGGGAAAACTTTTATGACGAACTCAAGCGATATATGAAATGAGAAAATTGTTCCACGAGAAAGACGATGCCGATATGGCGTCGTCTTTTTTCTTTGCCAGCCGGTGACTGGTTTTGCAAGCATAGCCTTTGGATATCCAAAGGCATCTTGGGGAGCACCCCAAACCCCCGCTGAACTGCACCGGCTGATTTTATCTATTGAATAGAGGTGAAAAAACTGAACGAAAAACAATATGCTGCGTTTGCGGCAAACGCCAAAACACTGGATAGCCTGCGCCGGAACAAGGTAAGCTACGTCCCCGGCGTTTTTGAAGTGACGAAGGTCATTGTTCTGAGTAAAGAGGATTTTGAAAAGTTCTCGGAGGATATTTCTTCGGAGTATCCTTTCCACAAGGATAACCGGGAATTCATGAGTGCAGATCCAGGCGGGCTGTTTCGATGCCTTATGGTTCGGGCTGAGGGAGAAAAAGAAAATATGCTGATTGCACAAGGACGAACCGGCCTTTACTTAGGCTACGGCAGGGATTACCGAAAGATAAACCTGTACAAAAATGGCTGGGATTTCATGGTAGAAGCAATAACTACTATTATTCGGACGAGTTATGCTCTAGCTCTGTTATATGGAAGTTGTTGCTTCGAGATATTTTAGTGGACTTTTGCTCAGATCCAACAATGTCTAATATGGAGAATTCAACTTACAGCTCATGGTACTCTACAAACAAAGCAAAAATAGCTGAGGTTATTAATTTTCATCTCCATAGAATTGATAAGGTTCTCATTGAAACAAATATCAAATCGCCCAAGGGAACCGCCAACTCTCCTATTGAACAATTAAATTTAGCTGAAAAATCACAAATAAGAATCGAAACCATCCATTCAGTCAAAGGCGATACATTTGATGCGGTACTGTTGCTATCTACACCAAACGGTCATGGTAAGAGTGGATATTGGGAAAGCTGGTTTAACGTAAATGAAGAATCAGGAAGGATCGCCTACGTTGCCAGTACCCGCCCGCATTATCTGTTGTGCTGGGGCATTAATAAATTATCTCCAGAACAACGACAGAAATTAGGAGAATTCGGATTAAATAAACTTGAGCAAATGTATGATCCGCATTCAAGATAATCCTCAAATATTCTTCAGTGAACTCGAAATACTTATTTTCAGAGGGTATCTTTTTTTAATTTATTAAATAAATAACATGACTATATAACCACAACTATAAGATTGAAAAATAAATTTGGATGAGGGTTGATTAATGAGTGAATATGCAGATATTAATATAAATAAATTATCATTGTTTTGGTTTCGAAATTATGTAGATAGTTATATTGTCAGCCTGCTGTTTTCTGTCAAGAATCTCATTATTACTCCAAACTACAAAGTAGACCCCGAGGACGATGACTCAGATCTGTATACACGATATGTGTATAAAACGACAGTTAAGGAAGCCAAAGAACGACTCGAAGCTCAAGGTTTTAGCATTGCAAATTTTCAAAAAGTATTCAATGAAAACATGTTGCAAGCCATTGACTACTCAGCCTTTTTATGTCATTTAGGTGTTGATTTTAATGAACGTGATGAGGAAATTCAGAGACGAACTCGAAAAAAAGTAACATTTCAAAAGTGGAAAAATGCCATGCATAAAATTGTTTCCTACCAGTTAGAAAATGGAAACATAAACGAACATAATTCTACTTTGCCAACATGCATAACTACAGAATGTGATAAAATAATATTTTATTCTTTGGCAAGTTCTTACTCTGACTCTTTCTATGGATTGAATACAGAATTTATACATATAGCCTACATTGTGCGACTTATTTTAGACTGTTGCGATAGTAATGACGAGATAGTACTTGACTTTTCAAATTTAGGTTATTGGGATGAAGATTGTATACCCCAAGCTATATCCGCCACGGAAGATGTTGAGAAAACTATAGTTCTTGTTGAGGGTACAAGTGATAAAGATATTCTCGAGTTTGCAATGCAAAAGCTATATCCCCATCTCTCGGATCTGTTTTATTTTATGGATTTTGAAGAGGCAAATGGAGCAAAAAGAGCCGGTGGAACCTCTTTTATTATTGCCAACATAAAGACATTCTATTTTTCAAGACTCAAGTCGAAGTTTATTGCCATCTTCGATAATGATGCAGAAGGCTATCAAAGTCAAAGGACATTGCTAAATGAAATAAATCATTGGCCTGACAATTTTAAAATTTTAACATATCCAGATCTGCCTTTATATCGCAGATATCCTACTTTAGCACCTAATGGGACAATAATGTTTGACAATATTAACAAAAAGGCATGTTCGATTGAACTTTATTTGCCGGACTCAATCATTAAAGAAAACGATGAATATTTCCCCATTGAGTGGGAATCAAGAAAGAAGATAAAAATAGCGGATAAAATTGAAGAAGCAATATATCAGGGTGTAATATCACAAAAAGGCGAAATAAAGAAAAAATTTTATACGTTGTGCAAAGCGATTGAAAAAGGAGAGAACGTGTTTTTACCTGATGAGTGGGAACGGATGAAACGATTGTTGGAAACAATTATTTTTGCATTTGCAAAAGAATGAAGTGAAATGATCCAGAAAACTTGAATACCGGTTGTAATTTGAACAAAACTATTCGGATCACCACCGGCATTTTCTATATACAGGCTTTGTTTACGGGCTTTACAAGCAATAATAAATGCGAATCGGACAGTGCTTTTACAAAAACGCAAAAATTGTGTGGTAAAAAATAAAATGTTGTGCGATTCAAACCGATTTGTTCGATTAGTTTGCAATTTTTTTATTTTTATAAAAGGCTTTTTTCGGCAGCATGTGGTGTTTTTGTAGCGTATATATAATATTTTATAAAGGGTTAGAAATTCAAGGTATTGGATGGATGAGTAGAGGACGAAATTTGGAACTAAAAAATGAGACATCCAAATTTCGTCCTCTGTTTCTATGACCGCTTTTCACATTAACAAATGGGTTTATTTGTCTAATGATACACCAATTTTACCACCAGTAACCTTTATGATCGGGCTCTTTATCTTTCTGTTTTTTCTCATGTTCCCGCTTCCCCAAGAGCTCATCCTCTTTTGCGATTGTAGGGTCGTACCAATCTGCTTTTGCACGCGCCCAAGATGCCCATTCTGAGAGTTCCTGCTCTGGGTGCGCTTTTTCCATGGCGGAGACATAACTTCGGATTCTGCATGCGGTTTCATAGTCCTCTGCGCAATTAACAAGGGCCAAGGTCCGGTCTACCTCCGCATTATATAGCTTTCGATGCTCCTCACGCTTTCGCTCCTGCTCCCGGCGCTGACGCTCTGCCTCTTCTCGATCCAGACGGGCCTGCTTGACCCGCTCCGCCTCTTCATAAATGGCAAGCATCATATCCCCCAAACGCTCTTCCAAAACGTAGGAGCGGCAATCCCGGAATGTTCTTGCTCCATTGATGGATACGCCCAAACGTCCATTGTAAACAGCATCGTACTTTCGAATTTGTGGTTTGCTGGCCCAGGAGTGTTTTTTCCTTTCCTCTTCGTATTGCAACAGCTTTAGGTTTTCTTCTTTTGTTGGGGTATGTAAAACTTTGTCGGTTGACTCAGAGAACATGAGCGTGACGGAGTCCTGACCTGTTGCAAACTTCAGGTCAGCCGTCAATTCCCACCCAAGCGGGGTCATGGCCTTTGCCAGCGCATCAATCAACCGGAACACACGGGACTGCTGCTCTTCTGAAACCCCTTCCGCAAAGAGAGGCGCAGGTTCTTGATTTCTTCCTCGATTCCAGCCTGCGCCAAATTCCCGCTCCTGCTGGCGTTTCCGCTTGCTCCACTCGACGATCTTTTTCCGATGGGCTACAATTTCAGGCAGCATTCTGTCATTTTCTTGAGGCAGCAAGATCTGCGCAGCTACATTCAATACCACTTGTCGTTCTTCTTCTGGCAAAAACTCCAGGGGAATTTCCGTTTCGTTACTGCGATTTGAAGTCCCTGCTCCGGTCTGCATTCCCATCTTTTTTGACTCTCCACCAGGTGGAAGAGACGGTTTCTTTACTGGCTTTCCAGCACGCAATTTTGCCCAATATCCTTGGGGCGGGGTTGGGATATTCAGCGACTTGCAGACTTTATGAATGGCAACATCGGAGACTTTGTATCGCTTTGCAACTTCTGCCACAGGCATGTTCCAAACTTCCCTATAAAGCGTTTCACGATTATACACATTATAGGTCTGCCCGAATCTTTGAACTGTCTCCGGTGGTACTTGATTGGTTGCTTTCTCAGCGGTCGATTGCGGAATCGGGTCCATAGGAGTGGACGCATTAGGCGACACCGATTCCGTTCTCTCTCGCAGAGAGGTGGTTTGGACCACTTGTTCACTCTTGGCTATATTGGGCTCCTGAAAATTATCTTTTTGCAGCGTAACGATTGCATCTCCATCGCCCGGAAGGGGCATCTGCTCCACTTGTTTTCCAAAATTGATTTTGGTCCAGTAGCCGGAGGGAGGAACGGGAATCTGAACTGCCTTGATCTGCGCCAGACATTTGACATAGGGAATGTCATACTTCCTTGCGACTCCTGCTACGGAAAGTTTCCATATTTCTTCATAGAGTTCCTTGCGTGTTAATTTAACTGTAAGGGAAGACATCGTCTCTCCATCCTCCTTCCTGCCTAAATCAGCTTCCTTTTTCTCTCCGGGCTGAGCCTGTTGCATTTTTTCCGCATCAGCGTTTGACGCAATAATTGCCAAGAACTGTTTTATCCCTCCAATTCCTCGTTTTCTTTTAACAGAAAAACCAAGTCGTGTTTCATTTCTTCGAACTGTTCGATTATGGTGTTTAAACTCTTTTCAATATTCTGGACTTGGACCTCATTAATCCTGCCGTGATTATAAGCGATTAATCGCTCCGGAATGATGTTATAGCTCCAACTCTCGCTGTATCGGTCTTCTTTTTTAATAGCGAAACCAATTGGAAGCACATTATTTCTCATGCCCAAGGTTACCATCATGGGAGATATGCCAAGATAATCTGCGGCAATCTTGGCAGTGATTTTTGGCATGGACCGAATCTCGTCGTCCGTATACTTTCCCATACACTTCACCTCCTCTCTCTGAGAAAAACATATAAGGTCTTATATCCATTGTTATTGTACCATAGAAGAACCTTATGTGCTGAATAAATATCTTTTCTGCCGACAACTTAATAGAGCTTTATAAAAATAGCTTGTCCATAAACTCACGAATGGTTTTTAGAACTCGCAGTTCCCCATATGACCATGGCTGAACTTGGCCGCAATTTGTGTTCCGGGTTCAGTTTTTTATTTCACCTTGTCGCTCTCAATTTTCAGCGGGTATCTTTTTTGTCAACGCTTCCCAGTAAAGCTTGAATGCAATTTGCATTCAAGCTTTTTTATTTCAATACAAGATTTGCTTTTTTAATAAATATTGTTTTGATCAACGCTTCCCAGTCAGATGGAATACCCCCTCGATGAAAACTTTTTCTTTCCGGGGAGTTTTTGGTGTTTTTACTGAAATCATAATGCTTTTCTTCCCGACCGTGGCCTACAACATTCTCACATGGATGGTAGAAATCTGGTGAAAAATGGGGATATCTGAGGGCCTATCGCGAAGAATGTCCAAGGGAACATCACTGTGAGCGAGGGGCAAGATTATGCCACCCGGCCATCAATGAGCAACTGGAATTTTGTATATTCCTAGTGAGAAAGGAATGCAGGATACTATTTGGATGGTTACGCTATTACGGAGGATGAGGACGGACAGCGTGTGATTGTAGACTGGGCAGACAATATCATCCTCGTAACTCTGGCACGAAAAAAGTTCTGAACACAAAATGTTCAGAGCTTTTATGTTTTTAAGAAAGGGAAACGATTGACTAAAAGAAAGAGAGCTGTTTCGGGGAAGATTCCTGTTTTCGCAGGATTGTTTCCCACATCACAGAGTTTGGAAGGTCTTTTAAAAAGAGGGAGGGCTCTGTGTTGGTAGTGAGGATCAATTCTTTCTGGGCACGGGTCATGCCTACATAGAACAGACGGCGTTCTTCTTCCTGGTCTATCAAACGTCCCTGTGATTCCAGGGGAAGCGTCCCAGCTTTTACACCAGCCAAAAAGACGGCGGGAAATTCCAGTCCTTTGGAAGCATGTAGGGTCATCAGCCGCACTGCTCCAGATTCCCAGCCTTTGTTTGCGGCACGGCATAGATCAATCTCCTGGCCCAAAACAAGGGCGTTCCACATCTCCTGTAAACTAGAATGGAAGACTGCGGTGTTGCGCAGCCTCTCGAAAGCAATCGAGCTGCCATATTGCTCTTCCCAACGAGCGATCAGCTTCCATGGCTTTTCTTTCATCCGGGGCAGCCACTCTTCCACACGTCCAAGCCAATCCTCCAAATGGCCGTATCCCAACACCATTTCCTGTAGATTTCGAGGCTCCCAAGCGGTTTGTGCGCAGCATGCGGTTTGAGCGATTTGGATCAAGTCAGCAGGGCAGCCCCATAATAGACGTAGTGCGGTTTCCAAAGCTGCTGCATCGCTGGGCATTTGCAGGGAGCGGAAAAAGGCAAGGATACCCCGTACCTCATCGGCATCCAGAAAGTCATCCCGGCCGTGAATCACGCAGGGAATATCGTCGTGACGTAAGCATTTTTCGATGAGCTCCAGTTGGCGGTGAGTGCGGCACAGAACCGCAATCTCGGAGAAGGCTCGCGTTTCTCGCTCATGTTCCAGATTTTGGGCGTCCAGCATATCAATCCCTCCCGTCATACGGCCAATTTCCTTGGCGATAAAAATGCCTTCGGAGAAATCATCCGATGTTTGTATTACGCGGACAGCCAGGCCGGATGGATGATTGGGAAAAAGGACACGGGAGTCCCTTGGATTCTGTTCGATCACCGGGATGGCGGCTTGGAGGATTTCCGGGGTGGAACGATAATTTTCTACCAGACGGATTTCCTGGGTATTGGGGAAATCCTCCAGGAGCCGTTGGAAACAGTGGCTGGTAGCGCCCCGAAAGCCATAGATCGCCTGATGCGGGTCACCAATGACAAAGAGGCTTTTCCCCTCTTGAGACCAAGCGCGTACCAAAGAATATTGCGTATCGTTGATATCTTGGAATTCGTCCACTAGAAGATGGGTAAATCCTTTATGATGGCGCACATCCAGCTTTAGCGCATGGGTAAGCAAATCATCGAAATCAAGCGTTCCCAACTCCTGCAAACGAGAGCGATACGCAGCATATAAGGTTTCATCCAACTCCACCTGTTCCATAGTCGCTCCATTTTTGACCCGGGAAACTGCTTGCAACAGCCATTTGGCACTTCGCTTGCCACCATGGGTGCGCAGTAGTTCCGCCGCTACTGTCAGAGCGTCTCCTGGGCTGATGATGGATACATCACCTAATAAGTGAAGACAAATGGCATGGAAGGTTCCGATGGTCATGCGAGAAACAGCCCGTTTGCCGCCCAAGCGTTTTTCCAAACGCTGACGCATTTCAGCGGCCGCTTGATTGGTGAATGTTACCGCTGTGATTTCACTGGGTTTTACGCCTTGCTCCTCAACCAGATACGCAATTCTGGAAACTAAGGTTTTGGTTTTTCCGGTGCCGGGTCCGGCAATCACTGCGATGGTTGGCTGAGCGGAACAAACTGCTGTTTGCTGTTCTGGGTTCAGCGTATTGGTTTTCGTTGGTTGTTTTTCCTGGGCTGGCGAAGTCACAAGGACGGTTTGCGGTGTTTTTTTCGATTTCGTCTCTTTTTTTGGTGTTTCTGCTCCAAAGAGAGAAATCTGTCCGCTGAATTGTGCAATCTCAGAGGGAGTTAAGAGAGAAATGGTTCCATACTCTCCGTCAAAGCCAGCTTTGCGTTCCACTTTTCCTAAGCGAAGGCGGCGAATGCCCTCAGCGATGCAGGGGCCAGCCGCCTGCTCAATGTCCGAAATGGAGGCTTGCCGCAAAATATAGAATTCTGGCCCAAGAGCGCGTAGCATCCGTTCGTATTGTTCCGCATTTTTTTTGCCGGTGGCCGAGCTTCCAGTGGAAGCGGCAATGACCTCGGGCAACGGGGCTAGAGATTCAAATGGTTTGGCGTTCTCAGGACGAAATCCTTCCGGTCGGTCGGCCAATTCTTCCACACGATGCTCCACGCCAATGGTAAGCTTTTTTCCACATGCGGGACAGAGGCCCCCGTGTATTTTTGTTTCGGTTGGGGTGAGACAGACGCCGCAGCTGCGATGTCCGTCCAGATGGTATTTGCCTTCTTCTGGGAAAAATTCCACCGTTCCCAAAAAACCTTCCCCAGTACGAATGGCCCGGATCAGCTCTGGATAGGAAAGGCCGGTTTCCAAAAGGTTGGCTTCCCGGCCAAGTTTAGCTGGGGAATGAGCGTCCGAATGGGAAACTAAAGTCAAGCGATCCAGTGCGGAAACCCGCCAATTCATGGGTGGATCGGAAGAAAGGCCAGTTTCTACCGCGTGGATGTGAGGAGTCATATCGCCGAAGCAGGCTTCGATGGTATCAAAGCCGGAAAATGCGCCGAACATAGAAAAATGAGGAGTCCAGATGTGGGCAGGGATCAATTCAGCATCCGGGCAGGTTTCCATGGTTAGCTCCAGCAAATCTCGGCTGTCTAACCCCAAGATGGGCCGCCCGTCTGAGCGGATGTTGCCGATGGCCTCCAGTTTGGCAGAAAGATCATCCGCAGCCTCTAAGCTGGGAAGAAGAATTACATTGTGCACCTTTCGGGTTTTCCCATCCTTCTTGTAAATGGAACTGATTTCTCCAGTCACCACGAAACGAGGCGTTTCTCCAGCAGTGGCGCCAGGGAGACGCAGGTTGTTTCGGAGGGTATAGACCCCTTCTTCGGCAGGGACCAGATGCTCTTTCAGTTCGGCGCGCCAGGCTGGATGAGTGAAATCCCCAGTACCTAGCAGTTGGATGCCCTTACGGCGAGCCCACCAGTCCAAATGAGGAGCGTCACAATCTTTGCTGGTGGCGCGGGAAAAGCGGGAGTGGATATGGAGATCAGCAATATACAATCATAGCACCTTCTTTTTTATTCAGTCACTTACTTGTTATTATAGTACTTTTTCCCTTGTCTCTCAAGGTATGGCAGGAAAATTTCGTCGAAGTTTTATTTTGCTGGTCGTTTTTTCTGTGCGTGGGATATCTTAGGAGAAAACCGTCAATGCTATTTTTGATTATAAAACCATGGAAATGTGAGGATCAATTGAGTGGGTCGATCAGGATTTCGCCACTTGGTTTGCCTAGCTATGTTATGTTTTAAAATAGGAGGATTCATGATGGAGATATGGATCAAAAAATATCAAATCATGAAACAGCATTTTCATTCCAGGAGCAAATTGTTATGAATCTGGAAAGGTGACTACCTTGTCACTTGTGCAGCATCCTGGCGTAGGGATGACGCTGTTTGCTTTTGAAGCAGGAGAGGGACTCAGTACCCATTCCGCTTCTGGGGATGCGATGGCTTATGTTTTGGAAGGGGAAGCGCAAATTACGATTGATGGGATAGAACATCATGTTCCGGCAGGAAATGGCATTATTATGTCTGCCCATGTCCCACATACCGTGAAGGCGACGACCCGGTTTAAAATGCTTTTGACAGTGGTGAAAGGGGGATAAGGCGGGTCTTTTCCATATCATAGTTTATAGAAGGAAACCTTTGCAATCCCAAAACCACAATGGCAAGCCTTTCCAGAATACATGGTGGTGGAATCGGGGAAAATCCTGGTATTTTTTGAACGAAAAGACAGAGTTCGGCATTGTTTGACTTGATCTCGATGATTTATTATGTTATGATTAAAAATAGCAAAATTATGGGAGGATTCATCATGGCAGGTCATTCGAAATGGAATAATATAAAACGAAAAAAAGAAAAAACAGATGGTGCAAGGGCAAAGGTCTTTACAAAGATTGGCCGGGAACTGGCGGTTGCAGTGAAGCAGGGGGGAGGCCCAGACCCAAGCTCCAACTCCAAACTGAAGGATCTGATTGCCAAGGCAAAGGCAGCCAATGTACCCAATGAAAATATTGAGCGGATTATTAAGAAAGCAGCCGGAGAAAATGATGGAGAGAAGTATGAAAGCATCGTATATGAAGGCTATGGTCCATGCGGTGTGGCTGTTATTGCGGAAACCTTGACGGATAACCGGAATCGTACTGCCGGCGATGTACGCCACTACTTTGATAAATTTGGCGGCAATTTGGGCACTTCTGGTTGCGTGTCGTTCCTCTTCGAACAAAAAGGCGTTCTGGTTATGGAACGGAACGGACAGGATGAAGATACCGTCATGGAAGCAAGCTTGGAGGCTGGCGCTTCGGATTTCTTGGCGGAGGATGAAATCTTTGAGATCCATACGGAACCGGCGGATTTCAGCGCAGTTCTGGAGGCGCTGACCGGGAAGGGGTATGAATTTATTTCTGCGGAAGTCGAAATGGTTCCAACTACTTACACCGCATTGACAGACGAAGATGCAAAAATTAAAATGCAAAAGCTTCTGGATATCTTAGAAGAAAACGATGATGTACAAAACGTATGGCATAACTGGGAGAATCCAGACAGTGATGACGAATAAAGATTTGTTTCCCGGATTGAATGAAACTTTGCAGAGAACAGATGGAGGGCAACAATGGCTGCTTATGACAATTTGTGTATGAGCTGTATGGCAGACCGAGGAGAAGATATGGTTTGCCCGTTATGTGGGTTTTCGGAAACAGAGTCCCAGCCGCCCCATGCGCTTCCTTATCGTACCCTTCTGCAAGATCGTTACTTAGTTGGCAGAGTAAAACAGGAGAATGGGGAAGGGTTTCGTTACATCGGCTATGATACGATGCTCCATCTTCCGGTGAAAATTCGGGAGCTGTTCCCGCAAAATTTATGCCAACGGGCTGGGAATACCTGGGAGATTCAAGTGAGTGTTGGACAGGAAGCGGTCTTCCGGGAAGTCTCAAATTCCTTTTTGGAATATTCGCGGATCATTGGCCGTCTCCGAGAAGTTCCCGCAATGGAAAAAATCTACGATATTTTTGAGACCAATCACACCGCTTACACCATTGCGGAATGGAGCGAACAAATTTCTCTTCGGTATTTTGTGGAGCGCAGTGGGGGAGTGCTTCATTGGAACGACGCCCGTCAGCTTTTTTTGCCGGTATTTTCCGCCCTCAAGGAAATGCATGCCCAAGGAATTGGCCATTATGGGTTATCTCCAGACTCTATTTCGATTCTCAAAGACGGAAGTATGCGGTTGATTGATTTTGCCATCCGTCCAGTACGGCAGCTACGTACCAGTCTGCAGCCGGATCTGGCAGCGGGCTGCGCAGCATTGGAGCAATATGTGATGAATGCTCCGCTGACAGAATCCACCGATGTGTATGGAGTTGCCGCTAACTTATTCTTTGCTTTGACCGGTGATTTGCCACTGGATGCCGTACAACGGCAGAAGGATGGAAAACTGCTGATTGCCACCAATATTTTGCGGCAGATTCCGCCTCATGTAGTGACTGCGTTGGCCAATGCTTTGCAAGTGCCTCCAGAACAGCGTACTTCCACCATTGCGGAATTGGAGGAACAGCTTGCTTCCACGCCGGCAGTTACCTCTACCATCAGCATTGAGGACACAAAAATGCTGAAAAAGATCCCAGTTCCTTATGAGGAGAAAGGGGAGGAAGAAAGCCAAACGTGGGAACCACCGCCACCGAAAAAGAAATCCTTGCTGTGGTTGTGGATTACCTTGCCTTGTGTGGGCGTTGCCGCATTGTCAGCGATTTTGCTGAGCGTCTTTTTACCAAGCCGGAACCAAGATTTGCTCAGTCACAGTCAGGCGAATGCTTCTTCTGGGGCATTGGCTGATTCTCAGGAAACGATGGCCTCCTATTCCTTGCACAACAGTGGAGAGAATAGCGTTGCTTCTTCCGTGGAAACCATGGCCGCTCCCAACTTGGTAGGGCAGGTATATGCGGATGCGGTGGGAGCGACAAAAGAAGTGGATCACTATGACGTGATGCTTGGAGAAAAAGTGTTTGACGCTTCGGTGCCGGAGGGGAATATTATTTCCCAAACTCCAGAACCAGGAGAAACGATGGTTGTGAATGGCTCCGTGGTGGTCAAAGTTAGCCAGGGAAGCGCAAGGAGGACGCTGCCGGAAGTGGCAGGATTATCACTTGCGGATGCTTGTGAAAAGATCACAGCAGAAGGTTTCACTGTGGTGAAAATTGACGACTACAGCGATACGGTACCGGCCGAACAGGTCATTGGTTATCAAACGGTAAAAGCAGGAGAAACGCTGAACTATGGTACAGAAGTGACACTAATTCTCAGTAAAGGCCCTCAAGAATAAAAAAACCACCCAAGCCAAAGGTAAGAAAACCTTAGCTGGGTGGTTTTTTATTTCGAAATGCCGAGTACTTCCAGGGCATTTTGGTAGCAAATCCGATCTATGTCTCTACTGGGCAAGGAGGAGTGATTGGAGGAATTCGAATTCTTTCTGTGCGCTGCTCCAAGAGCTGTCGGAAGCGAATAAAATTCGCTGGCTGTCATGCTTGCGGATCATACGAACATATTGTTCCGGCGGACAAAAACGAGCGGAGAGGGAGGGATCGAAATAGAGATCTTTTCCCAAAAGATGCTCTTCCACCTGATCCCACATCATGGCGCCTCCCATGTGAGCGGCAATGATCGTTAGCTTTGGGAATTGCTGGGCGACTTGGCTGAGCCGCTGCAGTGCAGCGTAGGAATGATCGGGATCGAGAACATTATGGCCCCCATATGAAACAAAACCGGTAGTCCAAGCTCACAGATGGTATCATAGAGAGGGAACATGCTGGGATCATCCAGGCAAAAATTTTAGTAATCAGGATGCAGTTTAATACCGTGAAGCCCCAATTCCTTAATTCGTGCCGCTTCCGTGAGAGCATCTGGGGACGAAGGGTAAACACAGAGCCGAAACAAAAAATACGGTCGTTTTGGATTTGAGCGGCCCAATGATTCACAGCGGTTTGTTGAGTAGGTTTGGTAGAGATGTGCTGGATTACTGCATGGTTGACGTTCCATTGATCCATGTGGGCTAAAGTATCTGACAGCGTGCCGTCGGTGCTGGGAGGATTTTTGGTAATTTGAAAGATGTTTTGTACCGCTTTTTGCGCCAATTGGTCGGGAAAGACATGAACGTGAAAATCAATTGGCATAGGAAATACCTCAGGAAAAAACTGATAATATTGGTAGCCCGCAAAATTGTTTCTCTCTCTTTTTCCATCTTTGATGTGATATGTGGTATGGTTTGATTCAATTACTTAAATACTACTTTAAGAGAAAAGTTAATATTTTATACGAGAGTATAGTATGATTTCTTTGAGGTAATCGGTTTGAAACCATCTGAAAAAGAAGACCGTTCTTTTTCCCAATATATTAATTTAGTTTTAAAGGAGTATTTGATCGCACAAAAGCAAATAAAAAGATAGAATCGGAATATCTTTCTTAAGAAGCAAAAAGAACCTACTGAGAAACTCTCGGTAGGTTCTTTTTTATCCCGAATCAGTCGCTACTAAATGGGAGAAGCGCTACGTGACGTGCGCGCTTAATAGCAACCGTCAGCTCACGTTGATGGTGTGCGCAAGTACCAGTTACTCTGCGAGGAAGAATCTTCGCTCTCTCAGAAATAAAACGGCGCAACTTTGCAACATCCTTGTAATCAATGTTATCTACTTTATCAACGCAAAAACTACAAACTTTTTTGCGTCCTTTCCGGCCGCCGCGGCGGTCGTTTCTTTCTGGTCTGTCATTTCTCTCAGCCATGGTAAAAGCCTCCTTTTTTCAAATTCTGAATCATCATCTGAATTAGAACGGCAAATCGTCATCCGCCAGAATTTCCTCAAAATCACCGGTGTCTCCGCTGGTATAAGCAGGGGCAGGGGTGGGAGCAGCCTCTGGACGAGATGGCGGGACATAAGCACCGCCTGTAGTTGCCGCACTACTGTCACGCTTAGACTCTGCAAAATGAACGTTATCCGCTACAATTTCCACAGCCTTGCGCTTGTTTCCTTGGGAATCGGTGTAGGTTCTGGTTTGAATCGAACCTTGCACCACAATAGCTTGTCCTTTACGAAAGTACTTGCAGACAAAATCTGCGGTACTACGCCAGGCAACGACATCAATGAAGTCAGCCTGACGTTCCGTACCGGACTTTACATAAGAACGGTCCACCGCCACGGTAAAGCTGGTCACCGCAATATCGTTGGGGGTGTGACGCAATTCTGGGTCAGCCACCAGCCGACCCATCACAATAGCGACATTGAGCATTTGGAATCACTCTCTTTCCGCTGTTTTCTTATGCTTCCGCTTCTGCAGCAGACTCCGCTTGTTTCGCTGGTCTTACTGCTTTTGCTGGCTTCATTTCCTTCTTGATGATGAGAGAACGGAGAACACCGTCGGTGATCTTGTAAATTCGGTCAAGCTCAGCGGTGAACTCAGGGGAGCTCTTGAAGTCGATCAAAACATAGTAACCTTCTGGCTGTTTGGCGATTGGATAAGCGAGTCTGCGCTTGCCCCACTCGTCTACATTTTCGATAGTACCATTTGCTCCAATGAGATCCTTAAACTTTTGAATCATTGCTGCAGTACCTTCTTCACCCAGGTTTGTGGACAGGATGAGGACGGTCTCGTAAGAATTGGTTAAATTTGGCATGTGGTTGCACCTCCTTTTGGACATTAGGCCCCGGCCTGAATGCCGGAGCAAGGATTGTTATGCAGAAGAACAGCATAACAGAACTTATTATATTAACTTTGACAACTTTTGTCAAGGGTTTTTTAGAGATTCCCCGCGATTTCCTTAAGGTAAGCGCGGAAATCGTTTCCAATCTGGGGATGGCTTAAAGCAACCTCTACGGTTGCCTGGAGAATTCCCAATTTATTGCCCATGTCGTAGCGGGTGCCGGTGAAATTCACGGCTACCATGCCCGTGCTGCGGGCCAGGGCGCACATGGCGTCTGTGAGCTGAATTTCCCCGCCGGCGCCTGGTGGGGTTTGGTCCAGGATATCAAAGATTTCTGGCGGAAGGACGCAGCGCCCCAACACCGAATAGAGGGACAGAATCTGATCAGGAGCCGGTTTTTCCACCATATCCGTACAGTGAAAATAGTTGTCCCGGATGTTTTCCACTTTCAGAGAGCTGTATTTGGTGATGGCTTCCGGCGTCACTTGCTTGACCCCTAAGATCCCTTTTCCGAATTCCTCATAAGCGCGGATTAGCTGGCCGCAGGCTGGGTCCTTGCCGATGATCACATCGTCGCCATACAGGACGGCAAACGGCTCGTTTCCTACAAAGGAGCGGGCGCAGTTGACCGCATGGCCTAAACCGCGGGTTTCTTTTTGACGGACAAAATAGATATTGGCCAAACGGGAAATACCAATGACTTCCTCCAGCATAGCCTGACGGTCTCCGCTGGAGAGGCGGGCTTCCAATTCGGGCGCCCGGTCAAAATGATCTTCAATCAGGCCTTTGCCCCGGTTGGTGATGATCAAAATATCGGTGATCCCGGATGCGACTGCTTCCTCCACAATATATTGAATAGCTGGTTTGTCCACAATAGGCAGCATTTCTTTGGGCATGGATTTGGTTGCTGGCAGCACCCGAGTTCCCAGTCCGGCAGCAGGAATGACTGCTTTGGTAATTTTCATATCAAATTCGTCCCTTTCTCAAAATCAGTTGAGTAGATTTCATGCATGGCTTTAATAAAAGGCGTAATAAGGAAGGAAATAGAGGGCGATGAAGCAGGCCAGCAGGATGGTGGCCAGGATCATGTTGACGCCGCCTTTTTTCCGCAGCGCCGCATCCAACTCCGCCTCGCCAGCAGCTTCCGCTTTCGCTTGCTTTACCGTGCGGATGCAATGCTTATAATATATCTTGTTGGCTTTGATGCCAAGCACAATTCCCAAGGCGAACTCTGCTGCTGAGAGCAGAAAGGGAAGCAGAAAGAGAAAGACGGTCCAGCCGCCTTGGTTCAGGATCAGAGGCGCCATCTGGTTGGCTTGATAAATGGAAACGCTGCCGGACAGGTTGGGAAAGAGAGTGTGCATCAGGGGTTGGATAAAGAGATTTTGCAACAGGATGTTTCCCACGACTAAGGCTGCTTTGATAGCAATAAAAATGCTGCCAGGCAGATACATTTTTCGAAACAAAAAGAAGCCGCCGCTAAAGAAAAAAGCGGCAAAATTGAACCGGCTGCGGCCAAAGTTTTTGATCCGGGAAAACACTGGCAGATAGTAGCGGGTGCTTCCCTGAACGACCTTAGCCAGCTCTTGGGCAGACACTCCGTCAAAATCCTCCGAAGGCTGTACGCCGCCCAGCGGATCCAAAGGGGTGACCGCATTTGGATAGCCATTTTGTGGAGTTGCGCCAGGAAAGGGAGTCCATCCAGGCGGAGGAGGTTGATAGCGCTGGTTTTGCGGAGGGGTTCCGGGGTTCTTTGGCTGTTCTCCCACGGTTTTGGAATAATAATGCAAAGATTGCCCACACTCTTTGCAGAACAGGGCTTCTTCCTCATTCATGGCATGGCAGCGAGGGCATTCCTTGGGACGTTCTTTTTCCCGCTCATGTTCCTGGTGGGACCAGTCCTCGTCGGTGCCATGTTTGTCCTCGAAGGCGCAGTGGCCGATTTTTAAATAACAATCCCGATGATGCGGCGCTCCGCATTCCGGACAGACCACAATGTCGTCGGATTGGGTAAAGGGCTGCTCACATACGGGACATTTCAGACCAGTATAGTCGATCATGGATTGTCCTCCTAAATGACGGTCGTTCCAACGCAATGCATTGGATAATTCAAGGATATACAGTATCATTGTACCTAATTTTTTCCAAAACTGCAATGTTTTCCTGGATATATTTGAAAACTTTACAATCTTTTGGATAGAATCCCAAGTTTCGAAGGGAAATCTTCTTTACATTCCTAGAAAAGTACACTATAATTAATAAGTTAATACCAAAAAACAGAAAAAGTTCCAAGAAGCGGAATCTTGAGAAATTGAAAAATAAAGGATGATAATATGCTTCAATTTGAAGAATTAAAGTTGGCTTTGACCGAGCTGGAGCCGGATCTCAAGGATTTGGCGGAAGCTTTGGGCCTGGAAGCGATGAAGGAAGAAATCGCCAAGCTGGAAGCCCAAGCTGCCGAGCCGGAGTTCTGGAATGACATGGAAAACTCTCAGAAGGTTCTCCAGCGTACCAGCATGCTGAAAGGAAAAATCGCGGCATATGAGGCATTGACCAGAAGTTATGACGATACCCTAGCGCTCATTGAGCTGGCGGACGAAGCGGAAGATTTGGAGTTGCTTCCAGAAGCCCAGGAGGAATTCGACAAGTTTAAGCGGGAGCTGGAAACCCAGCGTTTGACTACCCTTCTGAATGGGGAATATGACCAGAACAACGCGATCCTCAACTTCCACGCAGGCGCAGGCGGCACGGAGGCCCAGGACTGGGCGGAAATGCTGTACCGAATGTATTGCCGTTGGGGGGAGCGCCATGGCTATAAGGTCAAAACCTTGGACTATCTGGACGGGGAAGAAGCCGGCATGAAAAGCGCGTCGGTGCTAATTGAGGGCCTGAACGCTTATGGTTTTCTGAAAAGCGAGGCGGGGGTTCACCGGTTGGTTCGAGTATCTCCCTTTGATTCCTCCGGCCGCCGTCATACCTCCTTCGCATCCTTGGAGGTGATGCCGGAAATCGACGATACCATTCAAATTGACATCAATCCCGACGATCTGAAAATCGACTATTACCGGGCCAGCGGCGCCGGCGGCCAAAAGGTGAATAAAACTTCTTCGGCTGTGCGTTTGACCCACCTTCCGACCAACATTGTGGTATCTTGCCAAGTGGAACGCAGTCAGCACCAAAACCGGGAGGTCGCCATGAAAATGCTTATGTCCAAGCTGATGGAGATCAAAGAGCGGGAACATTTGGACCGGATTGAAGACATCAAAGGGGAGCAAAAGGAAATTGGCTGGGGAAGCCAGATCCGCTCCTATGTATTTATGCCATACACCTTGGCGAAGGATCACCGCACCAACTACGAAATGGGCAATATCAACGCGGTGATGGACGGCGATCTGGATGGTTTCATTAACGCTTATTTAAAGGAAAAAAGTCTGGGCAATATCGAATAGCCCTTGTCTTGCACAGGCTTCTGTCCAATGGATAGAAGGTTTGGATTGGATGAAACATCCAATCGGATGGAGGTTTTCCTTATGCTTTGTGAAAAGCCTAGGGAAGGCCTCTCATTACAATCATTGGGAGGACAGTATGGGTTTTCTGAAATCAAAACTTTCTAGCTTGAAAAGAAACCACTTTCTGAAAAATGTGGCTGTGTTATCGGGCGGAACGGTGATTGCGCAGATACTTCCGGTATTATTTACCCCGCTGCTTGGGCGGCTTTACGACGCACAGGCTCTGGGCGTCTACACAATTTATATTTCTATTATTAATATCACGCAGCAAATTGCCTGTTTCCGCTATGACTATGCGATTGTCGTAGCAGACGACGACGACGAAGCAGGCGGGGCATTTCTCCTAAGCTGTCTGTTGGCGGTTGGGTTTTCCCTGCTTATGGCGGTGATTATGTGGCCGTTTATCCCGCAGATTGGTGGTATGATGAATTTGAATACCCCGGCGGAACAGGCGTCCCTTTGGGCGGTACCGCTGACCACGTTGATCTGCGGCACGACAACCGCCATCACCTACTTCAATGTGAGGCATGAGCGGTATAAGACCATTTCCAGTGGAACGATCATCAAGGCCATCGCGTCCATCGCCATCCAAATCGGATTGTATTATTTGTTCGTTGCCATTGGATGGAAAGATTTCGTATTCTGGGGTATGATTTTGGGACAATTATTCTCCAACTTCTTTGGCAATATGCGGATGTTTATGACCCTAAAAGGGCGGATTCATCGGTATATGTTCCGGGGCAGGTTTTTGCTGGATATTGCAAAGAAAAACGCCCATTATCCCAAATACATGTTACCCAGCGGCCTGGCCAACAGCCTGACCATGAATATCACGCCGCTTACCATTTCCATGGCTTACAGCGTTTCCGACACAGGCCTGTACGGGATGGTAAACCGGGTTTTGGGATTGCCTTTGACGATGATTTCCAACTCGGTTTCCCAGGTGTTCTTGAAACAAGCGTCTGTGGACAAAGAAAACAAAAACAATTTGGACAAGACTTTTGCTAACGTGGCCAAATGGCTGGCTATCATTGGTATCGTACCGTTTGGCATTCTATTCCTGTTTGGCGATCCCATCCTGCCGTTCTTCTTAGGTGCGGACTGGAAGGGAACCGCTACATTACTGAAGCTGGTGATCCCGTTGTTTGCCGTGCGTTTTGTGGTCACGCCGCTGACTTCCAGCGCGATTGCATTGGGGAAGCAAAAAGCGACCTTGCTGTGGCAATGCTGCCTGCTGGGCACGGTGTTGCTGCCATCCATTGTGGCTGTGGCTTGGGACGGTCTTTCCTTCCATTGGTACCTGCTGATTTCGTCTCTAATGATGGCCGGAGCCTATTTGGTATTCTACCGCTTCTGCCAGAACATTGTACGCAATGCAGGTAAGCAACCGGCCGCGGGAGAAACGGAAGCCCGATCCACGGAAGAACAGCGGGAGTCCATCCCAGAGGACTCTGGAGAAATCCCGCAAGATATGATTGTGAACGAAGAGAAAGGAGCCGATGCAATGGATACGCCGCAGCATCAAAAGACGCCCAAACCAAAGAAGAAGCCAGGAGAGAAAAGAAACGTCCGGGTGATCTGGAAGAGCCTGACCGCCAACCGCCCCTTTATGATTATCCTGGGCCTGTTTGTGGTGGCGCTGATTATCATTGGAATCAGCGTTGGCTCTAACATCAAACGGGCAAGCATTCTGGCCGCCGTGGATTATTCGGATGCGACTCCGGTTACCTTCCAGAGCAAGGACTTGGAGAAATATGTGTGTGACGCCTTGGGGAAAAAGCCAGGCTCCACCTTATATGACCGGGATTTGGAAGAATTGACTAAGCTGACGATCCTGGGAGCTGGAGAGTTTGAGGTGAAGAGCCTGGACGACCTGAAATACTGTGTGAATCTAGAGACGTTACAGTTGACGGATGTGGGCTTAGTGGATATTTCCGCAGTGGCCAATATGCCGGCTCTGCGCACCTTGGATCTCAGCACAAACAAAATTAACGATATCAGCGCTTTGGCCAACTGTCCGGCTTTAACCTTTGTGAACTTAGCCAGCAACCAGATTCAGGACGTATCTGCGCTGTACGATCTGATCTTTATTGAGGAACTGGATCTTTCCATCAATCAAATCGGGGATTATGATCCTTTGCTTAATATTGGGATTTCCTCCGGGATCCAAAACCTGCAGAAAATGAACAAGCTGAATCTCTCCAACAATAAGATTAGTGATATCAGTATTTTTTCCAATATGCCAAACCTAAAGATTCTCTATTTGGGTTCCAATGATATTACGGATGTGGTTCCTTTGGAAAATATGAAAAAGCTGGAGGAATACAATCTTCAGCGCAACACCATTTCCAGCATTACAAGCTTGGGTGAAATGCCGGAGTTGAATCGCCTGACCTTGTCTAACAACCGGCTTGCCGATCTGAGTTTTCTGAAAAATTACCCTTGGGTGGGATACCTGAGTATTGATGGGAATCTGAGGATTTCTACTTTACAGCCGTTGTCTGAGAGCACCGGCCTGCAAGCGATCAATATTAAGGGTACGCAGGTGAAGGATCTTTCCCCGCTGGAAAACCTGTCAAAGAATTATGCGTTCTGCGCCATCTATCTGGACGATGGTTTTGACCGCAGTAAGATTGACTTTATGATTGAAAACGGGAAGTTCCGTACTGGTGACGAGATTACCCGAGAATACGTGATCAGCAAAAAATACAACGAGTCAGAATCATCTGGCGAGTGAGGAAAATGAAATGATAGTGATCAAAATAATTGTTGTCTTAGTGGGCGTGATTCTATCCATTTTCCTGTTTAGGAAAGCTGCCTCCACCATAGACATTGGAAAAATCAATGTAGTCTCCTATATTATGTACCTGTTTTTGGCGCAGACCATGATCGGCGCTTCCCTAGTGTATCTGGGGGATCATAACCATTATACGATGGGGTATGTCCTGAACCAATCCAGCTTTGACATTATGTATTACAGTGTACTGGCAACCTCGATTCTCTTCCCGGCCACCATTTTGGCGGTTCACAAGCTGCTCCGATTTGATATGAAGGAGTGTTATGCCGGATATCTGGAGAAACCCACCAATGTGAATTTTGAGCGGAAGATCTTTTGGGTGGTAGCTGCGATTGGAGTTTTATGCGTCGGCTTTTTGATGCTGTATATGATTGCGATTTACCGCAAGGTTCATTATTTCCCTGTCTTCCGTTTACTGCGTACGCCGGAAGACTTTGATATGGGCGTTGAGCGCCAACTAATCACCAGCGTGGCGCCTCTGGGCGAGCGGATCACCAATCTAACCCTGCACCTAGGGCTACCGCTGTTGTCCTACCTTGCGTTCGCTTATGCTTGGGCGCTGAAAAAGAGTATCCGTTGGTGGATTGCCGCGGTCGTATTGATTGGCAGTTCGGCTCTGGCCTTAACCAGTAACTTTGAAAAGTCCCCGGTAATCTTTTATTTCTTTGTGCTTCTACTGGTTATTCTCTATATCCGAGGCCGTTTGCCCAAACTATTGGTATGGGCGTTTATCGGAATGATCGTGTTATATATGATTTTCATTTACGGTAAAAACGGTTTTGATTTTTCTCAGGGCATTGACATTTACAATGGCCCTATTGGACGGACCTTATTCACCCAAGTGGGCACGCTGGCGTTGCACTTCGATTTGTTCCCGGAAATTTTGCCATTCCTGGGTGGAAGGAGTCTGTCGCCAACTGCAATGAATATTTTGGGAATCGATGGATCTTCGGTTCGTTCCGGTAAGGTAGTCATGGATTTCTATGGCTCCGAGAAGGTTTACGATGGAACCGGTGGCGTCATGAATACCCTATTTATCGGAGAAGCTTATGCCAATTTCAATTATATTGGTATGGTATTTTCCATTTTATATGTCGCCGCTTTCATTGCGCTGTTTGTGTTTGTTTTTTTAAAGCTGCAAAAAAATCCATTTAATATTGCAATTTTTGCGTTTTTAACCAGCCGGTTCGCCCAGACCACCCAAAGCGGGTTTACAGACTTTATCTATAACTTCCAGTTTTTGCTGGTATTCCTTCTGGTTCTGGCTGTCAATCTGTTTCCAAAAATTTGGAAACAATACCTTGGCCCCCGGATATCGGGAAGGAAGAAACAAAAACACTCCAAACAGGAGGAATCCACATGACGCTATTGTATATCACTTACATTGATTTTGGGGAGTTTAAATCCGGATCTTCCGTCCGCCCTCAAATGATGTATGACGCATTTCTCCAATTGGGCTGGGAAGTCAAACTTTTGCAGACCCAGCACAACAAAAAGGAGGAACGCCGTCGGGCAGTGGCGGAAATAAACGCCTGGCTGGACGGTAACCGCCCTGATTTCTGCTATGTGGAAAGCCCGTCCGGGCCGATTTTCCAGTCCTGTGACTGGAAATTGCTCAAGCGGATTCACAGCATGAGGATTCCAATCGGGTATTTTTATCGGGACGCTTACTTTAAGTTCGCTCATTTATTTGGACAGAGCAACAACAAAACCCTGCGGGAAAAAGTCATTGCTTACCTGTCTAACCGGGATCTGAAGCTACTGAAAAAAAATGTGGATTTGATGTATTTTCCCACAGAAACCATGGCCTCCTATTTTGATTTTCCCCATACGGCGCCTTTGCCGCCGGCTTGCGTGGGAAATCTAGGGGACAAGCGCCAGCAGGAAAATCTCCGCAAAAGCATTTATGTCGGAGGCATTTCCAAAGCCTATGGCAGCGATACCATGCTTCAAGCTTTTGATCTGCTAAATCCAGAAGGCAGGGTAGAATATCCGCTGACGATTGTGTGCCGGGAAAGCGAGGTGGGATACATTGAATCGTATCGCAGTCGGCCTTGGCTGACAATCCTACACCGTTCCGGCAAGGACAACCTGAAAGAGCTGTATCAAGAAGCCAATCTGGCACTTCGCCCGGTGGAGAAGAATGAGTACAACGATTTTGCGTTTTCCGTCAAGCTGACCGAATATATGGAGTTTGGACTTCCGGTAGTTTCCGTGAATACCATTGAGGTTGAAAAGTTCGTGAACAAAAATAAAATCGGCCTGGTGTGCCGAGATGACCCGCAGGATTTCGCCGAGAAAGTACGAGCGATTTTGGGGGATTCCCAGGTGTACGCCCAGTACTGCCAGAACGTATACGAGGCGGTGGGAAATGGCAACCAGTGGGTAGACCGGGCACAGACTGTCATTGACGATTTGAGTAAGTGGAAGAAACCGAGTAGGTAAAGGGGGGCAGTCCAATGAAAGTTGCATTTGTATCGGCAGCACGTTCCAGCCACACTGTAAAATGGGTCAATGCCTTAGCGAAACGAGGGCATACGGTACGGCTGTATTCTTTGCCCGATCATGTCAATACCTTGAAGAATATCGATGACCAGGTCACCGTTGTGTACCTGAAAACCGGCGGGTTCCAAGGCTATTTTCTCAATGCAAAAGAGTTGCGGCAGCATATCGAGGAATTTCAGCCGGATATTGTCAATTGCCACTATGCCAGCGGCTACGGCACCTTGACCCGGCTGAGCAAGGTGCATCCGCTCCTGCTGTCTGTATGGGGAAGCGATGTATACGACTTCCCTCTGAAAAGCCCCATCCATAAAAAAATGGTGCGGGATAACATTAAAAAAGCGGATGCAGTGGCTTCCACTAGCCATGTCATGGCGAAACAGGTTAACCGGGTGTTTGGTTTTCAAAAAGAAATTTTTATCACGCCTTTCGGTGTGGATTGCGGACTGTTTGCTCCAATGGCAACCATGGAGCGACGGGAGGAATTCTGCGTGGGAACCGTCAAGGCATTAGATCCCAAATATGGTATGGAGTATCTGATTCGGGCATTTGCTTTATTTGACCAAATGGTGGGAGAAAGCCGCAAAATCTCCTTGGTGATTTATGGCAAGGGAGATCAGAAGGACGAGCTTCAGCGGTTGATTGATTCCCTGGGCTTGACAAAAAAGGCTAAGCTGGCCGGAGCGGTGCCCAATACGGAGGTACCAGCCTTGATCAATAACATGGACGTTTTTTGTCTACCGAGCATTTTGGATTCGGAAAGCTTTGGCGTAGCGGCTGTGGAGGCCATGGCCTGCGGCGTACCAGTCATCGCATCGGATGTAGACGGCTTTACTGAAACAGTGGAAGATCGGGTAACCGGGTTCTTGGTTCCCAAAAAGGATCCACAGGCCATGGCGGATAAAATACTGGAACTAGCAAACGATCCGTCCTTGCGGGAGCGGATGGGAACCGCGGGTCGAGAACGGGCCCTGCGGTTGTATGACTTTGAAAAGAATGTGGATGCCATGGAGCGGTACTATCAGAAGACCATTGAGATCGCAAAGCATCGTCCGATAACAAGATAAGCCGAAAACAAAAAAAGCACACAGAGAAAGTCTCTGTGTGCTTTTTTCGATTTTTATATCAATGGGAAAGCGGATAGATTCAGCATCCGGGTTTGAGCAGAGCATAAAGATAAGAATCCTGCAGCTCTCCATGTTTGTACACGCTATTGCGCAAAGTGCCTTCTAACTGGAAGCCGTTTTTCTCGAGGACGGTTTGGGAACCGAAATTCCGGGCAAATGGCTGGGCATAAATCCGGACAATGTCCATCGTGGCGAACCCCTCCTCACAAATCTGTCGGATGGCTTGGGTCATGATTCCCTGCCGCCAGAAGGGCTGCCCCACCCAATAGCCGATTTCCGCGCTTTTACAGTAGACATCCTGCTGAACAAACAGACCGATGCTGCCTACCGCCTGTCTGTTTACCTCAATCGCGTAGCACAGGGTAGTTTTCGGATTAGATTGCTGGCAGCTTTGAATAAAGGCCTGGGCGTCCTCCAGGGTGTAGGGTTCTGGGAAAGCATCCCGTAAGTTGCCAGCAATTGCGGGATTGTTTGCATATTTTTGTAGGGATGAAGCGTCCTCGAGATTCCAAGGGCGCAAACGGATCGGGGTCATATGGCTTCTCCTTCTGGTTTTGATTTCTGGTAGCGTTCCGCACTTTTTTGTTGACGGATATCCCGGCCGTAAAAAGGAAGGCGGACATAGCTTCCGATAATCCGGGAGACAAACCGTTCAGTATATCGTTTTTCTAGCTCCGCCAAGGTCAGATTGGTACTGATAATCGTAGGACGCTGGGCCATTAAGCGGGTATTAATCAGATTGTAAATCGAAGCGGTTACAAAAGAAGTGGAGAATTCCGTCCCTAAATCATCCAGAATTAACAGATCACATTCCATAAGTAAACGATTGGCATCCTCGGAACCAGTTTCCTTGCCAAATCGTTCCCTCTCGAGGCTGTTCATAATGTTGTGTACGGAATCGTAAATCACTCCATAGCCTTTGTTGATAACCACATTAGCAATGGCTAGAGAAAGATGGGTTTTGCTCAGGCCTGTGCCTCCCCGGAACAATAAGCTAGGGGACTCCATTGAGAAGCGTTCCGCATAGTTTTTGCAGTATTGAAGCACTTGCTCCATATGCTCACGTGGGGAAGTTTTTTGGTCCGCTTCCAGCGTATCCGAGTAGTATTTCAAGTCAAAACTGTCAAAGGTGGATAGGGCGAGTGGAGTTAGGGCGTTTAATTTGCGGCAGGCTTCGGCGCGCATCAAGGCTTTTAGGCAACTGCACATTTTTCCGTCGAGAAAGCCTTCGTCCTGGCAGAGAGCACATGCGTAGTGGGGCTTGAGATAGTCCTCCGGCAGTCCGGCCGCGGCTAGAAGCTCCCGCAGTTCCTCCTGTAAGGCGACGTTGCTTTCCCGCAGCTTCATTAAGGTTTCTCTGGTGTTGCCGCTCCGCAGGACCGCTTTCGCAGCGGTAATGGCGGTGGAGGCCAGCTGGGTTTCAATTTCCTGAGCCCGGGGATATTGGCGGTAAAATGCCTGTTTCCGTTCCTCCGTCTGTGCATGTTCATTGGCCCGGCGTTCGTTGAGCACGTTCATGGCCTGCTCATAGACGTCTTTGCTGTATCCCATAGATGCACACCCTTTCTATAACAAATAATCAATCCTCATGATGGAGGCCGGGAAGCTCTGCCTGTAGGAAGTCAAAGTTTTCATAAGCGTCCATATCATAGGTGCGCTTGCTTTCTTTCTCCGGCTTCCGGGCAGTGGTTTTTTCGGTCTTTTCCCAGAACGCTTGCTGTGGGGTGGTGATCCCTTCTTTATGCCAACGTTCCAGAATTTTATCAATATATTTGAGATCCATTTTTCCGATGGAATCCACACAGCGGTCGTAGGCTTCCCGGAGCATAGGAGAGGAAAATTTCCATTCCTGGATCCAGCGGTTGGCAAACTGTTCCTCCCTCGCACTGGGCGAACGGTGGTCGATTCCCAAGACGGTTTCAATGCTGCGCCAGGCTTGGGCGGTTTCCGAAAGATGGCGCAGTTTTTCCTCTGCTTTTTCGTGGGTGAAAATCTCCTCTGCCGACCAGTTTTTTGCGACGGCTTCAATATAGTTGGAGTTGGCTTTTCCAATGCTTTTCACATAGGCCAGCAACATAATAATCACATCCACCGGCAGACCATAATCATCGTAAGCGGAAAGCAGAATGCTGCTTAGGGCAGGGGAAATGGCGCGTCCCAAAATTTGCTGGGACTCCTGCATCAAAAAAGCAATTTCTGCCGATTGCTGAATACGCTCCGCAAGGAAAATCCCAGTAGGTTTTGGCTTCGATGCGGGCATTTTAGGCGGCTCTGGGGTGGGAGTCATCGGGGGAGAATCGGCTGCTGAATTTTCCATAGTCGGGGCAGAAGGGGGTGGTTCGGCTGGGGAATACTCAGTTTCCAGGGGAAACATTAGTGGGGTTGGAGCCACACCGGAAGGAGTCAGTGTATGTTCTTGGGAGGCCAGCAATCCAGTTTCTACCCAATAATTCATGGCGTCTTTGACATCGGGAACAGCCATATTGAGAGCAGTGGAGATGTCCTCCGCGGAAAAGGGTTCTCCCGCATGGCGGAGTATCCACAAGAGCACTTTGAGCTGGGCGCCGCCCGCCAACTTAATATGTTGGTCAACCAATGCACAGGGAACCGCAAAAATTGAGTTCCAAGCGCCTAGATTTAGGGAAATATTCATAGGAATTCAAACACCTCCGAGACGGCGCGCCGTCAGTTTATCCACGTGATTCGTTCATCCTCGACGCTGACAAGCAAGGCTTGGAAACGCCGGTCGCATTCCATCTATTCCTTGCTTCTGAATGTTTGGATTTCACCAGCATTTCGAGGTTGTCATACCATACTGGCAGCAAGCCGCGCTCTTTCCTAATCCGCTTAAAACAGTGCAACTCCAGGCAGGGCTGCCTGGTGATGCCGCGGCATAGAAACTAGGGAAAATATCGAGCGCACATTAGGCTTTCGGTGATCTTCCCGTCAACTGCACGCGCAAATAAACGGCTTGCCGTCATGATATCAGAAAACATTGCGCAAGCGCAATGGGCAGCATCGCTGCCGGACATTATTTTTAATTATATCACATTCTGAAAAAATAGGGAATACGGAAACAGGAGAGGAGACAAAATTCCAAAAAGAAAACACAAATTTTTTACAAAATGGCTTGACAGAAGAGGAGTTTTGTCGTATAATAACTCTCGCAGCCGATTGGTCAGCCCCAAAACCACAAGCCGTGGTTGGATATAAATGCGGATGTAGCTCATCTGGTAGAGCGCCACCTTGCCAAGGTGGAGGTAGCGAGTTCGAGCCTCGTCATCCGCTCCAAAAG
>JAAWSO010000022.1 GCA_022801595.1 Clostridiales bacterium | reverse complement strand
ATGAGCCTGTTTTCGGATGGAATTATCTGCGATTATAATTATGTATTTGATCCCCATGTATATTTAAAACGATTTTTTTCCGAAGGCCAAATCCAGCATCTTCGCTTCCATGCGGCTATATTTAGAATCTGGACGCAAAACATGCAGCAAATTTTCTGCGGTGGACAACTCTGGCTGTGGCGGGTGAATAATGAGGCTATCATCCTGATAATAGTGCTTATAAGACAAATAGCTGTAAACCGACAGCAACGGGAATTTTGCAATCAACTGCAAAGACTGGCGCAACACATTTGGCAATGACGTGTCATTTGCTTTTTCATCATAGGAGTATAACGTCAGCACACTGCGGGCCAAGGCATTCATCATGTCTGAGCTGGGCGCTTTCATGATAACGTCACGGACAAAACTAGGAGGCAACCTACGGTAGGACGACAATACTCGAGAAAAATCCTCCAACTGTTTTTTATCCGGCAGATTGCTGAAAAGCAACAGATAAACGGTTTCTTCAAAACCAAACCGATCATCTTCCATAAAACCTTTCACCAGATCCTGTACATTGATCCCACGATAGCACAACAGGCCATCACAAGGAATTAATTCTCCATTTTCTTCTTTATATGCAAAAATTTCAGAAATCTTTGTCAGTCCAGCTAACACGCCTTTTCCGCTAATGTCTCTCAGCCCGCGTTTGACTTCATACTTTCCATATAATGTAGGGTCAATTCCCCCATTTTCCTGACATAACTCCGACAAAGCCAAAATTTCCGGAGTCATTTCGGAATATGATGGTTGATTCATTGGCATGGGATATCCCTTCCTTCCTCATTCTTTTTTCGATAAACATACACTTCTCTTTCTTAAATTTCCAGACTTTTTTTGTTTCATTCCAGGAAAATTTGAAATGTAATCGAAATTCATAAAAACCCGTCCATACCAGTGTAAATTTCTCGACCTGGCAGGCTCCAAAAACAACGTTTTCCAGATATTGTATGGAATTGGGATGATTGTTAACATTATATCATAACTGGGAAATTCTTACAACAATTTCACCTGAAAACTTTTTGTAAACATTTCATTTTTCGGATAATCTAACCGAATTCTGCCAAAAAGCTTCTTGTTCATTTTCCTGCTGAAGAAGAACCGCACGAACAGGAGAGGCCTCCACTCCTGGAATCGGCAAAGGCAAGGCCACCAGAAAATATTCCCCTGGCTCCACGTCCGACAAATTCAGCCCTTCCAAAATTACCACGCCCGCTTGGAGCAAACAACGGTGGACTTCCGCTTCCTGTTGCCCAAACGCAATCGAAATATCGTCGATTCCCACTAAGGAAATCCCAGCATCCACCAATTCCTTGGCTGCCTCTATGCTGAAACGAGCCGTTCCCTCCCCTTTCCACAAAATGGCGGAAACCGAAAACGGCAAAAGGCTTCTCACATGCTGTACCGTGATCTCCCCTGTGACCTCCTCTACACGGCAGATTCCCATACACTGCCGCAAATTAAGCTCCGCCACAGATGCGCCATCCGGGCAATAATGAAGAGGAGCGTCCAGGTGGGTTCCATTATGACAACAGGCGGAAAAGGCCGATAAATTATAAGTGTCCCCTGCTTCCATCCGGCACAGCCGGGTCACGCTTGGGTTGGGATCTCCAGGATAAACCGGCGCGGAAAGCAGGGGACGGGAAATATCATAATAGTTCATCAAAAGGAACCCCGCTGGGCATTGATGGCGGGGATGAGCTGCATCATGAGATCGGTGGATTTTTTCGCGGCGATTGGCGCGAATTGATCGAAGGTAATATCCGCCTTCTCGTCTGCATTGTCGGAAATCGCCCGGATCACCACAAAATCAATGTCATTCAAATAGCACACATGGGCAATGGCTCCGCCTTCCATTTCGCAGGCCATGGCGTCAAAGGAGCGTTTGATCTCCTGCAATTTTTCCGAGGAACCAATAAACTGGTCGCCCGTGGCAATGATTCCCACATGAATCGCACCGCCATACGTTTCTTTCGCCTTTTCCGCGGCCAGCTCTGTGAGAACAGGAGTCGCCGGAATCACCACCTGACCAATGCCGGAAACCAAGCCTTTTTCCTCCCCTAAATCGGTCAAGTCAAAATCGTGCTCCACCAGACCGCTGGAAATCACCACATCGCCTACCCGTACGCCTTTTCCAATGCCGCCAGCTACGCCGGTATTGACAATGACCGAAGTTTGATACTGCAACGCCATCGTCTGAGCACACATTGCCGCATTGACCTTGCCTACACCACAGCGGGCCACCACGCAAGGCACTCCACACAGCAATCCTTGATAAAAATCCATTCCGCTGACCGTTTGAATATCCACAGAGGACATCTGCTCCTTTAGACCGTCTACTTCCATATCCATCGCGCCAATAATTCCAATCATATTTTATTTCTCCTTTTCTTCCAATCGCCTTGGGCAAACTCTTGTGTAATCAGTAGTAACGGACCACGGAAACCACACGGCCTAAAATGGAAACATCCTTGGAATAGATAGGTTCAAAATCCGGGTTTTCCGGCTGCAAACGAACCCCATCCGGTTCTCGGTACAAGCGTTTTACAGTCGCCTCTTCTTCCATTAAGGCCACCACAATTTCACCGTCGTTGGCCGTGGGCACCTTTTCCGCAATGACATAATCCCCATCCAAAATGCCGGCGTTTTTCATGCTTTCTCCCCGCACTTCCAGAGCAAACAGATTCTTTCCCTTATAATGCTGGGAAGCGAAGGGAATATAGCCGGTGATTTCCTCCACCGCCAAAATTGGCAGGCCAGCGGTCACTTTTCCCACAATGGGAACCTGGGTGGTCTGCTCCTGCCCCTCCAAACGAATGGCCCGGTTCAGTCCTGCTTCCCTGGTAATATATCCGGCATTTTCCAGGGTTTTCAGGTGCGCATGCACGGTGGAAGTAGAACGCAACCCGGTGGCCACGCAAATCTCCCGTACCGAAGGCGGCACGCCATAGCTCATTCGTTCTTTTAAAAATTCATAGATTTTTTGTTGGCTTTTGGTTAACTGTTTCATTTCCACAGCCTCCTATTGTAAAAATTCTGAGGTTTGTTCTATGTATCAGCAGTCCAAATGTTCTCAGCCCACTTCGTTTTTCTATCTATCACAATTTTAAGAGGTTACCAAGCTCTTATTCTTCTGGTCCAAACATGGTGACAAGCAACTCCTGAGCCAGATCAAAATCCTGGTATAAAATATAAAAATCAAAGGTTTCTAAAATATTTCCTACTTGTAATGTAATCCCGGCGCCTTGGTTGGCAACTTTTTGATACAGAATCTTTTTCTCCTCAAAAGCATTTTCCAGAAGGCCCGATTCAAACAAACCTTTCCGGCACAAAAAGACAATATCACGGCTTTGGGCAAGGGGCAGCTTTTTGCGGCCGCAATACGGACAAATTTTAGAATCGGTCAGAATCATACAAGCTTTGCAGTACTTCAATGGCGGCCCACTTCCCTTTCTCAAAATCATAGCCAGGCTTTCCAAGTTTCCAAGCTATGTTATGCTCACGAGCCGGGGAACCCCTTGATTGGGTTCCCCACAGCCTCATGTCCCCCGGAACGTCGAGCCTCCCCTCCTAATCTTTGGGAAGTCTAGGGTTTTGTTCTCTGCGGAGAACGAGCCGGGGCTTTGCCTCAACACCCCGCAACCTTTTAAAAAGATTGACGAAAATTTTATGTTTACTCTTTGGGAGCAACCAGCTCTTTTTCTGATTCAATGTTCTCAGAAACTCCCGGAATTTTTGATTCCATTGGCGTTTCGAGGTTATTATAACACAAAACTTAGAATTTTTCAAATCTTTGTTCGGAAAACTTCCTTTTTTTCCTTTGGAAATGTTTAAAGAATATTCATAGCATATTCACAACTATTTTTCTCAGAAACGCTATAATATAGCTGTATTCAAGAGATGGAGCCGCACCAGATCTGAATACAAAGTTCTACCCTCCTCAATATAACACCCTTCAAGCTAATGAAAAAAGACCGAGTCAAGTTGGACTCGGTCTTTTTTCTTGCTCTGCTTCTCTAAAAAGGCTGATACATCTTGCGGAACCCTCGGACATCCTCCGTAAAGCCGATTTTCTCATAAAAGGCGTGGGCTTCCTTCCGATGCCCCGATGACACCAGCATGGAATACGCACAGCCCTTTTCCAGCGCAAAGGTTTCCAAAGCCTCAAACAGCTTCCGGCCAATGCCTTTTCCCCGCAAACCATCCCGGACAATCACATCTTCAATGACCAAGAAAGGTTTCCCACGGAACGCCAGGCAATGGCAGCAAATCCCCAGGGCAGACCCAAGCAGCTTGCCATCCTCCTTGGCCACCAGCAGGGCATAGTCGGGGTTTTGAAGCATGGCTTCGTAATGGCGAGCCATCTCCTCCGGGGAATTCTCCACCGGCAGCAGCTGGCGATATAATTCCAGCAAAGCGGGAATGTCTGCGAGCTGCAAGGTTTCAATGGTCATGGTGATCCTCCTTTCACCGGTTAATCTCTGGATTATCTGTGCGACCCAATAAATAGTCCACAGAAATCTCTAAATAATCGGCAATGCGGGCAAGACTATCTCCCCTCAACATGGAGCCATTATACAATATTGGAGAAGGTATTTTTATTGAGCTGAAGGGCTGTCAGCATATCTTTTAGCTGAATATTCTTCGTTTTTGCTGTTCGCTTCCTTCTGTCCCCAATCACAGAAGCTTGATATTCAAACATATTCATCGGTTTATCTCCGGGTTGTCTGTACGACCCAATAAATAATCCACAGAAACTTGCAAATAATCTGCAATGCGGGCAATGTTATCTGTTTGAGGCCATGATTTTCTGGATTGCATGGTGGATAGCAAATTTTTATTGAGAGAACATTTTTCTAACATTTCCTTAATTAAGATTCCCTTAGACTTTGCAAGTGCTTTAATTCGTTGAGCAGTTTTATCAGATTTATAGTATAGTTGATTCATTGATTGATCTCCGGGTTGTCTGTACGACCTAATAAATAATCCACAGACACCTCTAAATAATCTGCAATACGAGCAAGGCTATCTCCCCTTAACATGGAGCCATTATACATATTAGAGAGGGTATTTTTATTTAGTTGAAGTTTTATTAACATATCTTTTAGCTGAAGATTTTTTGTTTTTGCTGTTTTTTTGATTCTTTCAGCTGTTATGGGTGCTTCATACATAAAAATACCCTTCCTTTTGGTCAATTTAACAAAATCCATAAAACTAGGGAAAATATCTTGAAATCCATAAAAATATAGATTATAATAGAAACAGTAAAAATCCCATATTCTTTTTAAAAAAGATAAATCAATTTAATTTTAACACATTTCCCAACTGGATACAAGACAGGAGGCTTATTTGTCATGCCCAATTATCGCTTGGAGCACAATGTCCCTTGGAGAACCATTTTACATTTGCAGAAATTACACCTGGAATCCTGCAAAGCAGGCGCACTTCCAGGCAGTTTTCCATCATCTACCGCTACGCCATGAAGGAGCTGCAGCAGCACTATGACGCTTATCACAACCTGCGCCAATTCCTCGGCTATAACATCCCCACCAAATGCGAAACAGCCGTATATGAAATTTTAAAAGCCGAGGAAAACAATCCCTTTTATCAAAAAATCTTCTCTGAATAAAACAACGAAAAAAGCCTTCCCATCTGGGAAGGCTTCGACGTTTGGCTCCTCAAGTTGGACTCGAACCAACGACCCTGCGGTTAACAGCCGCATGCTCTACCACCCTTACCGGTTACATACCGGAAAATACAGTGGCTAAATGTCGAGTTGATAACGTTGAGAAACTTATGGAAAAGAGATTCTTATGTCAGAATTTTCTTATTTCTCGCTACATACCGGGTATTGTCAATAGAAAAAAGGAAAACTATTTTTTATACGGTCACGGCTGGAACCAGTAACCCGCTGTTGTTCCACTCTGAGCAAAACTGTTCATAAGATAGGTTAAGTTCCACAGAAATGTGATAACCCCTACCAACTTCAATGCGCTTAAACAAATGACAGGCTATCATTTTCTTCTGCTCTAAACTTGCCGTGTCAAATTCTTCTGCCCATGATTTAAACTTCGGAGAATTCCTTTGTTATCATCCAATCGGAATACAGTTTCGCATACTGATGACATTCCGTTCGCTGCATTGGAATATCGTTTTCCGTTTTATTTTTATTTCGATCAAGTTGCTTCTTGATGGATGCTCGATAAAGACAATAAACCCGTTTCATAACGCTACCTCCGTACTTCTACGGAATTGCGTTGCTTGCTTTGATTCGATTGTCAAAATGCGGTTCAGAACAATCTCTGTTCCTGTACTTATATATAATGTAAGGAATTTCTTTGCAATACACATTTTCACCTGGATTTCTCCTGTTTTTCGATTTCTTTTTGAAAGCGTTCCTCATACGCTTTCGTTAGGATATTTCGGATATGTTTTTTCACGTCTAAACCTCGTTTATTACGAAACATAACCGTAACCATCGAATCATTCACATAAAATTGTAAAACTGGACTTCCCTCTATTGTTTTACGCTCCAAGGAAATCTCTCGCTTTTGTATTCTATTATAGAATTCCATTTTGACACCACTGATAACAAACTGGTACGGCGCAGACATGACGGTATCCACGCTGCACGGATTTGCTTATGAGATTCCTTAATTTTATTTCGTGCTTGGCGAATATGAACGGAGGCTTAGATTAGCGATAGAAAAGATTCCCATTTTATGGTACAATAAAATGAAATAAATTTGTGTTTCGAGGACTTCTTATGACATTACAGCAGTTAAAATATATGATAACGGCAGCCGAAGCCGGCTCAATCACAGAAGCAGCAAAGGCACTTTTTATCTCACAACCGAGTTTGTCCGGTGCTATCAAAGAGGTCGAAAAAGAGATTGGCATATCCGTTTTTACAAGGTGCAGAGCCGGTATTGCTCTCACAAAAGAGGGCATGGAATTTTTAGGCTATGCACGTCAGGTTGTGCAGCAGATGGAACTGTTGGAATCAAAATACATTTCCAATCAACCAGCCAAACAGCGGTTTTGTATATCCACACAGCATTATACGTTTACTGCAAACGCTTTTGTTGAACTTGTTCAGCGTTTTGGTCAGGAACGGTTTGAGTTTATCCTAAACGAAACACAGACACATCAAATTATCAAAGATGTAAAAAACAGGTTTAGTGATATTGGTATTCTTTATTTCAGCAACAGTAATGAAAGTGTTTTGCAAAAAATTTTACAGGAAAACGACTTAGTGTTTCATGAGCTTTTTACTGCTGCTCCTCATGTGTTTTTACGCAAAGATCATCCGCTTGCAAATCGCAGTTTCCTCAAACTTCATGATTTGCAGGCCTATCCCAAACTCAGCTTTGTTCAGGGCAATTATGAATCTGCATATTTTGCAGAAGAACTGTTTAGCAACGAACCAACCGAAAAAAGCATTAAGGTCAGTGACCGTGCTGCTATTGTAAACTTTATGATAGGGCTGGATGGATATACCATTTCCAGCGGGATCTTTCCGAAATATCTGCAAGGTGACGATATTATTTCGATTCCGCTCGACGAAGCGGAAAGGATGCGAATCGGGTATATCATAAACAATGATACACAGCTGACAGAGTTAGGAGAAATCTATATAGAAGCTTTGAAAAAATTCAAATAGGGAGCCGTACAAGACTAGAAGGTTTCCGATGGCAAGAAAAAGATTCTGAAACATAGGAATTTTCTATGTTATAATATCAAAGATAAGTATTACCTATTGCATAGCTTTTCGTGTTATCATGTACGAAAAGGAGGTGCTTCCATGCCCGGATATGTAATCGGTAATTTTTTTATCTATGCAATCCTTAATGCTATTACGCCGGGACCCGGAAATATCCTGGCCCTGAACACCGTCAGCAACTACGGATGGAAAAAAGGAAAGCCACTTTTTTTCGGCATATTCGCCGGATATTATATCGTGCAAATTCTTTGTGCCGTATTTGTATTCGGGGTCAGTACCTTTTTACCCAATGTTTTAGGCGTTATGAAATACATAGGAGCAGCTTATATTTTATGGCTTGCAATCCATATCGCAATCAGCAAACCCTCTGTTGATCATGATGAAAAATCTGCCTCTTTTCTGAAAGGCTTTTTATTGCAGTTCGTCAATGTGAAGATATATCTGTTCGGTATTACAGCATTGACCGGCTATATTACAGATTACAGCACATCTTTTATGACACTGTTTTCCTTTGAACTTCTTATAGCAACCATCGGAACAATCGCAACTTTCCTTTGGATCGGTTTCGGTGTGCTACTCCGAAAAGTGTATCAGAAGTATTACCGCCCTATCAATATTATACTTGCCCTTACGCTGCTGGAATGTATTTACAGTATGCTCAAAGGATAGATCATACCAGGAATTAGGAGGGAATCCCTTATGAGAGATGAAACAAAATGTCTGCACGCAGGTTATCGTCCTAAAAACGCAGAACCGAGAGTTGTGCCGATTGTTCAAAGCACAACATATGTTTATGATTCCACGGAAGAAGTGGCAGCAGTATTTGACGATCCGATGAAATCCTTGATTTATTCCAGGTTCGGCAATCCAACGGTTATGGCGGTGGAAGATAAAATTGCAGAACTAGAAGGCGGTATTGGTGCGATGTGTACTACTTCCGGTCAGGCGGCGGTTTTGCTTTCTATTCTTAACATCTGCAATGCGGGAGACAGCTTTATCAGCACAACCGAAATATATGGTGGTTCTGTCAATCTCTTTTCCTTTACGTTGAAAAAACTCGGCATTGAGTGTATCTATTTGGATAAAAACGCTTCCGATCAGGAGCTTGAGAAAGCATTCCAGTCAAATACAAAAGCCGTATTCGGAGAAACACTTGCAAATCCCGCCTTAACCGTTTTGGACATCCAACGATTTGCAGACCTCGCACATAGACATCAAGTACCGTTGATTGTTGATAACACTTTTGCAACTCCGATATTATGCAAACCGTTTGAGTATGGTGCAGACATTGTCGTTCATTCCACATCAAAATATATGGACGGTCATGCAGTGCAAATCGGAGGGTGTATCGTGGACAGCGGAAATTTTGATTGGTCAAACGGAAAATTCCCCGACCTTACGAAACCGGACGAATCCTATCACGGCATTTCCTATACCGCAACCTATGGGAAAAAAGCATATATCGTCAAAGCACGAATGCAGCTCATGCGTGACTTTGGCATGTACCCTGCGGCACATTCTGCCTTTTTGTTGAATCTTGGATTGGAAACGCTTGCTGTCAGGATGAAACAATATTGTGAAAATGCTATTACGATTGCCCGATACTTGGAAAAATCCCCTCATGTTGAGCGTGTGATTTATCCTGGGCTCGAAAGCGACGCAAGTTATACGCTGGCTAAACAATACTTAAAAGGATGCAGCGGTGTTATCTCCTTTGTTATGAAGGGCGGTAAGGAAACTGCTATGCGGTTTATGAATACGCTGAAACTTGCTTCTAACGAAGTCCATGTGGCTGATATTCGCACCTGTGTTCTTCACCCTGCCAGTGAAACTCACCGGCAGCTTAATGACGAGCAGTTGACCGCCGCTGGAATTGAAAGCGGTATGATACGGCTGTCTGTGGGGCTGGAACATACCGAAGATATGATTGCCGATTTGGAACAGGCATTTTCTGTTTTGGAACATTGATAAGACAAATTTGGAGGTATCTACCATGAGAAAGACATTTAACTTTTCTGCGGGTCCTGCTGTTCTGCCGGAACCGATGTTGCAGGAAGCTGCGGACGAAATCATGAACTATAAAGGCAGTGATATGTCCATTATGGAAATCAGCCATAGGTCTGCCTTATTCCAGTCGATTATCGAAGAAACAGAAGCAGATTTAAAAAAGCTGATGAACATTCCAGACGGCAGTAATCGCTTTCTGCATCGTAATAGTAGCCGCGATAGCGGAATGGATTTTCCTGAACAACCATATTCGCCATGCTGCCGGTAATATTACTCCTTTCGCCCCAAGGCTCATACCCATATTCTACCACAACATTACTGTTCGAATCAATGATTTGTACCACATCGCCTTGTGCATTGTACGCATAATAATGGCTCTATCCCAGATAGATGAATCCTACCCGCATACCATTGCTGTCGTAGAGGAACCACATGGTATTACTGCCAATCTCATCATAGGTATTCGTGAAGTCAATTTCCCCGGATGACAGCGCCATAGCACGGGAATTGGCGTCCGCAATCCGTTTGACACTGATTGTATCCAAGCCAACCGAACCATTCCAAATAATGTTCATTACAATATTCCATCGCTTTATTCTTTTTCACTGCCATCAGAATCCCCAGCGGGAACGCAATCACAATCATGACGGCACCTGAAATTCCTGCCAGTTCCAGGGTGATGGGGAGCTTTTTGGTCATCTGCACAAACACCGATTCACTAAATTTGGTTGACTCTCCGAGATTCCCTTGACACACCTGTCCCAGCCATCGGAAATATTGGACAATCACTGGATAATTCAACCCCATTTCCTCTCTGGTTTGTTCCATGAGCTCCGGGGTTGGGGTCATATCCATGCAAATATATTTCATTTGTGCTGGATCACTCGGCGCTGCCTGTCTGATGATAAACGTCTCCCCCAGCACCACGATCACTAAATTGACCTACACGTCTGTTTTTCGGATTGGATCACTCTGCCATGTCTACTACATCAAAGGCTGCTGGTAATCCGTGTATCGCCCTCCAAAAACCATTCCGAAATCGGTTGGGTGGACAGGGAATACCGATGCTAATAACAATTTCGTATAATCATTTTGAGGATGATCAATGACCTCGGAAACCGTACCTTGTTCAACCAGCTCCCCATGACGCATCACGACTACGGTATCGCAAATATTCTTCACCAACGCCAAGTCGTGGCAGATCAACAGGTAAGCAATGTTAAGTTCTTCCTGCAGGCGTTTGAGCAATGCGACAATCTGTGCCTGTACCGATACATCTAAAGCACTCGTAGCTTCGTCACAGATCAACAGTTTTGGATTCACGGCCAGAGCCCGCGCCATCGCCGCCCTCTGACATTCCCCACCACTGATCTGATGTGGAAAACGGTCAACATATTCGCGTTTCAGCTCCACTAGATCCATCAGTTCCAAGGTACGCTGTTTGGCGTCTGGACGGTTCATGCCCGCATTGCGTAAAACCTCCTGAATGCTTTGTCCCAATTTTCTGCGCGGATTAAACGAATCAGTCGGCATCTGGAATACCATCGCCATGTCACGGTAAGCCTGACGCAGACGTTGGCCTTTGATGTGGGTAATATCCTCGCCAAGCAATCGGATGTTCCCGGAGGTGACCTTGAGCAAACGAGTCACCATTTTCGCTACCGTGCTTTTTCCGCTGCCGGATTCCCCCACTAACCCACAGCATTCCCCTGCTTGGATGGAGAAACTCACATCGTTGACGGCTTTGAACTTTTTCCTGTTTTTCGAAAATTCTTTTACCAGATTCTCGACTTCTAAAACGTTCACAAGCTCCCTCCTATTCGCAGCCATACGGGCATAATGTCCAATGCTCGTCCTCGTAATAGTTGCGTTCCAGCTTTATATCCTGGCTGCACTCCGATAGGGACGAGGGACATCTCGGTGCAAACGGACACCCCAAATAGGTTTCGCCGAACATCGGAGGACGTCCGGGAATTCCGATCATATCGCCGCCCTTTAACTGTGGAATCGCCGCAATTAACGCCTTGGTATAAGGATGCTGTGGGTTTTTCATGACATCCAGTTTTTTCCCATACTCCACCAGGTTCCCCGCATACATAACCGCAATCTTATCCACCATATACGATACCACGCCCATATTATGCGTCACCATGATGATCGTCGTGCCTAAATCGTCCCGCAAATCCATCATTTGCCGTACCACCTGTGCCTGTACCGTTACGTCTAATGCACTCGTTGGTTCGTCGGCAAGGAGCATCACCGGGTTGAGAACCATCGCCAGTGCGATTGCTACCCGCTGGTTCATCCCACCCGACAATTCAAATGGATAGCTCTGCAAAATCCGTTCCCCATCTTGCAGACGGAGTTCCGAAAAAATTTTCAAAATCCGTTCTTTTGCCTGCCGCTGATCAAACTTCTCGTGCGCCCGCAGCGCTTCAAAAAACTGTACGCCAATTTTCCGGATTGGATTGAACGACATCCCTGGATGCTGGAATACCATCCCCATCTTTGTCCCGCGAAGCTTTCGCAGTTCTTTCTTTTTGATGCGGATTAAATCAATGTTGTCAAACTCCAGCTTGCCGTGATCAATTCGTCCATTGTCGCCGAGCAACCCAATAATTGCTTTGATTAAGGTGCTTTTCCCGCTGCCCGATTCCCCGACAATCCCGAGGATTTCCCCGGCATTTAAGTCCAGAGTCAGGTTGCGCAAAATCTGCGTGCCGTGATAACTGACATCTAATTGTTTGACATCTAAGATGGGAGCCACGCTTGTTGTCATGTTTTCCTCCTCAGAATCCGATCGCTTCTTATTTGTTAAAATCCGTGTCGACGTTAATTTCATGCTGGTCGGTCGGATGCTGGCTCAAACCAGTCACACCCTTCTTCATCGCCAATGACTGCTCTTTATGGAACGCCACAATCAAATATCCTTCATCAATCGCTTTCTGCTGTGCCTGAACCGCTAATTCGGCTCGTTTGGCAGTATCCGTTTCCTTTCGCAGGGCGTCAATATATCCTTGTAATTCTGTGTCGTTTTCTGTGCCGCCGGTTGCATAATAACCATCACGGCCAACTGCTGAGTCAATCATATACAGCGGATCACCGTTCGGTGCAGTAACCATCTGCCATACATTAATATCCCACTGGATGCTGTCTTTTTTCAGGGCATCTTGATCCGGGCCGGTTTCGCCGATATTCAATTCTACATCAATCCCGATGTCTTTCATGTCGCTCTGGAATGCCTGCGCCAACAACGGCAGGTCTTGTCTGGACGAATACGTATAATATTGCAGCTTCATATTTTCGCCATCCTTGTCCACAAAACCGTCACCATCCGTATCCTCCCAACCAGCTTGTTTGAGTAGTTCTTTCGCCTTTTCCACATTAAACTCCGGCGAGGTCAGTTTGGAATCGCCAAACGCACTGAATTTCTGCGGGAAGAATCCGTGAGCTAATTCGCCGTACCCGTACATGAGTGCATCAATAAAATCCTGTTTGTCAATACCGTGGGCAATCGCTAGGCGTACATTTTTATCGGAAAGATATTTGCTTCTGGTGTTGAGAACCATGTTGGAAGAACGGGAAGTTGCACTGGTGGAAATGCTGTACTGGTCGCCGCTGAACAGATTGAGTGAGGCCAATGGTAATTCCTGTGCGGCATCAATTTCACCGTTCTGCAGCGCCATGGTGAGGGTATCCCCATCGGTGATGGATTTTACTTCAATGGTGCCCATTTTCGGGGTGCCGTTCCAATAACTTTGATTCGCTACGACCGTACAGCCTTCGTCACTCGCACTCACCAGTTTGTATGCGCCTGTACCAATCACGTTTGTATGGCCGTCGGTTTCTACCGATGCGTCCACAATACAGAACAGCGGGTCACAAAGCAGATTGCCTAAAATCGGATTTGGCTCTTTGGTCGTAATGGTAACGGTGTTCCCGGATGCCTCGATTTTATCAATCAGCAGGTTGTTCACATCTGCGGTACGGTCGGATTTCTGCATACACCGTTCCAAAGACGCCTTCACAGCCGCGCCATCGCAGGCATTGCCGTTATGGAATTTCACGCCGTCATTGATTTCAAATACCCAGGTTTTATCGTCTGATTTTGTAAAAGATTTAGCCAGCCACGGTTCTACCTCCATGTTTTCGTTAAATGTCACCAGACATTCGCCGATGGCATACCGGTATGTCGACCACCCTGCGTAACCCATCGCCGGGTCAACACCGCCGTCATAAATCGCGCCCGCATATGCCGCCGAACCATACACCATTTTTTTATCTGCCGTATTGGCTCCGCCGGAAGTGACGGGGGTCGGATTGCTTTCGGTGCTTCCCTCACCGCAACCCGCAAAACTTGCGACCATACCAGTGCCGAGTGCCAACACCGCCATCAATGCCAATACTTTTGTGCTTTTTTGTTTTTTCATGCTGGATTCTCCTCTGCTCTTTTTTCTCCACGAACGAGTTTTTTCATTTTATCAAAACCATCTTTGATCGTTCTCCGTTTTTGTTTCGGGTCTAACATATCACGTACTGTGTCACCAAGTAGGTTGAAAATCAGGACTGTGATAAAAATTGCCAAACCGGGTGCAAGGATTGCCCACGGAGCCTGCTGCAGGGAACTGCGGCTTTCACTCATCATGGAACCCCATTCTGCAATGGGTGGTTTCGCGCCGAGCCCTAGAAACGACAGCCCAGCAAGGTTCATAATCATCGCCCCAATATCCAACGCTGCGGTGACTACAATGGGTCCCAAAATATTCGGAAGCACATGGACAAATACCATCTGGTACCAGCGGCATCCACTGAGTTTTGCCGCGCTCATATAGGTATTATGCTTCATCGCCAGCACCTGACTCCGTGCAATTCTCGCATACCTAGGCCATGCAATCAGTCCGACCGCGATGACCGCCGCCCATACGCCTCCTTGAATGACCCCTGCAACCGCAATCGCAAATACCATTTCTGGAAACGCCAAGAATATATCGGAAATCCGCATCAAAACAGAGTCGAGCCATCCGCCGACATAACCGGCAATTACCCCCACCAACGTCCCCAAAATGCAGATCCCCGCTACCAAAACAAAGGCCGAAAAAATGGTGGTTTGCGTGCCGGTGATGACACGTGACAACAAATCCCGGCCGAACTGGTCACAGCCGAAGAGATGTTCCGCACTCGGGCCGGCATAGGACTGTTTCAAATCTTGTGCGTAGGGGTCGGCGGGGGTAATCCACTGCCCGAAAATTGCCACAAATACCACGCCCAACGCCAGCAGTAATAAAACGCCTAATTTGAGCATCGTACGGTCTTTTTTAAGCTTTTTGTTTTTGACTGCCAACGAATCATCACGCATCATTTACCCCTCCCCTCTAAGCCGGATTCTTGGATCAAGAAAATGGTAAATAATATCCGTAATCAGGTTGATCCCAACATAGATAATTGCCATCCAAATGACGTACACCTGGATAATCGCATAATCGCGGTTCCCGATTGCGTCTACCACCAATTTCCCCACGCCCGGCCACATGAAAATGGATTCGGTAATCGCCGTACCGCCCAACAGGGAACCCACCGATAACGCCAGCAATGTGACAATGGTGAGCATGGAATTTTTCAGGACATTCGCCAAAATAATCGTACGCCCTTTCAAACCGCGTGCCAGACAACCCGTCACATAATCTTTATTGAGTTCTTCCAGTACGGTTGCACGTACCTGCCGGGTATATTTTGACGACATGGCAATGGCAAGGGTAAGCGTAGGCAAAATGATACTGACAAAACCGTTATTGCCCATGACTGGCAGCCATCCAAGCCACAAGGCGAAAATTAACAGCAGCATCAATGCCACAAAGAAACCCGGCAGCGCATTGCCGATAAAGCTGAAAAAACGGATGATATAATCCGTGATCTTGTTTTGCTTGACCGCTGAAATAATCCCCAATGGAATGGAAATACAAATCGTTGTGACGATTGAGGACAAAGTCAGCAGCAGAGTGCTTGGCAGCGCTTTCATAAACAGCGGGAATACATCCGTATTTTTAAAGTAGGAATATCCCATATCACCGGTGAGGATTTTGCCGAGCCATTGGAAATATTGGATAATAAATGGCTGATCCAATCCCATTTCATGCCGCATCAACGCTTGATTTTCTGGCGTCAGGATCATGCCCCGCTTCTGCATAATCATGTCGACCGTGTCTGCCGATGCTGTCTGCATTAACGCATAGGATAGCAGGGTAATCCCAAGCAAAATGGGAATCAACTGCAACAACCGTTTCACTATGTACCGCCAAATTGTAACACACCTCCAAAATCATTTTTTGTTTGGGTTTTGTGTGAAATGATCCCCTCTTTCGATGATAGATTTTAAAATAACATCCCGATTGTCCCTGCCACAACCAGCACAAGGCCAATCGTAGATTTTACCGTTAACTTTTCATGGAACACAAAATAAGAAAACGCAATCGTGACTAAAATACTGAGTTTATCAATCGGCACCACCACACTTGCCGGACCATCTTGAAGCGCCTTGTAGTAACACAACCACGATGCGCCCGTAGCGATTCCGGAAAGACAAATATAGAAAATTTCTTTTTTGGACGTATGACGGATTCTCTGTCGGGCTCCGGTCACGAACACCATCATCCAAGCCATTAACAGCACAACCGCAGTACGGATCATTGTGCCGAGGTTGGATTCCACGCCCTCAATACCAATCTTTCCTAAAATTGACGTCAACCCTGCAAATACCGCTGATAAAACCGCATAAAGCAGCCACCTTTTTTTCGTTCTTGTCTGTGATGATTTCTGTTTTGTGACCATAAGAAATGTCCCTGCTGCCATCAGTACCATGCAGATTCCTTTGATCCATGTGACCGTTTCGTGCAGGAAAATCACCGCCAGCAGAACACTTAAAATGGTACTAGATTTATCGATCGGTACTACTTTATTGATATCACCAATTTGAAGCGCCTTAAAATAACATAGCCAGGATGCACCGGTAGAAAGCCCAGACAAAATCAGAAAAATCCATGACTTTGCGGAAATGGCAATGATGGACGGCAGCGAACCTACAAGCAATACCATCAAAAAGGCCATGAGCAGGACAACAATAGTGCGGATGGCGGTTGCAATGGTGGAATCAGTTTGCCGGACACCGCATTTTACCAAGACCGCAGTCAGTCCTGCAAACAATGCAGATAAAAATGCAAATACGACCCACATAACTTAAAAAGGATTATTTTTGGGCACTGAGCACAAACGATTTTGCATAAAATTCTTTTTTACCTTCCTTGACAACTTGGATATGGTCATAGAGTTCCACATCAAATTTATGTGCGCCCAATGCTGCCAAAGTTATAAAATCCCATTCCGGACGCTTCTCCTTACTCAACGGCAGTTCCAAAGCGATATCGTCCATCATTTTGGGGTTGACATCGTGCAGATACCGTTCATGGGCATCGAGTTCTTTTTGACGTTCTTTCACCGTGGCATTGGAAAATTCGGGGTCAAAATTATGAAGGTAATGGTTGCCGTCAAAATTGACAATTTTCCCTCCCTTACGCAGTACCCGCAGCCATTCCTGATAAGCCTGTACTGGTTCCTCCATGCACCACGTCACATTTCGCGAAATGATCAAATCAAAGGTTCCGTCCGGGAAATCCAGACGCTGGGCATCCATCCTGCGGAAGGTCACATTCTGACTCCTAGCTTTGGCATTTTCACAGGCATGTGCCAGCATTTTTTCGGAATAATCCACACCGGTCACCTGATGCCCGCACTGGGACATCAGGATCGAAAAAAAGCCGGGACCGCATCCAATATCCAACACCGAAAGCCGTTCTTGTTCGGGGGCATACCGCATGATCGTATTGACCCATCGGATTCGGTTTTCATCATCAAGTTCTTCCCAGTTGTGTTCCGAGTAGCCCCTCGAACGCTCGTCCCAATACTGTGCAATTTCTTCCAGCTTTTTCATAAAATAAGCCTCCGCAATATCTTGTTCATGAGTTTTATTCTCCGAAAATAAATTACTACAAAATACGACTGTTGTAAAGCATTACTTGAGTAAATTTTCTCACCAAAATTTTAATGATCGTTTTTTCTCATATGGAGCATTTTTCTTGTTTTTATTCCTGAAAATAACAATCCACCTTGCTGAAAAATTTCAAAACAAGGTGGAGGTTCTTTGCTGAGAAACAAGTCCAATCTCTTAAATTTTTTGTTTATTTAGATGCGAGTATCCCCGTCGTCTGACCGAAGGAATCCCCGGACGGATTCCGCGCGAGGAAAGAGTCTGGGATTCCGGATTTGCTGTGGGTTCTATGGACGGTGGTGTCGTCCCAATCCGTAAAATCAAAGATTTTCTTTGTTTATTCGAGAGCATATTCATAATTTACCTCCCTAGTATTACAGAATCGTTTTCCGACTGGCATAAGCCAACGGACAGCGGATTTTGATCCCCCTTTTCTGAAAAATTTCTTTCAAAAGATGCAAACCTGCATTTTGTGCAAATTCACATTTTATGTTCCATAGTATATCATTTATTAGAGGAATTTCCTACAAATAATTGAGCCAATTTTCTCAAATATAAAATATTTTTTGATGAATTAAAAATAAAAGTTACTTTTTTCTCATTTAGGCACTCCAAGTCACCAAATGGTATTCAAAAAAATTCGTCACTACATAAAGAAATACAAATCCTGCCTGTTCGCTGTAATGACTGTTCGGTCTGAAAATAAAAAAATCATCCCCACCCGGGTTTGAACCGGAATACAGAGATGATTTTTCAAGTATAAACCTTTCCTTCCTCCATGGTGACAAAGGTTTTTATTTTTGTAATTATGGATTATCCTGTTTTTCAATCTCCTCCTAACTGAAAATTATTGCTTACTCTTGTTCTTTGAGAATGGGCATCTTTTTCCAATGCACTGATTATTTTGGGAAGAAAAATCGCATACAATAGTTTGCTTTTCCATTTCAATGCCCATGTTTTCCTTAACAAAATCAACTGCCTGCAAAATGGAAAGGTAAGAATCCCTTTTGCAGCAACGGGGTCCTCCAACTTCTCCAATAGCATGTAACGCATGCGCTGTCATTTTATTTGACAGACCAAATGGCTCAGTCATCAAAGGAGTTGAAATGGTTTGAAATGGAGTGTCGAATACTTCTGGATGTTCCTCTTTGACCGTATCCTTATCCTTTTTCAAAGAAAGTATTTTCCCGGTAATGTCGGCAAAGGTTTCCGCAGAAATGAGAAAATCCCCATCCTCTGTAACCTAACACCCAACCTGATTGCCGATTGTTTTCCTGCCCACTTTTTCGGTTGACACTCACATGGTTGCATTTGCAGCCGTTCGATGTATTTTGATTAAAAATTGATGGGAAAATTTGTTTTGGGAAATGAAAAAAGCCCGTAAAACCTAGGTTCTACGGGCTTGTCATTGGCTCCTCAAGTTGGACTCGAACCAACGACCCTGCGGTTAACAGCCGCATGCTCTACCACCCTTACCGGTTACATACCGGAAAGTACGTTGGCCAAATGTCGTGTTCTTACAACATCGAGAAACTATATTTTTACAAGGAGATATGTTCTACCTTTTATATTTCTTGTTACATACCGGGTATTGTCAATAGAAAAAGGAAAACTATTTTTTCACAGAAAATTTTCGGATAATCTGCTGTATCGTTTCGTCAACCCTGTCTGGATGATAGGGTGTCTGGCCATCACAGTGACATAATTTCCGACTTTTGTGATAGCAGGAATATTTGATTTGATTGACCGAATATTCCGTTCCATCGGCCCGTATATAGCGGTCTGCCCTCCCCGAGCTATTGATTCACTCCGTTTTTTCGGGAAGGACTCACTTTTTACCAGTGTACCATAAAGTGTCACTTTTTTCAACGACGCAAGAATACCAGTATTCGGTTTGCATACGCAGACCCATTTGACTTTTCTTAATTTTGATGTCAAAAAAGAAAGGCAAGCAATGCCCGGAATACATTGCTTGCTCTTTCCTTTTTTGGAATGGTCCCTATGTCAGCGACTGCCCGCGTTCCCACGCGTAGGACTGGTCTGCGGGCCACGTCATCTCCAAGCCAGAGATTGTCAGCGGCGAACCGTCTGCCATCTGATAGTACACGGCTAAATTACCGCTGTTCGGAAGGTTATCCCGCAGGGTTTTCTGTACGCTGTCCAGTAGGGTTTCCGCCAGATCCTCAATGCCAAACACATGGAATTCTTCCTTTTGTGGCTCAGGCGGCCCTACAAACAGCATCGAATCCTCCGCGAAGCAGATCACAATCCCGTTTTCGGTCATGACGGTCGGCTTCGCCAGCTCCAAGTTCCAGTTGGTCAGCTTCTCAATCCCCTGAATCAGGACTTCCGGCGTCAGCTCGCCCTCATACTCCAGCGGGTACTGATTGAAACCCATGCTGTTCGTCCCAATGGACAGGGTCGCTGTCTGCTTCTGCATGGTTTGGGTGCCCGTCTGCGGCGCGGGACTTACCGTCTGTGCCGGGTCCTGCTGGGATGACTGGCTTTGGGTTTGCTCCGGCGGCTGGGAAGAGGTTGGGGCCGGGTCGGTCCCACAGCCCGCTGCCGCCGCTGCCATCACCGCGAGGCTTGCCAGGACGATTCCGATTTTCCAAGATTTTTTCATGATACGTTCCCTCCTTTACGATTGGAAATAAGTGGTTTTGCGGACAGCCGTACCGTGCTGCTGTACGCCGTTTTCCACGTCAATCCGAACCGAACTGCGGGTGCCGCCGACTTCATACAGCACATAGGCGGTACCCGGGTTCTTTCCGATTACGGTGACGTTCCCGTTCGGGAGCTGGGTCAAATCCATGACCGAGCCGGTACGTGAATCCCGTATCGCCAGGCTGCCGTTCGCCAGCATGGCCTGCACCTGCCCGCTGCTCAGCGGATTTCCGTCTTTGTCCTTCAAAAATGCCCCAATGGTATATTGGTTGCCCGGAGCCATGATGTAATGGTTGGTGTCCAGCGTCAGGGACGCCCAACCCGCACCGCCGTAGCCGATCCCGTAAACGCTCATCAGGTGGTCGGTTTCAAAAATAACCGCCTTCTCCGCTGCGTCGTACCGCGACTGCGCCAGCCACTGCACATTCCCGGAACCGTCTGCGTACACTGCGCCTACCCGGCTGGCATCCTCGCCCGGAGCCAGCGTGTACGACAGCTTGACCGTCACCGTGCCGTTGAGGTTGGACACCGGGGTCCAACCGCCAGTGACAGCCGCCCGGTACAGCCCGACGTCATACACCGGACGTTCCCCGAAGGCCGTCTGCGCCGCTGCGGACAGCGTCTGCGGCTTCATCACCTGCAAAATCAGATTCGTGTCCGGCGACTGTGTCCTGAAGCTGTGCAGAACCGCCGCGTCCAGCTTCACCGAAATCTGTTCGCTGCGAATCTCAAAGCTCTGCACCTGGGCCTGTACCAGACGGTTCAGGGTCCCGCTCGGCAGCGTCACAGCCAGCGCGCTCTGTCCCGCGTTGGTGATGGGCACCGTTACCGCGATCCCCTGCCCGGCCGTGCCGTTGGACTGCGCTGTCTGCTGTGCCTTCTTGATGGCCTCCTGTACCGCCGCGTCGTTCACTCTCGCCGTGCCGTTGGCCGCCGCCACGCTGCCCGTGACCCCGGTGGTCGCTTCGTTCGGTTTGGTTTCCACCGTCACCGCCGGGACGGTCGGTGTGTTTGAACTGCTGGAACTGGAGCCGGAGGACGACGGCCTCGACGACGAGGATTTTTTCCGCTGGGTCGTCACCAAGGTTGCCCCAAACTCCCCGTCAAGATATTGCGACGTCCCGGAAATCCGGTACTGGGTGCCGGACGACAAGCCGCTGAAGGTCACGGTACCGCTGTCCGGGACTGCAAGCGTTTCCAGCTCGTTGTGGTCGCTTTCCCGCCAAATTGTCAGATGCTCGATATTGAGCGGGATGTTGTTCAGGGTAATGCTGTTGCGTCCCGCGACGATGTCCGCCTGGGACGGTGCCATCCGGTCCATCACCGCGTAATCTACGTCACGATTGGCGCGGATGAAATTCTCGTCCTTCTTGATGTTCTCCCATTGATCGTCCGTTCCCTGATAGAAGAACCATGGCCCCGCGGTCTTAGTGTCGTTTTCTATCTTGATGTCGCCGGTCGCGCAGCCAAAAAATGCGTAAGACTCGATTTCCTGCACGGAATACGGAACCCACAGGCTGAGCAGGGATGTGCAGTTCATGAAGGTGCCGGCCTTGATGGTTGCTAAGCCCTGCGGCAGGACAATCTTGTCAAGACTGGTACAGTTGTAGAACGCCAAATCCCCGATGACGATATCCTCGTCCGGATTCGGGTCGGTGTCGTTCGCAAACCGGACACTCTCCAGGGACGTGCAGGAATCAAACGCGTTCTCACCGATACGGCTGAGTTCCTTCGGGAACACCACTCCGGTCAGCTTCGAGCAACCCTGAAACGCACTCTCCCCGATGACCGTCAAACTCGCCGGGAAGGTGAAGTTTGCTAGATTCGCGCAGTTCTCGAACATCCTATCGGAAATAGCCGTGAGGTTCTCCGGGAGCGTTACCTGTTCGAGCGCGTAGCACTGAGCGAACACCTCCGCGCCGAGCGAGGTCACAGAGTTCGGAATGTCAACGCTTTTGAGATTCGCACAGCCGGAAAACGCGCCCTTGCCAATGCTGGCGATTTTGCAATTCTCACTGAAACGGACCTCGGTCATGGGACACCCGGCAAAGGCTTCGTCGTCAATCGCCGTGACCGTTTTCCCGCCGACTACATCCGGAACGGCAAGAACGGGGTCTTGATCATTTAAGGTTGTGGTAATTTCCTCATTGGTGAGCAGGCACCCAAGCAATTTCAATTCTTCCGTGCCGACATTCTCATAAGCAAAATCGGAATCGCAAATGACATCCACGCCCTCCGGAACCACCAATTGTGCTGGGGTATTTCGGTCGTTCTGACCCTCCTGCTCATCTCCGCCGACTGCCGCGGCAACAATCGCAGCCCACTGTTCGTCCGTGCCGGAATAGTAGATGGTTTTCAATTTTGTAATCTTCGACAACGTATTTTCGCCGAGCTTCACGTTAGTAGGCAGACCGAGCGTCTCTACATTCGGGCAGCCTGTTGTAAATTTGACAAACGCATCGTCCGTCAATTCCACACAAAGCTTGGAATCTACCACATCGATCCAAAAGCTGGTGGATGTTTTTTCCTCTTGCGGCACCGGGATGTTGCTTAGCGCGAGGGTGAATCCGGCTTTATCATCCCAAACAATGCGGTTTTCTTCCTCCTCGTCTCCTCCATTGGGATCGTATTTCGGACGATTTTTCCATTCTTCTTCATCCTTTGGCGTGACTACTTTGATTTTCTTTAAGGCCTCTTTCTCATCATCAGAAGCGTACTCGTCGGAGGCAATGGTTTGCCAGGTTTCCTCGGAGCCTTCGTAGTAAACGGTCGCAAAACCATTTTCACCCTTCGTATCGAGCAGGCTGTCCAGCGAGAAGGACTTCACGGTATACGGAACAAAGATTTTTTCCAGGCTGCTGCATTCCGAAAATACATTCGTATCGACCTGCTGCACATTGTCCGGCAGGATAAAGCTGGTCAGCCCGGTGCAGCCAAAGAACGCATGTGCCTCAATCGTGGTCAAGTCCGACACTTGGAAATTTACGCTTTCGAGGTTTGTGCATCCTTGAAACGCGAAGCGGCCAATGGTTTGCACACCGCTGAACGGCGCATAGGTGAGATCTTCCTTGGCGGCGGGATAACGGATCAGCTCCGTCATATCTTTATTGTATAAGACGCCGTCATTTTCAAGATTCGTGTAGTATTTATTGTTGGAAGCTACATTGATCTGTTGGAGGTATGGACAGTAGTCAAACGCACTGTAACCAATCTTTTTCACGCTGGCGGGAATGTTGATGATTTCCAGAGTGTTGCGGGAACCATTTACGCTGATACTACGAAAAGCAAACGCGCCGATTTCCGTGATTCCGTCCTCGATATCCACATAAACCTTGGGAAGCTTATGATCATCATCTATTCTTTCAAATAACGAAACCAGCACCCAGCTGCCGATTTTGGTGACTTTTTTCCCGTCCAGCATAGCGGGAAACGTGACCTTTACATATTCTGCATCGCCTTCATACGGTTCGCTGAAGCCGATGATGGTGAGCGTACCGTCTGCGTTTTCGACGGCTCTGAACCCATTACTGGTAATTTGCGGGGCATCGGTATAATCATCCTCCTCCACGGCAAACACTGCGGGAGCGTTGGCGGCGAGCGCGGGGACAGCGGCGGAAACGGTCAGCACGGCGGCAAGCGCGGCGGCTATCAATTGTTTTTTCTTTCTTCTTAGGCTCATGGAAAATCTCCTTCCAAACAGAATATTTTACCTTTATGATACGGGCGGACACGGTGGAAAGCAAGAGCCCGGACGTGAGTAGCCGTAAAAAACGGACGAATAGAATTACAGCCGGTTGACAGGAGATCACTTGGTATGTTACGGTAAAATCAGGAAAAATTGCGGGAGGGAATGACATTGAACAAGAACATACGGATTGCAGCGGCGGCAGGGCTTGCGCTTTTGCTGTGCGGGATATTTTTGACCGTGCTGCTGTGGTTCATCCGGCCGATGGCGGACGCGTCCTTTGACCTTTCCCTTGGTTGGGGGGACAGCGAGGGGATGCCGGATGGCTGGGTGTATGACCAAAAGGGCTGGGAGCTTTTCACGCAGCAGGGGGACGTGCGCACCCCGCTGGAGGCGGACGGTTACGGTGGTTTCACGGGCTGCCCGCCGGGGGAAACGTTTTATTACGGGCGCGTGCTGACCGAGGAGATGGACAATCCTACCCTGCACATCGGCGGGGCGTACCGGCACAACAGCCTGTCGGTTTTTCTGGACGGCGCGCTGCTGTATACGGACTGCCCGCAGGAGGATAACCGGATCGGGTATCTGCGGCTCCCGATGGAGGAAACGACCCGTGAGGCGGCTGCGGTGACGCTGCCGCGTGATTACCTTGGCAAGACGCTGGTGATCGCGGAGTCCACATACACCGAACCGGAGATTCCGGGGAAGGCGTTCACGGTCTACCTGTCGCCGGTGACGTTATTCTGCGGGTACTCCTACGAGAGCGGACTGATTGCGTCGAGTTTCCAGACTGCGGTGCCGTCGTCTCTGCTGTTCGCGGCAGGAGTGGTGCTGCTGGTGATGTTCGTATGGCAGGCAACGGTGCGCTTCCCGGATCTCAATTTGCTGTTCGCGTCGTTGGCGGCATTTTTATGGATGGCGAACCGGATGCAGATGTCGGGATTTTATTCCCGTTATTACGGGGATGCTCTGGCAGGCGGACTGCCGATGCGCAAGCTGTCGCTGGTGTCCCTTTTGCTGTTTTTGTCGATGAGACTGAGCGGTTGGCGGCGGCTGGTCGGCTTGGGCGTGACCGGCGCGGCCCTAGCTGTCACCCTAACCGAAACCGGACTGTTGGCCTGCGGGCATCTAACGCTGGATTTTGTTCAGTATTCGCCGTTGGCGGGCCTGCTGGGACTGGGGGCCCTGCTGGCGCTGACCGCGTCCGAGTGGAACCGGAAAAAGCTGTTTGGCCGACTGCTTGTGGTGCTGACCGGCGCGGGGATGGTGATTTTCGGGGCGGTGGCGGCCATTTGCGCCCTGGCGGGACATTCCCTGCTGGAGTTTGCCGGGGCCGGGTATTTTGAACGGATTCTTCAGATCATCGTCATGGCAGCAGGGATGGCGGCGGCCACAACGGAATTTCTGCGCGCAGAGCTGTCGCGCAAGCTGGAAACGAAGCTGCTGCTCCAGCGCAGCGAGCTGACCCAGAAAAATTATGAAGCGATGCATCGGCAACATGAGGAAATCCTGATGCTCCGGCACGACCTCACGAAGCATATAACCCTGCTGCGCGGCATGACGCACGAGGAGGCGGTGGCGGACTATCTGGACGGACTGATCGGCGAGCAGAAAAAAATCCGCCCTGTGGTGCAGAGCGGGAACGAGATTCTGGATATTATTTTAAACGGAAAGCTGGCAGACGCGGTGGATGCAGGGATTGAGGTGTCCATCACGAACGCGAAGGCGCCGGCCGTGCTGCCGATGCCGGAAAAGGATTTGTGCGCCCTGATGATGAACATTATGGACAATGCGCTGAAGGCGGCGCGCCAGCTGAGTGGCGGGACGCAGTACATCCAGATTGACCTGCACACCAGCGGGAATTTCCTCGTTTTCACCTGCGAAAATTCGGCGGGCGAGGACCCAAAGGCCATCGAAGGGCAGGGACTGGGCCTGAAGATTATGCGGCAGACGGCGGAGCGTTGCGACTGTCTCTTGGAAACCAAGCCGGGCCCCGGGCATTATATGGTAACGGTGGCGATTCCGCTGACCTAGGGGTTCTCACGGAGGTAGGCGAGCAGGGCGGCGCGCACCTCCGCGAAGCGGTACTTGCTCACCGGCAGGAGCGCCCCGGATTTCATCTCCAGTTCACAGTAACGCAGATGCTGGGCGCACGCGAGGTTGACCAAAATGGTGCGGTGGCAGAACACAAACGGCGGAGAGGGCAGAAGGCCCGCCAACTCGCTGATTTTCATATGGCTTTCCAGGGAGCCGTCGATAAGGACAAGACGAATCCCGCGGTTCCAGGTTTCAGCGTACAGCAGGTTTGAGAGGAAAATGCGGCTCTGGCCCTTGGAGGTTTGCAGGAGGATTTCTTTTTTGTCAGTGTATTTCCGGCTGCAAAACAGCAGGGCTTCGCGCAGCAAATCCTGTTCGACAGGCTTGGCGAGATAGCGGGACGCCTCCACGACATAACCCTGCATCGCCATTTCGCGGTTGGCGGAGATAAAGATAATCGGGATCGGGTTTCCCTGCCCACGCAGTGCGGCGGCCAGCCGGATGCCGTCGAGATCCTCCATGAGCACGTCGATCAGGAGGATGTGGAAAACGCAGCCGGATTCCATCGCTGCCAGCAGCGACGCACCGTCCTGATAAACGGCAAGCTCGCAGCCGATGGATTCCTCCTCTAGCACTTCCCTCGTCAGAGACGCGATGGCTTGTAGATCCGCACGTTCATCGTCACACACTGCAATGGACAATTGCAGCTTTTTCTTTTCCTCCATGCGACCGGCCTCCCGAATGTTCAATACGTCCATTATACCATTGTTGTTATTGTACCATGAAACGACACGGTCTGTAAAGCACGGGAAAATTGGACACTCCCAAAAAGTTTTCCCTTTGGGGTAGCATATATAAAAAAGACTGGCTTAGCAAAAAACCAATCTTTTTTATTACGGGTTCCCGGAGAAAATTTTCCGGCAATCAATCATTTTCCTTGATCACAGACTTAGACTGTTGGGGCCATAACGGTGTTACCGGCCATGCGGTAATAGGCTTACCAACTATCTGAGAGAGCCAGCCGAGGGAACCGTCCAGCTCAGGGCCGAGCGTTGGCGATTTTGTCGGTATTGGTATTTGCTCCTCTGAAATCCCCATCCGGCGCAGAGCCCCCGGCAGCCATTCCTCTATTTCCCTCTGCTGTTCCTCCCTCTGTCTTTTCATTCTCTGCTGTTCTACCTCCGGATCAATGGAAATCTGCGGTTCTTCCACCAACTCAATGGTGTATGAGGGATTTTGCTTGTTTTCCACCAGATTAATGGCACACTGGATACCCTGTTCGAAAAATTTAGTGAACAGGTTGGTAGTATCCTCTTGCTGAACCTCCCCAACATTGGATGGTTCCTGTGCAAAAACAGCCGCTGAAGGGATGATGACTATCAGACAGAATGCAGCCAGTACTGCGCCCATGATGCGCTGCGTGTGGACTTTGAGCGAACATGAAAAAGCTTTCATAAAAAAATCGTCCCTTTCCTAAATGATTATGGTGATACCTGTACCATGGTAATAATACTATCATAGAACGAATTTTTCTCCTGGACAAGCGTTTTGTGTGAATGACACGCATTGCTGTTTGAATGGACACCCCAATCGTTTTGGGTCCTTCCCGAAAAAACGGAGTAAATCAATAGCTCGGGGAGGATAGTGCTGCAAATGGATGAGTTTGCATTTGAGGCAACTGAAGAAATTTTCGGCCATCGCGTTGTCATAGGGATCTGCTTTGCGGGACATACTCTGGCAGGTGCCATAGGCCTGCAGGCTTCTCGGTAGGCCCTATCCGCGTACTGTGTACGCCCCGGTCGCTGTGAAAAATTAGGCTCTTGGGTGGGGTGCGGCGGCGATATGCCATGTCCAGCGCCGCCAGAGTCAGTTGTGTGTCGATCCGGTCCGAGAAAGCGTATTGCCCTTGTACCGCCATTCGGACACATTGTACCGTAATATGCAAAAATCCTTTTTGTTTCAGGCAATAAATCGTGCGATAGACGGTTGTAATGCTCAAATAACATTCCCTCCTCTTGTCATTTTGAAAATTTCCGCTGACGCTCTGCCTCAAGATTTTCCTGTACGGCTTTCCGCGCTTCGGTAATCGGCTCTGATTCATAAAAACTTGTCAGCGTGGCATGGGTAATATTTGTAAATTGATTGATGAATAAAGTATTGAAAAGTTCAAGCATGATTTGTGAATTACGCTCCGTGCTTTGCGTGGACACCCGAATAGAACGTAAAAACTCGCTATACTTTTCCTCCAATACTGCCGCAATGATTTTTCCGACACTGCCCTCCGTCTGGCTAAAATAAAGCTGATGCTGTTCGATAATGGTACGGATCGCTTGATTTGTGCTGGACAAGTTGCGCAGATTTTGAAAATGTTTTAAATAATCTAAATGGGACTGGTCTAACAAAAATTTTTTTGCAATCATAAATCAAATTCCGCCTTTCGCTAAAAATCTTTCTAAAGTTTTTCTTAAGTCTTTGATTTCCTGGACATTCAATGTCAGGACCTCTGTAATCATGGTAAGCAAGCTATTGTATTTCTCCTGCTGTTCCAAAAGTGCAGGCGCAACGGAAAAGTTTTCTAAAATTTTTCTTACTAATTCTTCTCTGGACATCCCTCTCTTTTTGGATTCTTGTTTTAATTTGGCAAGTGTTTCTTCATTGAGATTGCGAATCATGATAGCTGACATAATAAATCTCCTTTCAAAAAAGAATGTGACAAATCTTCGATTGAAAATATGAACAAAAATAATCGGGCTGATTTAGAGCGCAAAAAGCGAAATCAGCATGGTAAAGGGCATAAGAGAAAACTGATTTCAACAGGCGTTGAAATCTAGGCAGAGCCTAGCGTTTTCCTGATATCACTTTTTTGCCAACCTGCCCCTAAAACAGGTCCTAATTTCTTACATAAATTGGAAAATAGCACCTGAAATGGCACCAGTTTTTTTACAAAATCTGGAATGTTGGCCCTAAACCGACCTCAAATTTTTTACAAAATATGTCAAATGACCTCCAATCTGACCTCCAATTTTTCTGAAAAATCTCAATCATTAAAATAGAAAGAAAAAAGCCTGACAGTAAAAAATATTACGGTCAGGCTTACTGAAACCGGAATCAAACAAGCAACGCAATTCTGGTTCTATTATTTTTAATTTTTCGGTTAACACTCACACGGCTACATTTACAGCCATGCGATAAATTTTGATTTTAGAAATGCAAAAAGCCCGTAAAACCTAGGTTCTACGGGCTTGTCATTGGCTCCTCAAGTTGGACTCGAACCAACGACCCTGCGGTTAACAGCCGCATGCTCTACCGGCTGAGCTATTGAGGAATATATAAGTTGGCATCTTCCTA
>JAAWSO010000021.1 GCA_022801595.1 Clostridiales bacterium | reverse complement strand
CCCAGCAAACAAAGCATAGTTCCCTACGCTTGCTCCGGCTAAACGGTATCTACCAACACTTAATGCGGTTGCTGTTGATCTGGTTAAACTTGTGTTGTAAGCATCCACTTCGGAATAATAATTACTACCTTGGTATCCCCCAGCAAACAAAGCATAGTTCCCTACGCTCGCTCCGGCTAACTGGTTTCTAGCAACACTTAATGCGGTTGCTGTTGATCTGGTTAAACTTGTGTTGTAAGCATCCACTATGGATTGATAACCACCACTGTCCCCCCCAGCAAACAAAGCGTAATTGCCTACGCTTGCTCCGGCTAAACTGGTTCTACCAACACTTAATGCGGTTGCTGTTGATCTGGTTAAACTTGTGTTGTAGGCATTCACTGTGGAGTAAGAAATACCACTATTGTATCCCCCAGCAAACAAAGCATAATTGCCTACGCTTGCTCCGGCTAAACCGGTTCTATCAACACTTAATGGGGACGCTGTTAATCTGGTTAAACTTGTGTTGTAAGCATCTACTGTGGAATAATAACCACCATTACTACTACTATCGTGCCCCCCAGCAAACAAAACATAATTGCCTACGCTTGCTCCGGCTAAACTGGCTCTACCAACACTTAATGGGGTTGCTGTTCCGTAGTACCCAAGCTCCCCCCCACTCCAAAAACATCTTGCTACGCCACCAATCCCTACGTAACCTTTCTTGATTTTGCGTGCCTTGCCGCCAATGCCCACATAGGCTTTCTTAATCTTCCGGGCTTTGCCGCCCACTCCTACGTACATTCCTTTTGCCATAGCCGTCTCCTATTCGTAAACGAAGTACAAATTTCCGCTTGCCAGGGTGGAGGTTCCGGCAGTTAGGTCGCTGGTGGACACTTGGATATTGCGTACCTGGGCGGTAGTGTAGCTGGTGTTGCTTTGGGCATATAGGATTCCTGTCATGGTGTCGCCGGATTTTTTGACCGCACCTAGATTGGTGCAGGCAGAACTAGCGTTGTTTGCTCCGGTTCCGCCTTGTTTGATGGACATAATACCACTGATATCGAAAGATTCTGGTTTTGTTAAATCGGTAATCCAATACAAACCGCTATAAATTAATCTGATTGGGGCGTTTGCGGTTAACCACCCATTGTCATATCCGAAAACAAATCCCCCGGAGGTGGCCGAACGCCTCCTCCTGATCTGTTTTGCGCCTAGCCCGTTCACATTCAGCGTTGGGGCTGTTGAGTCACTGGCCACATGTGGAATCATGATAAATTCTGCACCAGGGGTTAACTCCTTAATCCACGGTACCGTTGCTGTGTATGCTTCTCCTGTCCCTTCTGTCAAGATCGCTTTTCTCGATTCTTCCCATTCGCTTTTGGAAACTTTGGTGTCAATTTGTAATTGCAAAGAGCCAGCAATATCTTCTGAAAGCTTTCCTTGAATTGTTTGAAACCAGGTATCAAATTCAGCTTCCAGATCATTCAAATCCCCACGAGCGGACTCTTGGAAGCGGGCAAACCAATCCTCCATTTGCTTCAAAAGCGTAGTAGTATCAATCTGATCTACTACACCATGAACAATTCCGCAGAGGTTTTTATCTAACCTTTTATCTGTGATAAGAGACTGAGTAATTTTTGTTGTCCCGGCCGGTATTGAAATTTCACATAATTCCAATTCGTATACTTCAGCATTTCTGGTTAAGCTAGGAGCTACTGCCGTACTAGCATACTCCCCTTTCATCACCGCTAAATTAATAGATCGTTGGTTAATATCAAACCTCAGTACAACAATATCCTTTCGGTTTAATACGCCGTCCGCTATCTCGATGTTTAGGTTATAATCTCCAATATTTTTATAAAAATATCCGTTAATCCATGCCCGCCCCTCTTGCACCTTAACACTCATGTTATCGTTAGCGATTACAGCTAATTCTAAATTATATACACCGTTACTAATGATTGCCGCAACATAACTGGCAAGCCATCCTGATGCATATACCCGATCATGACCAATACTATCAAAAAAACCGCTTTGCTCTGCCATGTCAATCACTCCCTATTGTTAATTTTTCCGGCAACGGTTCCCCTAATGTGGGAACGATTTCCGTTACTCCGTTTTCATAGATTTCTTCTATTTCCGTAACCCTACCAGGAAAGGAAATTCCCCAGCGCGTATGATAGCAAGTCACAATATCCCCTAAATCCCAATCTTTTAAATATTCAAAATTAGGAACATTCAATGCTTCCGATTCAAAATTCTGTGCTTTCACACAGTCAGCCAACTTTTCCAAACCTCTTTGCTTGAGCTTCTCCCGGTATTCTTCATCGGTCAGTTTATCTTGCTTCACATCCTTGGCATCCACAAAAATTTCCCTTCGCTGCTCCCCTTGGCTCAAATCTACCTCCACCTTAACGCGTTGTTCCCCTTCTCCTTCACCGCCGACTAACGCATAGTTTCGGAAGTTGGAATCATCATAAGTATAGGAAGCGGAACCAAGATTCCCGAATTCATCGGAAAAGAAAACAAAAGGGTTTTCTTTCTGTTCTACCGAATGATCTTTCCCTTGGTAACATTCCAGCTTCCAATCTCCAGGTTCAAAAACAATCTGGAAGCCAATCCCAGAGGTTTTCGACAAGTTGATTATGGTATCCAATAAGTTTTTATAAGTAACCTGCATCGTAACTTTTGGGGTTAGCCCAGTATTTGTTCCGGCAGTGATCAAAGGGAAAATACGGGTAATTTCTGGGACTAAGGTTAAAATTGCTTGTTCCACCGTTGTATTTAAATTGTATTGTTTGCTGATAATCGCACGTCCCAAAACACTGGACAACATTCTTCCTGAAACCGCCAGATCATTATCTTGGATTTCAACCGCTTCAATGATCGCCGCTTCTTTCCGGTCAGGGCGACGGATAACGTATCCAGGCTGTAACAAAGCAACTTGTTCCGCTGTGGCCAGAACATGAAGCTCTACTTCGCCTGGTTCAAAATATCGGCGCCGCCACCTTAAACTGGTCATCACATCCACAATTCCAACCAAACGGTCTAGGTCATAAATATAAAGCTCCATACTATGCCCCCCAATAAAGTGGTGTGCTGATAATGGAAACACTAAGCACATCAATACCAACTTCCGCATCATAACGATATACGTTATCTCCTGGTTCCGCTTGCAGCCAGGTAGAGCCAAACTCCCAAAGGTTATTGATATTGGTAATAATTCCATCACGGATGAGTTTCACTCGCTTTTCTCCGTTTCCTGTGGTGATTTCCAAAACATCCCCCAAATGTAACTCAATATTGATTTTCAACCCTTGTTGCCTATTGATATCAAACAAGCTGGGATTATGTACCGTTCCTCCTGCCATAAAACGAATGGTAAGCCCCCTAGTCACATTGGAAGGATTCGCAACATTGGCGATCAATGTGGAAACTTTTTCCCCCACTTCCCAGGTAGGCGGCAAATCTAACGGCCATTCAATCAACCCTTTCCAAACCGCCATTTGAGTGAGGTCATCTTTTACCGACTGAAAAAGCGGGTTTGGACACAATAAAGAAACCTCTACCTTGCGAATACGTCCAGAAAAATCAAAGGTTACTTCCTCCACATAGTAGTCGATTTTCTTTTCTGTATTCAGATCATAATAGTACAAGGTTCCTTTGGAACGAGGTTGGAAAAATTGAAACATCCTTTCCCGCCAGAAAAGATGATCGTTTTTAATTTGAGCGGTAATGACAATGTTTCTTATTTCCGCTGTGCTTCCCATATAAATTTCTCCGTCAAAATCACTAGGTTTTTCGGTCTGAATGTCAAATTTGGTGTTTGTAATCCCTTCTACTTCTTCAACCCACAAAGGAAACCCGTATTTAAATTCAATTTCTTGGCCGTTTCTCTTACAAACAATTTTCATCGTACACCAACCTTTGACAATAACCTGCGAGTGGCAAGACGGGTTTGACGAGCAGTTTCTGCTGGGCTCAACGCCTGCGGACTATAAATATTTACCGTTTGTTGGTATCCGCCGCCAACTAATTTTTGGCCTTCTGATTTCTGGGTGTGGGTCAAGGGAGTAACACGAGTTTTTCCGTTGATGACGGAAAGCAGCTCTGGGCCTGCCTCTCCTACAATGGCATTGCCTTCTAAAACCGTTCCGCCTTTCGCCAGTTTTGGAATGTGTGGGATTTCTGGAATTGTTAGACCAACCAACGAAGAAACCGCATTTACACCACGAATCAGAACGTTGATCCCATCAATTGCTTTATTGATTAAACCAATCACAAAGTTTAATGGGGTTTTTACAATTCCCACTAGAGCGTCAAAAATTCCCTTGAAAATATTTTTGATTCCTTCCCATGCTTTTTCCCAATCCCCAGTAAACACCCCTACAACAAAATCAATAATTCCACTTAGTAACGTTTTTAACCAATCCAACTTATCCCCAAAAAAGTTGAATACGCTTTCAAAAATACTTTTGATTCCATTGAGCGCACCTTGCCAGTTGCCTGTGAACACACCTTTCAGAAATTCAATCATTCCGCTAAATACGCCTTTGATCAAATTCCAAACAGATTCCACTTTGTCGAAAAACGCATTGAGAATATTTCCAAACACTCCAAAGTTTTCCGTCCAATCCTTTTGAAAAATCCCGGTTAAGAAATCATCAAACTTTTGGAAGATTCCGGTAATAAATTCCCAGATTTTTAAAACCGCTTGTCGGAATGCTTCGTTTTTATCCCACAATTCCTGGATTACTTTGATAAACCCAAGGATTGCAGCCACAATTGCTACAATTGGATTCGCTTTTAAGAAATCCAATGCTTTACCTAGAGCTGGTATCGCGCTTTTAGATAGGAAACCCATCACGGTGGAAACACTTTCAATTCCTTTTGCCAGCGGACCAATCGCCGCCACCGCAATCCCAATGGTAGCAATCACTGTTTGGGTAGTAGAGTCCAAATTACTCCACCAACTGATCAAATCGCTTAATTTCCCAACAACCATTTCTAACACAGGAATGAGCATTTCTCCCAAAGGAATTAAAACCTCAGTTTGCAAATTTCTTCCAACTGCTGCTAATCGTTCCGTAACGTCATCATATTGGACATTTTTTAACTCCTCCATGGAGTTCTTTGTTCCGTCAATTCCCCCTTGAATATTTCCTAGTTGGGTTACTACTTGAGGCCCTAAATCCTCCCACATAGTCCCAAATAAAGAAACCCCCACCGTGTTTTGTTCCAATGGATCTTTCATAGCCGCAATGCCGTTGGTCACCTGCAAAAAAGCCTCTTTTGCAACCTCGCCGCCAGCGGCAAACCGTTCCGCCATAACATCCGCGTCCAACCCAATCGCTTCAAACGCCGATTTGGAAGTATCGGATAAATCAATCACACGGATTGCGTTCTCTTTCACCGCATCGCCAATCTTGTCCAAATTAAAAGCCCCGTTTTTCGCACCGGCTACAAAGATATTAAACATATCGTCCGCAGACAGGCCCATTTTGGAAAATTGGACAGAGTATTCATTGATGCTATCAAGCAATTCATCCGAGTAATCTAAGCCGTTTTGCGCCCCTTGCGCAAGTAGGTTGAACGCTTCCTCACCGCTGATTCCAAACTGATTCATTAACGTGTTAGCTGCACGCACTGACTCGCTGACATCATATCCAAAGGCATCCCGGAGCACCAAAGCATCTTCCGTGAGACGCTGTAAACCTTCTCCGCCATCCATTTTCCCCACCTGGGTGACTACCTCAGCAATCGCATCGGAAACATCTTCAAAAGATTCCCCATAATTCTTTTTGTAGATATTTTCCATAATATCCCGGTAGGAGTCCATCTCATCCGCAGTTAATCCAGTAGCAGTTTGCAGATCGTTCAAGGCTTTGTTGATGTCAGACGCGCTCTTGACTCCCACAACACCCAAGCCAGTGAATCCGGCTGTCACCTTGATCATTTTATCCCCTACTTTGCCAGCCGTTTCCGAAACTTTTCCGGTTACATCCGAAACTTTGCTTAATGCTCCATTGCTTTTCGCGGCCTGCTCCTGTAGGTTTTTCAAACTTTGCTCTGTGGCGATAATCTCTCTTTTTAAAGCGTCATATTGCTGTTCGCTGATTTTCCCTTGTTTAAACTGCTCCTGGGCCTGTTGCTCCGCATTTTTCAGCACATCTAGTTTCGTTTTCGTTTCGTCAATCGCTTTCGCTAGAAGCTGTTGTTTTTGCCGAAGCAGTTCGGTATTGGTGGGGTCGAATTTCAGCAGTCTTTCCACATCTTTTAACTCTTTTTGCGTATTCCCAATTTCTTTATTGACGCCGGATAAAGCTTTGTTTAACCCTACTACATCGCCGCCAATTTCAACCACAATCCCTTTAATTCTTCCTGCCAAATTCTCACCCCTTTAAAATTTATCAAAATCTTCTTGCGTGGCCATAATCGGATAATCGTATTCGTCGTTGCTGGATTCCGTGAACATATCGTTCACCATGCCGATGGTTAATAATTCCAAATCTCCCAAAGAAATTCCCAACTGTACGCAACGCAATAAAAACAAGGGGGTATTTAACTCCCGGATACTTGGCCTAATTTTTTTTTACTTTCTACCATCACCTGTTCGTTCAAGCCCCAAAGCTCCAGGATTTCGGGCAGCACTGCATAAATAGAAAAGGTTTGAAACTCATCCATCCATTCCACAATGTCAGAAGGAACGCCATCAGGGTCCCCGTGCTTGGCCATAATATAAGCGCAGTTTTCAAACACCGTCAAATCAAACGCAGTAAATTCTGTTCCATTGCTTTCCGAAACTTTTTGATAAGATTTTTTCAATACCGCCAAATCCTGAATAATATCACGGCCAAACTTAATGCGATACAAACGCGGAACCGCAGCTGTAGCCCGGAACCGTACATCCTTACCATCAATCTCCACAATTTTTTCCATACCCATCCTCCTTTCACACGATTACACCACGGGACTCTGTGCTTGGTTGCTGTGGAAGCCATACTGATTTAAACCAATTGGCCCTTACCGCTTCTGTAGTATCCGCTCCGGTTTTCGCCTTCACATAATTGTTGCTAGCTAGCGGGGAAGCTGTAATCGTCATTGTTTCCGTAGACGGCTCCTTGCTTTCTGTAGTTGTGCTTCCCTCAACGTTAGGACGTGCGGCAGTGCAGTTATAAAACACATGGCAAATTCCGTTTACATCACCATCAAACTGAAACAGCAATGCAAATGTTTTTGCTTCAATATTTGCCTGTTCTACAATTACCTTATCTGTTTGATCAAGCGTCTCTCCCAGCACATCGGTTCGGAAGCTGTCGGGAATCAGCGCGACTTCCAATTCTCCTGAATACCCATTGTTTGCAACCGTTACATAATACGGAATGCCATCCGCATAAAACGGCGTTGTATCCCCTTCTGGGGATAAAGAAATACTCACACCTCCGGGAATCGCAACCGGGGTTCCATAAACTGGGGAGCCATCTTCTCCGGTGGTAAACGTTGCATAGTGTACATTTCTTAAATTAAATTTTACTTTATTTCCTTGTGCCATTTTTCACACCTCAAATTCATAAGTCGTTTCATATAATTTCTGTCCATTGATATAAGAACCAGTTTTTGCATAAGAAATTCCCGCTTGATTGAAGGCGTTATCCAAGAACGATTCTGCATTAAGGTCCTTCTTATCGGTATATAACTCCGCACGGTATCCGGCAATATGGTAATACAGGGTTCCATCTGCATAGAATTTATTTTCGTATTCCAAAAAATAAACACCCCAGGGTAATTGTTTTGGCGGCTTTTCCCAATGATGATATGCGAAAGGGATGCCGCTCCCTTGCAAAACCTGGTAAAGTTCTGTTTGCGTCATCCCTTTTTTACCCTCGCTTCCACTTTTTTCATTAGCTGTTGTTCCGCCCACTCAGAGGCTGGACGGATATGCGGTTTTCCAGGAACCCTGCCGCCTCCAAAGCGTGCATGACCATGCTCTAACAAATGGGTCAGCTGATAATCCGTTTTGTTATAAATCTTCATGCGGATATCCTGATCGTTTTGAAAGGCAATTCGATCTGTCCATCCCTTTTTGTAATCACCAGTGCGGACCGGGGAATTCTGACGAATGCGTTCTAGACATCCATTTACAACGGTTTTTACATCTTGTTTTACACCGTCCATCAATTCTGCGCTGTAGGATTCCAATGCTTTCATAACTGATTTTGTCAAGTCATCCACCTTTTTGCTCATTCTCCCACCTTCTTTGTCAAATACAACTCTGTGGTTTCCGCCTTTTGGTCGGTATACGTTCGATAAACGGCATAGATTTCCCCTTGATACTCCAAAGCGGATTCGCCCTGATAATCTAGGTAGAAGGTTTTTAGACGAAAATCCGGCTTGAGTCCAACTTGAGCCGCAGCGTAAAACTCATATTGCGTTACACTGCCCACAGAAACATAAATTTTCCGCTTGGTACTCACAGAAATCTGGTTTCCGATTTCGTCTGTTTGATAGGTTTTCCCAATCAAATAAGCAACTTCATCCATCGGGATCACCTGCCATTTTTTGAGACAGCAACCGATTGTTTAGGGCATAACGCAGCATTCTAGGCATTCCGTTTGCCTGTTCTTTTCGTTTGCGATACAAGTAAGCGGCATACATCACAATCAAAGCGTTATCCCCAACCGTATCCTCTAACTGAATTCCTTCCCGTGAAATAAAATCTATTGCAGTTTTCAGCAATACCAAAAGGTAATGGTCTAACTGATCAGTCATGATTTGTAAATCCAGTTTTAACAAAATCAAATTCTGTTCCATACTTTTTTACTTTCCAGATTTCCCTGTTATGGTTACCTCCGAAGTACTGTTTGCCGTGTCTGGTGCAAATGTCATTGAAGTGGTTACCGCTTTGTTATCAATATTAATGCCGACAAAGCCTTCCGCAATGGCAGGCTGGCCGTCATAACGAGCGGTTCCCTTGAACACGGTGTTATCTTGGATAAATTGGGTATGATCCGAAGTAGCCAAGGTTGTTGCTGCCCGCTCCACCAAGATATACAAATCCTCATAGCCTCCAATAATGTCACCGTCAGGGATGAAATTCAGCAACACCACATCACCTCCGGTCACTGGAAGCGTATAGTTAATTTGGGATACCACAAAGCCGTTCAGGTCGTATGTAACACCCTTGGAAATAATACGGGCATAGGTACGTTCGTTCATGGCCCAGAATTTTTCCCCAAAGGAATAATCGGATTTTGCCACAGCGGCCAAATTGACAAACTCCCCAAAGAAATCGGCACCTTTTAGAGTTCCGTCCATTTTCAGCAAATTGGAAGTGGACAAATCATTCCATTCCCGAGCAAAGTTCGGATAATCTGTAGGCTTAGTGGCCTGCGCCAAGCGCGTCACAATACCCATAGGCATTTTCACACCGGTTCCATATAAAATAGCCTTGTCCAAAGCCAAGCCAATGGATCGTCCCAGCGAGGTCATAATTTCGCTAAACAGATTAATGTCACTGTCTTCTAAAACCGTATTGCATACAACAATGTATCCTCCTACCTTGTAACCATCTAACTCCACTTGGTTGAAGGAAATGGATAACTCATTGAGAGAAGCGCACATCTCCGTCCAAACACCCTCTTGGGCGATTCCCGCAATTCGCTGTCTGGCCTTCCCGTTAATGCGCTTCAAATTCACCTTATCAACCAATTTGGAATAACGAGAGATGTTTTCTCTCAGCAAATCCGACACCACAACCGGAATCAGTAAATCCGCGCCGTTAACCGCCCGTTTTTCTTTAATTGCCCCCCGCACTCGCGAAAGAAAATCTTTGATATCCTCTCTTGCTAAAAAGCGGTCGCGCTGCTCCATAGTCATGCCAAAAAAACTTTGTCTGTGCTCCATGTGTGTTTCATCCTTTCGTGTTTCCTGGTGTTGTTCCGGTGTGCTTCTATCCGGGGCCTTCCTTTCCAATTGGGAAATCTCGCTTTCAATTTCGCCGATTTCTGTTTCCAGGGAGGTTACATCTGTCTGGTGCTGGATTTTCTCTTGCTCAAATGCTTCGATTTCTCCCTCTACCGCAGCCTGTTCCTCCGGGGTTTTCGCCTCCCCAATTGCTTCCTCAAGTTCGGCTTCCTTCGCGGGGAATTCCAGCTCCTTGTTTCGGAGCTGCTGCAAAGCCGCTTTCCGATCTTCTAATTTTTTTCTCAATAAAATTTGCTTTAACGCCATTATTTTGCCTCCTTCAATCGTTTACGCATGGATTCACACCACGCCGCTTGTTTTCGTTGTTGAATTTCAGAAAACGCCTGTTTCCGTGCGGTAACCTCCGTATCCTCATAGGCCGGGAACGTCACCACCGACACCTCATACAACATTACCTTTTGAATCTGCCATTGGATGGAACCGTTGGGGCTTTCCTGAAAAGTTTCTTCCTCAATTTCAAAACCAAAAGAACACTGATCCACATCGCCCCGCTGTACCCGATGATATAAATTCATAGCGTCAACATCTTTGGAATTGATGCGAATTTTCCCCCATAAACCATGGTCATCCTCTTTTAACTCCAAGGTTCCTGCCTTTGTGCGCCCTAGCACCAAACGGGTATTGTGGTCGATCAAAGCCCTCACATCATCCCGTGTCAACGTTTCTGTAAACGCACCGGGAAGCACCGTTTCCGTTGCTCCATCCCACAAATGATACAAACTATGGAATACCGAAAAATATCCCTCAATGTACAGTTCCCCGCTTTCCTCTGCCCGCGTAGTAAATTCAGCGGGTACACTTCTTGTTTGTCTACGTATCCGCTCCATTTCCTTCTCCTTTCTGCACCAATTTCTTTTGATCTCCAATCATTCCCACTGGGATATAATTTTCTAAAATAACCCGTTCATCCAACCCTTTTTCAGGAGGAAGGTTAATCCAATTCCTAACCTCGTTTCCGCTCATAATGCCGCGCACATACAGCTCTTGTCCCACCGTGGAAAGGTCTTTGATGTTGTAGCCATATAGAGTGCGGCTGTTCAGCTTAAAATATAAATCCGGCGACCATAATAATTTTTTAGTCAGCTCCTGTTCAATGATCTGGGCTTTCGGCATGATATAGGTATCAATAAAATTCCTATGGGCGTCGGGGTTAAATTCACCTACCCCTACCACATACGGAGGGACTCCGATAATCCCCGCCACAGCCCGTTTATCCATAGTCACGGCATCGGTGATTGCCAAATCGTTCAAAGAGAGCGGCTTAATTTGTTGAATGTCTAACAAATCCGAAGGGATAACCCAAGGCTGACCAGCTTCTTGCGCTTCGATATATTCCTGCAAAAAATTTGTGCGTCCAGCCTTTCCGGAAAATTCTTCGGTTAACCCATCTACCCGGACGATCACAGAAGGCTTCCACTTACTTTCCATAAACCCCCGTTTTGTTTCAGAAGCTTGCTTGAGATTATGCACAACGTCTTTCAACGCCGCTCGATACCCCATTCCCCTCCAAGGCAAATTAGGGTCTGGGTTAATCAAAAAATGGAGTACTTCATCTGGCGCATACTGTTTTCCTTGATAGCTAACCAGGTAACTCGTACTGTTTTCCGTTGGGTTTAACGAAACGCCGGACGGAGGAAGGGAAATCAAATCCTCTAAGAAACCATTTGAAGTTTTTGGGTAAACAATTTGGTTCCCTTCCATCATCATGTTTCTGACGATGTTATACATCCAGGTTTTTCGGGTCCCTATTTTAGAAGGAGAAATATCTATTTTCTTCGCCAGTTCGTTTTGTAATCGAACATCCCCGTTTGCTGTGTTCTGCATCAGGTGAATTGTCATACTGCTAATTAAATCAGCAATGTAGCCTACCGCCATTTGCACTTCTGGATTTTCCGATAATTTGGTATATCCAGAACAGCACAAAGATTCCCACTGATCGGAGCAAACAAAACCAGTGACAGGAGCCGCCCTAATTTTTTGTTTTCTTCGTCGAAATAAGCTCATTCATCAAACCACCTTTTCGCATTCCCACGACGTTCCATACATTCCAACATGCGAATACACGCAAATACAGAAGCGTCAAAGATATCAATTCGTTGTTCTGGCTCTACTTTTTCATACTGAATCATGTCATCCGTTTTCTCAATGGCCGCTACATTCTCCACACAATATTCATAAGCATCGCTGTGCAGATAATAAAGTTGATCGTTCTTCGCCTTCTCTTCAATGACGCGGAATCCCTCGGATTTTTTATAAAAATACTGCGGCTGATCTACAATTTTGAATTTTGCAGCTTTCATTCCCATAAAATACTCCCGGCAAAATTTCCGGTCATGTCCCACTTGGTTAATTTTAAACCCCTTCTTTCGCATGGCCACAAACCAATTGACCACGTCCGCATGGTTGACCGTCGGGGAATTACACAAGGTAAGCCATCCATCCTCTTGCCAACCAAACACAGGGATTCCATCCTCTTCCGCTTTTTTATGTGCCGCCACAATCGGAAACCAAGCATGAGTAATAACAATATCTACTTCCTTGTATCGGCCGTATAAGCACGCCGCAGTCAAATCGTGGAGCTTGGACAAATCCGCTCCCCCATACCATTCTATCGGCAGCTTTGCCAGTTCTTCCAAAGTCCAATGATATTGGCTGTCGCTGTGGCGGAATTCATGAATGTTAAAGTACGCCTTCACGGCCGATGTGTAGACGTTCAGGGATTTGGCTAGAAAATCCTTTCTCTGCTGCGGGTCATTCTGCGCCTGTATGGCATCGTTTAAAATATCTGCCGGGCGGATAGTCACCCCATAATTTGGATTCGCTTTTTCCTGCTGGGCAACATCTGTAAAATCCACGTTGCCCTTTTCATCTTCATCCGCCTTAGCGATAAAAACAAAATAACTTTCATCCTTGACCGTGTCATCCAAAATCTTTCGGCAATATTGAAGCCGGCGGTAACAAAAGGAAGCCATTTTATCCCCGGCAGTAGTAATACCAATCATCAGTTTGTTGGTGTAGGCTTTCATAGCCTCCTTGATGATGTTGTATTGTTTGGGGCTTTTGTAGGCGTGCATTTCATCCGCAATCGCAAAATTACAGTTGAGCGAATCTTGCGCATCTGGATTGGCCGCCAGGGCTTCAATGCGAATGCTTCCGATTTCCGCCCCATCTGGGCCGTAAAATTTCCGGCACAAAGAATGCTCGCTGTTGTTGTCCAAAATACGGAAGTGCTCAAACTCTCCCATTTCTCGCAGGTTAAACGTGATAATATTAAAGCTCTGTAACGCCTGACGTAACGCAGCCCCCACAATGTAAACCGTGGAGCCGCTGGCGCGTTCCAGTAGAGCCAACGCCCAGGAAAGCCCTGCAATAAACGTGGTCTTACCATTTTTTCTTGGAATAAAAATAAACGCTTCTTTGTATCTGCGCTCATTCGTTCCTGCTAGATAAAAACCCACCAAATTAAAAACAATAAACTTCTGCCAAGGCTCCAGGATTAACGGTTTCCCTTTTAGGCTGGTTCCGTTCAAAGCTTCTCCTTGTTGATGGACAAAGGTGTTTTCAATGATATACGTGACAAACTCCGGGGCCTGGATTCGGAAGTCATAGGCGGGATTTTCCAAATCTTTTTTAAATCGGATGCAAGCCAGCAAAATTTCCTTGCCTGCAATTTTTTGGCCAGAACAAACCGCCTCCACATAACGCTGTACAATTTGAAAATTTTTCGACTTAGCCAAATCGGTTTAACGCTTCCTCTAATTTACTGGGAGCCGCCTGTTTCTGAACCCCATCACCATAGAGCCGTTTTAAACCAGATGGCGTTAACCCCAAGGCGTTTTCCATATCAAAAATTTCCTTCCTTAATCCTTCAATAGACTGGTACAACGCTGTTTTTCGATTATTTGTAGCCCCCGCTTTATTGGTGTATTCTTCCGTAATCAGGCAGCCAGTTTGATACCAACGTTCCATTAAAAGTTCTAGCTGCACTCGCATTTCCGCATACCGGACAATCACTGGGGAGAATTCGTCCTTGTAGGTATTCAGTTGCTGCATATCTCGAACAGTTTGCAAAAAAATTTCATCAAATTTATTTTCATGTACCACATTCAACACAAATCCGTTACCCCCTTTTTTTATAATCCCCGCGCAGTTAGAAAGAGTTCTCCCTCACCGGTACCTCCGCCTCCCCCTTCTGTTTCCTAGGGTAGGGGGACTAACCGCCGAGGTAAAACAAAAAATAAAATAAAAATATTTTTTATCCACCCCCCTCCCCCTTTTTTGTGCCTATTAGCAATATCCCGAGATTAAAACGAACAAAAATAAAAAATTTTTATTTTACAACTCATTGCCCGTTGGCCCCCTAGTACGCCTCATAAGCTGCACTCCCATCTCGGTCAACTTCCTTGTACTTCGATCATGGAGTTGGTTGTGAACGGAATCACTGACAGAAATCAAATTCCAATCACACAAAGCAAACTCAGGATATTCTTCCAAAGGATAAATGTGATGAACCGTGTTAGCTTCCACCCTCTTGCCATATCGTTTGGATATTTGACATTGATACCCATCTCGGCGCAGAATCGCCGCCGCTTTTCTTCTCCAACGTTTCGAATGGTAAAACTGTCTGTTGATCTTTTTCACCTCATTCTATTTCTGCAAGATACAGGACTCGAACCCGCTCCCATTCGTGCTTCCTTTTACACCAATCCTGCAAATCCCCTGCGGAACAAAACCGCAGGTTCTAACTTAAGGAGGAAACAGAAAAGCAGAGGAATATTCTTCCTCTGCTTTTAATTTTAAATACTATTTATGCCCTAAAGTCTGATTCGGCATACTTTTTAAAAATTTTTTTAAAACGGTGTTCTACCAATCAAATAATCAACAGACACTTCAAAATAATCTGCGATTGCGCAAATCGCATCTACACTAGGCAACCGTTCCCCTGTTTCGTAATGAGCAATTGCGCTACGGTCTAATCCGCATAATTGCGACAATACAACACGCTTTAAACGATTTCTCTCCCGGAGCCTGCGCAGTCTTACTGGAAACAATTCAAATTGATTCTCCATAAAGTACCTCCAATATAGAGTTATCGAAATTCCGCCGTATCCTCGTATTCTTTTTCTAAAACATATTCCAAATCATTTCCAATGGGATTACACATAACCACAACCCAACCTTCTTCTAATCTTCGTTGTAAATGCTTAAAACAGTTTAGCTCATACCAATACCCTGGTGGGGTTTTAACCGTTCTTACAACGCATTGTTTTTCATGATTCCCTCCAATATCCCATCTGCTTTCGGTAAGACACATAGCGTTCCAAAAGCTCCTGCTGGGTCAATTCCTCTCCGTCAATCTGATATTTAACATGCACACGCTGGTTCCAGGCTTCGATTGCTTTTTCAATCGTAAAATATGTTCTCTTAGGTAATGAAATTTTGCAATTTGGACATCCAAAAGAGTGCCATTTCTTTTGTGTTTCCTCGCTACCATATGCGCCAAGCGTGTTATATTCATAAGCGTAATGTCTTGCTTCTCTCCCGCAAAACGGGCATGGTTTCAATTCTGGCATATTCTCCTTCTCCTTTCTATCAAACTCCTTCACTTTCTTCTCCGAGTCCTTGCAAATGATTTTAGTCAATCACGTCCCCCTTTACTGGCAACCACATTTTCGGATTGAAATTCAAGATATATTGATACTTGTCCACGTTTTTGCTGGTGATATCCTCGACCACATATGTCACATTATCACTAAGACCAATAAAATGCTTTTTGTACGCACCGTTTTCATCCTCCACTATAATTTCCAACTGATTTTCTTCAACATCTGCCTGGATGGACATTTTCCCTGTCATTTGAAATAAAACATCTCCCTGCAGACAATTAATGACGGTGATCTGGCGGACATCGTTAAAATTGTCCGCTTCTTTGGACAAATTGTAAGAAACTCGATCTGCTTCGTTACATCCAGTAAACAATGTAAAACAACCAATCATCAACATCGCAATCATAATGATTTTCCTCATTTTTCTGCCTCCTTCTCAAAATCCCGATACAAAAGGCTAGGCTGGATTCCCGTATTATTCTGGTACTTCCCGCTGCTGTACCGGTCATAGTCGCCCAGGATGGTGTGGTAGTAAATCTGGCAGATTTCCACATCTGGGTAAATCCATACCGGATGGATGCAGTGAATTTCCAGCGTCCAATAGCCGGCAAATCCGATATCTCCAAATCCTGCGGTCACATGAATGGACACTCCCAGCCGCCCAACGGAAGAACGGCCTTCCAGCATAGGGACAAACTTGTCTGTGTGAGTAAATTCCTTGGTGCGGCCTAAATACAGCTTGCCTGGCTCTAAAAGCAAGCCTTCCTCGGGAATGGTCAAACGCTTCGTTGGGTTTGGTTTTTTCATGTCCAGCTCACCTGCCTCATACACCAGTAATTCATTATGTAACGCTAGGTTGTAGCTATTAGGGTTGACCCTCCTGGGGTCAAAGGGACGGATCACAATATTCCGGTCTATGACCTGATTTTGGATTTCTTTGCCGGATAAAATCATGTAGTTTCGACTCCTTTCATAACCTCTGCAATCGCCTGGAACACTGGATAAAACTGCTGAGGGACTACGGCGTTTCCGAGGCATCTAATTCTGTCCACCCGATTGGGAACCCCATGAGCCACTCCATAAGGGCGGGATTCGAGTTTCCACCATTGCCCTGCGTCAAATTCCTGCGCTCCTCCTCGGTAATAATCCCGGCATCCCGTAAATTCTGCATTTGTTTGAAATTGTATGTTCCTCCGCATAGTGGTGCACCTGTCGTTGGACGAGGCCAAGATAGCGATTCTGTCTCCTGCAAACAAAGCTCCAACCTCACTAGCCTTGAAAGAATACGCCCATGCGGTGTACTGCGCCTGTTCGAGACTTTTAAGTATTTCATCAAGTGCATCTCGAACAACTCCTGATACGTTTTCTCCAACCACCCAACGGGGCTTGATCTCTTGGATAACTCTAAGCATTTCCGGCCAGAGGTAACGGTCATCTTGACGGCCTCTTCGCTTCCCGGCAGTACTAAACGGCTGGCATGGGAATCCCCCGGAAATAACGTCAACTGTTCGAAGACCTGTCCGTTCATACAAACCCTCCTTTGTCAGCGTGCGGATATCCCGCCATTTAGGAACGTCCGGCCAATGCCGGCACAAAACCTCATGGGGGTAATCCGCGAATTCACATTGCCCTACGGTTTCAAATCCTGCCCATTCCGCAGCTAAATCAAGCCCGCCGATTCCCGTAAACAGCGATAGATGGGTCATAGTTTTTCCTCCGCTTCCTGCATTCTCTCCCACATCTGCTGGTAAATGGGGCTGCCAAGGGGCAGCATATGCAGAATCGCGCGATAGTAATGGATATCTGGTTCCTTATTCACTTGGTTTTCCTCCTGTAAAAATCTCCGAAGCTGCGGCTGCAATGGGCGCAGTGGACGGGCTTCTCCGCTTCTTTCTCCACACAGCCTGCACAGCTCCCCAGCATGGCTTCCACCGCATATTCCCGGATTTCCGAAAGGCGGCGGACAAGCTGCTCCTGGGTCATAAGACGGGCTACCCGGTATTCCGTCATGCGGCAGATATCCCGATATTCTTCTCGATTCATGGCTCTGTCTCCTTCTCATTGAGTTGGCTTGAAGAGAAGGATTCCTCCCTGTTTTCCAGTCTCAACCTTCCGTCTATGATTTTCAACACTTTCCGGCACAGTTCACAACCGTGAAGCTCCACATCCCGGTTCACCCTGGCCAGCTCCACCCGCATTCGGCAGGCGTTTCGGTGAATCATCTGCTCAGTTTGGGCGTGGTCGTAGGCGAGCTGGATCAATCGATAGGCTTGTTTTCCGGTTTCTTTGTCCAGCTTCTTTGCCTTGCAGGCCAACCAAATCCCTTGCAGGCTGTACACAACCAAGGATTCCATTCCTGTCAGCTTGTCCGGGAATTCCTCTAGTTTGGCAAGCTCGGTCAGTTCCTCAAATGTTTTCACCTCTCCTCACCTCCTCAATCTCCACAATCACCTTAGGTTCCAGGGAGTACCCCTTCTCTATCGTCAAAGAAATAATCTGCTTGTCGTCGGCATAGGCAACACCATTGAGCGCGTCGCAGATAATCTTGGCAATATTGTCTGCGTCCGGCTTTTTGGTGGGTAAAATTTTTCCTTCCCGCATCTGTTCTTTCACCCGCTTACTCTTGCTTTGGGGAATGGAGAAAAACGCGGCGATCTCGACGCAAAGAGGGTAATCCGATGGAAACTTATAGCCTCCCATCTGGTTTCGATAGCACCGGCGCACCAGTTCTTCGTATGCTGCGGTTTTGTTCGGAGTGTAGCTAACGCTTTTTCCCGTCTTTGTCCGCACCACACGGGCGCGGGCTTTCCCCTGAGGCTCACCAGGGATGGAAAACATTACCGACATTTCCTCACTCTCCCTGGTTTCTTGTAAACTCCGCCAGAAAATCCATATCCTCATACGCTTCCAGATCGTAGGTGCGTTTCTTGCTCGGAGCTTCCGGTAGTTGAATCGTTGACTCAGATTCCCAGCGTTTCCGGTTTAGCCAAGTAGCTGGATACGGAATATACTGGCCGTTACCACTGCGCCACTGGTCGCTGTAAATCGCTGTGCATAAAGCGTCCATGATCCGATCAAACAATTCCTTGTCTGGACAGATCTTCATCCACGCTTTTTCAGCAATGCCTCTATCTACTTTTCTCGGATACTTCTCCCAAAAGGATGCGAATAACTCCTGAGCAAGGGTCTTGGAATGGTCGACAGGCTTCTTCTTGCCTGATCCTCGGGCGATTTGAACCGTTACGTTCTCGCCTTGCTCGGTGTCTGCGTCCCCTTTGGGGGATTTAGGGGGTAATATGTCTTTGTCTTTTTCTTTGTCTTCTTCTTTGTCTTTGTCTTTTTCTTTGTCTTGCCTTTTTTGGGTTTCCAAAAAAACCGTTGGGTTTTCTGGGTTTTCTTTCATACCTTCCGGTTTTTTCGGCCTGCCACCTTTTGCCCCGTTCTGCCGGCTTGTTTCGCACTTGCTTTGGTATTCCATCCAGTCGCGCTCGATTTGCGCCGTGATAAACGAAAAAGCCATATGAGCGGCAGGCGACAAAGGAGGAATTTCTTCCTCGTCTGCATAGGAAAACAAGGCTGTAAAAAGCTGCCCTTTTTCCTCATCGGACAGCCATTGAATATGTTGCTTGTAGTCGGTGAACAGCTTAAAATAAGACATTCTCATCATAGTCACCTCTTAAAAAGGCAAGTCGTCGTCACACAAAATTTCTTCAAAACCCTCATTTCTCCGGTGATTGGAAGCAGCCGTTTCCTCTTTGTCCTGCTTCCTTTCCCCGAAATTCACCTTCTCCGCCACGATCTCCACTGCTTTCCGCTTGTTGCCCTTGGAATCGGTATAGGTGCGGGTTTGAATGGCTCCCTGCACTGCGATGGCCTGCCCTTTGCTAAAATACTTGCAGATGAATTCCGCCGTATTCCGCCAGGCCACCACGTCGATGAAATCCACTTGGCGTTCCTCTCCTGCCTTCGCATAGGAACGGTTGACCGCAACCGAAAAGCTGGTCACTGCATTCTCGTTTGGCGTATGCTTCAGCTCTGGGTCTGCGGTCAAGCGGCCTAGAATAACAGCACAATTTAACATCTTTCACACTCCTTATTTGATACATCCATTCCCTGATGTGGGATACAAGGGCAGGTAAAAACGTGAGGTTCCAATGCATAAAACCAATTGCTTCTCACAGAATTCCCAATCCGTCCTTTCTTCACGATTTCTACATCAGTAAGAATCTCCCCTTGTTTTACCACCCGAAAACGTGATCCCGGTGAACGGATACACATAACTGGTTTTTTATCACATGGCACATATTGTTTTTCCCCTACCTTCCGCCAAACGATATATTGGCCGCAGGCAGGACAACCATTATCCCCTCGGTTTGAGTGTATCAAATACAGACGTTCCTTCATAATCATCCACCTCTATATTGTCAGGATCATTCCAAAACTCCGGCATAAGATCAGTATACGCTTTGATTTTTCGAATTTCTTTGGTTGCTCTGCAATATTCGCACATCCCACAGCGTTTTGGATTCTCTGCCCCTTCCTTTAAACGCTGGATATGAGGAATTTTACTTTTTACTACCTCTAACTCGTATTCCCATCGAGTATCGTCATCCAGCAAGATCACTTCTTTATCCGGTGGTGATTGCTTCGAAACCCCGATAATCAAAAAAGATGGAAAAGTTGCCTCTTGGCGATTTTGTCTCTCGATTTCTCCATATACTGCCGCACGCATCATATATCCAAACTCTTCAATAAACGTCTGCCGTTCCCGAGTTCGAAAATTATAATATAGTTCGTGTAAATTAGCAGAGGTTTTGTAATCAATGATCCGGCGAGTTCCAGGGCAATATTTATCCATCTTCATCCGCCACGGGACCCCTCCGACGATCCCTGTCATCGGCAACTCGTTTTCTCCTTGCCAATCTAAAATCCGGGAAATAAATCGGTCATTCTCGACCGCTTCGATCATTTCATCCAGACGTTCGAACGGCGCGTATTTCCCTACAATTTCAGTTCCTTTGGCTTTTGTTGTTTTCGTTTTAAAAATTCGGTTAAAATTTTCATCGCAGAAAACTTGGAACGCCTGCGGACTTTCAAAATAACTATGAAAATACTGTCCTTGGAACAGCGCATCCGAAGTTTCTTCGGGTTGCCACAATCCACGCAGTTTTGCGATCGCTGCCGCCTCGCATTTCTCAAACGACTGGTATTGAGAGCAGGACATATAATGAATATCCGCTTCTCTGGAATAATAATTTTCATCCGTCAAAACAAATGCGTTTTTATTCATTTTCCACTACCTCTTCAATCAGTTCTGCGTTTAATGTAGCTAGGTTTTGACTTGCCGGCTTTTCCGGCTCTGAGCATTGATTTTCATACTGGTCTCCGGTGGCGTGAAACGCCTCGATCAGTAAATCGCTGTCATCGCAGGTATTGAAAAATATTTTACAAGCTCGGTTGATCACAGTCCGTTTCGCCATCTGATCCGGAAATTCTTTATGCACGTTCTGGTTCTTCGATCTCGATTTCGCCCAGGATTTTTGAATCTGATCCCATGTCATAATTTCCGCGAAATCTTCCTCTCCTTCCCGCTCAATAACTGCATAAGCGTATTTGATTTTTCCGGGATCCATTTGTTCTGGAGAGGATTCGTGCTCTAAAATTTTCCAACCTCCCCGATGTTTTTTCGCTTGAAAGACATCGCCGTCATATACAACATCTGCCCATACATCTTTCACCAACGGTATTCGTTTTGTGACAGAGATCGTTCCAAAATAAGAACGTTGGGCAAGAAGTTGATTTTTGTAGACGATATAATAGACCTGTTTTTTGGATGGACTCAGTCCTTGGATCACGGTATTTAATAATGCGTTTGCCACACTTTCCCTAGTACAAACTTCCAAAGCCGGCCGGTCGTTTAAATCCTTGGTTTCTTGAATTTGGAGCCATGCAGAACGAATTGCGTTGGATACACTGTAATTGGCTGGAAAATGAATCTCGCCAGATTCCTGCATTTTTTCAATTTTATTCTGCACCAATTCTGCAATATTTTCGTCGCTTCTTTTTCCTGCTACCTCGGCGGTGTTTTTTCTGCGCTTCTCCATTGCCAACTGTTCTGGGTGTTCTTGAATCATTTTATTGTTATCCATATTTCTCGATCTCCTTTTATTTCTATAAAACTCAGACAAGCAAATCCAGGCACACATTGGTGCCATCAAGATAATCCATTTCGTTTTCTTTCGCGATCTCTCCACATTGATCGCACTGCGCACAGCCTTCCGGTATTTCTCTTACATAAGTGCTTTCTTGCTCAAACACGTTCTCTCACCTCTATTTCGGTTAACAACCCAGCAATTAGGCTCTTAATCTCCTGAAGCTCTTGTTCCGCTTTCCGATATTTGCGATACCAACAATCGCCGTTCCGGCTTTCCTGCTCCAGCATCAGTTTCAGTTGGGTGATTTCCTCCTGCGAATGTAAGTTACACATTGACAAATCCCACCTTTTCCGTTACACTTAACTTGTTTGTTTTTCTTTTGCCCTTCCATGAGCTGCTATCTCAGGAGGGGCCTTTTTGTTTTTACACCATGACGATCACAGAACCGTTTTTCATAAAGGGAAGCAATTCCTTTTCAAAATAACTGCGGATGGTTTTCTTTGCTTCCAGCTTCCACATACCGCCATCCGCTTCAAACAGGCCGATTTCCCCGCCTTCCCGCATTCGGATTAAAAACTCGCTTTCCGGCTGCTCCACCTCCAAAAAGGTACGGTATGGACACAAAGAAACCCTAGGCTTGATCTTTTCCTTGGATTTCAAGGCGATTCCTTTGCGCGCTTCCACGGTTTGCGTTACGCCGTTATCTTCGGAAGAAACGCTGTTTTCATCGGCAATCCGGGAGAGAAGCCCCAACAAATACTCCACCCCTTCCGTTTGCTGAAACTGGCTGCGGAAGGCAATCATGGCGCTTTCGTAATCCTTCCAGCCAAACCGGAACTCTGGAACGTCACAAACCGCGCGATATAGAAAATCGCGGGAATAATCCTCTCGGTAACTGGTAAACACATTCACTGCATCATAGTCCTCGATCTGGACAAACACAGGCATTTTTACCTTGTCCAGTTCGGAATGAATCAGCTTGACCAGGCTGTCCAAGCTGGAAACCTTAAGCTTTTCCGGCCGGTCTATATGAGGGGCAATACGTATTAAGTCTTTCTCGCTGTAATACTGGCCGTTAATCTCGTGAATTTTGTTCTCATTGAGGGTCAGAATTTTTTCAATCGCTGCTTGAATCATCATCATGTTCCTTTCTTATTTAGACGTTTTTAATCAAGCGCAGAACATTGGGTTCTTCTTGTTCTTCGCCGTTCATTCTGGTTTGTCCGGGAATTTGTGGGGTCATTTCCACTGCGGCGATCTCCCCATTTTCATCCCCAGTGATGTACAAAGCGGTGGCGATAGGGTTGGTTGGCTCTAGCTTAGATTTTGCCACCGCATTGACAAAAATCTGCTTCCGTTCATCGTCCGGCTGCAACGAGATGGTAAGGGTCAAGGCCCGTTTTCCCGTCGCCTTGGTGTTGATGTCCAGAATGTTATCGATGATCTTAGACATTTCATAGTCTACCTTTTCCTTAATGGCTCCCATTGCCATATCTATAATAGATTGTTTTTCCATGTTGTTTCCCTCCTAGTTGACAAACGCTTATTTATTCTCTACCAAAACCAACTTCCAATCCCCAGATTGGTAAATGGTTTTCGTGCGGTTATCTTTAATTGTTGCGTTATCACAAAGGTTTACAGATAGAGGATTTACACTATTATTATTTAGAATAGTAGCTGTAGAGCTTCCCCGCATCTCGCCAACCTGAGAGCCTTCCCACATCGCGCCAACCCAAGAGCTTCCCCTCATCACGTCAATTCGGGAGCCTTCCCGCATCACGTCAATTCGGGAGCCTTCCCACATCGTGCCAACCTGAGAGCCTTTCCACATCAAGCCAATTCGGGAGTTTTCTATCATCTCGTCAATTCGGGAGCCTTCCCACATCGCGCCAACCCAAGAGCTTCCCCGCATCAAGCCAATTCGAGAGCCTTCCCACATCTCGCCAACCCAAGAGCTTCCCCTCATCACGCCAATTCGAGAGCCTTCCCACATCTCGCCAACCCAAGAGCTTCCCCTCATCAAGCTAACTTGGGAGTTTTTCATCACAGTAACATTGGCATCGCCTGACAAAACTACATTGCTACAATTTTTCAAATAACACCCGGAACCCGTTTTGAGTGCTAAACCATCAACATCAATAAAGATATGATCTTTTGCCCACGTTTTGACCGCTTCCCGAAAACGCTGTTCATCATATTCGGGGACATACCAATCTGGTGTGATATCCTGGTCTACATTCCAAACCCATCCATCAACCGGAGAAAAAACGTCGCCATCTTTCGGATATAACTCCGCGCGGATAAAGCGTCGCTCCGCATTTTTTTCAGTATCTTCAATTCCCAGTTCTTCCAGCATATCCGTGTGGTTGTCGCCTTCCCCTATGTAAACTCGATCCTCTAAAAGAATCCCTGATTTCAATCTGCACATTGACAAATCCTCCATATTCGTTATAATGAAAGTGTATTTATTTTTTTCCTTGCCTTCCTTGGGTTAGTGGCCCAGGAAGGCTTTTTCTTTTTCCAATTCATTTAACAAACTCCTTCTTCAAAGCATAAACAAGTGTCTTCTAGCGTTGGACGGCTTTTGCCTTTCCGTTTGCCAAGAGGTACACCGCAAATGCAATGTCCAGTATAGATTCGGTAATATTCGCCGTTTTGCCTGCCGTAATGGCGAACATAATACTTGCAACTCTCACATTGCCTGGGTTTCGGAACAGTTTCATAGGTGCGTTGCAGCAATTCTTTTAATTGCCGGTTCTCTCGTTCGATTTTTGCGATTGCTTCTGATAGCATAGTTTATCCTCCTGTTATAGTGCTCATATTGAGCACTTATTTATAACCTTATTATAGTGTACAATATGATCACTGTCAAGTATTTTTAGGAGGAAATTTTTATGTTTGCTAAAAGATTAAATGAGGTACGTAAATGGAGAGGCATCACTGCGCAACAAATGGCCGACCATTTATGTATGGGGCTCCGAGCATATCGCAATTATGAAAGTGGAGATCGTTTCCCCTCACCGGAATCACTCATTAAAATTGCTGATTATCTCAATATATCTATTGACTATCTTCTTGGTCGGGATGATTTTCTAAAATCTCTCGGAGTACACGTTGATGAATACCCGTGATATCTTCCAATCTATCCCAGATATCAATACTTCCAAGCCGCTCCCCACTCTCTAATGATTTGTAATACCGCAACCCAATGTCTAATTCATCCGCCATCTGCTGCTGGGTCAGCCCTTTGGCAATCCTGGCGTTTTTTAAATAGATACGCATGTTATCACCTTTTCTTTGTATTTTCAGAACAACCGTCCCACAGAAGCTTTTCTTTTTCCTGATCTAATCGCAGTCGTACCATGGAAATAAAGCCCATATTGGTAGGTTTTCCAGTTTCCTTAGAAAAGCAGTTCCCAAAAACTTTCTGAAGCTCTTCTAAATCACCGTGATGAAATAAATTTTCAATTGCATGACGGATACTGCGCTCTACTCTGCTTGGCGTAGTTTCAAACAACTCTGCAACCTGCGGATAGATATCTTTCGTAATATTTACTCCTGAATGATACATCATAATCGCATAAACAGCATGATTAAACCCTGACAATCTTGGGGAAACTCCCAACTTGATCAAATAGTCCTGAACCCTTATTTTTTCTGTCACTTAATCTGCCTTCTTTCATATTTGTTTTGGAGTCTACAACACCATTCTTTTACTCGTGAAGCCGCCTCTCGATTATTCAGCTTGTAAAATAACTCCGGCCTAATTTTGCTAACGGATGGATAACGCCCTATGACTTTTTCTAAGGATTGATAAGTGCCCTGAAAAATGCCATCCGAAACCTCTTGTTCCGAGAATCGTATCCTTACAATATAATAAGGCTCGAAAACTATCTGCATTTTCACTACCTCCCTTCGCCTGGATATTTCAGCGGCGGTAAAGCTTTCTTACGCTTGCGGAACCAAATTTCTCTTGAATTTTTCAGCCAGCTTTTTTCTTGCTCTCATCCTTCTCGCCATTTTTGATAAACTTTACATCCTGCATAGTATCCAAGCTCTCGTTTTTCACATCCTCCACACGATGAATTTTTAAACATACAAAAAATCTCCCTATTGTTAGAGCAATCCCCGATAGAGTTAAAAATAAAATTATCCATAACATTTGATCCAATGGAGTGCGATTCAAATCACTACTTCCTGCAATCCCAACTAAGCTGACCATACACAGAGCGATTAAAACCTCCAAGGAGCGTTTAAACCATTTCATATTTCGCTCACTTCCTTCTCATCTGTTTTGGTTTCCTGCTGTTGCTTTTCTCTCATAAGCTTTAAAACAATCCGGCACCACCTGTCTTTTACATGCTCTGGAAGATCAGAAAAACAAATAGGTGAATTTGTTGCATCAGGTACTATAACAATACGTTTCCTTGTTTCACTCACTTACTTCACCCCCTTTCATGATGCAGATTTGCGGTTGCTTAAGCTACAGAATCCTCTAAAATAATAAATGTGCTTGCCGGTTCTTTAAAGTAAGCACATATTTTGGTAAGATCAGTAATACTCATTGCAACTCTTCCATTAATCAAAGAACTGAATTTTTTTGGCTCAAATCCAATTTCTTTCGCAAGAAAGCACTGTCTTTTGCCTGTGTTTTTAAGATAGTTTTTCACATAATGTTTCACTCTAGCTACCACTAACAATTCATCCATGTTTGCACTTCCTTTATTCTTAATTTCTTGGACTACTTGTATTATATTCTCATATTCTTGGAATGTCAATAGAAAAAATCCAAATTTCTTGGATTTTTCAATTGACTAATCCAAGGATATATGGTATTATAAAAAAGAAACGAGGTGACTAATTGGCAAGTTTAGGTGAAAAACTAAAATATATTCGTGAGTTAAGAGGAATGGGGCAAAAAGAAGTTTCAGAATTAACTGGAATTAGCTATAAAACAATTTCCAATTATGAGAATGATCGTAGTGAACCAGATGTTGAAAAATTAGCTTTATTATGTCAGGTATATAATGTATCTGCTGATTTTTTTATTTCTGTTGAAGATTCCACAATTGATCAATCACTTGAAATTCCTAAAAAAATTCAAAAAAAAGCCCCCAACTCGGAAGATTCCGAATCAGAGGCTGATGATCGCTATTCTTTAGAAGAAATCTTTATGGGATTATATACAACATTGACAAAAATCGGTATTTTAAAACCTGGAAAGGATTTAACACCTGTTCAGACAGAAATTTTACTCAGTTTTATTAGGATGATAAACGCCAGTATAGAGGAAGAACAATAATTGTTTATAAGCTTGCTTTTGATAGATTCCGCAATAAATTTCTTGCGATATCTTCAAAAGATTTGGATGGGATTTTTTGAGTTGCTGAAAGTTTTCAGTTTGACAATTGATTTTGTTTGACATCCTCATTTCCCTTTCACGAATTAAATTGACAATTTATATTTGTCTTATGGTGAATACTAACATATATGGAAAATAATGTCAATTTAATAGAAGTGAAATGTAAAAATTTGGAATATTTCATGTAATTTCCTTATGTTTTTGTAGCAAAATAGAATAAATTTGTATAAAAAATCGTGAAAATGAAAAATCTCCGCTACGGCAATAGCGGAGATTTCAAGTAAGGAAATACATTCTCTTGCCTATGCTTTCCCTTAAAATACATTATACAGGATTGTCGAAATAAGTCAATCCGAAAGGGGAATTTATTATGAAAAGAAAAATTATTGCGTTGTCCATGCTGGCTGCCTTGTGCAGTGCAGCGTTTTTGGCTGGCTGCGGCGAAGAATCCCAGTCCTCTGCGGTTCCTGCCGCCACTTCTTCCTCTGCTGAGACTTCCAGCACTCCGGTGTCTTCTACTACAGAATCAAACACTGAACCCGTCATGGAAGGGAAAGGCACCCTTGGAAACTATGGAATTGAAATTTTAGGCGTCAATATTGGTGAAAATTATGAAGGTGAAAAAGTTGCAATAGTTAGCTTTATATTTTCAAATATATCTAGTGACGAAGCCTCTAGTTTTGGCGTATATATGAATCCTAAAATTTATCAAGATGGTGTAGAGTTGGCTTTTAGTGGCCCAAAAGAAAGTGAAAAATATAAAACAGATGCTCAATATTCCAAGGTTCAAAAAGGAGGCTCTTTGGAAGTCGATTATTCTGTAAAATTATCTAATACTACTTCACCTATCCAGGTTGAAGTATCAGAATCATCTGTGTTTGCCGGAACAGGGAAAGTTACTAAAACCCTAGAACTTCCCCAAGAATAAAAATGATTGTAAAATAAAAAACCGCCCTCCCTTGCGCCAACAAGGAAAGGCGGCACCGTTAAACCGCTCGTGGGAGCTGCTCAACGTACATCGAAATGCAATTTGATTGTATCACAAGCAGCTCTGAAATACAAGAGGGCTGCTTTTTTGCGCCCATTTTTAGGAGGTACATCATGAAACAAGATTCAAAATCATTTCCTGCGCTTATTCCGGCTGTAATTTACGCTAGATATTCCAGTAGTGGACAACGGGAAGAATCCATCGAAGGGCAGCTACGTGATTGCAAAGAATTCGCTAAGCAGCATGGAATGAATGTAGTAGGAGAATACATCGACAAGGCATTAACCGGGCGTACAGATAAACGCCCAGACTTTCAGCGAATGCTACGGGATAGTGATCGAGGGCTTTTTCAGGCTGTGATCTGCTGGAAGATGGACAGGTTCGCACGAAACCGATATGACTCCGCAATTAATAAGTATAAACTGAAAAAGAATGGAGTCCGTGTTTTCTATGCTAAAGAATTGATTCCAGAAGGGCCGGAAGGAATCATCTTAGAAAGCGTGATGGAGGGCTATGCTGAATACTACAGTGAAAACCTAAGCCAAAATGTCAAACGCGGCAATTATGACAGTGCTCTCGAATTAAAAACACTCGGCCAACGTGTTCTAGGGCTTCGCAAAGGGCTAGACGGTCGCTTTGAAATTGATCCAGATACCGCCCCTATTGTTCGCCGAATTTTTGAAGAGTATGCTGCTGGAGTACGAGCGAAAGATATTATCAACCAACTGAACCAAGAAGGGTACCGAACAAGTCGTGGGGTTCCTTTTAATAGAAGCAGTATTCTCCGTATTATTCAAAATGAAAAATACATTGGAGTTTATGAATATAAAGATATTCGAGTTGAAAACGGCATACCAGCTATTGTTAATCGTAATTTGTTCGAAAAATGCCAAGCCATGATAACCAAAAAACGCCAGGCACCAGCAGCTAAAATAACCACAGATTTTTTGTTAACCACAAAACTGTTTTGCGGAAACTGCAACAGTGCCATGACCGGAGACTCTGGAACTGGTAAAAGCGGAACTGTCTATTATTATTACACTTGCAATGGACGTAGGGCGCATCAATGCAAACAAGAACGTATCCGAAAGGAGAAAATTGAAAACTGGGTATTATCTGAATTGGTAAACCTAACCCACTCCGACAAAATTATTGAAGATATTGCCGATCAAGTCATCCGATTTCAAAACCAAGAAAAAGATCACTCTGCCCTTAACGCTTTAGAGAAACGTTTAAAGGAAACGGAAAACGCAATCAAAAATATCATGGCCGCCATTGAATCTGGCATTATTACCCCAAGCACCAAAAGCAGGTTGGTTGAGTTGGAATCTGAACGCGCTTGTATTGAAAAAGGAATCGCTTGCGAATTGCTGGAACAACCAGATTTTGACCGGGAGCAAATTATTTGCTTTTTTAAGCAACATCAACAAGAAAATATAGAAAATAAAGATTATCAATACTTTTTGGTTGATACTTTTTTAAATTCAGTATATTTATATGACGATAAATTGATTCTAACTCTCACTTATTCTGGGAAACATAAAAAGATAACATCCAATTTTATAGAAAAGACTATTTCTGAATCCACTTCGTTGTGTTCAAGCTTTGCACCGTTCAGCTCACCA
>JAAWSO010000058.1 GCA_022801595.1 Clostridiales bacterium | reverse complement strand
ATGGTATTGCTGAGGCTTTCTCGCTGATCCGCCCTTCCGACTGCGCTGGTTGGTTTTCTGCCGCTGGTATTCCTTGATAATTTCTTGGATTGCTATAAAACCCATACCAAAAAGGCCCAAGTTGCCGATAGGATCGTTGCTGGTATAACCAGCACGGACAGCGTTTTGAAGCTGGTCAATCGACATACCCGAAGCGTTGTCGCTTACTTCCAGTGTTCTGTCCATCGCACCGACTGAGTCAGATGACCAAGTAACCGTAATTTTTTGAATCTGCTCCTCAAACATTGTATTGGACAAAAATGCGTCTATGGAATTATCGATAAGCTCTGCGATACACTGCCATGTTTGAAAAGGGATCTCACCCAAGGTGCGCAGAATTCGTGGTGTCGGCGTTATGTCAAGAGTGTTGAGACTCACTTTTCTATGCCTCCAATCTTGTCAAGATATTCTTTTACACTCTGAGCTACCAGATATGCCATCATTGGTGGAACTGCATTGCCGATCTGTGAAATGTTTACTGTCTTGGAGAACTTAAAGCTGAAATCATCAGGAAATGTTTGAATCCGAGCGCATTCTCTCACAGTCAGCCTGCGATCCAAGGAATAGTGAAACTGTACTCTGGATTTCGGATTTGCCCTTATCGTGTAAGCAGGTCTATCTTTTTTGTTACTTTCGTCTCCCTGTCCATTTCCTTTCTTTGCTTTCGACGCTCCAAAGTAATCACCTTGGTTTGGAATTGAGTTATCCGTCACATCGACCAAATCGCCAATAGCCCATTCAATACTTCTATGACTATCTTTGAAACGTGCTACTGGCTCTTCTGGAAAACCGAATTCCTCAAAAATATCTTTGCGAACACACATGATCATTAGGCGTGTTCTGCGTTGTGGAACCCCATAATCTGGGGCAAACATTTTCCATACCTTTACAACATATCCTGCCGCCGCCAAGTCCTTTTTGATTGTCTTTAGTACCTCGCCTTTCTCCATCCGCTCCAGATTAATCACATTCTCACCGACAACTATTTTCGGCTTATGCGTGTTCATGTAGGAAATGAGCGTCTGATATAACCGCCCACGTTCCGAATCTAAACCACCAAGTGGGCCACAGGAGGAAAATTCCTGACAAGGAAATCCACCTATTAATATGTCAGCTTTTGGTACTTCTTCTGGTTTTGCTTTTGCTAAATCTTTTACAAAGGCGTGACCTACTCCGAAATAATCATTGTAAGTCTCTATACAGCGGGGTTCGCTATCATAAGCCTCAAGAATCTTAAATGGCAGTGATGGGTAGTCTTCGTTATGGTATTTAAAACCACCGCGGAAGCCCAAATCTAAGCCGCCGCATCCGCAGAAATAAGACACCACGGAATAAGAGACTTTTTCTTTGTTCGCAGACATGTCCAATACCTTCTTCCTACTTTATTTTACTTGGTAGTCAACCTATCCACACATCAACCCTTGAAATGTCCAATTTGCGTCATATGCCGTACCATTTCTCAATAATTCGCAAAATATGTCTACTGTTGTTCATTATAAGCTATTTGGCGGAAAAAATCAAGGAATGTCGAGCAAATTTTCATGATTGCCATAGACAAAGATTCTATTTCTATGATTACAAAATAATCTGATTCCCTCTTGACAAGCCTATCTGCCAGAGTTACACTGGTAACACAGCGGTCTAATTGGAACGATTATATATTACTTGTTTCACCATTTACAGGCTTTCTCGAAAGAGATTGGATATCATTTACAGGCTTATCGCTGTACCCCAGGCATGTTTTTGTGTCTGGGGTAAAAGTAAATGACCGTCCAATCAGATACTTTTTCGGGGAAGCCTGTCATGATCTCGGTTTGAGGGAGCGGGCCAAGGAAAGCCATACGACACAGCGCCGAGCAGGGTTGCCTGTCAGGAACCGGATTGGGTAGAACGGCACTTTACGGCGATGACCCGCAAAATCAAACTGAAGGAGATGCACGATGCAAAACACAAAAATTGAATATGGCAGCGACCAGCGAACCCCTGTCGTTCTGCCGGAGATGGAACAACTGCTCCCGACGTTAAGCGGAGAGCAGTTTTCTTCTTTGGAGAGCGATATCCTGGAAAACGGCTGCTACACCCCCATCATCGTCAACGAGGACATGGTCGTTATAGACGGGCACAACCGTTTCCGTGTCTGTGAAAAGCATGGCCTGCCCTATCGAATGCTGGTGTTCTCGTTCGCCGACCTGCTGGAAGCCAAACAGTGGGCATTGGATACACAGAAAGGCCGCCGCAACCTAGACAAGTGGGAACTGGGCAAGATTGCGCTGAAGTTGAAACCGGAGATAGAGGCCAAGGCAAGGGAAAATATGTCCGCAGGTGGCGGAGATCAAAAAAGCGAGGGCGCAAAATCGGGTTTGACAATATTGTCAGAGCCGATTTTTCCCGTCAGTACTCGAAAGGAGTTGGCCAATACTGTTGGCATCGGTGAGGTCACCATGGGCAAGGTCATGCAGATCCATGAGTACGCACCCGCCGCTGTAAAGGAAGCCTTGGACAGCGGCGAGCTGTCCATCAACCAGGGCTATAACATTACCCGGCAGGTGCGGGAGTTGCCAGAGGAGCAGCGGGAGGAGTCTGCCGCCTTGGCGGTGGAGCTGGAAAAGGCGAAAAAGGAAATTAAGAAGTTGGATGCGGAGATTGACCGCCGCCATAAGATTGCTGGTTTGTTCTGCAAAGCGTATGAGCGGGCCGTCCTGCTGACTCCTACGGCACATCCGTAAGAAGAATATCGACCGGATGCTCCCTGATATACTCCAACGCTTTTTTCCCATTGGACGCCTCCGCCACTTTTAACGGCAAAGCAAATTT
>JAAWSO010000060.1 GCA_022801595.1 Clostridiales bacterium | reverse complement strand
GTCATGGTGTCGCCGGATTTTTTGACCGCACCTAGATTGGTGCAAGCTGTGGCAGCCGTCGTGCCGCCGGTTCCCCCGTTTGCCACTGGAACCGCGCCGGTGGTATTGCCTAGCCCTAAGGCGTTTCTCGCCGCCGCCGCGGTGGTCTGTCCCGTGCCGCCGTTGGCGATGGGCAAAGCCCCGGTGGTATTTCCAAGCCCTAAGGCGTTCCGAGTGCCGGACAGGCTGGATTGCCCTGTACCGCCGCGAGCCACTGGCAAAATCCCCTCGCTGATGTTCTCCGCCCGGTGGGTGTGGTCGGCCTCCGCTTTTCCTTCGGCTTGCAGCTTCACCGCGTGGGTGTTCTGGATGAGGGTTTCCACCAGCGGATTGAATACGGTTTCCGCATTGGCCGGGTCTGTGTTCTCCAGCTTGCGGATTTCCGTGATATATTCCGGGTTTTCCGGGATGGTATAGTTTGCCATATTCTCCCCTCCCTAAAATTCATCGTCAAAGGTGAAGGTGAAGGCAACGCCTTCATCTTTGTGCTTGACGTACATATTCTTTACCGCGCATAAATTCCCCTGCTCGTCAATTAATCCAGCTTCACTGATTCTCTCCCCGACTAATTCATGCTCTGGTACTATGATGGTATACCGGGCGGTGGTTTCCACCGGATATTCCACCGGCTCAACCTCATATTGGCCCACGGGCTTGTTGAGAGCCGTTTGGGTGTCCAGCGGGATCTTCGGCTCCCCGCCTTCGTCCACGCCTCCGGTCCCGAGCGCAATGTGGGTGATTTTCGGCAATGTTGAAATTGCCCCGCTTGTAATCTGACAAAGGCTAATCCTTCTCCTTTTCGTGATAACGCTTGTTTCTGTCATTTATATTTCCTCCTTTGTGATTCCTCCGTTTAGTTTCTTTGAACCATCCAGACACACGCCGCCATCCAAATAAAACGGGACATGGATGGTAAGAGTTCCAGAAAAACCGCTGGTATTTTGCCATTTGTCAGCAACCGCAAATAATTGGAATGCCACGCCCGGCACGGCTTGATCCAGCAACCAACTGCCATCCAGCCTTCTTTGCCCGTTCAGCCGGATGGACGCGCTTCCGTATCCATTCCAAAAAGAAATGGCCGCGCCAAAATCAGAAAGAAAAATCGTTTCCTTTTCCTCCAACACGGCCGGCAGATAACAAGCTTCATACCCTGCCTGCAAATGAGCCGGTTTTATCCCCTCAATGGCCGCATACATCCCTTTCAGTGAGGTGGGACGATCCAGGCTTTGGATTACCGAAATGGTAAACCGGGATTCATTTGGAAACTCGGTTACGACCGGATTTCCTTGACAAAACGCCGCGGCAATGTTCTGGATCATAGCCGGCGTCACACTGCCAATGGCCCGCATTCTGGCATACAAAACTTCCCTTCGCTCCTGCTGGGATTTGGAAACGTCCACGGGAACGCCATAGGTTTCCTCCCAAATGGACAGCCCCCAGGTGGCGGCGCTCACCTGCGTCTGGCGCAGAAAGCTTTCATATTGATCGCCCAGCAGCTTGACCTGCCGCTGCACAGCCTGCAAAAGATCCACGGTTTCCGGGCTGTCGCGGTAACTTTCCGGCAAACAAGAAAGAAGCTCCTTCACGAGATATCCGCCTCCCCGAATACCGGCACGCTGCCCTTGGGAATGCTCAAATCCGCTTCCCCGCCATTTAAGGACAAAGCCGTAAAATTGTCTACCCCTGGAATGCTCAACAGCAGGAACGCCACCCGGTTATATGGGACCGTGTCCTTTTGCAAAGCTAACTCCTGGAAATATTCCTCCAGCTTTTTGAGAAACTCTGTTTTCACCGTCTCCAGCACCGCGCCTTCCGCCAATTGCAGGACGGCGGCCACGCTGACCGAAAAGGCTCCCGCGCTTTCCACCGTGACCTGTGCCCCAATCGGCCGCACCGTTTCCATGTGGCTCTGGCAGTTCTGGACAATGGCGGCATCCACCGGCTTTTTGTCGTTGCCGGCTAGGATTACCTTGACCGTACCCGGGCCGTTCCAGATGGGCAGTACCTGCACCGCCCCAACACCGGAAACCTCCATGGCCCACTGGATATAGTCGGCTGTGTTGCCGGAGGTCGCCCGGTTTTTGCGGTACTGGTCCAGGCGGGAAAATAAACTTTCGTCACTCTCCACGTCCGCGCCGCCCTGGGCTGCCGCTGGGTTTGTGACCTGTTGCACCCCGCCGACCGGCGTGACCAGGCTGGTCAGGGTTCCCGGCGGCACATTGTTCCCACTGCCCACCTGTTGGGAAACGGCTTCTACCAGCCCCTTTCCCTCCTGGATTTCTCCCGGTTGCGTGGTAGAAAACAACAGCCCGCTGGCGGCGCTCACCGTAGTCCCTGCCGGAATCGCCGTCCCATCCTGGCCGGTAAATTCCAGGGTGACACCAGCCTGGGAGCCCGGCTTGCGCTGGATGCCATATTCGGCGCACCGGGCCTCTAAATATTCCCCGCTGGTCTCGTCCACAAAGGCAATGGGCAAGAGTTTGTTCAGTGTTTTGTACCCCTCAAACAGCGCCAGACCCACCACGGACAGCAAGTCCCGGGTGTAGCTGCCCTCGTTGGTTTGCAGGTTGGTTTGCAGCTTTCCAACCAGTTCTTCCGTCAGAGATTCCGGCGTGGTCTGGGGGAATAAATCAGTTTGCATTCATCTCCACCTCCCCATATTTTGTTTGTACCTTGCAGAAAATGGGGAACTCACTGCCTGCAAAGCTGACCTGCGCTTGCTCCACCTGCTCCACATAGGGGCAGATTTCCAAGGCTTCTTTCACGTACCGGACCGCCTCCGACTGTTTGAGCTCCTCGGACAAATCACTGCCAATGAGGCTTTCCAGCTCATTTCCATAGTCCCAGGTGTACGCCTCATATTGATACCGAGCCGTGTGCAG
>JAAWSO010000057.1 GCA_022801595.1 Clostridiales bacterium | reverse complement strand
TATTCTGGGAAACATAAAAAGATAACATCCAATTTTATAGAAAAGACTATTTCTGAATCCACTTCGTTGTGTTCAAGCTTTGCACCGTTCAGCTCACCAGATACTTGAGTCTGGACGCACACTGCGTCCAGACTCTTTTTCTTTTCCTGGGAAAAGAATAGGGCAGCTTCTTGTCCAGGATTCCCTTGAATTTTGCAGGTGGATACGATATAATAAAAAGAATTGATTGAAAACCTAAAGATTCGGTTTCGGATAGAATGTTGATGTGCAAAGGGGTTTTATAAAGATGAAAAAATTTTTATTTATCGCGCTGGCTGCTGTTATGGTTGTAGGCATGAGTGCCTGCGGCAACTCCGCAGGAAATCCAGAAGTGGTTTCCCAAGCTTCCATGGCAGTCACCGAGGTGGAGGATACGCTGGATGGACTTTGCAAGTATCTGGAGGGCAATGGGATCGTGACTGGAACCCCAGTGAATATGCAAGCGGATATCATCGGTGCGACTGCGGGCAGAAAGTATACCTTTGAATACGATAAAAATTTGGTAGAAGTAGAGCTTTATGAATTTGATTTAAATAACCTCAATGAGACTGCACAGAAATATATTACTTCGGTTCAACAAACCGGAAGCTTTAATATTGTAGAGCAGGATGTTAAGGCAATGCTTTCCAACAGTGGAAAATATATGATGATTTATACCGACCGGAAGGGCAATGAAGAAGGCCGCTTAGCTCAAACGCAAAAAGCGGAACGCCTTTTTAAAGAATTTAAATCCAACTAGGCGGCTTACCATTGGGTTTTATAGGGTAGAAACTGTAAACGCCAGTGTTGCATCCGCCTTTATCAATACTCCCGTTGCTCCAAAGTGAAAACATAACGGTTTCGTTTATGACAATCCGGGAATTGAAACCCGAGGTAACATCCTGCTTCGTGTTTTTCGGAGTGTCGATACCGAGACTTTGGAAAGATTGGAAAAGGGCTCCTTGACGGGGTTCTTCTCCAGCGAGCTGGCATTTGATGCGCCTGTGTGTCCCGCTTGGCTAATAGGCAATTTCTCCCTGGCCGCGGCGCTGAGTTGTTTTCTAAGTCTCTCAATGAGCAAGCACAACATGGAAATATAAAAAGAAAAACGCACACAGAATATCTTGTTCTGTGTGCATTTTTTCTTGGAATGCGGATTCCTAATTTTTTAGAAACCGATCCGATTCATAATCAGATAATCGGGCAAACAGCTTGTCCCATCTAGGAACAAAACCGGTGTGAACCAATGGTTGTAATAACTGGACGGGAAAAAATCCATTTGCTGGTGGCCTTCGCGGGGTTATAATAGTAGATAGCGCCGCCGGAGGGGTCTTGTCCACTGATTGCGTCCCGTGCTGCACGATAAGCGGATTCTGCCACCGCTGCATTGATTCCGCCGTCGTTGAGGCAGGAGAAAGCGCCAGGCTGATAAATGACGCCAGATAAAGTGTTGGGGAAGGATGGGTGCTCAATCCGATTCATGATAACTGCGCCAACGGCAACTTGTCCCGAGTAAGGTTCTCCACGGGATTCCGCGGAAATAATCCGTGCCAGCAAATCAATATCACTACTGCTGAAGCCGCCCAGGGGAGCATTATTGGTATTTCCGGTGCTGGCGCTGCCCGAAGTGATGCCAAGAGCCGCTAAGGTTTTGGTTCCCGCAATTCCATCGGCGGTCAGTCCTTTGCTTTTTTGAAATGCGATTACGGCAGCTTTGGTTTTGCTGCCAAAGATACCGTCAATTTTGTCCTTAAAAAAGCCCAATTCCGTTAGTTTTGTTTGGACAGCCCGTACTTCACTGCCTTGAGAACCTACTTTTACTAAGGTTTCTATGGCTTCGGGGGAAGTTTGGTTGTTGTGATAGAGAGTAACGCCGGCAATCACAGCGACATTCGCCGCTACTACTAGGATAATTCCTAAAACGTATTTCCAATGTTTGGAGCATATTTTTTTTACATCCATAAATAATTCCAAGCCTTTCAAAACAATTTTTGCAAATAAGGACCTTGGCGATTATTATGCGCACCAAATAACAGAAATTCCATCGCACAAGAGTTTCAAATTTTGACAAGACAATTTTTGGACTTTTTGGATGAATTATGTTATAATTAAATTCTATAAATTATTGAGAGGAAGAGATTTTAAAATGAAACGCAAATGGGTATACGGTTGTTTGGTCACAGCAGCGGTACTGCTCATGGCCGGATGCGGGGCAGAACAGGCTGCGGTAATGCCAAACCAAACTCCGGAAATGCAAAATGAATCGGGTGTGGTCTCCGATATCCAGAAGGAACAGGTGCAGGCACAAGCAAAGGCTCCAGCCCAGCCTCAAGAACAAATTGCGGTGCAGCCTGCGCAGTCGTCGGCGCCAAGTCAGGTTTCTTCGGCAGCTTCGTCGCAGCCAAACGCGCAGGCACAGGCTTCTCAGGCACCGGCTCAAACACAGGCTCCATCGCAGCCAAAAACACAGGTGCAGTCGCAAGCCCAAGCACAGGTTCAAACTCAAACTCCCGTATATGGCGGATATGGGTATCATCATGGCGGTGGCCATCATCGCTATCAGACTTCCGCCGCCTGTAACCAATGTTATGGCAGCGGACAGTGCCCCACTTGTTATGGCAGTGGTTATTACCACAATCAGGTATGCCCCACTTGTACAACCAGACATGGAAGCTGTGGGTACTGTAACGGAACAGGCCGTCTTTCCTAAGAATATCATAAAAAGCCGCAGACGGAAAAGCACGTATCTGCGGCTTTTTTCGTGCAAAAAACAACCGGTTTGACAAAAAATAAAAAAATTTTTAAAAAAGTGTTGACAAGAGAGGAAATGTTTGATATGATATATGAGCGCTTGAAACACAGTACTTCCCCAAAAGGCTGTCAGAGCGCACAGGACCTTGAAAATTAAACAACGAGAGAAAGACAAGATAGGAAACTCGTAATGAATTTGAGGAGACGTTTTGGTGCAAACTGAAACAGTACTTCTGG
>JAAWSO010000020.1 GCA_022801595.1 Clostridiales bacterium | reverse complement strand
CAATTATTTGTCATTTTATACAATTGATATTTAAAAAATAAGAACGATAACAGGAATAGAAGGTACAGAAACTCTATTTTCCCGTGTCTATTTAATCACACTTTTAAAAACATGTCCTTTTATTTTGCATATCATTTATTCGTTATCCCCCCTGCTTTGTGCTTAATTTTGAAAAAGCAACAAAGCAGGGGGGACTTTTCCTTTTCAAAAAAGAAAAAGCTTGTTTGTTCGGACAAAATTCCAAACAAACAAGCTTTTTTCCTTCTATTATTTCGCTACCAAATTCACCAGTTTTCCTGGAACATACAATTCTTTGACTATATTTTTACCCGCCAAATCCGCCGCAATTTTCGCATCTTCTTTCGCCGCTGCAATGGCGCCAGCCGCGTCTAAATCTGCTGCAATCTGCAAGCGCGCCCGCACCTTTCCATTGATTTGAACTGCAATCTCAATGGTAGCGTCCACGCATTTGGCCTCATCGTAAGCCGGCCATTGCTGCTGGCACACCAGCCCATCTCCCAGCTTTACCTGTTCCCACACCTGTTCGGCAATATGAGGAGCAAACACATTGAGCAGCAGACAGAAAATCCGCAGTTCGTCCTTAGTAATGGAGCCAACCTCGTGAATTTCATTCATCAAAGCCATCAGGCTGGCAATGGCGGTATTGAACTTCAAGGTTTCAATATCCTCACCTACCTTTTTGATGGTTTTATGAAACGAGGTTTCCAGGGCTCCGCGGATTCCGGTTTCACCGTTCAAGTTGTCCTGTAAGCTCCAGAACCGCTCCAGAAAACGCCGACAACCCTTAATGCTGGAAGTGCTCCATGGAGCGGCCTTCTCAAAGTCGCCGATAAACATTTCGTACAAACGCATGGTATCTGCGCCAAACTCCTGGATGATATCATCTGGGTTAACCACATTCCCTCGGGACTTGCTCATTTTTTCGCCGTTCTCACCCAGGATCATGCCGTGGCTGGTACGCTTGGCATAGGGTTCCGGCGTTGGAGCAACCCCAATGTCATACAGGAATTTATTCCAAAACCGGCTGTAGAGCAAGTGCAGAGTGGTGTGTTCCATACCCCCGTTATACCAATCCACTGGAGCCCAGTATTTCATCGCTTGTTCACTGGCCAGCGCGTCTGGATTATGGGGGTCCATATAACGCAGGAAATACCAGGAAGAACCGGCCCACTGAGGCATAGTGTCGGTTTCCCGCTTGGCCGGCGCGCCGCACTTGGGACAAGTGGTATTGACCCAATCGGTGATTTTGGCCAGAGGAGATTCTCCATTTTCCGTTGGCTCATAGGAATCCACCTGGGGCAGTTCCAGAGGAAGCTGCTCCACAGGAACCGGAACTTGGCCGCAATGCTCGCAGTGAACAATGGGAATCGGCTCTCCCCAATACCGCTGACGGGAGAACACCCAGTCACGGAGCTTAAAGTTTACTTTTGCTTCTCCGATTTTGTGTTCGGTCATGTAATCCACAACGCTCTTTTTGGCCTCCTCCACGGACAGACCATTGAGAAATCCAGAGTTGACCATTTGGCCGGTTGCACAGTCGGTAAACGCCTCATTCTGTACGTCGCCACCGGCAACCACCTCCACAATCGGAAGGTCAAATTTCTTAGCAAACTCCCAGTCTCGGGTATCGTGTGCCGGCACCGCCATGATCGCGCCGGTACCGTAAGAAACCAACACATAATCGGAAATAAAAATGGGAATTTCCTTCCCTGTCAACGGATTAATTCCACACACGCCATCCAAACGCACGCCGGTTTTGTCCTTCGCCACTTCCGTACGTTCAAAATCGGACTTCCGGGCTGCTTCTTCCTGATAAGCGCGGATGGCCTCCAAGTTATTCAGCTTGTCCGCCCAGGATTCGATTAGCGGATGCTCCGGTGAGATCACCATATAGGTGGCGCCAAAAATAGTGTCGGGTCGGGTTGTATAAATCTTGATTGTATCCCCCGCTGTAGTCGGGAACGCCACTTCCGCACCCGTGGAACGGCCGATCCAATTTTTCTGCTGCGCCTTTACCCGGTCGGGATAATCCACCAGATCCAGATCATCAATCAAACGCTGGGCGTAAGCGGTAATTTTCAGCATCCACTGAGATTTTACCTTCCGAACCACCTCGCTGCCGCAACGCTCGCAACCGCCGTTCACTACCTCTTCGTTGGCCAACACACACTTACAGGAAGTACACCAGTTGACAGCCATTTCTTTTTTATAAGCAAGACTATGCTCAAACAGCTTTAGAAAGATCCACTGGGTCCATTTATAATAAGAGGGGTCCGTAGTATTAATCTCCCTAGACCAATCAAAGGAAATGCCTAGAGAAATCAGTTGCTGCTTAAAGCGGTCAATATTTTTCTGTGTCACAATCGCCGGATGCACATGATTCTTAATCGCAAAATTTTCGGTTGGCAAACCAAATGCATCCCAGCCGATGGGATACAACACATTATACCCCTGCATCCGGCGCTTACGGGCAACGATATCCAGCGCAGTATAAGACCGCGGATGCCCTACATGCAGCCCTTGTCCAGACGGATAAGGGAACTCAATCAGTCCAAAAAATTTTTTTTGGCTACTGTTGTTGGAAGCATGGAACACGCCTGTCTGCTCCCATTTTTTCTGCCATTTCGATTCTATGGGCTTGTGGTCATATTTCACAAAAATCCCCTCCTAATTCAGAAAGCTGGTATCCACCAATTGGCCATCCTGCCACAGACGATCCAAATCATAAAATTCCCGAGAATCCGGCGTAAACACATGAATAATGACATGGCCATAGTCCAGCAACACCCAGGAGTTGGAACGATACCCTTCGATATGATCCGGCGTAACGCCGATTTTTTTCAACTGCACTTCCACCTCGTCAGCCAGCGCATTCACATGGGTATTACTGGTACCAGTAGCAAACACAAAATAGTCGGCCAAGGAGGAAATATCCTCAATTTTTACAATTTTCAGTTCCAATGCTTTCTTTTCATTTAAAAATTTGCTTGCTTCTTTTGCAAGTTCCAATGATGTCATTCCAATACCGCCATTTCTCCGGCGAAAGCTTGGTTTCCCTGCCTTTCCTTCGCCGGACGGAGACAAGGCTTTTCGATTTACGGCGCAGGCGCGTGTAAAACGCTCCAATTATACGCGGCAATGGTATCCGGATGGATGGTGCGATGGCGCTCCGCCAAATCCCGAATGGTCATAGACGTACCCAACAAAACCGCTTGCTCCAAGCTGGTTTCCGCAGCCTGGCGCAACGCTTCCACCCCTTCAAACTCCCGGTCTGAGGAAATAAAATCCGCCACAAACACAACCTTTTCTAACAAGGTCATATCGGCGCGGGCCGTGGTATGATAGCGGATCGCATCCAGGATTTCACGGTCGGAAATCCCCAGCTTCCGCTCCAAATAGGCTGCCCCCAAGATCGCGTGCCACAATTTTTGTGAGGGACGCTCTTCGTCCGTGAGTATTATACCAAACTCATCCATCATTTTCAACTGATCTTCTGGGGGCTTCTCCTTGAGAATGTCATGTAAAATCCCGGCTGTCCAGGCTTTCTCCACGTCGGCTCCAAACTTCCCGGCCAAATGCTCTGCCATCTCTGCCACACAAACCGAATGACGGAACCTCTTTTCTGATAAAAATGGACGAATGATCGTTTGATATTCCTCTCGATTCATCTCTGCTTAACCTCCATATCTCGTCTGGTCTTTTTGTCCACACAACCGGACTTCTAAACTCTAAATTCAAAGGGGCTCTTGATACAAATGATGCTGCGAAATGTAGGCCGCTACCGCCGGCGGTACCAGATGCTCTAATCCGCAGCCCTGCTGGACTGCCCCTCGGATTTCCGTGGACGAAACCGGCAAATAAGGGATATCCAAAACCATGCTTCTTGCGCCCATGTTTTCCAATTCCTCCGCATGTCGATGCAGCCGCCGCATGCCTTCCAAACCCTCGCTGCGGGGAGAAACACACAGGGTGGCCAGAGAAAAAATTTCCTCCGGCTCTTTCCATTGGAGCAGAGTCAAAAACATATCTTCCCCCATCAAAAGATAAAAAGCATCTTTAGGGAATTTCTGCTTTAATTGAAACAATGTTAACACCGTATAGCTGTCCGACTTCCTGCGAATTTCCAAATCGGATACCTGGTACCCCAGCGGTTCCGCCGCCAACCGGCACATGGCAAAACGGTGACGGGCGGAAGCTAATTGGAGCGTCTGCTTGTGGGTGGGCCGTTTGGTAGGGATGAAAATCACGGTGTCCAAGGAAAGGCGGCGGGAAAATTCCTTTGCCAGCGCAAGGTGTCCATTGTGAATCGGATTAAAGGTACCGCCCAAAATCCCAATTTTTTTCAGAGAGATCCCTTCTTTCTTCCCCTATGATTTTTATACCTTAGACTTTGGGAGGACAATTTTAGGATCCTTTTCATTCTTCCGGTATAAAATAAACTTAGTGCCAATCACCTGCACCACTTCGGCTCTCACGCCCTGAGCCACTTCCGCAGAAGTATCCCGTGGAGAATGCGGGGCAGTTTCCAGCACCTTACATTTGATCAATTCCCGAGCTGTCAAAGCGTCATCCGCCTGCTTCAAAATATCCTCGCTGACGCCGCCTTTCCCCACCATCAAAATCGTGTCCAGAGAATTGGCAAGACCGCGTAAATAAGCTCGCTGTTTGCTGGTAAGCATCTGTCCGCTCCTTTCTTTTATGATAAACTCTATTTTTAAAATTTGTTTTTCTTATTTGCTCTGAAAATAATATTCCTGTAGTACCTTCGCGAATATTCGCAGCGCTTTTCCCCGATGGCTGAGCCGATCCTTTTCGTTTGCAGAAAGCTCCGCAAAGGAACGCTCGCCAACAAAAAAAATTGGGTCATATCCAAATCCACCGTTCCCAGCTGGGGAAAAACCAATTTCCCCTTCGCAGGTTCCCTCCGCCCGTAGCACGGTACCATCTGGGAACACACAGCAAATGGACGATACAAACCGGGCAGAACGTTCCGGCGTTGGATAAGGCTGCATCTCCCGAAGAAGTTTGGCAATCCGATCCGCATCCGTGGCGTTCTCCCCCGCATACCGGGCGGAATATATGCCGGGCGCACCGTTCAGTGCATCTACCACTAACCCGGAGTCATCGGCTACAGCCGGTTTCCCTGTCTGTTTACAGGCAGCGTTCGCCTTTAAGAATGCATTTTCTGCAAAGGTTTTACCGGTTTCTTCCACCTCTTCCAGTTCTGCCGTCACCGCAGAAATTCCAAGCGGCTCCAAAATCCGTTGCAATTCCGCCAGTTTTTTCTGATTGTGGGTTGCAATGACAAAGGTATCCACAAGCTATTCCTCCCGCATCAGACTGTCGGTTTGGTCATCCGTTTCACCGTCGGTATCCTCAGAAATTTCCTCTCCATATGCATCATACCGGCGGTTGGCAGCTGCAATCCGGGCTGCCGCCGCTTCTCTCTCCTGGTCGTTTTCATCCCGTTTGGCAAACAAGGCCTCCGCAAAGTCCTGTGCGTCGAAGGGCTGTAAATCATCGATTTGCTCACCCACACCAATAAATTTCACAGGAAGCTGAAGTTCCTCCCGGATCGCCAGCACAACGCCTCCCTTGGCCGTGCCATCCAGCTTGGTCAGCACAATGCCGGTAATCCCGGCGGCATTCTTAAACTCCCGCGCCTGATTCACAGCATTTTGTCCAGTTGTGGCGTCGAGAACCAACAGGACTTCTTTGTCGCAGTCCGGCATTTCCCGGTCAATGATCCGGCTGATTTTTCCCAATTCGTCCATTAGGTTTTTCTTATTATGCAGGCGGCCGGCAGTATCGCAAATCAGCACATCCGCATGGGTGGACTTGGCTCTGGCAATGGTGTCAAAAACCACGGAAGCCGGATCGGAACCTTCATCCCGTTTCACCAAATCCACCTGGGCGCGATTCGCCCAAACTTCCAGCTGGTCAATAGCAGCCGCGCGGAAGGTATCCGCCGCGCCCAACACGACCTGTTTCCCTTCGCTTTTCAGCCGGAAGGCAATCTTGCCGATGGTGGTAGTTTTTCCCACTCCATTGACGCCAATAATCAAAATTGCCGATGGCTTGGTGTTGATTTGCAGGCCGTCTCCGCCACTGAGCATCTCCGCAACCGTCTCCTTCAGCATTTCCATAATCATCTGCGGATCGTTTACGCCTTGTTTCTTAACCTTGTCCCGCAGCTCGTCACAAATACGCATAGCAGTCGGCATGCCCACATCGCCCATCACCAACAGTTCCTCCAGCTCTTCAAACAAAGACTCGTCAATCTTTGTAAAGGAGTTGAGCATGGTTTCAATCGAACCACTGATGCTTTCTCTGGTTTTTTTCAGACCTTCCTTGATTTTGCTGAAAAATCCCATGTTTTCATCCCCTTTCTCCAGGATCCTGTGAAATCCCGCAGCATATTCCTTTTTATTTTACTTCATTCCAAGCTTTTGTTCAAGCTCTGTTGGTTTCATCTCCAAAAGTTTGGAAACCCCTTCCTCCTGCATGGTCACGCCATATAGGATATCAGCCTCCTCCATGGTACCCCGCCGATGCGTAATCACCACAAACTGTGTATTTGCATTCATGCGGCGCAAATAGGCGGCGAACCGTTCCACATTGCTTTCATCCAAGGCTGCTTCAATTTCATCCATCACGCAAAATGGCGGCGGGCTAACCTTCATAATGGCAAAATATAGCGCAATTGCAACCAGCGCTTTTTCCCCACCGGAGAGCAGCTCTAAATTGGAAACAATCTTACCAGGTGGCTGCACAGCAATCTGAATGCCGCAGGCCAAAATGTCTTCTGGGTTTTCCAGTTCCAAATAGGCGGAGCCGCCGCCGAATAACTGGGCGAAGGTCTGCTTAAAATTCTGATTGATCTGTTGGAACTGTTCCAAAAATTGATCGTGCATTTGGCTGGTCAGCTCCCGGATTAAACGGCGAAGCTCGTCCCGAGATTTTTCCACATCGGCAAGCTGATGGGTTAAAAACGTATACCGTTCCAATACCTCCCGGTATTCCTCCACTGCGGCCACATTAACCGCTCCCAAGGCACGGATTTGATTTTTCAGCTCATTGAGGCGGCGCTGGGCTTTCGCCGGGTCCTCGACGGGAACCGCCACCCCTTCGGCTTCCCGCCGGGTCAGCTCATATTCCTCCCAAAGTCGGGTAATGATCTCGTCATATTCCTTTTGCAATCCAGCCTTCCGTTCTTCCAAACGGGCCAGTTCCCGGCCGACCAGCTCTTTTGCATTGGACTGCTCCCGTTCCTGGTTGCGTAAAGTCACCGAACGCTGCTCCAGCTCCAGGCGCCGCGACTGAACCGCCGCGCCTGCTTTTTGAGCCTCCTGAGTCTCACGGCGCAGACGGCGGACGGTTTCTTCGCTGGTTCGGATTTGTCCCTCCAACTCCTGATTCTTTTGCTCTACCAATGCTTTTTCGTGTTGCACCATACAAATCCGCTGATTGCGATCCTGCTGCTGACGCTCCAATTCCCGCAAAGCGGCTGACAAAGTTTCCTGGTCTTTTTCTGCGGATAAGGAAGCCAACTGGACTTCCTGAAGCAAATGGGATAACTGTTCCACTCGTTGGTTGCTTTCCGCTTGGTTTCCGCTGAGCTTTCCCAATGCCTGCTGCACTTGAGCAATCTGACCTTCCAGAATTTCCTGTTGCGCCTGTGCCTGCTGTTTTACAGTTTCCAAATCCTCCCGGCGGGTAGCGGTCAATTGATAGTCCTGTTCCAATTCTCGCCGCTGATGCTGTAAGGTTTCCCAATCGGAGCGCACCCGGTTCCACTGACTGTTTTGTGTCACCCGATATTCCTGGGCCTCTGCAATCCTCGCCCGAACTCGCTCGATTTCCGCAGCCGCCTGAATCGTTTGGGCTTGTGCTTGCTTCCATTGCTCCACAGCCTTACTCTCCTGCTGTCTTCGAGTTTCCAGGTTTTGTTTCAGCTGCTCAATTTCCGCAGCCCGGCTGATCAGGCCTGCATGTTTCACCAAAGAGCCGCCAGTAAGGGAACCGCCGGGATGGATCACTTGCCCATCCAGTGTGACGACCCGAAAGCGATAGCGATATTGCCGCGCCAAGGCTGTTGCGGCATCCAAATCTGTCGCCACCACAATCCTTCCCAGAAGGGAACGGAGGATTCCTATATATTGGGCTTCGCACTGGCAAAGCTGACCGGCAACCCCGACAAACCCAGAACATTTTTCCAGCCCTGGTTCCGATAGAAAGCTTCCCTGAATGGTTGACAAGGGAAGGAACGTAGCCCGGCCGCCGTTTTTTTGTTTCAGAAACCGGATCGCAGCCTTGGCGTCCTCCTCTGTTCCAACCACAATGTTTTGCATCGCGGCTCCCAATGCGGTTTCGATGGCTACGGCATATTCCTTAGGAACCGTAATCAAACGGGAAACAGGTCCATGAATTCCAGGTAACGCTCCTTTGGACGACTCTCTCAAAATGGTTTTTACGCTGTGAGCAAAGCCCTCCAAATTGCGTTCCAACTCTTCCAACAAATGAATCCGGCGCTGCTGCTCCTGAACATTCAAATTCGCTTGATCCCGCTTTTTCTTTGCCTGTTCTTCCTGTCTGCGGAGTTCTACCAGCCCCAGCTCCCCTTGTTTACTTGTTTCTTGAAGCTTCACCACCTGCCGGTCGGCTACACGGACCCGCCCTTCCCATTGTGCCACTGCCTGCTCCAACTCGTGAGCCTGGAGGTTCTTCCCCTCCAGGGCTTCCTGGATAGCCGCCAGCCGCAGCGTGATTTCTTGTTGGGAGGATTCCGCCGACCAGGCCGCTAGTTTCGCTTCAGAACACTGGGCGGAAAGCAGTTCGAAACGACGGGTATCCTCCTCCAATTTTCCAGAAAATTGAGCCATCCCCTCCCGAAGCTGTTCCAACTGTCGAGAGCATAAGAAAAATTCCTGCTGTTTCTCCGTCAAAACCTGCTTAATTTTGGCAAGCGTCAGCCGTTTTTCCTCCTGCTCAAAGGCAGCTTTGCTTTCTTCCTGCTTCAATGCCAGCCCTTCCTGTTCCAGGCGTTTTAAGGAAGCCTGATTATGCTGGATGTCATTTTGCAGGACCGAAATATTTCCTTCCAAACGCACCGCTTCTTCTTCCTTACGGGCTGCTTGGGAACGGAGCTCCTCTGCCTGGATCGTACAGGCGTTGGTCTGCTGGAAATTTTCTTCCATCGCGGTATCCAGTTGGTCAATGGCCTGCAAAATTTCCATCTGCTGTTTGCGGGCAATGGCGATTTTATCGTCATGTTCCCGCAGAATCCGCCCCGAATGGCTGAGGGTATGGAGCCACAAGCCAATTTCCAGACCTCGCTTTTCCTCGGCATACGCTAAATACTGCTTGGCCTTTTCCGCCTGTTCCCGCAGAGGCCCTACCCGGCTTTCCAATTCCCCCACAATGTCGTGAAGGCGAAGCAGATTTTCCTCGGCATGGGTCAATTTCCGCTCGGACTCCTCTTTTCGGTATCGGTAACGGGAAATGCCAGCGGCTTCCTCAAAAATTTCCCGGCGTTCTTCTGAACGGGCAGAAACCACGCTGTCGATTTTGCCCTGTCCAATGATGGAATAACCGTCCCGTCCCAGCCCCGTATCCATAAACAATTCATGAACATCTTTAAGGCGCACGGTGGCGTGATTAATTTGATACTCACTCTCACCGGAACGGTAGTACCTACGGGTAATCGCCACCGTATCCCCGTCAAAATTCAGGGCGCGGCTACGGTTATCAATGGTCAGGGTTACCTGAGCAAATCCTTGGGCGCGACGGGAAGGCGTGCCGTTAAATACAATATCTTCCATTTTCGAGCAACGCAAAACTCGGGTAGACTGTTCTCCGAGCACCCAGCGCATAGCATCACTGATATTGCTTTTCCCACTTCCATTGGGTCCCACTACCGCGGAAATGCCATGGTCAAAAGTCAATTTCGTTTTATCGGGAAAGGTTTTAAATCCCTGCAATTCCAAAGACTGTAGCCGCACGCCTTCACCTCATGTTCGAATTAAAATTTTGGGATGGGGAAACCCTCCTGAAACAGAAATTACCGCTCCCCGCGCCTCCATTTACTTTATGGCGACCGCTCCTCATCCTGCAAAACAAATGCCAGCGGCGGCACTGCCGGGTCACTGATAAACGTCATGGGATACCCCAAGGCAGCCAACGCCTTCCGGTTCGCTTGCTTCTGCCCGACCGCTTTGGAAATCCAGCTGGGATGCACCCGAATCTTCCAAGCTGCCGGTTTCGGGTGTTTTTCCTGTAAATAGGCAGTCAGCCGTTTGAAAAAACGGCGGCTGTCGCAAAGCTCCCGAAAGGCTGGGTGCCACGGTCCAGCCAACCGGTTTTCTTCCAGTTCTGGAGAGCTGTGCAATCCTAGCCGGATCACAGCGATCTCCTGCGTCTCAAAAAAATCCAGCAGATCGGCGCACAAATCCATCGCCTCCTCTAACTTCATAGGTTGATACTCTCCCCGCAAAAAACGTCGAGCCAACGGCGTATGAGACAGCACTACCGTTGGATAAATGCGCATGGTATCCGGGCGCAGCTCCGCTAACTCCCGGGCAGTATCGAAGGCTCCTTCCAAGGTGTCCCCATCCAGCCCAACCATCATTTGCAAGCCCAGAGAAAACCCCAATTTTCGGATGGCTTGGGACGCCTGTCGTACCTGCTGGGCCGTGTGGCCCCGCTGGTTTTGCTTGAGCACTGCATCCGACATAGACTGGGCTCCCAGCTCAATCGCAGTCACACCGTATCCTTTCAGCCGACAGAGAATCGTCTCGTCGATTGCATCCGGGCGGGTGGAAATCCGCACGCCCTGTACGATTCCCTTTCGGACATAAGGCGCAGCCGCTTCCAACAAGGCTGTTTGATACGCTTCCTCCACCGCTGTAAAACTGCCGCCAAAGAAGGCGATTTCCCACTGCATTTCCGGTCGGGAAGTATGGCGCAACGCTTCCTCCACTGCTTGGGAAACTTCCTGGGGGGATGGTTGCCTGCTGTGTCCGGTAATCGTGGCTTGGCCGCAAAAACTGCATTGATGCGGGCAGCCATTGTGCGGGATAAACAGAGCGATATTCCCCCGCCTCAATAGCCCATCAGCTCCAAGGCTTCCCGAGCGGCCTGCTGCTCCGCTTCTTTTTTGCTGCGTCCGCCGCCTTTGCCGATTACGTTATTGTTCAAATGCACCTCAACAGTGAAATGTTTGTTGTGATCTGGACCGCTTTCTCCTGTTAAGAAATACTCCAGCCGTTCTTCGGGATTCTGCTGAATAATTTCCTGCAACGCCGTTTTATAATCTTTAAATGGTTTAGGCCGCGGTGTTTTCAAGGCTGGCACGACAAAACGAAGAATAAACTTTCTTGCTTCTTCTATGCCGCCGTCTAAATAAAGCGCAGCGATAATCGCTTCAAACGCATCGGCTAAAATCGAAGGACGGGAGCGTCCGCCAGAATTATTTTCCCCATGGCTCAGCAGCAAGTGATTGCCCAAGCCAATCTGTCCAGCAAATCCACACAATGCCTTTTCACACACCAAAGCCGCTCTGGTCTTGGTCAAATCCCCTTCGGGCATTTGCGGGCAGTTTTTAAACAGATAATCAGCCACCACAACCCCCAACACCGAATCTCCCAGAAACTCCAGCCGTTCGTTACACGTTCCAGTTCCCTTATTTTCATTGGCGTAAGAGGAATGGGTCAATGCCGTAATCAAATATTTCGGATTCTGAAACCGATATCCAATTTTTTCCTCTAGTTCTTTTAACATGCGTTTCCTTCTTTCCCAAAATATACTATGAAAATACCAGCCCAAACTCTTCCCGCAATACGGTTTCCAGCTCCTGCTGCGTCAAATTTTCCTGTTCTACCAACTCATCCAAGCAAAACTGTCGAAAGGTAGTTCCATCGATGGTTTTTCTGCCATCTTTGGTTTTGAGCGCTACCATCTCCTGCCGGTGAAACGGAGAATCCGGAGAAAGTTCGCACCAAACGCAAGCGGCGACAAAATCGATGGGATCTTGCTCTTCTTGCGTGAAAGACAAAATCGGTTTCCATTCCTCTTTGTGAAATTCCCGCAGCACCCAGCCCAAAAACGGCTCTCGGTCAAAGCGGTATGTCTCCCCGAACTGCCGCTGTACCAATCCTTCTGCTAGCCGCAGCGGATGCCGGGGGGAACGCTGGCCGACTCCAACATCCCAGAAATAGGTTCCATCCAGAGTTTCCACCAGAAGCAAACGATGTCTCCGCATAGGAATCACTCCCTGGGCGTCCCGGAAATAGCGGGAAAAACAGTCCTTCACCCCATATCCCAAAGCGCGGAGAAATTCCCCGCTCAGGCCGTTGGTTTCAAAGCAATTGCCGCCCCGATTCCGCCCTACAATCTTTTCAAACAAGTTTTCTGTTTCCAATGAAATGGGGATTTTCCTTAGCATGTCCAAATTTTCAAAAGGAATTGTTGTAACATGGGCATAATGAAGCTCAGCCAGCAACTTACTGTCTAATGCCAGATTTTCATAGGCCGAATGATCCAACCCAATCCGCTGAAAATATGCCTTCACCTGACTGCCATTCATGACATTCCCTCCATTGCTTATCCTTCCTGACCTGCCGGATTGCGCCCGCTGATTTCCTGAATGGACTTGGTAATCACAGCAATTACGTTTGTTTCCACATAAGCCTTAGTCAGCCGCAGAGCATTTTTTATCGTTCTCGCCTTGGAACTACCATGCGCTTTAAAGACCGGCTTGCAAACGCCCATAATTGGCGCGCCGCCGTATTCGTTGTAGTCCATCCGTTGTTTCAGCTCCATGAAATCCCCTCTCATGGCCAAAGCCGCCAGTTTATTTTTCGCGCTTTTCATCATTACATTTTTAAATTGCTTCATTACCATCATGGCGACGCCTTCGTAGGTTTTCAGCAAAATATTCCCGGTAAACCCATCGGCTACCACCACATCAGCGGCATTATCGGGGATCTCCCGGCCTTCAATGTTTCCCACGAAGTTGATGGGGCTTTTTTTGAGCAAAGCGAAGGCCTGCTGCTGCAGCTCTCCGCCTTTTTCCTCCTCAGTGCCCACATTGACCAGGCCAACCCGCGGATTTTTTACATTCATTACTTTTTCCATATAAATGCTTCCCATGATGCCAAATTGCTGTAGCATTTCCGGGCGGCATTCCAGGTTCGCTCCGCCATCCATCAGCATCATAAACCCTTCTGCCTTTGGCATAATCGCGCCGAACGAAGCCCGCTTCACCCCTTTGATCCGCTTGATCAGCAAGGACGATCCCATGACCAGCGCGCCGCTGTTTCCTCCGGAGAGAAACGCGTCTCCCTTTCCTTCCGCCAGCAATTTCAGCCCTACCGCCATGGAGGATTCCGATTTCGATTTCACAATCTCACCCGCTGGATCGTGCATGGTAATCACATCCGGCGCGTCTACAATTTCCATCCGATAAAGGGAAATGCCATTTTGCTTGGCAATACGGTGAATCGCCTGCTCTTTTCCGGTGAGGATGATGTCCACATCCAGATCCCGCACCGCTTCCGCGCAGCCCTTTATAATTTCCAGTGGAGCATGATCCCCACCAAATGCATCTACTATAATCTTCAAAATTGATCCAACCTTTCCAACCCGGCCACATCCCAAGGCCGTTTTTCCTTATTGCGATCCGTTTCTTTCGGTTTCTCCTTGATCCAGTATTCGTTCCAGCAAATTTAGGGAGCGGGCTGCCAATGCCGCATACCGTTCCTTTTTGTCCCGGATATGGGGCTCTAAAGCAGGCAACACCCCAAAATTCGCGCCCATAGGCTGAAAGTTTCCACTGATGCTGTTGGCCACATGATCGCTGAGCGCGCCCACCATGGTTTCCCGAGGCAAAACCAGCGTTTCCTTGCCGGCTTGCCGGTATACCGCGTTTCGGCCTGCCAAAATGCCAGACGCTGCCGATTCCATGTACCCTTCCACTCCGGTGATCTGTCCCGCAAAGAACAAATTCTCTCGGCCCTTCATGCTGAAATCCGCATGGAGTACCTGAGGGGAATCAAGAAAGGTATTCCGATGCATCACCCCATAGCGAACGAAATCCGCATGCTGCAAACCGGGAATCATTCCAAACACCCGCTTTTGCTCCCCAAATTTCAGATTGGTTTGGAAGCCTACCAAATTAAAGAGGGTTCCCTCCCGGTTTTCCCGGCGAAGCTGAACCACCGCCCAAGGCCGTCGGCCGGTTCTCGGATCGGTTAGCCCAACTGGTTTCATAGGGCCAAACCGCATGGTATCGCGCCCCCGTTGCGCCAACACTTCGATGGGCATACAGCCTTCATAAACCTTGGGATTGGCCACGTCAAAATCGTGGACAGGAGCGCGCTCCGCAGTGACCAACGCTTCATAAAAAACCTCGTATTCTTCTTGATTCATCGGACAATTGAGATAGGCATCATCTCCGCCCTTATCATAGCGGGACGCGGAAAAGCACACCTGCTGATCCAGACTTTCTGCTGTGACAATCGGTGCAGCCGCGTCAAAGAAACTCAAACCGCCTCCGCACAGCCGCTCAATTTCTTCCGCCAAGGCATCAGCAGTCAAAGGCCCCGTAGCCACCACGGTAATTCCATCGGTGGGGAGCTGGGTGATTTCCCCATATTCTACTTGAATGAGCGGATGGGATTTGATTTTTTCCGTGGCCATTTTGGAAAAGAGCGCCCGGTCCACCGCCAACGCGCCGCCAGCTGGCACCCGGCAAGCGTCGGCGCATTCCATCAAAAGCGAACCAAACCGACGCATCTCTTCCTTTAACAAACCTGCCGCGCTCTCTACCCGATCCGCCTTGAGAGAATTGGAACAAATCAATTCAGCAAAATCCGGGCTGGTGTGAGCCGGGGAATACTTCTGCGGCTTCATTTCATAAAGGGTGACCGGAATCCCGGCCTGCGCAATCTGCCAAGCCGCCTCACAGCCAGCTAGGCCCGCGCCAATCACTTGGATGCTCATTCTTCTTCCGTCTCCGTTTTTTCATATCCACAATCTTCCGTGATGCAGTAAACCTTCGGGTTCTTGCCTTTTTTCTTCAGCAGCGTTTTACCGCATCGTGGGCATTTTTCCTGAATCGGCTCGTCCCAAGACACAAAGTCACAGTTGGGATATTCACTGCATCCATAAAATACGCGGCCTTTTTTTGTCTTTTTCAATACCACTTTACCGCCGCACTTGGGACACTCGGCGCCAGTTTCATGAACCAATTTTTTGATATTCTTACACTCTGGATATCCGGGACAGGCAATAAATTTTCCATACCGGCCCATTTTAATGACCATCTGGCGCCCGCACAGTTCACAAACAATATCGGTCTTATCCTCTTCTAACTGAATCTTCACGCCCTCCATGGCTTCCTTTGCCTTCTTCAGCGTTTCGGCAAAGTCATCATAAAACACATGTAGCGTCTGCACCCAATTGGTCTTTCCACTCTGCACGCTGTCCAAATCGTTTTCTACCTGGGCGGTAAATTTCACATTTACGATTTTAGGAAACCGCTCCTTCATCAGCTTAGTAGAAACCTCGCCCAATTCCGTCGGCTTCAAAGTCTTTCCCTCCCGCACTACGTATTCCCGCCCGGTGATGGTGGAAATGGTGGCGGCATAGGTGGAAGGACGGCCAATCCCGTTTTCTTCCAGGGTTTTGATCAAAGAAGCTTCGGTAAAACGCGGGGGCGGCTGGGTGAAATGTTGGTTTCCGGCGATCTCCTTGCACTTGAGCATCATATCCTTCTCCAATACCGGCAGCGCACCGCCAACAGCTTCTTCATCGTCTTTGCCTTCTTCGTAAAGCACGGTAAAACCATCAAAAGTCACGGTGTAACCAGACGCTTTAAAGAGATAATTTTTGGCCTGGATATCCGCCTGGGTCGTACTCTGCAAGCAGTTGGACATTTGACAGGCTACAAACCGCTCCCAAATCAGCTTGTACAGCTTATACTGGTCCCCTGTTAGACTATCCTTGACTTGGTCGGGTGACAGGCTTGGCATGGACGGACGGATCGCTTCATGGCCGTCCTGAGCGTTGGCCTTGCTTTTAAAGACACGGGGATTGTCCGGCAAATACCGCTTTCCCCACCGGTTGACAATATACTCGGATACCTCCTTGATGGCATCCTCAGAAATGCGCAGGGAGTCGGTTCTCATGTAAGTAATCAAGCCCACAGCGCCCATGTCCTTGATCTCCACGCCTTCATACAGCTCTTGGGCGGCTTTCATGGTGCGACGCGCCTGAAATCCCAGCTTTCGGGAGGCTTCCTGCTGCAAAGTAGAGGTAATAAACGGCGGCGCCGGAGATTTTCTCCGGGTACCTTTTTTTACCTTTACCACCTGGTATTCGGCATCCTCCAAATCCGCCAGAATTTGGTCGGCCTGCTCCTTGTTGGTAATTTTGATTTTATTGCCCTCTATATCCCCATAGAACGTGGATGGAAATGCTTTGCGGGCTCCCTTCGGGATAAATTTCGCGTCGATCGTCCAGTATTCCTCTGGAACAAAAGCGCGGATTTCTGCCTCCCGGTCTACAATCAGCCGCACGGCCACGGACTGGACACGGCCGGCGGATAATCCGCGGCGGATTTTTTGTGACAAAAACGGGCTGAGTTTATAACCGACCAAACGGTCTAAAATCCGGCGGGCTTGCTGGGCATTGACCAGATCCAGGTCAATGGAACGGGGATGTTCCATTCCTACAGAAATTCCTGTTTTTGTAATTTCATTAAAAGTTACTCGGTTTTGATCTTCCGTGTCCAAGCCCAACAAATAGGCCAAATGCCAGGAAATCGCTTCTCCTTCCCGGTCCGGGTCGGTTGCTAGATAAACCATATCGCTGTGCCCGGCGGCTTCTTTCAGCTCGTCCACCAGTTTTTCCTTGCCCTTAATCACTTCATACTTTGGTTTGAAATCTTTTTTGACATCTACGCTCAAACGGTTCTCCGGCAGGTCGCGCACATGTCCCATTGACGCCACCACTTCATAGTCGGAACCAAGATATTTTTTTATCGTTTTCGCTTTTGCAGGGGATTCCACAATCACGAGTTTTGACATTGCTACATCACCTTTTCCTAAATCTCAATCATTAAACTTTGTTAAAACTTACCCAGCTTGTTCTGGGGCTGTTCTTCTTTCCCAAAAACATCGTACCCATTATTTTACAAAATTATAAAAGAAAAAGCTACGGTAAATTTTAAAAAAGTTTCGGATAAATTGTTAATTTTCCGAAATCCCATAACGCCGGCCGGAATAGGACACTGCCTGCCCTGCCAATTCCAGCTCAGTCAACGCCGCCAGCAAGCGACCCGGTGAAAGACCCGTTTCCGCTTCCAGCTGAGCGATTGGCTTAGGGAGCCTCTCCAAACATTTCCAAATGATCCGGGCTTCCGCAGAAAGGGAATCCGAACAAGTCTGCTCGTTGATTGAAATTTCCGGTGCAGTCTCCCCACAGCGACTTGGGGATAAGCCGCCTGAATGGCTTTGGAAAGAGCCCTGGGGAGTCGATTCCGTCCCGTTCCATGCGGGAAACTGCCCCTGGTACTCCTCCAAAATATCCTCCACACACGTGACCGCTTTGGCTCCGGTTTGAATCAACCGGTTGGCCCCCTGAGAAACTGGATTGTGAATGTCACACGGCACCGCAAACACATCTCGATTTTGTTCCAAAGCGGTCTGGGCCGTAATCAGAGAACCGCTTTTGCTGGCCGCTTCCACCACTAAAGTACCCTGACACAATCCGGAAATCAATCGGTTCCGGATCGGAAAAGTGGCCTTGCTCGGCGGCGTGTTGACGGGGAATTCGGAAATCAGCGCTCCCGACCCGGCAATCGCTTCCCGCAAAGAAGCATTTTCCATCAGATAACCATATCCAATGCCGCATCCAAGCACACAAAGGGTTTTTCCACCTGCCTGCAAAGCTCCTTTGTGCGCCGCAGTATCAATTCCTAACGCTCCGCCACTCACTACTACACAGCCGTACTTGGCCAACTGATAACTGAATTCAAACGCAATCCGTTTGCCGCTCTCGGTCGCATCGCGGGTTCCGACCACAGCAATGGCGGGAGCGGCTTCCCAATCAGGCAAAGTGCCCCATACATACAAAGCGCACGGCATGGGATGGATGTGGCGCAGCAAGGGAGGGAACGCCTCATCCTCCGGCGTAAGCACCTGCTGCCCGACCGTTTGGCAGTATTCCATTAAGGCCTGGGCCTCTTCCAAAGAATAGCTAGAAAAAGCCGCCAGTTCCCGCTGGGTAAAGCAACCGGACAGCCGCCATTCGTATTCCCCAGCTTCATAAAAATTGGAGATCGTATGAAACAACGACAAAATCCGATTTATCTTTGTGTTTCCCGGCCCCAAACCATGTTGGAGCCATATCCAATATGCATTTGGATGCAATCCGTTCCTCTCCTTTCTGTTAGATTATGAAATAGGGAATTCGTAGCGTCGCTCAACAACCCCACACAACACCGAACCATCTCTGTATATTTCTTTGAACAATGATAGGATGGAAATGATTCTGTGTCTCTTGTCCCTTTTTGCCAGGCATTCCGTTTGCTGACCAGAAACATCACGCACAGGAAAGACCGAGGGTGGCGCAACCGGTTTCAATTTCCGCTCAGGTAAGCGAGGGACGAGCGGCCACGCGATCAAATGGCGGTTCTCTGCCTCGGAGCATTTCCCACATGAGGATGGAAGCGGAAGCGGCGGCGTTCAGGGATTCCGCACGGCCTTTCATCGGGATCGTCACCCGCTGCTCACAAGCACGGATCACTCCATCGGTCAAACCGTTTCCCTCGTTGCCCACAGCCAAAATAGACGGGTTAGAAAAATCCACCTGGGTAATATCCACTGCGTCCTGAGCAGGCACTGCCGCCAAGGTGGAAAAGCCTTGTTCCTGCCAACGGGGAAGCTGTTTTTCCAAAGCTTCGCAAAAAGAAAGGGGTAAGCGAAATACCGCTCCCATGCTGGCCCGCAGCACCTTGGGACTGTACACATCGCAGCAACTGCCGCCCAGAATCACCCCGCGGATTCCCAAGGCTTCGCCGGTACGCAACACCGCGCCTAAGTTAGCTGGATCCTGGAGGTTCTCCAAGGCCAAATAATGACCGTCGCAGACCAAATCCAAAGCGTCTTGGGATGGAATCCGGCATATGCAATAAATCCCCTGGGAGGTTTTGGTATCGGAAAGCAATTCCCCAACATGAGGCTCAATCCCAAAGTTTTGTTCCGCTTTTTGGAGAATTTTTTCCACATATTCTGGATATTTATCCTGTGCCTGTTTTGTCACATAAGCGGTGACAATTTCTATGTCGCTTTGGGCGGCGTCCCGGCACAGACGGGCCCCTTCCACCAAAAATTCTCCCTGCTCTTTCCGGAACGACGACGAGCTGACCAGCTTGGCCGCTTGCTTGATCCCCTCATTTTTCCGGCTGGTGATCCATTCCACCAAACCCCATCCTCTCTTGTCGATTCTTGTAATATTGTTTCCGTAACCAAAAGTGCGCCCGGGAGGTTCCCGAGCGCAAATCGCAATTTATTTTTATGCAAGAGCTTTTTTTGCTGTCTCGACCAGTGCGGTGAAGGCAGCAGGATCTGCAATTGCAATTTCAGAAAGCATCTTACGGTTCAGGCCCACATTTGCCTTCTTCAAGCCATTCATAAAGGTAGAATAGTTCATACCATTGAGCTGCGCTGCAGCAGAAATACGAGTGATCCACAGACGACGGAAATCTCTCTTTCTGTGCTTACGACCGATATATGCATAGTTGCCGGACTTCATCACAGCCTGTTTGGCCATTTTAAAGTGTCTGCTCTTGGAACCCCAATAGCCCTTGGCAAGCTTTAATACTTTTTTTCTTCTCTTGCGTGTCATCAACGCGCCTTTAATACGTGCCATTTGTATGTTACCTCCAATATATTGGTTCTATCGTGATCAAAGCAAATGCTTATTTGTAAGGGAGCATCTTCTTAACTTTGGCTACATTGGTCTTATCCGTAACTGTGGTTTGACGAAGGCCTCTCTTACGCTTTGTGGTCTTTTTGTTCAGGATATGGGATTTGTTAGCGTGAGCGCGAATCACCTTTCCGTTTTTGGAAATTTTGAAGCGCTTTTTTGCGCCGGAATGTGTTTTAATCTTTGGCATGATTTCAGTTCCTCCTTGTTTCAATACCTTCATTATGACAAATCAATTTTATAAAAAAGTAATGCAGTTTCGAATTACTTTCGTATACGCAAATGGATTTTTAAGGTGAAATTATTTCACCGGCTTGCATGCAAGAAACATGAGCATGTTGCGGCCTTCCAGTTTAGCAGCTTTCTCCACATTGGCGATTTCCTCCAAAGCTTCTGCAAAGCGTTTCATGATCTCATAGCCGTGTTCTGGGTGGCCCATCTCACGACCACGGAACCGGATGGAAACCTTTACCTTATCGCCGTCCTTGAGGAAACGGGTGGCGTGACCAACCTTGGTGTTAAAATCGTGGGTGTCAATATTCAGAGAAAGACGGATCTCTTTCACATCCACAACCCGCTGATTTTTCCGGGCTTCCTTTTCCCGTTTGGCTTGTTCAAACCGATACTTCCCGTAATCAATGATTTTGCAAACCGGCGGGGTAGCCTGGGGAGCAATTTTCACCAAATCCAGGTTGCTCGCAGCAGCCTTTTCCAAAGCCTGAGCTACACTCATCACCCCAAGCTGAGAGCCGTCAGCATCAATCACTCGGACTTCTTTATCACGGATTTCTTCATTGATCTGTAGTTCTTTGCTGCTAATGGTTAAGCACCTCCATAACACGATTGTTGCATGTTTCTTAATTCTTCCAACTCAATCAAAAAGCGCAGGCAGAAATCTTTTCCGCCCGCGCATCAATACAAACCAAAAATCCCAAATTTCCCCACCGAAACAGTCGGTATTCTTTGGCTTTACTTGGGTATTGACCCGTGACAGACGGAACCTCACAGGTGAGGGCAAAACCAGCCCTGCTTTGTTGTACTTGACTATTTTATCAAAGATTCCGCCTTTTGTCAAGGGTTGTTTTCCATTTTTCTGAGGACAGTGTTTCCGTGCTGTTGGGCAGCAGGCCGACCCACTGGAGCGGGGTGATCCAGTCCTGAAAGCCCTGTTGATAGGTCCAGTCCAGTTCGGGAATGTGGCAGCCGGCAATTGCGTTTTCCAGCTTAGTGACAAATTGAATCCCCCATTGCTTCTTGATCTTGTTCAAATATCCCCATACTTTTCGCTGGCCTTCTGATAGGCAGGATCGTCCTTGCTACAGGTTTCTATTTTGTTGTTGATGGATTTCCAACTAGCTAGGTCGAAAAAATCAAGGAATGTTTGATTTTTAAATTTTATTTCCTCTCTTTAAATTGATGGTAATTTATAATTGCAAACAACTCCTTTATACCATTATAGAATTATTGTGGATAAAATCAAATTGTGAATATATACACAATAGATTTTATGATATGAAAAAGAGAGCATCGACTCCCCCCTATTGGGTGTAAAATAATGGATATTAACATGCTATTGTGACAAGGAGAAACCATCCTATATGATTATCCAAGATTAAAAAATTTAAGGACATCCCAAAACTTTTAAGCACCACACAACAATATGGAAAATACGAATTAGGCATTCAAGAAATCTCGTTATACCACGCCATCACCTTAGCGAAATATTATAAAGTTCTTTAGACGATCTTGCCGGCTTAGAAAAGAACCCAAAATAAAAATCACCCCTTACCCTCTCAATTGGGTGGGGGGTGATTTTATTTTTGCTTATCTAAAGAAATATTCTGGTTGCCCTGTCAGGAAACAATATCTCTCGTTCCCGCTCGCTCTTATCAGGCTAGGAATTTCGTTCTCTAAGGTGGACGAAATGTTTGCGTTTGCCCTTTAGAAGCAACGGCAGTGCCTACAAAATTGAGCGCGACACCAGCGTCTCAAATTTCCCCTCATCAAAGCGAGGGACGAGCAGCCGCGCGAGCCAAGAGACGGCTCGCTGTCCCTAGATCGCTTTCCGTTCAATGAGAGCCTGGATGTTGGCGATGGAAGAAAAATTCTCCTCCACGATTTCCTCGGCCTCAATCTTGACCCCAAATGCATCTTCCAATTCCAGTACCAGAGAGACAATGTCAAAGGAATCAATCAGCCCCGCCGCCAATAAATCTTCGGTTGGATCAACCTCCTTCAAATCGCTGTTCAGGTTTGCCATAATTTCTCTAATTTTTTCTTGCATGTTTTTTCCTCCATGTAATATTTATCGTGAATTTTCCTCACGTTTTTTTACATCACTGAGACGTAGTTCTTTCATCATCAGAATCTCAGTGATTCCTCTGCGAAATAAATGAGGGATTCTTCCCTGTTCCGTATAGCCCAATTTCTCATAAAAGCGTTGTGCAGTATGGTTGTAGTCGCCAACTAAAAGAAACAGCTTGGTTCCCAAAGACATCACTTTATGAACATAAGCAAGGTTATGTTCATAAAGTTCCATGAGTTTTTTGCCATATCCTCGGCCACAATAGGCCTCTGTTAAAACAATAATATGCAAATAGGGATACTGGCAAAACATTCCTTTGAGCTGATACCAAAGGACACCAACATAATCGTCCTCTTCCTTCGCCAAGTAAATGGAATCTTGCAGGTAACTTTGCTCCATCTTATTTTTTAGCAAATTCCTTGTAGGATAATATCGCTTTCCTAGCTCACTTTCAAAAATAATATCCACGCAAAGATCTAAGTTCTGTTTGGTAATTGGTTCAATTTGCATCGCTCTACCTTCTTTGTGCAATCCCTTTCTTTAAGGTACTATCCAGTTTGTAGTTCTTCTAAGCCTGACAAGATTACACTTTGGCTACTGCCCTTTTTAATAATTGCAATCGTATCATCCCGAACCACAACCTCATCTCGCTCTGCCGGAAAATTATTTTGTATAATTCGATACCGTCCGCAAGCGTATGTATGTATGTATGTATGTATGTATGTATGGTCCAGCTTAATCTTCGGCTTTCCTAATGTGTATAAAACTCCGTAATCCATAGCGCGCAAAAATGCCGAAATCTTCTCCATACTCCAGGAAAGATCCAAATATCCCTCATTGGGCACTGCATGGAGCCTGTGGAACTCCCCAGGCTCATCGGGTTGCTGATACGTGGATAAGCTGCCATCAAGCAATTGAGGAGCAAACTCCGTAAATAACTGAAAAGCTAAATTGCGCTGAATCCGCAGAAGTTTCATTGAGGTCATGGATGTAGGTAATGCAATTTTTTTCTGACAAATGATCTCACCTTTGTCCACTTGCTCAATAATCCGGTGCCAAGTGATACCGGAATCCGGGTCCATATGAAAAATAGCCCAAGCCTCAGCATTCATCCCACGATGATGGGGCAAAAGCGCATTGTGATAATTGATGCCGTAAAAATTGGGATGCTCAATAATCGCTCTGGGAAAAAGATAGGTGTTGATCGCGCTGATCACCGTAAGCTTATCGGTTTCCAGATCAGAAAGAAGTTGAGCCGTCATTTCGTCTGCGGTCAACTGTTTGTATTCCAATTGTTTTGCGGCGCATGACTCTCCTGCCGTGAAAGAATGAGCAAGCGGTTTTTCATAGACCGCTACATCCCTTCTCTGCTCCTTGAGATATTCTGCAATTTTTACGGCCAAACTTCCCGTTCCTACTACAATATATTTTTGATGCATCGAAACGCCTCCTTTCCAGAAATCACAATTGTTTCAATTGATTGCGGTCAATCTTACCGTTTAGGTTGAGAGGCATGGCATCGAGCCGTTTGACCACGCTGGGAATCATATAGTCTGGCACCTTGTTTTTCAACCGTGTTTTCAGGTCAGTAAGCTCCCCGTCAGCTTCATAAAACAAAACGATTTTCTTTCGCTTATCGTCATAAAGGCAGCAGCAATTCCGAACTTCCGGCTGAGAAATCACCGCGTTTTCAATCTCCCCCAGCTCAATGCGATGGCCCATATGCTTAATCTGAAAATCCTTTCTGGAAAGAAAAATCAGTTCGCCATGCTCGTTATATTTCACCAAATCACCGGTACGGTAAATGGTTTCCGCATAACAGGAATGTAAGGGATTTTGGATAAACGCCTCTTTTGTTTTCTCTTCGTTCCGGTAATAGCCATAGGATAAGGACGTGCCCCGAACACACAACTCTCCTATGCCGCCGCTGTCTTTGGTCACAAGCTGTTGATGGTCGTCTAAAACCAAGATATCCGTGTTGTTACAAGGGTATCCAATCGGCAATGGTTCCGCATCGTCAAACTCCCGGTCTACGATATAATAAGTGCAAACATCGGTAATTTCCGTAGGGCCGTATAAGTTGGCATACAGCGGAGCTGGATAGGCTTTTCTCCATAAATTAAGCTGTTTGTTTGGCATGGGTTCGCCGCAAAATAGGATGCGTTTTAGGTGATCTAACTTCACCTTTCCTAATGCTTTTAAATTCGCTACCAGGCACAAAGCGGACGGAACCCAAAAAATCGTGGTGATCTTGTTTTGATCCAAATACTCCAAAAGCTGAATGGGGAATGTAAACAGCTTTTCTGGAATGATGTATAGGGTACTGCCGGTTTTGATACTGGTGTAAAGATCCAGGATTGAATTATCGAAATAAAAAGGAGCCTGATTGGCAAACCGGTCCTCCGCCTGAATCTGGAAAGTATCCGCTACCCACTCAATGTAATCAATCACAGATCGGTGACTGATAATCACCCCTTTGGGAACGCCAGTGGAACCAGAGGTGAAAAGCACATACAATACATCCGCATCCACCAATTGGCGGCTGAGGGCTAGAATTTCCGCTTCACAAACCTCCGGTTTCCGCTGGGCTTCCTCGTAGGAAATCACTGGATATTTTCGGATGAGATCCGCGAACGCTTCCCGGCACGATTCACTGACAATCAAACAGGCTGGCTCCAGGGTATCTAAGATTTTTTCCGCCCGCTCCAAAGGCATTTTGCTGTCGATAGGGGTGTAAAAGTTGCCGCTGTATGCCACACCCAAAAAGGCAGAAAAACATGCCGCTCCTTTTTCCATCAACACAGCCACTGGCTTTTTGAAAACCCCTTTGTGCATCAATTCCTCCGCAACCCGGAATGCCTGGCTGCGAAGCTCTCGGAAGGGTACCTGGGACTGCTCGTCCACCACGGCGATTTTATCGGGATACTTCGCCGCAGTTTCTTCTAAATATTCGGTAATTAACTTGTATCTCACGTTCTTTCCTCCCTCACTGGTCGCAATGACCGGAAACCAGCTTTGACAATTTGCGCGCGCCTTTTTCATTTAAATGATCGTAATCCACATAATCCTCATAGGAAAATAAATCCGACTCATAATAATCCAACACAGAAAAACCATATTGTTGGATCATCGGCGCCAGAGTTTGATAAAAAAAGTCGTGATATTTTGGATTGCTTGCTTTTTGATAATAGTCGGTCACGGGCGGAATTACCACCAGCAAGGATATCTTTTTCCGCTGCAACAGCTTCATCAGTTCTTCCAAATACACGGTGTTTTCCCCCGCGTTGCTTTCCCGAAACAGCCGCTCCTGCATCTGGATCAAAACCTCCACAGCCCGGCTGTTTTGTGGAGCTGATTTATCCCGGAAACAGTAGGTATTCTGTCCATTGGCAGGCCGTTGATAAAATTGTTGATTGTAATATGGAAGCTTGGTCAACTGCCTGGTGATCCTAGCGTCATATTGCTCACAAAACTTTTCGGCTGAAACCATGGCGTCCAACATAGGCTCCCTTTTATCCTTCTGTTTTTCCAAGGAGCAGGTGAAAGGATACGGTCCTGCTGATTCAAAAATCGGCTGGACAATTTTATCCATGACCGATTGCTGCACCGGATTGGGATGATTGCGGAACGATAAAAACAGGGTATAATAACACATGGGAAAAACCACGGTTTTGATATTGGGATTGCACTCCAATGCTTTCTCTACACTTTTCCAGGTATAGTACATATCCAATCCGGTAATCCCAAGAGACACAGCAGGAGACGACATACACGATTCCAAAAAATCCGAACGAGCTGCGGAAGCCCCCACAATAAGAGTGTCTATTTTCGGCTGGTCACATAGCATTTGATAGCGGGAATCGATATATAGTTTGGTGTAGGTCAATTCGTCCAACTGGTAAAACCCAGACACATATTGATGAATTTCTTCTACGCTAAACACTTCACATTCCGGGTGTCTGCGCCGGAATGTTTCTTTTTCTTTTTCCGCCACCACAAGAATCCTTAATACCGAAGTATCCTTCGGGATGCTTCGGTATTTTTCGTACGAAAAATAGGTTGCTATCTTGCTAATAGAATCAAATTCCTTGGTATTTACTTGAGAGGAGAGGAAAACCTCAACGGGCAAACCGGATAAGAGATCGCGCAAAAGGGCTTTGCCCCGAGAAAGCAGCTCCTGGACCTCCCCGTCACCAAGGGGATCGCCAGGCGGCTTTTGCCCCTGGGACGCTCCTTTCCCATAAGGAACCATCCATTGATACAGTTCCTGATAGGAATCCCAGTCCGACAACTGTTCCGACCGCACTGTCATCCATTCATATAAATTGATCCTATGCTCCTCATAGAGAGCCAGATCGTTCCGGCTGTTTTTCAGGGATTGCAACTTGCAAAATAAAAATCTGCAATCTTGGTTCCTACCCCAATATTCCATATTCATTACCTCGACTCCTAAATAATTTTAAAACACAGATTCTTCCCCAGCAATCGTGACCCTGAGGACAAAAAAACCTGGAATACCAGCCGCATTCCAGGTCAATTGGTTTGGAATACCCATAACCGCTTTTTCATTTTTCAGAGGCGCATGCATTACTTCTTTTCCCCAATGACATAAAAAAGCTTATTGTGAGCATTGAGCGCAAAGGTTTTGGTATCGAAAATGTTCATAACCTGCCCATAGCGCTGGCTGACTTCCTCTATATTTTGAAAATACCGCACATGATAAGGGTCTGGAAAATTGGGGACCGAAACGATCATTTTCGTCCCAGGGCGTACCAACTCGATTAGCTCCAAATCCTGATTAATATGTTCCAAGATCTCAAACATGATGACTAAGTCATACTGGCCGGCAAAGAAATCCGACTGAAAAGCATCCCCTTGGAAAAATTTTTGGGCATGTTCCGGGTTGGATTCCTTGGCGATACGGATCGCTTCCCCTGAAAAATCCAGTCCTCGATAGTTCGAAAAGCCCTGATCAAACAGGAAATTGGCGAACTGTCCAACACCACACCCAATATCTAAAATTGCGGTATCCCGGTCCAGCAAAACCAAATAAGGACGGATGGACAGCCAGGAAGGGTAATAAAAGCTTTGGGTATAATGCTTGTGATAGCTGCCCCCCGCTCCTCCGGACCGATACGCTTTGTCATACACATCGCTGGGGAACTCCTCCACTTTACTCACGAACGCTTCCTTTTGCTCCTGGATGGTTTTGGAGATATCCGCCTCCCAATCCGGATCCCCAAGCGCTGCCCCTGCCAACGCTTGGGCAAGAATCCCGGTCAGATAGCGCCGCTCATATTTTTGGATGTGATCACTGATCTGGTAAACATTTTCCCTGCTGGATTCCCACTCCTGATAGTGCCGTAAAATAAATTCCTTGATCTCTTTGGTTTCTTTGCTGGTCATGGTTTTCCCATGCCCTGTCTCCCGCAGCATATGATCCACCACGCCATTTTTTGGCCCCAACGCTAAAATCGGCCTGCCACAGCGTAAATACTCAAACACTTTGCCGGTATATACCCCTTTGAACCGGACATCATCGCCAATAAACAACAACAGTAAATCCGAATCCACGCAGAGCTGCAATGCTTTCTGATGAGGGGAATAACCCATGAGATGGAGGTTATCTTCCAACTGGTATTTCTTTGCCAGGCTTAGGTTGTCTTGTTCGCTGGAACCCATAATTCGGAACTTTATTTTTTCTTGATCGATCTTTCCCTCACGGATCAATTCCTGGATTGCGGCAAAAATCGGAGACATGTTCCTCTGTTGGGTGTATAAAAGGCCGCTATAAGTGATGGTAAAAACGGCATTCTTTTCTTTTGGAAAATAAATATTTCGGAAATCCCATTCGTCGTATCCATTGGTAATGGAAATAATTTTTTCCTTTGGAATCGAGAAAGTACGGATATAATTTTCCACAGCTACTTCTGAAATGGTCAAGGAACAATCGGCATGCTGTAAAATCAGTTTTTCTAAATCATACATTAATTGATGGACAGGCTGTTTCCGGTCAAAATTAGCGTATGGGTTATTGGTCCATTCATCCCGGAAATCCGCCACCCAAGGCATCCCATATTTTTTCTTGAAATAGTACCCGATTAAATGAGCGCTGGAGGGACCGGATGTAGTATACATGACGTCCATGCTGGCAAAATCTACGGAACGCTCAATAAACTGGCTCGCTTCATATGCCCAACAAAGTGCGCCGCAGGGAAATTGCAGCATCGCTTTGCGGCCTTGGTCGGACTGTAAAAGTTTTTCATACAGCCGTTTTCCTTCCGGGTGATCCTCCAAAACAAACCCCAAAAAGTCCAAAACTTCCTGCATATAATCGAGGGTGAAGGAAACCCCTCCTTGGATGGTGTTGACTGGATCGGGAATGCGATGGACGTCCACCTGCTCCGGGATTTCTCCAACCATGCTCTCATCGGAAAAATTCCAGCCTTTTGGCGGCCGGTCCGTGGACACAACCACCGGCGTCCACTGATAATCCGGCAAATATTTGGCGAACTTTATGGAACGATATACACCGGAGCCAGCTAAAGGAGGAAAATAATAAGCGGCCATTAATACCTTTCTGGGGTGGCTGCTGGCTTGGATCGACTTGCGCAGCTCTTTGGAAGCTTTGCTCCAAATCGAACCAGAGCCTGCTGCTGCTTCACAATGAGAAACGAATTCCTCCGCTTCCTCCATCTGCCCCAATTGAAAACACGTAAAGCCAAGCTGATACAAACAGGCTGGATCATCCATCTTGTATTCCAAAGCCGATACAAAAAAGCCTTGCGCCTGTTCATATTGCTGGCAATGTAAGCTGAGCATCCCCAACACATAGAAACCTTCCAAGCATTTCCGCTGTTCCGGTTCCAATTTTTCCATGATTTCCAGGGCCCCATTCCAATCTTCCCGCCTAATGGCATCCTGCAATTGTTTCATATTGTCCATGTTTGATTCTCCATTTTCTAAATCAATGCATTAAAGTTGTGAGATCGTTGAGCCGTTCGCTCATGGACACCTTTTTCTCCAGATCCTGGATTTCTGGGTCCTGAGGCATCAATGCCTTCAGTTGATCCAAAATCCCTCTGGCTTCCAGAACTTGCCCTGAACCGATCATCTGATGAATACTCTGTTTAATCTTCGTAGCCATTTCCGCAAACTGGGCAAACTGTTCTTGTTCCGCTTCCATATCTGTTTGAATCTGATCAACCAGCCGATTCACCAGTTCTTTATTCGGCGGATATGCACGCACGCATTCCTTGAGCATAGCAAAGGCTTGTTTCCAATCTTGCTTGTCTTTGGCATCCCTGGCTTCCTTCAAGGATAGAGCAAACAGCACTTCCCTTGGCAGGTTGCTTCTCTGATCCGGTGCAAACATCTCTTCCCGGTAAAGGTTTTGACTGTATGCCATGGTGTATCGAATATACTCTCCGGCTTCCTCCCAAAGCTTCTCCCCGGGCGTCTCGACATCCACCAGAATCTTCTGATAAATCAACTTTGCTAAGAAATAAAATTTTTCCTGACTGGCCGGATATAGGATCTGATCCGCTAAACGCAGCAATTCCTGCAGCTCCCCTATGGACATTTCTTTTACCAAAAGATGGAAAGCAGCCACCCAATCCTCCAAATAGAGGGGAGCCAAAAATGGGGTGGGATCGAAGCCCGCTTTCAGGCAAACCAACAGCAAATCCTGCCGCGGTGCGGCACAATCTACGCCATGATCCAAACATTCCTGCAAGGCGGCAGCCACATCCCCGCCATCCTGTTGGGTACACCAAGCTTTCAAGGTCAAAAAATAAGGATCATCGCTTTCGATTCCCGCCAATGTTTTGCGCCACTGATATTTCCTATCCCCATCGCTGCTATTGCAAACCTGCTGCAAAGCGTTCTGAAACTCTTCTGGGATCTCTCCCTGCGCCAAAAGCTTCTCCACTGTCCGGGCAATGATATCATAGCGATCCGTCTTATCCGCCGCTTCCAGAAGCAAAAGCAAATACAGCTTATCTTTCATGTACTCTTTGTCCCAGGATATCCCTTCCGCAAACGTACACAATTCTTCATACCGCTCCAGCTTTTTACAACTGAGGAACATAGCCCGATAGGCTGCTTTCCTTCGGTCTTCCATCAAAATATCGCCCTGGGAAAGCATGACTTGTTCCAGCATTTTGTCTTGATGCTCGTCAAAATACTGCGCCAACCGATGGTATTCCTTGGCGCATTCCATCATTGTTTCGTAATCCTGCAGGCTCTCCGCCGCATTCCCCATCAGATAGGTAATGTTAAGCTTTGCCAAGTCGTTTGTCCGTGGCAATTCCAGCAGTCTTCGGCCTTCTTCCATCGCCTCTTCTTTGTGTTCCTGCAAAATCAACGCTTTGATCAGTGCGGTTACAATCCAATTCCATATTGCATCAAATAAGGGATCATCATTTGCAGTTTCTGCCCGATGGCAATACTCTTTCGCTTTTTCATACTCACCATTAAATATGTACTCCTGAATCAGTTGCATCATCAAACGGAGATCATTGGGATGCTTTTCTATTTCCTCCAACAGAGGATATACGTTACGATGAAAATGCTCTTTTTTTTCTTCTTTATTCTTGAAGATGTAGCCCACATGGTGCGCATAGCACAAAAACTTTTTCTCCGGCTTATAGACCGGGGAAAGCATCTCATGAATGGGATGAATAAACTTCATCTCCGGAGTACGCCGTGCCAGGCGAGTTACCCACCCATCGGAATATCTCGTCATCTCTTCATCTTCATAGCTTCGCACCGCATACTGGGTACAGCCATACTTTTCATATTCCCCACTCTGAAAAAATGCAACGATTTCTGTGGGATCTTCGAACCACTCGTCGTCGTCCACAAATAAGAACCATTCGCCTTTTGCCCGGCTGAGCCCAGCATTCCGGGCGGCGGCAAAATCATCGCACCACTCAAACCGGATCACCTGATCGGCATACTCTTTGGCAATCGCCAAGGAACCGTCTGAATTTTCCGGTCCCACCGTATCCACCACGATCAACTCGCTGGGGACTGCATCTAAAATTGGCTTTAAGGATTCCATACATTTTCGAATGGTTCCAATCTGATTGGACACCAGAAGTGAAACCGTCAGTTTAATAGGACTTCTGATAAAATTGGGTCCTGTACTATTTTTATTTTTTTCCAACTTGGGAAGATTCACCTTCATCAATAATTCCCTCCATATTTACAATAAAATTGGCAAGGCTCCTTTTCACACACGGACAACAATCGACCAAATTTTGCCCG